>DATGGK010000149.1:0-10605 GCA_035308565.1 Planctomycetota bacterium | reverse complement strand
TTTTGTGGACTTGTTTCTACAAAGTTCCCGCGAACGCCATCGGCGTGCGCACGCTGATGTCCGGCGGCGGAATTGAGAAGCACGATTACACGCCCGGTTACGTGACCTGCATCCCGGGACTGCATCGCGTAAAGCTATGGGACCCGACATGGTCGAACGTGTATCACCCCATGGATGTGCGCGGCGGCGACGGCTACAAAACCAGTGTGGATGTGTCGGTGATTTTCCGCATTCACCAGGGAAAATGCTGGGAGGTCGCCGGAAAATTCCCATCGTACGCCGACATCGAAAACCGTGTGCGCTCAAGCTTGTCGCAGTATGCCAACGCCGTTTTGACGCAAATGAAGACCGAGGACTTTTACAACTCCGAAGTGCGCGACAAGAAAACTGAGGAAGTTCAGAAATTGATGGACAAGCAATTGGAGGAATACGGCCTCGAAGTGAAAAGCGTGATGCTGCGCAACATCGTGTACGACAAAGTTTTTGAAGAGCAGTTGCTGAAAAAGCAGCTCTCCGGCCAGACGCTGGGCCTCGAAGAATGCAAAACGCAGCAGGTGGCCGGCGAAATGGCGACGGAAAAAATCGAGGCCGAAGCCGCCGCGGAGGTCGTCAGCATCAAGGAAACGCTGAAGCAGGACATGGCTAACCTAACTGCCGAAACCGATCAGAAGGTCAATAAAATTCTGCAAGACGCGCAGTTTGAAGCCAACACGGTCACCGCGAAAGCGACCGCCGATAAGCGCAAGAAAGTCGCCAAGGCCGACTTCCTGCGCGCCGAAGCGACCGCCTACGGCACGGCGGCGATGGCAAAAGTTTACGCCAAGCCTGGCGCGAGTTTTTATTTTGCGCAGAAAGCGCTCACTGGCTTGAAACTCGGCAACATCGAAGTCAATTCGAGCACGTTCAATCCGCTCGACGCGGATCATTTGCTCAAAGCGCTGGGTCTCGACCTGCACGCGCCCGCGCCGTCGTCCGACTCCGCTGGAGGATCGTCGTCAAAGAAATGAGCGGTGTTAAAAAAAATCAACAGTCCCGCCGCGATGGCGAGCCCGGCGCGTCAACTCCTGCCGATCGCAACACGGATTCCAACGCGCCAAATGCGCACGCGTCCACCGGGCCTGTCGCGCCCGTCGCGCCGCTCGCCGCCGCATCGCCGGAAGCGCGCGCCGTCCAGCGTTCCATGTCCGCGCGCCTGAACGGCCCGCGCTTCTGGGCGCTGCCGGATAAGAAGCTCAAGTGGTGGGTGCTCTGTGAAAACGACATGGGTACGGTCGAAAGCCTCACCAGCGGAACGCCGGTCATTTACATCCCGCCACTGCCGGATTTGCGCCGCGGCGCGGCCGCCGAATGCTGCCGCCAGATGGTCATGGCACGCCTGCGTGACCGCTGCCACGAGCATTTCTTCCAACTTATTAAACGCATGTTGCTCGGCGGCATGTTGATTTTCGCCGGCATCGTCGCGCTGAAATTCCTCGAAGCCTTCGACACGCTGCTCTTGGTCGGCGCGCTCGGTTACACCATGCACGCCGGCCTGCGCTACGGCCTGCGCTTCCTTCATTCGTGGGAAGCGACCAGCCGTCCGTTTTCGCATTTCACCGGCGAGCCCTTTGTGGAAAGCAAGCTCGCCGATCGCCTCGCGCAAGCGCTCGATTTCCGCCGCACGCTGCCGCCCGACAAACGCGGCGAATCGCCCGACGCCGAACTGCTCGACGCCAATGCCTATCGTAAATTAATTCGCGAAGGCGCCATCACAAAAGAGGAACTCGTCGCGCTCGGCAAAGCGATTGAAGCGCGCCTGAACCTAAGGGGCGTCGAACCGAAACACTTCAGCGACATGGCCCGCGCCGAAGGCCTCGACGGCGAATCCGCCGCGCTCTACCGCGATCTGGCGCAGGCGGCGAGCGAAATCGCGTACGAGACGGATTTGGCGTGAACACGCGCTCAATCTGCGCTGGTTTTCGCATGTCCGTCGGCCCGCAAATCGGGCAGGAACCAGGCCACGATCATCGCGGGAATAAACAGAAATCCAACGTAGAGCAGCGTGTGCCGGAAGTCGAGCCAAATCGACAACTGCGCAGAAAAAATCGTTCCCGCCGCCGCTACGAGGCGCCCGATGTTGTAGGAGAATCCCGCGCCGGTCGTTCTCAGCAACACCGGGAACAGAGGAGGCAGGTACATGGTAAAAAGTCCGAAAACACCGGAGAAAAAACCGACCCAGGGGATGTACCAGAGCATCGAAACGAAATCTCGCTCCGCATAAAACGTCGCGGTCATCGCGGCCAGAAATCCCAGGCACATCAGCGCAATCGCACGCCGAAAACCAAATTGTTTCGCGAGCCATCCCGCAAAAAAGTTCCCGATGCAGGACGCAAAAATCACGAGGAAAAACTGGCGGGGCACCGCGCTCTTTACCACATCGCTCGTCCAGCCAGCTTGCTCCGCCAGTGAGCGCATATTTTGATTGTTCCAGAACATAAAAGCCCACCACGGCGTCAACGAGCACGCACAGACCACGATCGTTAAGAGCGTTGTGCGCCTGACACCGCCACGAAACAATTCCCGGACGCGCGGCGCATTTCCCACGGAAGCCCTTTTCGCTACATGCCACTCTTCCGGTTCGGGTACCGCGCGCCTGATCCATAGCACCAGAAGCGCGGGAACAAGGCCCACGAGAAAAACGTATTTTGGAGGGTAATTGTGAAGCAAGTCGCTGGCGCCGCACGCCAGCAATACGCCGATATTCACGCCGGTCTGCAACACCGCGGCGATCCATGGCGCCCATTTGCGCGGCCAGGTTTCAGAGAGCAACGACGAGCCTACGGCCCACTCGCCGCCGATGCCCAGCGCCGCGATAAATCGAAATACAAGCAATTGCTGCCAGCTCGCCGCGAAAAACGAAAAGCCGGTGAAGCACGCATACGCCAAAATGGTCAGACAAAGCGCCCGGCTGCGTCCGATCAGATCTCCGATTCGCCCAAAGAATCCGCCGCCCAACGCCCATCCCACTAAAAACGCGGCTTGAATCCACCCCATCTTCTCTTTGACCTGCGGATCGTTTGAGTCGGAGATCAACATCAGCGACGCGACAAACGGCCCGGCGATCAGCCCATACAAATGCATATCCAGCCCGTCGAACAACCACCCCAGCCACGCCGCAATCCCCGATTTCCATTGCGCCGGCGTCAGCTCGCGCAAGCTGCTGACCTCCGTGCGCGCAGCCACTTGCACGGGCGCGCCAGCGTCGTCAGGTGGAACGGCAGTGCTTGTCGTCGATGAGTCCACGGCGAGAGGTTCTATCCAACTTTCGCTTTTTCAGCCAGAGCCGATTAAAGGAGCGGCGGCACTCCTGCCGCCGAAATTGTGTCGGCAAGAAAGCCGCCGCTTCATTTACACCACGATTGCGCAGTAACGCCCGCAGAATTACAATGCGCCATCATCGCCATGAATGCGCCCGCCTCATCTCCCTTTCCTCGCCTCAACATCCTCGGCTCGCGCATCGCCTCGGTGAATTACGCCGAAGCCGTCGAGATCATCCTCGCGCGCGCTAATGAATACAAACCCGGCGCGTATGTCTGCGCGGCGAATGTCCACTGCGTCTCGATGGCGCGCCGCGATCCTGCCTATCGCGCCGTGCTTAATGCCGCGCTCCTCACCGTCCCCGACGGCATGCCGCTGGTGTGGGCGCACAAAATTCTTGGCGGCCGCCGCCTCAAAGACCGCGTCTACGGCCCGACGCTGATGCTGCATCTCTGCGCAGCCGCCGCGCAGCGCGGCGTGCCAATTTACCTCTACGGCGGCGCGCCCAGTGTGCCCGAAAAGCTCGCCGAAATTCTGAAGCAAGGCCTTCCACAAATCCAGATTGCCGGCGTCTGCGCGCCACCCTTCGGCGATCGTGCCGAGAACGATCCGCAACTGCTCCGCGAAATCGACGCAATCAATTCCAGCGGCGCGCGACTTATCTTCGTTGCGCTTGGCGCGCCAAAGCAGGAATTTTTTATGGCGCACTACTCCGAAAAAATAGTCCCCGTGCAAATCGGCGTTGGTGCCGCGTTCAATTTCCACACCGGCACCGTGCGCCAGGCGCCGGCGTGGATGCAAGGCGCGGGGCTTGAGTGGCTCTATCGCTTCTGTGTGGAACCGCGCCGCTTGTGGAAGCGCTATCTGCTGTACAATCCCTACTTCCTCGCGCGCCTCGCCCTGCAGCGCGCGGGCCTTGACGCAGCGGCAAAAAACGACGAAAGGACTGAATGCCCGAACCACGTGTGAACGCCGCGACCCGCGCCGCGCGCTGGATTCTGCTGCTGCTGCTCGCCGGCCTGCTGATTGGCCGCCGCGATTTCGCGCATCTGAATCTAGGCGATCTCTGGAAAATCCTCAACCTTGCTCCGCCGACAATTCTCACTTACGCCTTCGTCACCGAATCCACGCTGCTTCTGCTGCTGCCCGTCGCGCTGATTCGCGCGCGCGAACTCTACGACCGCGCGGAAGGCCGCACGCGGTTCGAAAAATTCCTGGTCGCGTTCGGCTGGAGCTCCATCGCCGCGCTCGGCTTGATCGCCTGGGGCGCGCTGCACGCGGCCCTTGCAAAATTCAACGGCGGCGACAACTACTTGATCGTGCGCCAAAGCGCGCTTGCACTTATTTATCCGTCTGCATTTTTGTACGCGTTCATTTTTTTCGGCGACTCAGAACTCAACACCCGCTTCGCCGCATTCGGCGCTGTTTCGGCATCGCTCTTCTGTGCGCTGCTCGATATTTTTCATCTGCTCGATCCCAAAACCACCTCGCTACTCCCCGGCACGCAGGGCGAGTGGATGCCGATCTATGGCCAGGAGACTCTGCCCATTGCAATTCTCGGCCTTGGCTTCTGCGTCGTCGCGCTGCGCACGTGGCCGCTGCGCGCGCTCGCGCTCGCCGGCGTGTTACTCGCGGGTTGGCGCCAAAGCGTTCGCCCGACGCAATCGGTCGTGCTCATCGGCATGGCTTTCGCGCTCGCGTTTCTCTTCGCTGTGGGTATTGCCACCGCGTTTCAAAAGCAGTTCGCGGCGCTGAAGCGCGCCGCGCTTTGCATTGCGCTTTTTGCGATCATGGCCGCGGGATATCGCGCGCTGAAAACTTTCACCGCGCAACCCGAGCAGCCCGGCACTGAAACTGCGAGCGAAATCAAAGCGTGGAATCTGGAGCAATACGCGCGCCTCTTCGAACTCTTCGACAGCACTCAACTGCCCGCGAATCCCGCCGAACGCATGATCGCCAAACGCCCGCCGTACGTACCGATCAACGATCCCGAAGTCGCGAAATTGCAGGCCGTCTTCGATGCCACGAGCGTGAGCGTGCGCAACAACATCTGGCGCTTCCTTGTCTGGCGACGCATGGCCAACGATTGGCGCAACGGCCACTGGCTCATCGGCGCAGGCGTCGGCAAACCGTGGTTTTATCGCGCGCTTTACCAAAGCGGCTTTCACTACGGCGACGACCGCGAAGGCCTCGACCCGCACAACAGCTACTTGAACACGCTCTACCGCTACGGCCTCGCCGGCATTGCTTTGCTCGCGCTTCTCATCGGCGCAACATTGTGGCGCGCAGGTCGCGCACTCGCACGCAATCAAGGCGACATCATGCTCGAAGTGCTCCTCCTTTATTTCGGTTATACGCTGCTGTTTGCGTTCTTCACGGTGAGCCTCGAAGGGCCAGCGTATTCGCTGCCATTCTGGATCACGCTCGGATTAATTCACGCACGCGCGTCGAATCTGCTCACTCCAGCCAAAGAATCCATTGCCCTCCATTCGTGAAAATTCGCGCGATTCGTTGTTCAATCCGTTAAGCCGTTTGCGGTTTCATCGGTGCACGCAACCAATCCCCGCCCGCTCGTTCAAAATCAATTTCGCCGATTTATCCAGCGTCACGCCGCTGAACGGATCGTCTGAAATCAGGACGTTCCCGTCCAGGTCCGCGTAATCCGCCAGCGGCGAAAGTTGCGCGGCCGCGCTGATCAGCACGCTCGATTCGATCATGCAGCCCAGCATGATTTTCAGGCCGCACGCGCGCGCGATATGGACCATCTTCAATCCCTCGCGCAAGCCGCCACATTTGACCAGCTTGATGTTGATCCCATCGACGCAGCCGGCCAGCGGCGGGATGTCCGCGGGCACGAGGCTCGATTCGTCGGTCATCAGCGGAATGCCGATGGCGTTCTTGATTTTTTTCAGTGCCGCGTTGTTCCCCGCCGGAATCGGTTGTTCGAGAAATTCGATACCAAGCTTTTCGAGCGTCTTCGCTTTCTCAATCGATTCCTTCACCGTCCAGCCGCAGTTGGCATCCACGCGCAGCGTCTTCTTCGGCGCAAGCCGGCGGACTTCCCGCAGAATTTCGAGATCGTTCTTGACGCCCACTTTGATTTTCAGCAGCGGATATTTTTCTGCTTCGGCGACTTTCGCGACGACTTTCTCGAACGAATCAATCCCAATCGTAAATGTCGTGCGCGGCGTCCCCGACACATCCAGCCCCCAGATTTGCCACAGCGGGCGACCGAGCCGCTTGCCCATCAAATCGTGCAGCGCGATATCCACAGCCGCAATCGCGCTCGGCTCGCCCGGAAATCGTGCGCGTAAATCGGCGAGAATCGCTTCCATCTCAAACGGCGTGCGTTTCTCAAGCCGCCGCGCCATTTTGTTCAGCGCGCGAATGCAGCTCGCTTGCGTCTGATTGTAATACTTGATCGGCGCCGCTTCGCCAAGGCCGACAACATCGCCGTCGCGGATTTCGACGATCACATTTTCGGCAATGTGCTGCGTCGAACGCGACGTGGCAAAGGCGTGGCGCAGAGTAAGGTTCAGCGGTTTGGCCGTGACTTCCATTTGAATTCCAATCTCTAAATTCATCGCAGATAAATCAGATGGACTTATCGCTGCCTATTGGCCGCAACCCAATAGAAAGGCATTCTCAGACCGGTAAAGTTGTCGTTGCTGAAGATTCCAACTTTGTCCAAGAAAGAGAATGCCATGAAGAACTTTATACTCAAGCACGCGGCGTCTGTCATCGGCGTTTTGTCGGGGTTTGGTCGCGGCCCTCTCGCGGCGAAAAAAAGTTCGCGTCTATCAGTGGTTATCGCTGATAGACGCCAATGAACGCAGGTGGTAATATCCAAGTTATCTGCGTCCATCTGCGTGAATCCGCGTTTATCGGCGATGAATTCTGACGCGCGATGTCACGGGGCGCGAACGGAATGCCTTACATGCCCGCAGCCAAAAAGACAGCCAAAGATAAGCCCGAAGCATCCGCCGAGGTTAAGCCCTACGTCGTCTTCGCGCGCCGCTTCCGCCCGCAGACGTTCGCCGACGTCGCCGGCCAAAGCGCCGTCACCTCCGCGCTGCGGCAGGGCCTGCTCTCCGGCCGCGTCGCGCAAGCCTATCTCCTCTGCGGCCCGCGCGGCGTGGGCAAGACCAGCCTCGCGCGCATTTTCGCCAAAGCCTGCAACTGCCTCAATGGTACCGGCCCCGGCGGCATGGCCGACGAACCCTGCAACACTTGCAGCGCCTGTACGTCCATTCAAGACGGCAGCAGTCTCGACGTGATCGAAATGGATGCCGCGACCAATCGCGGCATCGAAGAAGTCCGCTCGCTGCGCGACAATGTCTCCATCGCGCCCGCCGAATTGCGCTACAAAGTCTACATCATCGACGAAGTCCACATGCTCACGCGCGAAGCCTGGAACGCGTTTCTCAAAACGCTCGAAGAACCGCCGGCGCATGTGAAATTCATCTTCGCCACCACCGATCCCAACGACGTGCCCGAGACAATCCTAAGCCGCTGCCAGCGATTCGATCTCAAGCGCATCAGCCTCGCCGACATCGTCAAACGCCTGCGCAAAATCTGCGAGATCGACAACGTCGCGTTTGAAGAAGCCGCGCTCTCGCGCATCGCTGGCCTGGCCAAAGGCGGCTTGCGCGACGCGGAAGGCTTGCTCGATCAAGCCGTCAACCTCGGCGGCGGAAAAATCACCGACGCGATTGTGCGCGAACTCTCCGGCGCCGCACCGGACGAATTGCTCTTCGACATGCTCAAAGCCTGCGCCGCCGGAAAAACCGCCGATGTGCTCGCGATGGCGCACAGCGCGCTCGAAGCCGGGTCGGACCCCGACGACATGCTGTCGGTGTTGAGCGAGCGCCTGCGCTCGACGCTGCTGGCGCGCGTCTGTGGCGTGGATTCACCGCTGCTCGAAGGCCAGACGCATCTCAAAGACGCCTACGCCGAACTGGGCAAGCTCCTCAACGACGAGCAGTGCCTGATGCTGATCCAGATTTTCACCAACGCGCGCCGCCTTATGCGCGATTCCGCGCAGACGCGCCTGCCGCTGGAAGTCGCGCTGATCCGCGCCGCCCGCGCGCGCGATTTGGTGGACTTAAGCAAACTCGCCAGCGCGCTCGAAGCCGGCGCCGCGAAAGCGCCGCAAAGCGGCGCGCCGCCGGGTCGCGCGCCAACTTCTGGAGAAGCCCCCCGCCCAAATTGGGCAGGCCGTCCGGCTACCGTTAACACTCAGCCGGCGGCCGAAAAGCAGGAGGTAGGAGATAGGAGACAGGAGACAGTAGGGCGCGTCTCCGGCGAGCCGAGCGTCACTTCATCGCGCGACTCGTCAAGCGGTTCGCAAAATACTCCGACTGAAGCGACATCGTTCGCCTCCTCGCCCGATGCGATGAGCGCCTGGCCGCGCGTAATTGACGCCATCAAATCGCAGCGCGGCGGCGCGATTTTGGCCAGCGCTTTGTCGCACGCGGTGGTGGCCGTCGATCTCGACGGCGCTCTCGTCGCGCTTGGCTCCGAACACCAATTCTACCGCGACGCGCTCACCCATCCGCAAAACCAGCTCGCGTTGAAAAACGCGCTCGCCGAAATCTACGGCTGCGACTTGGCCATCCGCATCGAATCCGCCGCCAACATCCGCCCCAGCGCATCGCAAAACACAAGCGCCGCAAACAAGAATGTCGCGCGCGACGCCGTCCCGACCCGTGGTGCAGGCGTCCCGCCTGCACAATCAAGCGCGCAGCGGCCAATGTCCGCCGCCCCGCTCGCCCGCACCGCCCCCCGCCCGCCTCCCGCGCCCAACACCCCCGCTCCATGGGAGCCGCAAGACGGCGATGTCCGCGACGACGCGAGCGACGAGTACGTGGACGATGGCGAACTGCCGCTGCCCGCGCCCATCGCGCCGACCGGCGCCGACGCCGCGCCGCTTCCGGCCGACGACGCCGACGACGATGCGCCCGGCGCGCCGCGCCGCATTGACCCGCCGCCGCCGCCCGACCGCGCGCGCCCGGCCGAAGCCAAAGTGCTGCTCGACACCAGCCTTGTCGCCGACCACCCGCTGGTCCAAGCCATCCTCAAAAGCACCGGCGGCGTGGTGCTCGAAGTCGCGCGCAGCAAAAAGAAATAGCCGCCCCCGTGCGCCGCGCGCGGTTTGGCGCTGTACTTTTTTTAAAGAAGAGTTTAAAGATCAGCGCGTCGGATGGATTTCGGAGGCTCGTGATCATGCGCAAAGTTGCCGTGGCGCGCTGCGCCTTTGTTGTGCTGACGCTCTCGATGATTGCGGCCAGCGGCGCGGATAAGACTGTGACGGACAAAGATTTTGGCTTTCAGATCGTCTTTCCATTGTCATGGGCAGTACTTGAAAAGAATTCCGAGGACGCGATTGCGACGGGCGCATATTCTTCAAAAGACGGCCGGCCTTCCGTGACAGTCAAGGTTTATAGCATCAAGGAAGGGATCACGGCTAACGATTTCTTTAAGAGCCGATTCGGCAATATTTTTTTTTGGCGTGAAACAGGCGAAGCCAAAGTCGGCAATATGACCGCGTATAAGGCAGTTCACGAAGTCACACAAACGCCAGGGGACGGATGGGACGCAGACCTTGAGGACTTAACGGAGATAATTTACTGCATTGTTGCAGGTAAGCGAGGCTACGTAATTACGAGCAGTTATGAGAAACACGCCCATGACAAATACGCCAAAGACATCGACGCCATCGTCAAGTCGTTCAAGCTGATTGAGGCTAAGTAGGGGCGGGGCGGAGAGCGCTCCGGTTACGCGGGAGTCTTCGCCGATCGGTTCGGAGCCTTCTCCGGTTGCTACGGAGTCTTCTCCGGCGGCTTCGGAGTCTTCTCCGGTTGCTTCGGAGTCTTCTCCGGTCGCTTCGGAGTCTTCTCCGGTGGCTTCGGAGTCTTCTCCGCTCGGTTCGGAGTCTTCTCCGATCGCTTCGGAGTCTTCTCCGGTGGCTTCGGAGTCTTCTCCGGTCGCTGCGGAGTCTTCTCCGGTCGGACCGGAGAGGTTTTGGATTGATTCTTTTCGATACACTTTTGAACGCGGATCGGCGTCGGTTGGCGTTGCAAGTCTTTATTTTTAAGCAACTTAACGTGAAATAGGCGAATCAACCCTTTTCAAGGAGCGTCACATGGCTGCTGATTACCTTCCGAAGAACGCGGCGGACTTTTTGGCTTGGTGCCAGAACCTGTTGGGCACGATTGGCGATTCGCCGACGACTTGGTGCCTCACGTCGGACCAGTTGACGGCGATCAACACGGCGGTGTCGGCGGTGGCGACGGCGGTGGGGGCGCT
>DATGGK010000148.1:0-8807 GCA_035308565.1 Planctomycetota bacterium | reverse complement strand
GCGGCGGGCTTGATTTCATAGAGCAAAAATGCGTATTCTGCAATTTCCAAATGCGAGCGCGGGTTGTAATCGCCGGCATCGTGATGGCCGCCGTAGAGATCGTACTTTTTCGCATCGACGACGTGCAGCGGCAGATTCTTGAAATTCTCGGCTTCGGTCGCGTGCACATAATCAGTCAGTTCCGTGCGATCGCGATGGCACGCGGGGCGATAATGATCCGAGTACGGCGCTTTCATTTCGATGCCGCAGCGTTGATGCAGCACGCCGGTCATCATCACTTTGAACGGCTCGACATAAACGTCCGGCGCGATTTTGAACGTGAACGAACGCCCCGCGCCCGGCACGCAGACGTAATAGCTGCCTTCCTTTTGAAGCGCGGAAAAATCCAATTCGCACACATTCTCGAAGGAGAAATCGTCTTTGTACGCACTCTCTTTCTTCTCGCCGGCTTTGTGACGCAATTTGCTTTCGCCGTTGAAAACAACTTGATGCGTGAACGCGTCGCGCAGTTCGAATTTCGGCGTTGCGCCGAAATCGTATGCGCCCAGCGAGCCCGTCCACGCGCCGAGGTACGCGTATTTTCCCGGCGCGTCGGGAAGGTAGCCAATCTGGTTGACCTTCAATGCCGGGTTGAGCGCTTTGCGGTCATCGACTTCGAGCGCGATTTTGTTTGCGCCGCAGACCAGCGGCGCGGTGGAATTCAAATCGAGCGAGTAGTTGTGTCCTTGCTTGAGCGGCTTGTCGAAAATCGCAAAAAGTTCGTGCTGCTGATAAATTTTCCACGGCCAGCCGTCTGTAACGAAACAATCGCCGCGCGAGCGCCGCCCGCATGAAAGTGCTTTGAGACCGTCCTTAAAATCAGGATCGTCCGCGCAGCGCAGCACGATCGTTTCGGGATGATTGTCGAATCGCGCGGCGTCCAAGCCCGGCCCAACAGTCAGTTCAATCGCGAACGGCGAAATCAATTCGAGCGCGCGCACGCCGAGCGCGTTGCGCTCAGCGTCGTTCTTCTCAGCATCGTCGCTCAGCACCGACGTCCATGCTGCCGCGCGCCCGCCGGTGACCAGGCGGCCATTGATTCCGAGCGCCTCCACCCAATAGCGATGGCCCACTTTCATCGGCTGCGGAAGCGTGAGCGTCACGCTTGAGCGCTTGAACGGCTTGCCCTGCCAACCCTCGGGAGGCGCAACATCGTCGTTCGTAGAGACGGCTGCTTTGTCAGCGCGAATTCCTTTCTGAAAATCTTCGTCGTCGGGGCTAACGATACGGTACGCCGCGCCTTTCGCGCCGATGTCCGCAACGAAGCTTGCGCCAAAGGCGACGCGGATGGTCTTGTCATCCACGCGACGGGCGCAGCGCAGGCCATGCGCGCCGTCAAAGAGAGGGTCGGGCTGCTCATCAGCGGCGAAATTATTCAGTGCGAGTAGAATAGAAATAAGAAGCAGCGCGCGGCACATTTTTTGTCCTCCAATAATCGGCAACGGGTTATGATTCCATGGTTGTATACAGCGCAACCGCAGAGCCGCGCACGTAAGTAAGCGGCCAAATCCCAGAGCCGCGCACGCCAGCAAGCGGCCAAATTTCAGAGGAGCGCGACCATGCCGCAAAATCTTTCCGCACCGACTCGCCGCCAGTTTCTCGCCGGTTCCGCCGCCGCCTGCGCGGCGCTGGCGCTAAACGCGCGCGCCGATCAAGGCGCGTTGCCGCGCTTGTCGCCGATTGTGTTCACAAAATCGTTTCAAAGCATCGGATTCGAGCGCACCGCGGAAGTCGTCGCTGAAATCGGCTGGAAGGGCATCGAATGTCCCGTGCGCAAGAAAGGGCAGATCGAACCGGAGCGCGCCGCCGAGGATTTGCCGAAGCTGCACGCGGCGTTGAAGGCGAAGGAATTGGCGATGGCGATTGTGACCACGGATATTGTCAACACGTCCACGCCTTTCGCCGAGAAAATTTTGCGCACGGCCAAGCAGCTTGGCTGCACGCGCTATCGGCTCGGGGTTCAGACGTACGATTTGAACAAGCCGATTCCGCCTCAGTTGGCAAACCTCAAAGCTGGCCTGCGCGACCTTGCCGCGATGAACAAGGAAATCGGCGTCTGCGGCGGCTGGCAGAATCACAGCGGCGCGAAATACATCGGCTGCGCGGTGTGGGATATTTACGAACTCGTCCACGAACTCGATCCGAAAGCGATCGGCACGTGCTTCGACATCGCGCACGCGACGATTGAAGGCGGATTGGCGTGGCCGCTGCACGCGCGGCTGATGGAGCCATTTTTCACGGCCGTCTACGCCAAAGATTTCCAATGGAAACGCGGCGAGAAGGACAAAGGTTTCACCGCGGTGTGGGGACCGCTGGGCGAGGGCATGGTCCATCGCGAGTATTTCGACTGGCTGAAGAAAACGAATTACGACGGTCCCGTCTCGCAGCATGTCGAATACCTCGAAGGCGCCGCGCCGGAGCAGATCGCGATCATGAAAAAGGATTGCGCGACGCTGAAGACTTGGCTGGCGAATTAATTCACTCGCGGAGGCGCGGAGGCGCAGAGGGGAAGAGGCGCAAAGGAATTTACAATTGGCGGCTGAATTCAATTCTGAAATCCTAGATTTGCTCGTTATCGGCGCCGGCCCGACGGGCATCGCCATCGGCGCCGAAGCTTGCAACGCCGGCTTAAACGTGCTGCTCGTGGACCGCGGCCAGTTGACGCAGGCGATTCTGGATTTTCCGGCGTTCATGACTTTTTTCACCACGCGCGACAAACTCGAAATCGCCGGCATTCCCTTTTGCGTGCCCGACGAGAAACCCACGCGCCAGCAGGCGCTCGTTTATTACCGCGCCATCGTCGATCGTTATCGAATTCCGTTAGCGCTGCACGAGGAAGTCCTCTCCGCAAAACGCACCGGCGATTTTTTCACCGTCGGCTCTCAGCGCGATGGCGCGCGCATCGAACGCCGCGCGCGGGCCGTCGCGATGGCCACCGGTTACTTCGATCATCCCTTCAAGCTCGCTGTCCCCGGCGCCGATCTGCCGTGGGTCAGCTCTTTTTACGACGATCCGTACCGCCACTATGGCGAGCACGCCGTCATCGTCGGCGGCGGAAATTCCGCGTGCGAAGCCGCGCTCGATTTGTGGCGCAACGGCGCGCGCAGCGTCACACTGATCGTGCGCGATTCGAAACTCAAAGAGGGCGTCAAATACTGGGTGCGCCCGGATGTCGAAAACCGCATCGCCGAAGGCGCGATTGCCGCGCACTTCAACGCGACGGCGATTGCATTCCATGACAAGCCGCGCGAAGTTGAAGCGCGCCTCGCCGATGGCTCGCTGCTGCGCCTTCCCGCGGACACGGTCTTCGCGCTGATCGGCTTCCATCCCGACGCCGACTTGCTGCGGCGCTGCGGCGTGCAAGTCGATGAAAAAACGCTCGTGCCGAGCGTGAATGCGGAGACGTGCGAATCGAACGTGCCGGGGTTGTACATCGCGGGAACGGTGCAAGCGGGTTTGGACACGGGGCGGATTTTCATTGAGAATTCGCGGGAGCATGCGCCGAAGATTGTGCGGCATGTGATGGGCGGCGAATCAACCATTCGAAAATAAGGCAAAGCACACACTCAATTCTTCCGCCCCTTCAAGCGCTCGATTTCCCTGCGCAAGCGCTCCGCTTCCGCTTCCGCATTGGATGCCCGCTCCTCCGCTTCGTCCAACGCGTCGTCCATCCGCAAAATCTGCTTCCCCGTCGCCGCGTCAAATGCCGCCAGATAACGCCCGTCGTCGCGGAATTTCAAACCCAGACTTCGGCTCGTCAGCATCCCGTCCTTGTCCGCGCGAATCGGCCGATACACGCCGCGGAACAGTTCGTAGCCTTGAAACGCCGGCTTCAAATAATCATGTTCCGGGTCGAAGAGAAAATACTCTTTCACGCCGAGACTCGCGCACAATTCCTTCTTCGAGCCTCGATCTTCGCCACTCGTTCCCCGCGATGTAAATTCAAACACCACCGTTGGCGGCTTCTTTTCTGCCCAGATCAGGTACGTGCGGCGCAAATAGTTTTTCACGCCGAGCACCACGTACACGTCCGGCGAAAAGCGGTCGCCGATGTCGCCTTCCGTGTAGTAAATCAAATTGTTCGAGGCCACGTAGACGTCGTCGCGGCCTTTGAAGAAACGCTTCAGCAGCGCGTTGAGCGCGGCGATGGCGTCGAAATGAATGTCGGTTTCAGCCACGGGTTTGCCGTCCGAAAATGGATATTCAATCTCGCTCCTGTGGGGCGGGGCAGAGATTGACGCAGTCGTTGAGGTTGATTCGATCATGCTACACCGCCACTCCGATTCCGTCGATTTGCCTGCCTATAATTTAGGACATTTGCCGCCGCGTGTCATTCAAATTTGAATTCATCGCCGTCCAATTTTGAATCTTGAATTTCTCATCTTGAATTACTTCTGTTCCGGCACCACCTTCACCTCCATCTCTTTTCCGTCGCGCAGAATTTTCAGGGGCGTTTCGACGTTGGGTTTGGCTTGCGCCAGCGCGTTCATGTAGTCGTTGATGTTTTCGATTTTGCGGCCGCCGAGCATGATCAGAATATCGCCGGCTTTGAGGCCCGCTTTGTCGGCCGGGGACGCGTCGCGCACGCCGTTGATGCGCAGGCCCTTGCCGTCGTACGCGTAATCGGGCAGCGTGCCCAATCGAATCCCGTTCATTCCGCCGCTCATGCGCGGCGCGTCGATCTTCACGAACTTCGGCCGCTCCGGCGCGTTGATCAGGTTCGCCGCGACATTGAACGCCAGGCCCGTGATTTTCGCCTGCGCGGCCACGTCGAGTTTGTCGGCGGTGTCGCTGGGCTTGTGGTAATCGGGGTGCGACCCGGTGAAGAAGAAGAGCACGGGAATGCCCGCGGTCACGAACGCCGTCTGGTCCGACCCGCCGAAGCCGTCGGCGGTCGTTTTGATGTCGAGGCCGAGCTCTTTGTCGCTGCTTTTTAGAACGTCGTCGAAACCTTTGCCGGTTGACGCGCCGTAGACCATGACTTTGTTGTCGCGGCAGCGGCCGACCATGTCGAGGTTGAGCATCGCGGCGACGTTGGAGACTTTGAAATCCTCGGGCGGATTTTTCACAAAATCGTTCGAGCCGATCGTGCCCATTTCTTCCGCGCCGAAAAACATGATCCAGACGGTGCGCTTGAGCGCCGCGCGATTCTTGTAGAGCGCGTCGGCCAGTTCCAACACCGACGACGTGCCCGACGCGTTGTCGTCGGCGCCGCGGTGAATCTTGCCCATGTCGGCTTTGTCGGCCAGCGAGAATTCGTTGCCGGTGCCGAGGTGATCGTAATGCGCGCCGATCACCACGATTTCGTTTTTCAGCACCGCATCGTTTCCGGGCAGCACCACCGCGAGGTTGTAATCCGTCGCTTTTTCGCGAATGATATCGACGTTAAATCCGATGTTGAGTCCCGGCACCGCAAAGCTCGACGGCTTCAGTTCCGCGCTGATTTTTTTCTTGAGTTCGGCGAGCGTGGCGCTTTCAACGAGCTTTTTTTCGCCTGGAGCGATGCTCGCACCGTCGATCCATTTCTCAGCCACGTCGGGCAGGACTTGAATCAGCGGAAAGCCGCAGTGGCGCCGGCCCCCGCCGCGGATCATGTCGGGCATGATTTTTTTCGGCGGCGCCTTGCCGCGTTCGCCGTCGATGAGCAGCAGCGCCCGTGCGCCGTGGTCGCGCGCCACGCCGGCTTTGTAAAACAGATCGCTGTACACGTTCGCCGCCGCATGCGGGTCGTTCGCGCCGCCGATGCGCGTGCCGTCAGCCTTCTCCGGCTCGCCGCGAAACGCCAGCACCACTTTGTCCTTCGCCTCGATCCCCGCGTAATCGTCGTAGCCTTTCTCCGGCGCGCTGATCCCAAAGCCCACGAAAACCAGATCGCCCGCGCCTTCGCCCGGCGCGCTGATCGGCATCGGCTTGAAATCGTCGATCAATTCGTACTTGGTCGCGCTGCTTTCGTTTTTGCCCAGCGTGGTCGCGGTCAGAGAATTGTTCGGCCCCATTTTCACGTCGCCGGTAAACGTGAACATGAAATGCCGCACATTCTCGTAGCCAATCGCGTGCAGCCGCTTGACGATGTACTCGCGCGCCTTTGCCTCGCCCTCGCTGCCGGCCAGCCGCCCGTTGCATTCGTCCGACGCAAGATAATCGGCGTGATTGAAGAGGTTGCGCGCCTTGAAGGTGAACTTTTCGGGCAGGCCGGAGGGCTGGACGTCGAGGGTAAAGTCGCGGTCGATGGGCGGGGATTCGGCGGCGGCGCAGAAGACCGAGAGGGCGAGGGTGCTGAGGATTGCGTGGCGTAAAAATTTCAGGGACGTGGGTTTCATAGCGGTGCTCCGAGTTTCGCTGAGCAGATTGTAGCGCTGGAGCGGGGCAAGAAGCAAGTTAAGCCCGTGTCCGCTGCGTAAAAACGAGTGCTTCGAGAAGCCACACTGATAATGATGAAATCATGGCTTTACGGTTTACCAGCACCAAGTTTCCCCTCAAGATACTCAGCAATCTGCTTCGCTTGTTGCATTAACACTACTGCCGGTGGTAAAAACTCAAAAAGCGCATGACAAGTCATCGAGCCGTCGATTGAAATGATTTCAAATAACGGCTCCAGTTTTTCATTGTCTAAGTCGTCGTGAAATATGAATGGGCTAATAAGCTTTTTAATTTCATCAAATGTCAAATGAAATTCGACGCCGTCTGCGCGCGTATGTTTAATTGCGGACGGATTGTTCTGCATAAAGTTGTCGAATTGTTTATGCATCAGCGTACGCAACGTTTTTCCTTCATCGCCGAATAGCCGCGCAACGAGATTTAACACACAGCGAAAGGAGGTTGAATCATTGTTTATAAATAGTTTTCTCCACTCAACCAGAAATGATCGGAGTTCGTCAGGCGTTATTTCTGGTGTTAGCTTCATAGGTGGAAAGGACATCCCAATTTGCATACGGCCGTCGATAATTAGTTTCTTAGACGCGGACAAGCTATTGAGTCGCAAGGTTGTTTCGCAGAATTTCCTCTCAGTATCTTCTCGTGCTGTTTTGTCAACGTCGGCATGTGATTATTCCAATCGTGCGGCGACACAAATCGCGTTGCTCCACCGCTTCGTCCGCGTCCCTTGTGCCGCCGCTACGCGGCTTTCAATTCCACTCCCCCTAAAACCGTGGCCTTGCGCGAGTACGCGCTACGGCCACGGCTATTAAAAGCGTGTCGCCACTCCGTGGCTAAATACAAAATCGCTGAGAATTTAATGCTCGTGTCAATCGCCTGTATTAAATTCCTTTCGCCATGATTGTCAAACCGCCTATTTTCTCGGTCGCGCTACGCAACATCCGCGTGCAACTTCAGCCCCAGCGCGCCGACCACCCGCAGAATCGTATCGAAATCCGGGCTTCGTTCACCGGAGAGCGCTTTGTACAGGCTTTCGCGCGAGAGGCCGGACTTGCGGGCCACCTGCGCCATGCCTTTGGCTCGGGCGATATCCCCCAGCGCTTTGGCGATGAAACCAACGTCGCCCTTTGCATCGTCCAGGCACGCCTCCAGGTACGCGGCCATTTCTTCGGGAGTGCGAAGGTGCTCGGCGACGTCGTAGGGAGTGGTCTTTGTCTTTTTCATGTCGGCTCCTGCAAGTTGCGCGCCAGGCTCAAGGCAGTTTTGATGTCGGCGGATTGCGTGCGTTTGTCGCCGCCGGCCAGCAAAATGACCACGTCGTGCCTGCGCTTTGTAAAGTAGACTCTGTAGCCGGGACCGTAGTCGATCCGCATTTCGGAGACTCCTTCTCCAACCGGCTTGACGTCGCCCATGTTTCAAGCCACCAAACGTTCCAAACGCACCTGAACGCGCGCACGCGCGCGCAGATCGCGGAGTTCGTCCAGCCACCGAGCGAAGTACTCGGTTTTGCGAAGCACAAACATGAATGCACTGTAGCCGTTCGGCTACACAATGTCAAATTTCAAAAATTCCCCGCCGCGCACCGCATCGCGCGCGCCGTTCATTTTGAATTTTACATTTTGAATTAAGCCCGCCCGCCCTTCATTTTGCATTTTCCATTTTGCATTTTGAATTCCGTTTCTCCCTCGCCTCCGCCTCAATCGCATCCCAAGTCTTGATCGACCGCGAAGCCTTATCCAACTCCTCCGGAGTCCACTCCTTAAACTCCTTCTTCAACCCCTTCCACTTCGCATAGAAAACGTCCCACTCCCCATCCTTCCCCTCATTCTCCCGCGTCTTCCGCAAAGCTTCCTCTATCAGCGACATCTCCAACTGCTGCGGCGTCATCTCGTAAACCACCTTGCACGCCCGATACATCCGCCGGTACGTCGCAAACCCATACCCCAAAGCCCAAATCTCCCGCGAAAACTCCGGCTCCTTCCGCGTCGCCTTCAGCGCCCGCCAAACCTCCCAACATTTCCGTGAAAAAGTTGCACCAAGTTCCCCAATCTCCTCATCGTTCGTAGTCCCGCCTTCACGCGTCAGCGCTTTTCCACACCCCTCGCAACACCCTTTCTTCATCGGCCCCATCTGCCCCATTCGCCCCATTGGCCCCATTCCCCTCGCCTTCAAAACCCGCTCCCTCACTTCCGCCCTCATCTTCCGCTGCACCGCCTCTCCCCGAATCTCATCCGCCAACTGTGGCAAATTGCTCCCCGAATGCTCCTTGATCAATTGCGTCAATTTCGACTGCGAAACTTCCAACGCCTTGCACACCTCCGCCACCGGATCCCAATAAATCGTCCGCTCCTCTTCCGCGCCAACCAACCCCTTATACTTCACGCCAATCGCCT
>DATGGK010000147.1:0-2120 GCA_035308565.1 Planctomycetota bacterium | reverse complement strand
TGGCGTCGAAGGTGGCGCGGAGGTGCGCGGGCTCGGGGATGGAGGTGTGCGCGGCGGGTGAATCGGCGCGGTCATTCGAAGAGAGATTCCTCGACTGCGCGTCCGCGCGTACCGGCATAGCCGGTTCGGAAGAAAGAAGCGCGGACGCTTCGCTCGGAATGACATCGTGTGATTGTGATGAAGAAGCCGCGTCGAAATCGAATTCGAGCTGCTGCGTGTCGCGCGGCGGATTTTTTCGCGGGGAGACGATGCCGAGTATTTCGTCGTCGGTGGCGCGTGGCGGCGCGGGGGCCGCGGGAGCGGCGTTGCGCAATGGCGACGCTGTGGATGTCGTGGGCGATGGTGCGGCGGGCGCGAGTGTTGCAGATGGCATGCGGTTCTCCAGTAGCACAGTCAATCCTGACTGTGCCGCAAGTTGCTGTGCGCGCAGCGTCGCAAAACAAGGAAACCAAAGAACGCGTTCCTTGATCTTGCAGGTCTAGCGCAGCGATGCTGCGTTCCTACGCAGGCACAGGCAGGATTGCCTGTGCTACTGAAAGGCGTTTTCGCCTTTAGGCGAAAGCTTAGTCCTGGGCTGAAGGTACAGGTGATGTTCCAGACGCGCACCTGTACTTTTGCACCGGCTGTGGAAAACTATTCGCCAACGGCGCGGCAAATGCTGTACTTACGAGGTACCGTGGAAAATGGTACGGGCCGGTTTTAGTTTGAAACGAACGTACTATTTCGCTGGCTTTCGCTTTTATGTACATCTATATCAACGGGGAGCACAGCAAGCTGCGCGTTCCTGAGGAAGCGATCACAATTTCTGAGGTGTGGAAATGAGCACCATCCCAACGACCTCCGCAGAGGCTCGAAGTAAATCCGCTACTTCCGGTTCCAAATCATCCTCGAATTCAAATAATCAGAAAAGTAATTTGTCCGGGATCGAACGCCGCCGGCGCAAGCGCGCGAAAATTTCCGCACAGGTGCATGTGCGCGTGGTGAATTCGCCAGAGCCGTTTGAAGAAGTGTGCAAGAGCGTGGACGTGTCGCGCGACGGCTTGCTTTTCACGAGCGCGCGCGCCGGCTATTGGAAAGGGCAGATACTCGAGGTAACGTTTCCCTACTCGACGGCTGCGGGCGATTTCAACACGGCGCAGAAAGCGGAAGTGGTGCGCGTCGAATCGGCGTCGAACGGCAGCCAGCAGCACGGAGTGGCGGTGCAATTCTGCGCGGCGAAGGCGGATGCGAAGAGCGAGAAGAAAGTTCCGACGGGAGCGTCGAGCTTATCGGGCGGTGCGTACGCGTCGAACGGTGCATACGCTTCGAAAACAAAGTTGAGCGTGGCGGATCCGTTTGTGGATTCACCGCTGGCGCATTCTCAGGCGACGCAGGAAGCTTCGAACGCGGCGGCAAACGCCGCGGTGAAGCAGCAAGCGATTGTGCTGGCGGTCGAGTCCGACCCGCGCACCGCAGACATCATGCGAAATATTCTGCAGTCGGACGGCTACACTGTGATCGTGGTGCCCACGGCGCAGCAGGCTCTGGAAGTATTGCGCACCACGGTGCCGGCCGTGTTCCTTGCGGAAGTGGAAGGCGAGGACATGAGCGGCCACGATCTGTGCCTGATCATCAAGCGCAACGATCGCCTGCAGCGCGTGCCGGTGATTCTGCTGACGCGCTCGGCGCAGCCCGCCGATTATTCCGCGAGCCACCAACTGGGCGCGGTGGTGTGCATGGCGAAGCCGTTCAAACCGGAGCGGCTGCTGCACGTGGTGCGATTGGTGGCGCCGCCACCGTCGCAGAAAAGTGTCTACGGCGCGTCGCGCGTAGCGGGAAGCACAATCGAGCGCACGCTGTAGCGGCGTGGCGCGGAAAATCGAAATTCGAAAATAGAAATTGGCACAGCGTTTCCCATCGCACTGACCCGCCTGGCGAGTCAGGCTTCCATTCCTCCTAAATTGGCACTCGATACGTGTGTCGCGCCTACGGCGCTTGGATAAATTTGGGGGCAACGTGTACCCAGGGCTTCCACCCTGGGCTAAGTGTGTTCCGCGCCTACGGCGCTGGTTGTTTGCAACGGATGCTATTTGCGGGCCCGATCCCAAGCGGATGAGGCTCGATGAAGCGTTGAGGTTTGC
>DATGGK010000146.1:0-8943 GCA_035308565.1 Planctomycetota bacterium | reverse complement strand
CCGCCGGCGTCCCGCCGGCCAGTACTCGCTGGCGAAACGCCGGACAAAAGAACTACAGCTTCTGACGCGGAAATGTACAATTGCGCGCCTAGTAACATGGGCTTTTAGCCCGTGGTTGTTCGAGTAACACGGGCTTTTAGTCCGTGGATGCGCAAAGACCAGGATGCTTCTATGAAAAATCTCCTTCTCCTTTCCGTGCTTTGTTTTTTGGCGTTGGCCGCGTCCGCGCGTGCCGAAGACGCGCTGCCGCTGATCAAGCAACTGGCATCCGACAACGAAGCGGATATTTCAAGCGCAATCACGGCCTTGCAAAAGATGGGACCGGCCGCCGAAGAACCCCTGCGCAAAATCGAGAACGACGAGAAACTCGCGCCGCGCCAGTTGGTGCTGGTGCGCAAAATTCTCGGCGACCGCGTGATCGCAACCACGCCGTTGAAGCCCATCGACTTGTCGGCGCTCACGGCGTTCGGTGAAGACAAAGAAAAAAAGATTCCGGGCGATCCGAACCTGTTCATAAACCGCGACACGAAAGTCATCGTGATGAACGGCGAATTTGTGCTGGAGCAGGGACCGCTGGAATATTTGGTCTGTGTCAAAAATTCGAACGCGAAGCTGCACGAAACCGTCGCCGGCGTGTACGCTCGCCCGCGCGATATTTGTTACGCGCTGCTGGCGTGCAATTACACTTACACGGGCGAAGTCGATCCGCAGACCGGCAAAATCAATCTGCCCAAAGAAGCGGGTATCGTGATTTCAATTGAGTACGAGTGGGAACCCGTCAACGCAAAGATGGTCGATGCCGAGGGCGCACCCGTCGCCGGCAGCCCAAAGAAATTGATCCGCGTCCCGATTGAATTCTTTGCGTGGAACGCGCAGACCGAGAAAACGATGAAGCAATCGCCGTTCGCGTTCACCGGCAGCAAATTCGAAAAAGACGAAAACGGCCGCCCGCAGTTCATGGCCGATTTGGAAATGTCGATCGTGGCGCTGAAATTCGATGTCTATGCGATCATGAATACGCTGCTCGACACCAAGGAAATCGACCCGCAGCACGCCGCCGGCTACAGCATCAACCGCTACGCCATCCCGCCGAAAGGCACCAAATGCCGCGTGATCTTCGAGCCGTGGAAAGGCGGCGAACTCACGCCGTCGGATTTGACCGACACCGTAAAAGGCCGCGAGCAAACGGGCATCGCGCCTCCGCCGACGAAGAATTAACGGCAAAAGATTTGAATTGCCTCTGCGAAACGCAGTGGTAAAAATACCGGACTTCATTCAGAACGGGAATACTCGTTCTATCTTATGAGGGCCGGACTATGCCTGCCGATTCGAAAACGCTCCTCCAAATTCTCTGTGCTTTCGCGCTGCTTTGCATTTCCGCGCTAGGCGGCGAAATACAACTCGGCGACGCGCCGCGCGTCGCGGCTCCAATCGAAGCCCCCGCCGGCACCGTCAGCGTCGCTCCGCGCGATTTGAGCGTGGACACCACCAGCCGCTCGGCAGTCGTCGCGTTTTTCAACACCAATTACACGCCACAGCCTTCGATCGCCTGGACGGGCAGCGACGTCTCGCCGTACGATCCAGGGACGATCGGTTCGACCTTTCAAGACGCCACGCTCTTCCGCGTGAATTTCTACCGCGCCATGGCCGGCCTGCCGTCGAACATCGTCTTCGATTCAAGCTTGAGCGCCGAATGCCAGCAGGCGGCGCTGATGTTCTCGGTCGCCGGCATGCTCAGCCACACCCCGCCGTCGAGTCCGACTGCGCAGTGGCCCTACGCAACGGCCAACGGCGCCGACGCGGCGGGGCATTCCAATATTTCGCTGGGCAGTTTCGGCCCGGACGCGATGGATGGGTTGATGGCGGACCCAGGCTCGAACAACACGGTCGCGGGGCACCGGCGTTGGATTCTTTATCCGCCGCAGCAGACGATGGGACACGGCAGCGTCGCCGGCGGCGTCTCTGGCACGACGACGCTGTTCGGCGCCGATGCGCTGTGGGTGATCGCGACCTTTGGGACTCGGCCTCCGACACCCACAAACGTGCCGTGGCCCAACGCGGGATATTTTCCGTATCAATTGCTGCCTTTCGATTACAGTAATACTTTCGCGAAGATTCCCGGGCGCTGGACTTTCAGCATGAACGGCGCGGATTTCTCAGCGGCGACGGTGACGATGACGTCGAACGGCGCCAATCTGAACGTGCAACTCGAAACAGTCGCCAACGGCTACGGCGACAACACGCTTGTGTGGCATGCGCTCGACGTACCGCTGACCGCGCCCACCGCGGACACGACCTACGCGGTGACTGTGTCGAATGTGAAAGTGAACAACGCCCCGCAGACATTCAACTATTCAGTCATCGTCTTCGATCCATCGACGGGGGTGAGCACCGATCCGTTGGCCAACGCGCAAACGCTGAGCACCGTCGAAAACACGCCGCTCCCCATCACGCTGACCGGATCGAACGGCAACACATTCGCCATCGCCACTCAGCCCGCCAACGGAGCGCTCAGCGGCTTCGTCGCCTCCACCGGCGCAGTGACCTACACGCCCACGACGGGATTCAGCGGCTCCGACAGTTTTACTTTTACGATCACGAACGGCACAAAAGTCTCGCCGCCGGCCACGATCAGCATCAACGTGCTCGGCAGCGGCGGAGCTTATCCCTTGGATTTGCTGGCGTATTTAACCAGCCAGAACATTCCCGTGAACGCCACGGTACAAACGACGGAAGCGATGCAATCGAAGACCACGCTATCGATCAAACTCAATTTTAGCTCCATGATGACCAGCGCGGATACATCGACGCTGGTCACTCCGGTCAGCTTGCCCACGGGATTCACGCTGACGAATCGCCAGGTCGTGGTCGATATCGCGGGAGTAATCAGGCAATATTCGCTGAACGACAAAGGACAAGCCACCAGTGATCCAACCTCGAAATTGACCCTCTCCGCAAAGCAAAAAATGGGCGTAACAACCTCGGCCGGAATAGCGAAGTTCACCGTGAAATTATCGAAGGCCGATCTGCACACAACGCTGGCCGCGGCCGGTTTGAAAGGCGACAAGGTTTACACCAATCAAATGATCGCTCTTCCCGTGACCGTCGTGATCGTAGACGCCGCAGCCAGCACGGTCGTGCATGGAACGCTGACGGTGAATTATTCCGCAAAGCCGGGCAAAACGGGAACCGCGAAGGGCGCGTTGTAAACGGCGCATTTGTCATTTGTCATTTTTGTGCAAGCTCGCGCCATTGAAATGGCAAATCACAAATGCCAACTGACAAACGACAAATGGTCAGTTTCGCGCCATTTTGCCGCGTCGGAATGACGAGAACCCGACCCCCATGACGAAACCATTGCCGAGATAATGGAACTATTTTTCCAAAAAACCGTAAAATAACTCCAAGGGCCGCGTTCCGCCAACCGTCTCGTAAGTACCGTGCGATAAAGGAGAGAGGCGTCTACGAGTACTTCCTCGACGAAGGTGGCGGATTCGCGTTTGGCGAAATTAGGGATGACTTCGCGCCCGACTGGCCTGTTAATAGCAGGCAAGGACTTTCGGGAGGAGAGGCCCATGATTGCCAACGGGAGTTCCAACCGAATGAGCAGGCCGACAGGCGTTAATGTCCTGTCCAAAGGATCCGAAGGTTCCGAGGGGGGCGAAAGAGTCGCGCCGGCCCCAGCGGGTGGGCGCCGCACGGCCAGTCCCGAACGCCAGGCCATGGACGAGCGCATTGTCGAGCTTGTCCGCCAATTCCGCGCAGGCAAAGAAAGCGCCTTCGACGAACTCGCCCCGCTCGCCGGTCGCATGGCGTATCATTTGGCGCTGCGATCAGTCGCCGATTCCAACATTGCCGAAGAAATCTCCCAAGAGGCACTGGTGCGCCTCTACAAGCACGTCGGCGAAATTGCCGGCGAAGGCGCGTTTAAGACCTGGTTTTACCGCATCGTTTTGAATCTGGTCCACGACCATTTCCGCCGCGCCGTGCGGCAGGATTCGGCCAAATCCACGCTCGAAGAAATCCGCACGCTTGAAAACAAATCGCGCAACGAACCGTTGGGCAATATGGAACGCGAAGGCCTGCGTTCAGCCCTTCAGGACGCGTTGGATTGCCTCGACGAAAAGCACCGCGAAGCGTTCTTGATGAAAGAAGTGGAAGGCATGAGCCACGCCGAAATCGCGCAGACGCTGGACGTTCCCGAAGGAACCGTTTGGTCGCGCTTGAGTTACGCGCGCCGGAAGCTGCAGGAAAAATTGCGGCGCTTGGGTTACGGCGGATAGTTACTGACGAGTTCGTTGCTGTCACTCATAGGCCCCTATTCGTCCCATTGGGCCTATTAAAAACTGGTCGCACAAGCGAGGAGGGGATCAATCTCGCGGCTTGCAGGCTGGAAGCCTGCACCACAAGCGCGCGATGACTAAGAATTAATTTGGCAAAAATCAAAGCCGAGTATGAAGGGCGTTCCAAAAGCTGCGTCTTGCTGGAGTGCTGAGGCAGAATAAAAACAGCTTTGGCGCGAGGGGGTCACAGATTTTTTGATGGAGGGGCGGCATTCCTGTCGCCCTCGAATGCGCACAGAGGCTGCGGTCAGCAAGTATGTGCGACGCAATCCTTTCCGATTGCGGCTAAAGAGTGAAGAGGGCAGTCGAGGTCGGCTGCATCCCAGAGCCGCGCACGTGAGTAAGCGGCAAGATTCGGCCGAGGTCGGCTGAAAAACGAGGTACGAAAAAACGATGTTCTACGGGGCCAAAGTCATGACGTGTGGTGAAGTTCGCGAAATCCTGAGCGACTTGATCGATGTCCGCAATGGCGAGATTCCACCCGCCGGGGCATCGCGGCTCTCCGAGCCGGAAGTTCGCGCCGACGCCGAATCGCATTTGGCGGCGTGCAGTGAATGCCGCGCCGAACTGGCGATTCTTGAATCCGTCGGAGACGTTTTTGCAGAGTTCAGCGTGGGCGAATTGCCCGCGCAACATTTCTCAGATTACGGCAAGCTCACGCGCGAGCGCATGGCCCGCAAGGAGCGCAAGATCACGCCTTTGCACGCTCCGCGCCGCTGGTGGAAAGCCGGCGCGTCGATGGCGGCTGCGGCGTGTCTGGCTTTTGCGGTGCTTCATTTCATGCCAAAGAAGGGCATCGTCAAGCCGCCGCCCGAAAAGCAGCTCGCGACGGTTTCGCCGCGTGAGTTGAAAACCGGAGATTTGGTCCGCACGCCCTTCAAAGTATCCAACGTCTGGCGCGCCGGAACCCGCGGCTATAACGAAGCCATGGAATACGACCCCGCGAAACCGAACATGCTGGATAAGTTGCAAAACGACGAGGGCAAATCAGGCTACCTGTTTACCGGCGAAAACGTCCAAGCCGGCGAAAGTCCTCTGCTGGGCGTGATTCTGCGCACCACCCGCGACGAAGATCAGGATTTGAGCAAGCGCGGCTCGTTGGGCCTTCGCGTCTACGCGGTGGTGCCCAATTCTGTCGCCTACGAACTGGGTGTCCTGCGCCGCGACGTGATCATCGGCATCAATGGCATGAGCGTCGATTCCGGAAGCGCCGCCGACGCCGCAAAATTCTGGGCCGCCCTCAACAGTCTGGGCAAAGGCGCCGCCTTCACCCTCGACATCCTGCGCGAAGACCGCACCGGTACCCTCTGCATCCGCCGCACCGGCGTCCTGGGCCAGCCCAAAGCCGCGTTCTAAGAATTCTATGCAATGGACGTTTGTCCATTTTGCTAAACAAAAGCGCGGCCCATCGCGGGACGCGCTTTTTTATTGGCATCGGCCCCATAGGCCCTATAAGCCCTACCGCCACAGACCATCCCTTAACGTCGGAGCGGATTTTTTCTCCTATCTCCTATCTCCTGATTTGTGGCGTCGTGCGTTTTCAAACATTCGCCCGGACGAGTGTCAGAGGCTGTGATTAAGCGTCATCGTTTCGTCCGCTGCGTACGACTTCTGCTATTGCTGGGTATTGCGTCGTGTGAAGAAATCGCACGCGAGCCAACTCCAGATCTCCCCTTCCTGCAACGCGCTCCGGCACCGCCGGAACTTAGCAGAATGCACCATCGGTTCGATCCGCGGCGCGCGTTCGAATCCGCACGACGCCAACTTCAATTTTCCTGTACCGCCGGCGTCCTGCCGGCCCGAACCAATAACCATCTCGCGACCAATAAGGCCGCCCGCTCAATCAAATAATCCATAAAAACATCGTCGGCCCGCGTAGCCGCCGTTCCATTGGCCCCATAAGACCTATATGGCCCATCGGCCCCCTTTCATATTTCGCGCTTCTATATATACTGACGAATCGAGATTCAAAAAGTCAAGAGGCAAAATCAAATTATTGTTGATTTTTTTTACCGAGCATTTGCCGCATAAACCTGATTCCTGATTCCTGACTCCTGCCTTCCTCACAGCCTCCCCAGCACGTCCCGTGCAATAATCATCCGCTGGATTTGCGACGTCCCCTCCCCTATTTCCAGCAGCTTCGCGTCGCGGAAAAACCGTTCGACCGGAAAGTCCTTCGTGTAGCCGTACCCGCCGTGAATTTGAATCGCGTCCGTGCAGATTTTCATGCACGCTTCCGACGCAAAAAGTTTCGCCACGCAGCATTCCCGCACGTGCGGCTTGCCTTCGTCGCGAAGTTGCGCGGCGCGGTACGTCAGCGTGCGCGCGGCCTCGATCCCCACCACCATGTCCGCGATCATGTTGCCGACCGATTGAAACGCGCCAATCGGCTTGCCAAATTGAACGCGCTCGCGCGCGTATTTCACGCACGCTTCCAGCGCGCCGGTGGCCAGCCCCGTGGCCAGCGCCGCGATGCCGATTCGCCCGCCCACCAGCGTCTCCATGAAAATGCCGAAGCCTTTGTCCTGCACGCCCAGCACGTTCGCCAGCGGCACTTCGGCATCCTTGAAAATCAATTCGCCCCACTCCGACCCGCGCATGCCCAGCTTCTCGTCGCCCGGCGACACCGTGAAACCCGGCGTGTCCGCTTCGATGATCAACGCCGTGATTCCTTGCGCCGCGGCTTTCGGCGTCGTGGACACGGCCACCACGAACGTCTTCGCCACCGGCGCATTCGTGATGAAAATTTTGCTCCCATTGACAATGAACGTATCCGCGCGCTGCACCGCGGTCGTTTTGGCGTTGCTCGCGTCGCTGCCGGCGTTGGGTTCAGTCAGCCCAAACGCGCCGATCGCTTCGCCGGATGCCAGCGGCGGCAGGAAGCGTTTTTTCAAATTATCGTTTCCAAAACGATTGATCGGCGACGCGCACAGCCCTGTGTGCGCGGCGACGCACAGCGCCGTGCTGGCGCAAACGCGCGCCAATTCTTCGACGACGGTAACGGCGCAGAGCGTGCTCAAGCCCAGTCCGCCGTATGCCTGCGGAATCGCCGCGCCCAGCAGTTGCAGATCCGACAAACGCTGCCAGACCGACAGCGGCACTTTTTGTTCCGCGTCGATCTGAGCCGCGATCGGGCGCAGTTCAAGCTCCGCGAATTTGCGCGTCGTTTCGCGCACCGCTCCCTGCTCGTCGCTGTGATTGATGTCCTTGATGATCTCAGACTGTGCCGGCATGAAAGAACTCCGCGAGTGTGTGCGGCCTGTGTCAGCTTGGTTGCGTTTGTCTTCAGCGCCAACGGCGCGAACTTTGAAAGCCCAGGGCGGAGCGAAGCGCAGCCCTGGGTGCACCGTCCACCGAGCTCCCCAAAGCCCCAACGGGGCGAACTAACGCATCTTCATCCAACGTGACGCTCACCAGAATGTGTGCGGACATGAAATCGCTATTTGAACGCACGACAGTACACTGACATTATCGGCCAAACAACTCCTTCAATTCAACCGGAAAGCTGCATGCACAAGCCTCTTTTTGCATCGATCGAAGAAACAGCCGCATTCGCGCGAGGGCTGGACACGCGCGCACTTGGGAAGCATATCAATTTTTCGCCGCAGGTGAGTTCAACCAACGATCTCGCGCTGGTGGCCGCGCGAGCCGGGGCCGCACACGGTACGGTGTTCGTGGCAGACTCACAGGACACGGGGCGCGGCCGCCGTGGCCGAACTTGGGAATGCCCGCCGCGGTTGGGGTTGCTCTTTAGCGCGGTGATTCGCCCGGCGAAAATCTCCCCGGAATTAAGCGGATGGCTTCCGCTGGCGGCGGGCCTGGCCTGCGCAAGGGCGATGTCAGTCGTGCCGCTTCTGGCAAACCTATCGGTGAAATGGCCGAACGATGTCGTGCTGCCTTGTGCCGCGGAGCCGGGCTGGCGCAAATTGGGGGGCGTGTTGTGCGAAAGTTCTTTGGGAAACGCGGGGATGCGCGAACGCGGCGAGATGGTGCTCGAGTACGTGGTGTTTGGGGTGGGGCTCAATTTGAATCAGAGAGCAGCACAGTTGGCGACGACGGGCAAAGGAACGGCGACTTCGATCTTCGCTCAGACAGGCGCGCTTGTTGATCGGCGAACTGTTTTTCGACGAGTCTTGAAACAGCTTGAAGCTGCGCTCGATCGCCTCAGCGATCGCGCGCAACAAAAATCGTTGCAAAACGAGATCGAATCGGGAATGGCGGCTTGGATGGCGCGCAAGCGCCTGCGCTTTCACGCCCCCGCCGGAGATAAGCGCGAGCGCACGGGAGTTTTTGCGGGCCTCGATGAATTCGGGCGCTTGCGCGTGAAAGACGAGTGCGGCGAATCCACATTCGCCGACGCCGAAATCGTCGGACTGGGACTGGAATAACAACACGATTAAATAGGGACAGTCACCTATTTAACGCTATCTTGCTTTAGATATTGATTTACCGATAATAGGTGATGAAGTCGAGAAGAGGCGCGGTGGCGTGCCAGTGCTGCGCGTAGCTCCGTCTCCCCTTCCCGCTTCCCGAACCGGACGGGCTGATTTCCAGCATCCGGCTCTCCATCAAGACTTCACTGCGCGGAGCTTGCGGCGTT
>DATGGK010000145.1:0-4690 GCA_035308565.1 Planctomycetota bacterium | reverse complement strand
CACAGAGAGCGTGTTAAACCGGCCGCAAGAAAAATCACATTGCGAACGGGTGGATGCCAAACTCATCAAGACGTCTTTCATCGTCCTTTCTTCGTTTTGGTCGGACTGAAAATGCCAACCAAAGATGTGTAGATACCTATGGCGTAAGCCCTGGGTTTTCCGCAGCGTGATTTGAAAAGCCCTGAAAGGGCGGCACAAATTGTTGTTCTCGCGTACTCGAATAGAATTCACGGAGCTATTGCAAAAATGAAACTCCTCACCCTCCCCCTCTGCCTCATCCTTCTCTGCTTCGCCGCCTTCTCCGCCGACGAAGAATTCTCTGAATTCACCAAAAAGATCGAATCGTTCGTCCTCCCCAACGGCCTCACCATCATCCTCTACCCGCGCGGCGACGCCCCCGTCATCTCCTGCGTCACCTACGTCAAAGCCGGCTCGACCGACGAACACGTCGGCATCACCGGCATCGCCCACCAGCTCGAACATCTCGCCTTCAAAGGCACGCCCTACGTCGGCACGAAAGACTACGAGGCCGAGAAAGCCGCGCTCAGCGAGATCGACAAACTTTACGGCACCATCCAGGAGCTCGAACAAAAAGTCCCCGCCGACATGCGCGACGGATTTCTGACGCTGCTGGCGCAAGTCACCAGCACTGGTTCAGCGCGCGGAAAAGACGTACAGCACGCGCAGCAAATCATGATCAAGCAGGCCAAAGATTTGATGGATTCCTGGAAGAAAGCCGGCGTCACACTCTCCGAAGCGGACCAGAAAAAACTCACGGACCTCGTCGTCACGTATGCGGCGAAAGTGCAGGACGCAGAAAAATACGTCGAGCAAAATCAGTACTCGAACCTGATCGACCGCGCCGGCGGAACAGGGTTGAACGCCTTCACTTCCGACGACCGCACCGTCTTCCACGTCTCGCTGCCCGCCAATCGTTTGGAATTGTGGGCCTCGCTCGAATCCGACCGCTTTATGAACACCGTCCCGCGCCAACTGGAAAAGGAAAAGCAAGTCGTACTGGAAGAGCGCCGCATGAGAACCGATTCAAGCCCCTTCGGCAAACTCTATGAATCGTTTCTCGGCGTCGCGTTTCAAGCGCACCCCTACGGCACCGCCGTAATCGGCAACCGCAGCGATATTCTCGAATACAGCCGCCCAAAAATCGGCGAATTTTACCGCACGCATTACGTGCCCGGCGAAACGATCGTCGCGGTCGTCGGCGACATCGATGTGCCCGCCGCCAAAAAATTGCTCACCGATTATTTCGGCCGCATCCCCGCCGCGCCCAACCCCGGCCCGCTGGTCACCGTCGAACCCGCGCAGGAAGGCGAACGCCGCCTCGAAGTTGAATTCCCAGCAAATCCGCTCTTGCTTCTCGGCTACCACGTCCCCGAACGCAATCACCCCGACACGCCCGCGCTGGTGATGCTCAGCGAAATCGCCACCTCCGGCCGCACCTCGCGTCTCGAAACAGATTTGGTCAAAACAAAAAAAGCCAACTCCGTCGGTTCGTGGCTTGGACCGGGCGAACGCTACCCGCGCCTGATTTTCTTCGACGCCGAAGTCGCCGCGCAGCAGAATCCCAACGCCGACCCGCAGGAAGTCTACACGCAGCAACTCAAAGCGCTCAACGACCTCGAAGCCAATTTGTTCGTCGAAATCGAAAAGCTAAAAACCGAAACGCCCACGCCCGAAGAAATGAAGCGCGTGATCACGCGCTATCGTTCCGCCGTGCTGCGCGAAATGAAATCGAACCTGAGCCTCGCCCAAGAACTCGCCGACTACCAGGCCATCGCCGGCGACTGGCACGCGCTCTTCCGTGAAATCCAGCAAATCAGCGCTGTCACGCCCGAGCAAGTCACCGCCATGGCCAAAAAATACCTGACCAAAGAAAACCGCACCGTCGGCCGCGTCGTGCCTGTCCCCGTCACCGAAGGCAAGCACGCGGGGCTGTAAGTTTTTCGGCAAGCGAAGCACGCCTCCGCCCTTGAACGCCAACGGCGTTTAAATTTCGCGCGATTCGTTGTTCCAAATCTTGCATCTGCCGATTAAGTTATCAGCACTTATCTGGATTCACCCGTAATGGATGCACCCTCCTCGGCGGACGCTCCGCGCCCCGCCGACTATAACAAATCCGCCCAAGCGCCCAGCATTCACAGCGCCACCTCGCAGGCCTTTCATCAGGAAATCCCGCACACAAAACTTATCCGCAGCATGTTGATCACCGGCCTCGGCAGCACTGTCGGCATGGTCATGTTCACCGCCGTCCAGCAGACGCCCTTCAATTTTTTCATGGAAGACATGGGCCTGAAGGAACGCATCCCGTGGTTCTTCGGCTTGCAATGGCTCGCCGGCATCGGCTCGATTTTGGGTTCGTGGATTCAGGAACGCTGGGGCCATCGCCGCCTATTGATGTTTACGTGCTGCGGCATAACGCGATTGACCTGGCTGCTCGTCGGCCTTCTGCCAATTATTTTTCCGCAAAGCAAAATCGGCGGCGGACTTTTCGGCTGGTTTTCGTTTCTGATTTTCTTCTTCTATTTCGTTCACTCCGTCGGCGCCAACGCCTGGCTGACGTGGATGTCCGATCTCGTCCCGCCGCGTTACCAGACGCGCTTCTGGAGCTGGCGGCAGGTCTTTACGACTGGCAGCAGCGCGGCCGCGCGCATCGGCTTCGGCGCATTCCTCGAACACCAACGCAACAACACCGCCTACGCGATCATCTTCGGCATCGCCGCGCTCACCGGCGTCATTGACGTGGCCTGCTACGCCTTCGTCGAACACCGCAGCCCCGCGCTGGTCACCGCGCGCCGCAGCATCCTCAAAGAATCGCTCAAGCGTCTCAAAGACCTTCCCTTCCGCCGCCTCTGCGGCGTGTACCTCTTGTGGAATGCCGCCAACTTGATCATGGCGCCGACGATTTATTATTTCATGCGCGAATACGTGCAGATGGGCCCGTGGGACATCTCCCTCTGCATGACCATCTCGATGGTCGCCTACGCGCTCTCCAGTCTCTATTGGGGCAATTTCGGAAACCGCGAAGGCCACCGCCGCGCCGTGATCGCCTGTCTAATCATCCAAAATGTCTGCACATTTTTTTACATTTTTTGCAAACCCGGCTCAACCACTCTGACCACAACCGCCTCGACGCTCGAACAAATCGGTTATGGCGGCGTCAATTTATTTATGTTCCCGCTGCTGATCGATTACACAAAAGGCAAAGGCGGCGGGCGCGCCGTCGGCATGGCCGCGTTCACGGGCCTGCTGAGCATCGTGAGTTTCGCCGCGTGCGTCCTCGCCGACCAGCACATCTTCCGCTGGACCGCCGGCGCCTTCAACGCCGCCAGCGGCGCCGCGAATTACCGTCATGACAGCGTCGCCGTCTACTTCGGCGTGATGTGGATCTGCTTCGCGCTGCGCGCCGCCGCGCTGGCCCTCGCCGTATTGCTCCCCGCTTGCGAACGCCAACGCGCCGCCGGCCCCGGCACGCTGATCCTGCGCCGCATGTCCGAAGGCCCGCTGCGCGCCGCGCAAGCCATGTTCACCTCCGTCACCGGCCGCCCCGACTCCGACTTGAATTCCAGCGACGATGCGGATAAATGATTGTCCCGTAGCGCAGGCGTCCCGCCTGCACGTGTTTCGCGAAGCGAAGCGCCGCCGTTCTCCCCTCTCCCCTTGGGGGAGAGGGGCCGGGGGTGAGGGTCGGCTTCACTCGTAATCTCGGTTCCAAAATAATTCGGAGACTAAAGAAAAAATGCCCCGCCTTCTCCTCCCAATCCTCTTCACCTTCGCCCTCCTCGCCCGCGCCGAAGACGTCCCCAAGCTCGAGAAAGACGTCGTCTACGGCACAACGGGCGACGTTGAATTAAAGCTCGACCTCGCGCGCCCGTCCGGCGACGGCCCCTTCCCGTGTCTCGTCTTCATTCATGGCGGCGGCTGGAGCTTCGGAACCAAAACCGGCTACGACGGCGCTATTCGGGATTTCGCCAAACACGGCTACGTCGCCGCGACCCTCGAATACCGCTTCTGCCCGAAATACAAATTCCCCGCGCAAGTCGAAGACTGCAAATGCGCCGTGCGCTACCTGCGCGCGCACGCCAAAGAGTTGCACATCAACGCCGACAAATTCGGAGCGCTCGGCGATTCCGCGGGCGGCCACCTTGCGCTCATGTTGGGCTTGATGAATAAGGAAGACGGCTGCGAAGGCGACGGCGGTTGCCCCGAACAATCGAGCAAAGTCCAGGCAGTCGTAAATTTTTACGGTCCCGGCGATTTCGATGCGGCGACCAAGTTCGACGATGCGGTATCGGAAATCGCGGCGAAGACATTAATTCACAATTTCCTCGGCACGACGGATCCCACGAATCCCATCGTCAAACAGGCCTCGCCGCAAACCTACATCGACAAGAGCGACCCACCGGTGCTGACGTTTCACGGCTCAAAGGACCCGCTGGTGCCGTTGTCCGTCTCAAAGACGCTGCACGAAAAATTGAAGAAAGCCGGCGTCGAAGAAAAACTCGAAGTGCTCGAAGGCAAAGGCCACGGCTGGGGCGGGGAAGACAAAACTCGCACGATGAAAGAAGCGCTCGAATTCTTCGACGCGCATTTGAAAAAATAACGCGCCGTTGATTGCGTTTCTCGCGCAGCTACTTCCCCGCCTTCACATGCGGATCGATGTAATGGTCGAAAG
>DATGGK010000144.1:0-40028 GCA_035308565.1 Planctomycetota bacterium | reverse complement strand
GAGCACCGCCTATATGGGCAAGAGTCATCAAAGACCGAACTGCCGGACGAGAAATGAATTCAAGCCGTGTCGATGCTCGTCACTGCCCGGTCGCGTCCTAATTTGAAATCTTTGTTTTAAGAATGTGGGCTTGGCGCTTTGAATTCGATTTTGACAGTGCGCGAACCGGTATCATCGACGATGCCAAGCGATTTTTTGGCGACCTCGACCAGATCATCAGGACCGCCGAATTTTAGTGAGAAGCCGTCCTCGAACAGTGATCCAACCACTTCACATTTGACGCCGCTCGCCTTGTCGATCTGCTCGTCAACATAAATAGCGACAGCGCCTATTTCCTCGCGCCCCATGTCTCTGATTGTTGGTTGACGCGGCTTTATTTCTTGAAGATCGTATCTACATCCACGCGCCAGCCGGGCAGCGCGGGTTCGGCGTCGGCTGTTTCGCCTCGGCGGAAAGTGCGCTTTTGATTGGGCATTGCGATCGAATAGGCGTGGATGCATTCGGCTCTGATATCGACATCCCAAACGACTTTCGTTCCAGCCGCGAAATAATCGGCGCGTTTGGCGGCCAGCTCTCTTTCGGCGGAGGGGCCGTAGCCGTCCTTGCTGCGCACTTCCACCGCAAACGTCGGCGCGCCCTGAATGAAATCCATCTCGTCATCGCTCTCCGGCCCGTCGTAATAGGAGACGTCGGGGCAGAACGATTCGCGGCCGGACGGCAGCCCGTGAACGGCGTAGCCAACGTTGTCGCCGCGTGCCCGCCCGCGCCCTGTCGCGCGAACGTAGTCGAGAATCAGAATCACAATATTGAGCGCAAGCGCGCCCGGCCGATCGCCTGCCGGCATAAAACGCACGATCCTCCCGCAGACGAGTTCGGCCTTCCCCGGCTCGCGATGCAGGTCTTCAAGCGCCGCTCTTTTTTCCTCGGTCAGCACCATGCATTAAAATCATACAATGAAATTCGGGCATCTGCACGAAAATTGTGGGCCAAAATCAAAACCCCACGACAATGGGTGTTTGGGCGTGAATGCTTAAAGGAACCTTGTGCGAGCGATTCATTCAAGCGCTCACACACCGGCACCCCCAGCATTCCGCCGCCGTGTCGAAGCCGCAATCGCTCAATCAAATCCCGCGTAGATTATAGACGCAAATCCGCAACAATACACGGCTGAAAAAGTGAATTTGGGCGCTTCATAACCGGCAAAACCGCTCTCGGCTGCGTTCGTTTAACTTCGGCCCGGTGTTGTGCAGGTTGCATGTTCAATTTCGGCGCGATTGTTGGACTCGCGCCGCTTCTGGCAAGTTTGTTAGAACTGCCCCGGCACCACGCTGGGGCCTGTCGTGGTGGACGGAACGCTGCCCGTCGAACCGCTGGTTGCGCCCATTGTTCCGGTCGTGGTCATGGTTCCGGTTGGCGCAGTTTTCGTTCCCGTGGTCGTGGTTCCACCCGCTGCTGTCGCTGCCGCCGCCTTCGACATCACCGGCATCGCCGGATCGCCGAAGATCTGCTCGGTCAGGGTCAAGTCGGTGTAGAATCCGCTGCCCTTCGCGTACGCCCATTGCTGCGTTTTCAACAGCGCGTTGCCCCAGCGCTGCGTCGTGCCGGCGTTGGTCAGCAACTGGCTCATGAACTCCGTCGCGTTTTGCGAATTCATGTACGTCGAACTGGCGATGCTGGCGCTGATGCCGCCTTGCGGCTGCGTCAATGCCTGAATCGCGATGCTTTGATAACCGGCCTCGTCCTTCGCCATCCAGTTGGCCGTGCAGGTCGATTGCAGGAAGACCGCGGATCCCGTCCATTGCGACACCGAGTCGTTGTCCAAAATGCGCGGCACTTCATTGCCCAGGCGCACGGCGTTGCCGTGGCCGATGTAAATCAGCAAGTCTGCGCCGCCGTTGGCGGCTTGCGTCAGCGCGGCGGTTACTTCGGGCGAAGTCTGATACGTCACGCCGAGATAATTCGGCTGCCACGCAAGGTCCGGATGAGCCTGCGCGATGGCACCGGCTTCCGCGGCGAAATCGCCGGCGTCAGGGTCGGCGCGATCGGCTGCGGCGTGCACGCGATAACCGGTCGAAAGACCCGTGTTGTTGAGCACGTGCTGGACGGCGTTGCTCAGTTCGCTCGCATTATTCACGGGCAAGCGTCCGACCGCCACTTCCGGATATCCACGGCCGAGATCGCCGAACATCGAATCGCTCGTCGCCTGCGCCCAGAAACTTGTGGACACCAGGAATGTCGGACAGAGCGGATCGACGCCCAGCCCACTGTAGTTGCGGTAATCGTAGGTCGTTCGGCCCAGGAGCAGCACGTACCGCGGCCGGATCGAGCGGACTGCGTTCTGAATGCCGGTCGGGCCGTAGCGGCCGTAATTGTAGTAATCGAAGATTTGTTCCTGATCGACGAACGAGCCGCGCAAGCCCTCCTTCGCGCGCTGCATCAGCAGCGGCTGCACCGCTGCGCTGAATTGCGCTGGACCGACAGGCATGTACGCCATTGCCGTCACCGGTTTGACCTGCCGCTTGCTGATTGAAATCGGCAGATTTTCCTGGCCCGCCGGCACAACGAGATACTGCCCCGTGCCGCCCGCCGGCGCGGTGAAGCGCAGCGTGTACGTGCCGTCGGCCTGTGCCTGCGCTTCATACGGAATCAATGTCGCGCGGTCCGGATAGCGCGCATCGACGACCCACGCAATTTCGGAACCGGCATCGCCGGAGCTTGGCAGGTGAGCGATTTCGAACAGCTTGGATTGTGCGCTTGGATTATTCACGGTCAACGCTTGCGACCCATCCAGCGTGCGCGTGTAGCTCATCGTCATCGAATGCAGGAACGAAATCTGGACGCCTGTGCCGCTTCCTGTATCTGTGCCGGAATTCAGCGCCGGCGTGACCAGATCGATTTGGTTTGATCCGTCAATCAGCCCGCCCGGCGGCATCTGGAAGCTAAGCTGCATCATTGTGTTCCCGCCGGTCCATGTGGCTTGCCCCGCCGGTTGGCCGTTGACCAGCACTTGGAGCGCATGGTCCGTGTCCGTCAAACTCCACAGGTTTACCGTCAGCGCCGACGCGCCGCTGCTGGCGTTGGGCGTATTAATGGTGAAGCTCTGAGTCGTGCCGTCGGTCAGGTACTGGCTGGAGAACCATGGCGCAAAAGTGAATGGGCGGTAATTGAAATCGAAATACACGTCGTGGTAACTGGTGGTGGCGCTTGCCGGCGCAGTCGTGTTCGCCGCTTGCAAACCGCCGAATAACCCCGAGGCGTGCAGGACTTGCCCCGCGGGTGTTGCGCCGTTTGTAGCGCGCAGGAAGAGCGCGTCCTTGTCGGTGTAATCGTCCTGATAGCCTGGCGCGAAGACGAGCAGGCCGTTGCTGGTCAACGCCAGCGCCGTCAGCGCGCGTCCTTCGCGTGTGATGCTGAGACGGTTGACATTGAATCCGGCGGGCAACATCGATTGCGGAATCAGCATCACGCCCGGCGCGTTGTAGACGACTTTCGCGGCTGTGAAACTGCCTTTGGCAGTCGTTGTTGCGGTGAACCAGCGCGCGCCGGCCGCAGCGCCTGCAGGCGAACTCGACGCAATGGTTCCGCTCCCTTGCGCTCGCGGCTCACTGCGAATTGCGTCGATCGCGGACTGCGCAACCGCGCTGAACGCATCGTTTTGATGCAGCGCGCGCACGCTCGTCGCGGAAAGCAACAGTTTCCCTTGCGCGTCGAAGGCCAGCTTCGCGGTCGGGTCAGCAGTTTGGCCGCTTACTGACGTGCGCGGCTCTGGCGACGCAAATTCTGCGCTCAAGCTGTTGCCGCGCTTCTGGCCGTCCTCCAGCGCGACGCTTGCAATGGCAGCATCCAGTGCGCCGGCCGTCATCGTGGTGTCCAGCGCGCCGACTGCAATGGGTTCGGCGAGTTTTGAAAACGCTTCGCACTTTCCGGCGATGCTCACGCTTTCGAGTTTGTATTCGTAGATTCCCGGCGCGGCCCAATCGTAAAGCCGATAGTCTCTCGAATCGGGATTGGTGATGCGGCCGGCAATCAGCGCCGGATTCACTCTCGTCCATCCTGACTCCTGACCCCTGACCCCTGACTCCTGACCACGGCGATAAACGTTGAATCCGGCGTTTTGGTATTCGGAGACACAGTTCCACGACAGCAGCGCGCCGGTGCCTTCGCTGCGTGCCGCGAAGGATTCAAGCGTCGCCGGCGTGACGGCCGTGCCGGTCAGGACGAGTTGAACGCGATTCGCCGGAGTCAGCGCGGAGGGGAGGAGGACAGGCGTGTTCGACGAATTGACGTATTGGACGGTCAAGCCGGTGGCGCTCGCTAAGACGGTGCCGAATTTTCCGGTGATGAAATTGCCCGCCGTCGTCTGAAAAATCGTCAGCGTCGTGACTGCATAGGTTCCCGATTGCGATTGGATTTGCAGCGTCGCGGCAGTGAGGTCCAGGTTATTCGCCGACGTGACAACCAGGAAGTCGGCGGCTGGCGTGGCGGGGTTGCTGAGGCGGATGTCCACCGTTCCCGCGGGGGTAGCCAGCGTATTGACCGCAAAAATTCCAGGCGCGGCGGTCGTGCCGAGCGTGTCACCCGGAATGATGAACGATCCCGCGGCCAGCGAGACGGGCCGATCGACCAAGCCCGTCGAGGTAGTGTTTCCATTGCCGCGCAATTGCGCGCCGGACACGACCGAAACCGTGCCGCCGGCGTTGTTCAGCGTGCCGTCCACGAGCAACGTTCCCGCGCTGACCGTGGTGGTGCCCGTGTACGTGTTCGCGGCCGGTAGTGAGAGTGTGCCAGTTCCATTCTTAGTCAAGGAACTCTGACCGCTTTCGGCCACCGCTCCCAGCGTCACGGTGTCCAAGCCTGTGCCATTGTTCGCAACGCCGATCGTGGCGTTTCCATTGAGCGCCGTGGCGCCCATCGTCAGCGCAAAACCCTGATTCGCGGGTGTGGAGGCGTCGGGTACAATGCTGAACGATGCGCTCGTGCCCAGGCTCAAAGTTCCGAGCGTGACCGCCGGAGAAGCGGCCGTCGCTGCAATGGCGAGAGTGGGTGTGTTGTTGGCCGCGATCGAGTTGGCATATTGGGGTTGAACCGGCGTCAGCGAGAAATTCTTGACGGTCTGAGTGCTGGCGACTCCGCCCGTTGCGCCGCTGAATCCAACATAGCCGCTCGTTGAGGCGAGCACATTGGACAGATTGATGGTGAACGGAGGAGACGTGTAGGTATTGTTTGAAGTATCAACGAACTTCGCGGTCATGGTCGTGCCGTTGTAGGTCAGTGTGATCGCGATGTCGCTGCCGCTGGCGATGTTGACCGGGCTTGGGGTCGTGTAACCGCCAGTTGAGCCGCCCTGGCCAAATTTATAGCCAATGATGTTGTTAGGATATATGTTCAACTCCAACGCGAAACTCGGCGCAACTCCCGTGTATCCCAATCCGCCGCCCGTCGTTCCCAGCGCCGTCGCACCATTGGCACTGTTTTGAATAATGAACGCCGCTCCGTCGGCCCCGCCGGGGCTGTTGTAGGTAAACTGCGCCACAAATCCGGTTGTGATATTGGCAACCGGAGAGTTGTTGAAGACCGAACGCGCCTCGCTCAGGCCGCCGTTGGTGAGCGTGACCACATCACTGGTAATAAGGCCTGTACCGCCATTTTGGGTCCATCCCGTTCCGCTGCCGCCAAAGCCCGACAAGCCGGAAGGAATAGGCGTGCCGGTGCTCAAACTTACCGTCGCGTTATTGTTGATCGTGAGCGAACCAATCCCCACTGCGCCCGGCAGTGAGGAGACGAGCTTGCCCGCATTCGCCGTCGTATTCAGATAAGAGTTCGCGGTGGCCAGCGTCAGCGTGCCTGAACCGTTTTTGGTCAGCGAATTATTGCCGCTGATTAAGCCAGTCAACGTCAGCGAATTGGCGCCGACATCGATGATGCTGTTGGCACTGAGCGTAATCGCGCGATTGGTCGATCCGGTGGCACCGGCAAAGGCAAACGTTCCGCCGTTGAGCGTGAGCGCTGTGGCCGAGGATCCCAGACCGCTGGGCGATCCGACATTGCCGACTTCGGAGACGCTCAACGTCGCGCCGCTGCCGACCGTCGTGGCGCCGAGGTACGTGTTTGCCGGGTTCGTCAACGCAAGTGTCCCGGTGCCGGCGAGGGTTAGCGTATTAGCCACAACGCCGCTGACCACGCCGGTGATCGTGAAGATGCGATTGGCGCCGATGGTCGCCGTCAGCGCCGAATTCAAGACGAGGTCCGCGGCAAGGGTGTGGTTCGCGCCGTTGGTGTCCACATTGAGCGGCGAGATCAGCGTCAGGTTGGTTGCGCCATTGCTGGGCGTGATGGTAATAGGGGTTGTGGTCGTGCTGTCGAACGTCAGGCCGAAAATGCTCAAATTGGGAATGTCCAGATTGCTCGGCCGATTCGCGCCGGCGCCCGTCAGGACAATGGTGTCTCCGTTCACGGGCGCGCGCCCCAAGTCCCAATTGGTTGGCGTGCTCCATTTTGTATCCGTGGTGCCGGTCCAGGTGATTGTGCCAATCGTGACGGTCGAATAGGTATAGGCATTCGGCAGCGTGTCGTTGGCACCGATCGGGTTGGTGACCGTGACAGGGACCGTTGTGCCTGCGCTTCCGGCTGGAGCGAGACACGTAACGGAGGTGCTGCTGTTGAGAGTCGCTCCCGTCGCCGCCAAACCACCGAAGGCAACCGTGCAGCCTGAGACGAAATTGGCGCCCGTAACCGTGACGGACGTGCCTCCCGCGGGGGTGCCTGATACGGGGCTAATGCTGTTCACTCGAATAATCGGAATGTATGCAAGATAGACCTCGCGGCCGGGATCCGTGACGATTCCAGGGAAATTGACTTGACGGTCCAGCAATGTGTAATTCGTTCCATCGTTGCTTCCCAGAAAATCCCAGCTTACTGGGTCACGGTCGTTGGAATCGTTGGCGGTGGCCCAACGATATTCCGTGATCTGTGTCGGGGCTCCCATGTTAAGGATGAAGGAATTCAACGATGTATTTCCAAGATCGTTAAAATCGAGTGCCTTGGTCGTGAGGTCATTGTCGTTGAGATTCGGGGGGGACTCGGTACCGGGATTGTCACCGCCCGGATTCGTTACCGCGACTGCCGCGATGCGGGTGAAGTTGAACGACACCTGCAATTCTGACATCTGCACTATGCTGATGCCGCCGCCTCGGCGCGCGGTCGGTGTGAATTTGTAGTACTGGTATGCCTGCCCATATGCCTCAGTTGAAACTAAAGCCGTGAGCAAGATCAAAGTAACCGAAAGCAAGAGGTTTTTTGCCGTGAAGCGATGATGGCCCATGATTTCCCCATTTCCAATGAAAGCGAGTTCATGCGACTGCTCAAATTCCCTGATCATTTTGGTCGTTTTACAGCGCTAGAATTGCACGCCAGTCAACTATGAAAAACAGATAGCAGGGGGACTGCTTGGCGACTGAATATCGGTGCGGCGGTCATTTGACGCAAAATCCGCGCCGCGACGAGTGCATCGGCATAGGATAGCGCATTTACAGCTTTAAATGCAAATGCCGATTTCTTGCTCTGAACGGAAATGGTGGCGCGGAGGAACTTTCGGGAAGTCTAAAATTGTTCAAACATTCGAATTTTGGCTGCCGAGAATTGGTAATTCGGTCATTATCTCGGCATAATTCGGAGGGCCGCGCCCCTAAACACATAACCGCATTAACCGATGAACGGGAAGGTTTCTTCAAAGGCATGTGCGAACGCCGTCGAGCGGGTTGCCAGTCACGGCAGCCCGCGTCATTTTCGCGAAGGAGATTCCATGAAAAAACGAAGAAGTGAAAAGGAGTTCAGATACCCGCACAACGCCAGCGGAAGGGCGGCCCGCCAAAGGCTGGCCACATTCTTGGTCGAGCAGCAAAAGCCGGATTTCAATGCGCAGGACCACAATTTCAATCAGGCCGCGGGCGAATTCCGCAAAGCGTTGAACTGGGCCGAACGGGCGACTCAGAAACCATGAAAGCGAGGTGAGTCGTGTCGGCAATGTTAGCAAGTCATTTCCTTTCAGTGGTTGATGATTTCGCGGTAACGCGCGTTTTGGATCTCATCTATCCCGGCCACGAATGGGAGTGCAAGCAACGTTTGAACCAGGTGGTCGTCGCGGTCTCGTTCATCCTGGTGGAGAATTCGAGCGATTGTTCCGCGCTGTCACCTGATCAACAGCGCTTTGAACTTGCGCGCCGAGAAGCGCGGCGGTGGCCGGGATTCAGCGCTGAAGTCGTGGGCGGAGGGCAATATGCGACGGCGCTTGCAATTTCGAAGTAAAGATCTTCAGTTCGAACGCCTCAAAATCCGGCCCCGCAGTATGAATTCTGATCCCTTTGTGCCGATTTCCGGTACTCACTGGACCCAGGGCTTTTCAAAAGTCCTTATTTTTCATAGATGAAATGCCGATCTCTTTTCCAAAGGAGATCGGGAAAAATGAGCGCAACTACACAACTCTCACTTTTGGACGCCTTCAAGCAGGTCCCAGAAAGGCAACAATAGCTTCAACAACTGAATCGTCTGCATCGCTGAGTTTGGCTGATGTGGAGGGCTTCCACTTCTCGACCCGGCATCCCTGGATTTGAATAGCCCAGCGCAACACCTCTCTACGCGTGCGGCGCGGTTGGGAAGCAAGTCAGACGTGATTCGGTACGGATGCAAGTCGGTCATGCGGCGCGCGACGTGGAAGAGAAGCACTATCTCGATGTCGTCGATGCGCGGCTTTCCTCGCGGGCCGTTTGGGACGTGCTGATGGGGAAAAAGACGCTACCGAGCCAACAAATGGTATTGGATGTGGTACATATTCAGCAATCGAGCGAACAAACGAAATCGCGGAACCAGAATGGCTCCGCGCAAGTTGTTGGCGCTAATTGTTTTAAGAATGAAGCGGGCGACGGGCATCGAACCCGCGACCTTCGGCTTGGGAAGCCAACGCTCTGCCACTGAGCTACGCCCGCGTTCTTGACGGCGCAATACTACGCCGCCAACGCTGAAAATCAAGCAGGGAAAACCAGCGCTTACTTCTCCGCATCGGCTTTGTGCCAGAGCGCTTTTTCCGGCACGATCTCCTCGGCCACGCCTTCGGTGGACCAGCCTAGTTTGCAGCCGGCGCCGCCTTCGTTTTGGAAGAATTCGAGTTTCAGATCGTGAATGCCCGCGGTCAGTTCGACTTCGCCGTCTTTCTTTTCCATGCCATGCAAGCCAGGATTGTTGACCACTTGCTTGCCGTCGATAAACAGGCGCGAGCCGTCGTCGGATTCAACGTAGAATTTGTATTTGCCGGCTTTCTCGATTTTGACTTGTCCTGTCCAGCGAATGTAAAAATGCTGGCCTAAGTTCGTGCCGTTGAAATTCTCATCGACACTCTCAATGTTGATCTGCTTGTCGATCTTTTTGATCGTCGGTTTTTTCTCGGCGGGGATGGTCGGAAAATCCTCGACGGCTCCTTCCATGTCGTAGTATTCGCCCAGCAGGCCGGGTTTCACATCGTCCGCGCCGAGCGCGGAACTGAACGAAATTAACGCCGCAATTGCCAGAACAATGGAAAGCATTTTCATGGCTGAGTCCCTCCAAGTTGATTTTGAATTTCTCTCTTAACTGTCCGATTAGACGCAATTGCGTTTAAATTGCGACACGGAAAAAATCGCGCGGAACAAATTGTCATGCAGGCGGGCCGCCCGTACCACAATTACATTATTCCGCATCCGCTTTGTGCCAGAGCACGCTCTCCGGCACGATCTCCTCGTTTTTGCCCGGCGGCGCCCATGAGAATTTGCAGCCCATCTCTCCGTCGCCTTGAAAGAATTCGAGCTTCACTTCGTGCTGGCCGGGCGCAAGTTCGATCGTGCCGTCTTTCTTCTGCATCGGGTGCGAACCGTTGTTGTCGATGACTTGCTTGCCGTCGATGAACACGCGCGAGCCGTCGTCGGATTCGACGAAGAATTTGTACTTGCCAGCTTTGTCGATATTGACCGAACCTGACCACTTCACGTAGAAATTGGTGTTGAGGTTCGTGTTGTTGAAATTCTCCGTGCAGTTCTCAACGTTGATCTGCTTGTCCACGCGCCGGATCGTCGGCTTTTTATCGGCGGGAAGCTTCGGAAAATCGCCAACGCCGCCATCGAGTTCGTAATATTCGCCGACCAAGCCGGGCTTGACGTCGTCCGCCGCCAGACTGACTCCGCGTACGAGCAGCACGGCCAAAACCAACAGACTCATCGTTCGCACGATCACTGTCTCCCTCAACTACCGCCTGAACCGCGGATTGTTCTTCCGCATCGCCTCGCGGTAAACGCCAACCAATTGATCCAACGTCCGCATGTCGTTCGGAAAATACTTTTTGAAGCGCTTGTAGTCGTCGAAAATCTCAAGTTGCAGCAGAGCCGCTTTGTCGTTTTCATGCGCCGTCATGGCTGCTTGTAATTGGCTGTCGTGCAGGCCGATTTCCTTCAGCATGGTCTGATACAAATTCTGCGGCGCCGTCAGTTCGTTCGGCACTCCGCGCTCATTGTTGCGCCGAATCATCTCCACCCACCAATCCTCCGAACCCCATTCGTCCCATTTGCGGTCTTCCGGGGCCACGCCCGGCTTCGAACGGTAATGCCCCAACCGGTCGATGCAATTCCCATATACGCGCTCCACACGCAACTGCGTCGCGCCCTTCTGCATCTCCAATGCCTTGTAAAAATAATACGCCGCGTAGCGCAGATACTCGTCCTTGCGCGCGCGCTGCGCTTTGCCCTTCCACGACTCTTCATCCGAAAAAACTTTTGCGCGCTGCGCCTCGCTCAAGTCATCCAATTTCGGCAGTTCGTTGTCGCGCAAAGACGAGCAATCCATGCCGCTGCTGCGATCGACCATTTGGTCGCCCAAACGGTCCATGTAGACCAGGCCCAATTCGAACCAAAGCGAATAATGATTGCTGTTGCGCGTCAAACCTTGCTCAAGCACCTTGATTCCCGACTTGATCCAATACCACTTGTCCTCGCATGTCGCCGCGTTCGCGGCGAGATTGTAGGCCATGTTGTGAGCTTGAAACGCGTGGACATTCGTGAATGTCGGCTGTAGTTTCTGGATCATGTCGCAGATCAACTGCAGTTCGTAATAGTGCCCTGCGTCCTGCTGCGCAATCGCGCGCACCCACAGCACATCCGCGAGAATTCCGCGAAACCCGCCCAGCGCGGTGAAGCCCGCTTCGAGCGTCCCTTTATTTTCGGGATCGGTCCAGACCAGCTTTGCTTCGACGCGGCGCGCTTCAACGTAACGCTGCGCGATCAGCGACAACGCCAGCGCACCGAGACCGATGAGGAGAAGGCGGCGTTCGGGGGTCATCCATTTCATGGTTCGAAGCGATGCTCAAAACATTTGTCATTTGTCCGTTGTCATTTGTGATTTGTCATTGAACCCGATTCCAATGACAAATCACAAATCACAAATGCCAAATGACAAAAAAATCACTTTCAATTACTACGTTCTACTCAAGCGAGGGGTTCACACCTTTATGCCGATAAAAAATCAAGAATGGTATGCCAAACAAGCGATAAAGAATCCCGCAAATCTGATAACGAAGCGCCAGCGCCGCGCCGCCGGATAATCCTAACACCGTCGTGAACAAAAATTCAAACGCCACATTTCCGCCGCCCAATCCGCCAGCAAAACCAAACGTGTTCAAAAATAACCCCAGCGGCAAAACCGTCAGAAAGGGAACCAACTGCAGCGTCGCCGGCACGCCTGGTGCAGATGCCGTCGGCACCGTCGTGAACTCCATCCCATACGTCAGCACCAACACGCTGGTGCAATTGAGCGCATGATTGAAAATCGACAGCACAAGCATGATCAGCAGCACGCCCTTGTGATGCCGCAAGCTCGCGAAACTCGCGTAGACGCGTTCGATCTTTTCGTGAAATGGAAGGATGTGCATGAGGCGCTTGCGCAGCGCGCTCTTTTCCAGTTTCTCGGACACCAGCACAAAAAAGCCAAGCAGTCCGCCGAGACACACCAGCGCAATAATCAATGCCGACATGCGCAGGTTCGCATTCCCGCTGATCTGCGGCCATGCCAGCGCGCACACGATCAACGCAAACGTGAACAGCGCAAACAGGCCCACGATGCGGTCCACCAACGCGCTAACCAGAATGATCGCCACGCCGCGCTTGCCGCTCGCCACGCTCGACGTGCGACTGAGATAAATCGCCTTGACCACGTCGCCGCCGTTGGAGACCGGCGAGATCAGATCGAAGAGCATCCCCACCATCGAAAACGCGGCGATGTCGCGAAAATGCGCCGTGATGTGCAGCGCGCGCAGCAGCATTTGATAACGAAACGCGCAGAGCAGCACGCACGGAATGTAAAAACTCATCGCCAGCAGCGTCAAATCCCAACGCTGCGCGAGCGCCTGCAAATCGCTGGCTTTCAAGCGATCCGTCTTGACCAGGTACGTGAAAATCGCCGCCAGCAGCCCGAGTTTCAACGCCCACTTGAGGAGCACGCGCGCCAGCGACGGAGCCCGTTGCGGTTCGCTCTCCGCCGGAAGCGCGTCGTCCAGATTTTCAACTGCTGCATCGGTCACGAATCGTCTTCTCGCTGTCGGTTTGCTTGCAAAGAGCGGTTAGTTTATCGGCAAGTCGGGGTGGATGCTAGAGCAGGAGATAGGAGATACGGGAATGCAAAATGCAAAATTAAAAATGCAAAATTGAACGGCGTCAAGACGGCAATCGGCCTCGTTAAAAGCATGGCTTGCACAGTGCCATTTCATTTTGCATTTTGAATTTTGTCGCTTTCCAACGTCCGCTTTAGATTATCTTAAACGCCCGCACTTTCTCCGCCGATAAAGACGGCATGAGCGCAACCGAGACACACATCTCGCGCATCACGCGCGCCATCGGCTCGGTCACATCCATCTTCCGCTGCCACGGATTGCAAGCCGTCGCGCCCAATGCCGACCGCATCGGCGGCCACGACGTCTTTTATTGGATGTGCTTTCTTGCGCTGATCAGTGTCTGGTTTCTGTTCGTTTACATGCCGCAATGCTGGCGTTACGAAAAACTGGCCGGACGCCAGCAGGCGCTGAATCTCGAAATGGAAAGCGATAAGAAAGAACTCGAGCGCCTCAAACGCGGCATCGCCAGCCTCAATAATGGGGACGCGCTCGCGTGGGAACGCGCCGCGCGCAAACGTCTCGGCTGGCTCGAACCCGGCGAACTGCTCGACACCCACCGCACGCCGCAAACGCGCACTGCTTCGAACCCAATGAGCCCCGTTCCCAACAGCGCGCCAACGCCCGTGCTCTCTCGCCCCCGCGTTCCGCCGATTCCGCACGCGCCGGGAACGTTTGCGCAAAATCCGCCGCTCGCGACGCGCACCACGCTGCACTATGCCGATTCCGGCGCGCTCGGCCCCGCCGCCTTCGCTCCCGCACCGCCGCCGATGCCCATCGTCCCGATGCTTCCGCCGCGCTGGGCGAGTCCAGTCGTCCAACAGCGCGTCTCGGTGCCGGCGGGGTTGCGCCGCAATCACGGGTGAGTCCTGAGTCCTCAGTGCCATGTCTAATTCTACAGTGCGGCGCGAGCAATTTGATTGGGTGGCCCACCCCGCTGAGGTGGGCCACCCCCTCGCTCATCGCTCAGCACCGTCCACAATCCCTCTCTCCCGGCACCACTCCACTTCGCGCTGCAATCCCTCCACCGCATCGCTGCGCGCATCGTAGCCAATTAACTTCTGCGCCTTCGCCGATGAGGCCCCGGTGTGGCAATTCTGATCGGAGAGCAGATGGCACTTCTTGTAATACTTGTCGAAACGCTCGCCGAGGCGTGAGTAAAACCGCGCCCATGTTGCCGCGAAGGCCGGCACGCTGCGAAAGCTCGGCGCCACACCCAGCGCGTGCGCGGCGGCTTCGAAAAGCTCCAACTGCGTGCGCACGCGCGCGTCGCATAAGTTCAACGTTTGGCCTGCCGCCGCGGGATGATGCAGGCACGTGATCACGCCCGCCGCCAGTTCGTCGATGTGCGTCCAACTGCGCGCAAAATTTCCGCCGCCCACCAAGCGCGCGCGGCCGTGCTGCAAATCCTTGAACAATGCCACGTGATGCGGCGGCACCGGCAGGCCATAAAACGATCCAGGCCGCACGATCACGACGTCGAACACGCCTGGCTCGTGCAATTTCATCGTGGCGCGTTCTGCTTCGAGTTTGCTCGCGCCGTAGCGATTTAACGGACGGCACGGTTCGTCTTCGGTCAGCAATTCGAGCTTCGAACGCGCCGCGCCTTGCGCCGCCAGACTGCTGATGAACACGAAGCGTTTCACGCCCGCTTTCTTCGCCAGCGTCGCCAGCGTCTTCGTGCCGTCGCGATTGACGGCGTCGAAATCGCTGAGCTTATCCGCATGAAAAATCGCCGCCGCGTGCACAATTACGCCGCCGCGCAGATTCTCGCACGCCTTTTCAAGCGACGCCGCCTCGCGCAAATCGCCGCCCACAATTTCCGTCACGCTCGGATGCGCGCGCCGCCACGCTTTCACGGCTTCCTCCGGCGTGCCCGTCTGCACAAGGCAGCGCACGCGCGTCAACGCCGGCAGCGTTTCGCCCAGTTGCGACAACACCGTGTCGCACAGCCACCCGGGCGCGCCGGTGAGCAGCAGCGAAAACGGTTTGAAGCCATTGAGAAGGGGCATGACTTGTGTATAGCAAGACAGGCGCGAAACAGCAACGCGCAACTCAGTGCTGAGGCCGAAGGGGCGCGAACTGGTGCTCGCGCTAAGCACCGTTAAAACAGCCAGCATCGAGAAGTTATCAGCACTGGCCGCATGAAATCTTTGCAGTAAAAAGGGCTTTGAGCATTAGTAAGACAAGTTGCTCCTCCCAAGACTTGCGCATGAGTGAAATGCGGTAAGCTCAGGAGGGGCTTCTTGTCGCGTCGCGATCCGCCCGTTGGGTGGGCCACCCATTTCTCGGCACTCAGCATTGAATAGCACTCAGGACTCAGAACTTGGCACTCAGGACTCAGCACTCAGGACTGTTTTCCCACGGAGAATTCGGCAATGGCCGTCGAACTAAAAGTACCGACCGTCGGTGAGTCGATCAAGGAAGTCGAGATCGGCGACTGGCTGAAAAATCCCGGCGATCACGTGAATCGCGATGAGTCGGTGGTCATTCTGGAGAGCGACAAGGCCACCGTCGAAATCCCCGCGCCGGTCTCGGGCGTGGTGACGAAAGTGCTCAAAAAGAAGCGTGACAAAGCCGCGGTGGGTGAAGTGATTGGGTACATGGACGAAAGCGCGGACGGCGCAACGCCGCCTGCGGCGAAAAGCACTGAGCCTCCGAAGCCTGAAGCGAAAAAAGCGGAGCCGCCGGCGCCCGCGAAAGCCAGCCGGCTGGAAGCCGGCGCTCCGAAGACGGACGCTGCGAAAACGGAGGCGCCGAAGACGGACGCTTCGAAAACGGACGGCGCCGAGCCGCCCGGTCAGCGCTCGGCGACGATTGTGATGCCGGCGGCGCGGCGCGCGTTGGCGGAACATCACGTCGATCCGGGCCAAGTCGTCCCAACGGGGCCTGGCGGGCGGATGCTCAAAGAAGATGTGCTGCGCCACGCGGAGAACAAGCCGGCGGCCGTCGGGATGCCGGAAGCATTCGCGGCGCAGCCGCCGTCGCGCCAGGAAGAAGCGGTGCCGATGACGCCGATGCGGCGGCGCATCGCGGAGCGGCTTGTGCATGCGCAAAACGCCGCGGCACTGCTGACGACGTTCAACGAAATCGACATGAGCGGCGTTATGGCGTTGCGCGCGAAATACAAAGACGCCTTCGCTCAGCGCTACAACGTCAAACTCGGCTTCATGTCGTTCTTCGTGAAAGCCGCCGTGGACGCGCTGAAACTGGTGCCGCAAGTGAACGCCGAGATTCGCGGCGAAGAAATCGTCTACCACAATTATTGCGATATTGGGATTGCCGTCGGGGGAGGGAAGGGGCTGGTCGTGCCGATTCTGCGCAACGCCGAACGGATGAGTTTCGCGCAGATTGAAATGGCCGTCGGCGATTTCGGAAAGCGCGCGCAAGAGAACAAGATTGGGCTGGACGAATTGAAGGGCGGCACATTCACGATCAGCAACGGCGGCGTGTACGGCTCGCTTCTTTCGACGCCGATCATTAATCCGCCGCAGAGCGGAATTTTGGGACTGCACACGATTCAAGAGCGGCCGATTGCGCTCAACGGACAGGTGGTGATTCGGCCGATGATGTACGTTGCGCTGACGTACGATCATCGGATTATCGACGGGCGTGAAGCGGTGACTTTCCTCAAGCGGCTGAAGGAATCGGTGGAGGAGCCGTCGCGGATGCTGCTCGAAATCTAATTCTGATCTCACGCAGAGGCGCAAAGGCGCGGAGGGAGGCGCGGAGAATTAAAAGAGTTTTGTCGCGCGCGAATTGTCACGATAAATAAGCAGAATCGACGGGACATTGGAGACAGCCGATGTCAGAGCGCAGTGTCGCCAAGGCGATCAAGAAGGCCGAGCGAATTTTGCCGGGAAAGAAAGCTCCTGACGGCGATGCAGATCCGCGCTGGCAGGCGATGATTGTTATTTCGCACTATATCGAGAGTTGTCCGCTTGAAGTGTGGGATTTTGTCTGGAAGTGGGGACGACACCGCAATGCCAATTTGCGCACGGCGGTCGCTTGTTGTTTGCTTGAGCATTTGCTGGCGGAGCATTTCGATTTGATTTTTCCGCGAGTTCAGGATGGGGTGCGAAAGAGCAAATTGTTCTCGGACACTTTTTTGCGGTGCTGGAAAATTGGGCAGGCTGTACTTACAAAGAATTCAATAAAATTTGATCGTCTCGAACGTTGGTGTTTGAGTCGGTAATTCAGCAGGAAAACGAAATGAATCACGATCTTATCGTCATCGGCGCCGGTCCCGGCGGCTACGTTGCCGCTATCCGCGCAGCGCAGCTTGGCCTCAACACCGCCATCATCGAGAAGGAATCCGCACTCGGCGGAACGTGCTTGCGCGTGGGCTGCATTCCGAGCAAAGCGCTGCTGGAATCGAGCGAGAAATTCCATGAAGCCAACGCGGAATTGCATCGGCATGGAATTGAATTGAGCGGCGTGAAACTGAATCTCACGACGATGCTCACGCGCAAGGATCAGGTCGTGACGGCGCTGACGCGCGGCGTCGATGCGCTGATGAAGAAGAATAAGATTACGCGGTATGTGGGGTCGGGGTCGCTGGCGGGCGGCGGGAAAGTGATTGTCGATGATGGGAAGGAGAAGAAGGAGCTTGTCGCGAAAAATATTCTGATTGCAACGGGCAGCAAATCCGCGCCGTTGCGCGGCGTGGAAGTGGACGGCAACAAAATCGGCACGAGCACCGAGGCGCTGAGCTATCCGGAAGTGCCCAAGCGCCTCGCGGTGATCGGCGCGGGCGTAATCGGATTGGAATTGGGTTCTGTCTGGATGCGCCTCGGCGCGCAGGTGACGGTGTTTGAATATCTGGATCGGATTCTGCCGGGGATGGATAGCGAAATCGCGGCCGAAGCGCAGAAGGTTTTCACGAAGCAGGGATTCGAGATTCGATTGAAGAGCAAAGTGACAGCGGGGAAGCTCAACAAAAATGGCGAATGCGTGATAGAGTGCGAAGGCGCCGAACCATTCGTGTGCGATCACATATTACTCGCGGTGGGGCGCGTGCCAAACACGGACGGCTTGAACACCACAGCCGCGGGAATCGAGCTCGACAAGCGCGGGCGCATTCCCGTCAACGCGCATTTCGAAACATCCGCGAAGGGAATTTACGCCATCGGCGATGTGATCGCCGGACCGATGCTCGCGCACAAAGCCGAAGAGGAAGGCGTGGCCTGCGCCGAGCACATCGTCACCGGGTTCGGGCACGTGAATTACGACGCGATTCCGAGTGTGGTTTACACGCAGCCGGAGATTGCGTCGGTCGGCAAGACTGAGGACGAATTGAAGGACGCGAAGATTGAGTACAAGAAGGGCGTGTTTCCATTTTTGGCGAATGGGCGCGCGCGGGCGCTGGGGAGCACGGAAGGGCGCGTGAAGATGCTGGCGGATGCGAAGTCCGACCGGCTGCTGGGCGTGCACATCATCGGGCCGCGCGCGGGCGATTTGATTGCGGAAGCGGCGGTGGCGATTGATTTCGGCGCGAGCAGCGAGGACATTGGGCGGGCGTGTCATGCGCACCCGACGTTAGCGGAGGCATTGAAGGAAGCGGCGTTGGCGGTGCAGGGGCGGGCGCTGCACTATTGATTTTTGTCGAGCGCCCGGTAAAAGTGCACCTGGATGATAAGCGAGGTTAGATCAATGAATGCGCATCGAATGGAAACCACATTAGAACAGGACGGATCAGTCACGCTTGACCACATTCCGTTTCGAAAAGGCCAACAGGTTGAGATCATCATCCTGCCAGGTAAGCGCACAGGCAAAAAGGCGAAATCCAATAAATACCCGCTTTGGGGAAAGCCATTCAAATATGACGATCCATTCGAACCAGTGGCTGTGGATGACTGGGAGGTGCTCAAGTGATCTTATTGGATACGCATATTTGGGTGTGGTACGTGCTAGGTGGACCACGGTTAACGGCGCGACTGCGCAAAGCCTTGCAGTCGCATGAAGCAACCGGTTTGGGCGTGAGCGTGATTTCTTGCTGGGAAGTTTGCAAGCTCGTCGAATGCGGCAAATTGACTTTGCCAAATCAACTCAAGGAATGGATCGACCAAGCGCTCGCTTATCCCGGTATTCAACTAATTGACTTAACGCCGGGAATTTGCGTGGAGTCCGTTACGCTGCCGCAACCGTTTCATCGCGACCCGGCAGATCAACTTCTGGTCGCAACGTCCCGTATTCTTGATATGCCGCTTTTGACGCGAGATTCAAAAATTCTAAAATATCCGCACGTCAAACTGTTCACGCCGTAACTCAGCCTACTCCGTTTGCCCCCACAAATTCGTCGGATTCGTATTGTACGCCGGCACCAGCGTGCTGGCGCCTTGGTCCTTTTTGTAGACCACGCCCGAAGAATCCATTTGGAAAGTCGAGATGCCGCTGAGCGAGTATTGCGCGGGAATGGCGCAGATACCGTAGCCGTTGATCATCGCGCCCTTGGTGTTGACGTACGAGACGATTGTCGGAAACGTTGCGCTGAGCTGAACCATAAGAAGATAGCCATTGCGGGGATTCGTGCCGCTGATGTTGCCGGTGTTGGGGATTTCGGCCATGACCATGCCTTCGTCCGACAAACCGACGAGGGCGTTGCCGTTGGCGACGTTCAGATACAGGCTTTCGAGGTTCCCGTTGCCGCCATTGGGGCCGATGTTCTGGGCGTATTCCTTGATGCCGTTGCCGTCCCAATCGGTGCGGCGATAAATCTCCTCCGACGTGCCGAATTTCTTACAAATCGCGATGGTGGCGGACTCGTTCGCCGCCATTCTGGCGCGGATGAAATTGGGCAGCGCAATGGCCGTGATAATCGAAATAATGCACAATGCGATCATGAGTTCGACGAGGGTAAATCCGCGGGATTTCATAGCCTGCTCCTCTCCAATAGGCGGCCCAGCGAAGGGCTGAACCCAACGTCCTCGGAGAGAAGGATACCACACTATGCACAAAGCGCAATGATATTTTTATAAAAAAATGCACAATGAGATGCACTGATATGCATTAAACTTCCTCTCACGATGAGGACCTTCGTCCGATAAGCGCTTCGCGCAACATCAATACGCTAAAGAGAATAGCTAAGTATAATTCCGGCAACAGCAGAAAGCCAATGAATCCATCCTCGCGCATACGCGTGATTTCGTACAAGTCGGCGCTGTCAGTGGCAACCACGATTCGGCTTCGATCAAGAAATAGCGGCGCGCGAAAACGAGCGTCGTTAAATCGAAAAACGGCGCGCGGCTGCGCCTCACTCAATTTGCCAATGCAAACCATTCCGTCACAACCCGCGGTGACGATGTCATCGCCCGGTACGTCCACACCGTGAATGTGTTTTTCGTGCCATTTCCTCGATTCAATGAGAGAGCCATCCACCGTGCTTACCGTGACCAGTCCGTGATCCCATGTGCCCATGTAAAGCAGGCCCTTCGCTTCATCCCAATAAAACGGGGAGTCGGTTTTCACCCTTAACTTGATTCGCGTTTCCAACTTGGCGCTGGTGAGATTCCACACCCGCAATTCATCGCCCAATGCCATGAGCCGCGTCCCATTCTTTGAAAAACGGAGGCATCGTGCGGTGTCTGTAAAATCCTGTTCTTCGTCTTCGCCCTTGCTGCGTTTTAGTTCCGAGACTTTCGCACCGGAATTTGCATCGAGCAAACAAAGCGGGCCGTCTTCGCTCGATGATGCCAACGTTCGGCCGTCCGGCGAAAAGCAAAGTGCTTGGACCGATTTGTCGTGTATGTGCAACACGACGGGGTCCCCCTTTGAATTTAAGTCGCAAAGCAGGACTTCGCCTCGACTGGTCCCAACGGCGCCGCGCGTTCCAGCGGAGTTGACCGCCACGCACGTGGCAACTCCCGAGCAGCCTGAGAATACGCGCACTTCATGCAATGGCGAGCCTTCCATTAATGAGAATCCCGCCAGAAAACGGTCGCCCATTGCAGGTGATTTTGCAAGCAGAAGCGTCTCCATGCCGCTGCCGGCAAAGTTCTTAGAGAGCGTTGGCGACCTGCTGAATGTCCCCACGCGCCGCATCGACCAAGGCTCGCGCTTCATCCAAACCAGCCAAATGGCACCGTAACTGAGCACGCTCAGCAGCAAAAGACGAAGTGAGAATTGGAAGCGGCGAGGCATAACGGATTCTCGGATTTGGCGCGCCGGAGACGCGCCCTACCTTTGCACCGCATCTCGATACTGCGCGAGCGCCATCATCGGAAAATAGTGCCTGTAATAATGGTACTTCAAATAAAACACGCGCGGAAAGCCCGTGCCCGTCCAGTTCACTTCCTCCCAAGAACCCGCCGGCGTCTGCGATTCCAGCAGATACCGCACCCCGCGCCGCACCGCCTGGCTGTGCGCCTGGCCGGCGGAAATCAACCCCATCAGCGCCCACGCGGTCTGGCTTTTCGTGCTTGGACCGATGCCTTTGAGCTTCGGCTCGTCGTAGCTTTCAATCGACTCGCCCCAGCCTCCGTCCGCATTCTGGCAGCGCAAAAACCATTCGACTCCCCGGCGCAGCCAGCCCTTGTTCATGTCCTCGCCGATCAGTTTCATCCCGCGCAGCACCTGCCACGTGCCGTAAATATAATTCACGCCCCAGCGCCCGAACCACGCACCGTCGTCGCATTGATCTTTCTTGATGAAGTCGATGCCGCGCTGCACGACCGGATGATTCAGATCGAATCCTTTCTCTTTGAAGAAGCTCAACGATTCGATCACGCGGCTGGTGATGTCCGACGTGCTCGGATCGATCATCGCGTTGTGATCGGCGAACGGCACTTTCGTCAGGAAATCCTTGTCGTTGCCTTTGTCGAAACTCGCCCAGCCGCCGTCGTCGTTCTGCATGCCCAGCATCCACACAAGGCCGCGCTCCATCGCCGCGCGTTGAGCGTCGGGACCGCTCCCTTGCGGTCGCGGCTCGTCATGCGGTCGCGGCGCGTCAGCGTTGACGTAATGCAGCGCCATCAGCGTCATGCACGTATCGTCCACGTCGGGATAGAATTCGTTTTTGAATTCGAAGAACCACCCGCCGGGCGGGACGGGATTCTTGTATTGCCAGTCGCCGGGCAGTTTCGTCTGCTTCTTCAAAAGCCACGACGCTCCGCGCGTCATCGCCGGATGATCGGGACTCAATCCTGTCTGGCCGAGCGCATATACGCTGATGCACGTGTCCCACACCGGCGACACGCACGGCTGCACGCGAATCGAATCGGTCTTCGCGTCGTAAATTTCGAGCAGATCCAATTCGCGGATGCCTTCGACAACCAGCGGATGGTCTTCCGCATAGCCAAGGCATTTCAATGCGATCACCGAATTCATCATCGCCGGCAAAATCGCGCTCAAACCGCCCGATTCCTTGAAGCGCTCGATCATCCACGTTTCCGCGCGCTTGATCGCCATATTGCGCACGGGGCTGATCGGAAATTTCTGTGCAATCTTCAGCGCCTTGTCGGTCAGCAGAAAAAAGTTCTTCCACGTCAGCGCCTGCTCATCGCGCTGCAAGGCGAGATTCGCATGTTGCCGCCCGCCCAAAAATAATTCGTCGATCTGGCATTCCGGCGGCACGAGGCAGACAGGCTTGAGCGCATAAATAATCGCCAGCGGCACGAAGATCGTGCGCGACCAGCTCGACATGTCATAAATCTGAATCGGGCTGACCTTCGGCAGCAATATCATCTCCGGCGGAATCGCCGGCACGTGGTCCCAATCGTATTGATCGAAAAACGCGAGGTAGTATTTTGTGTACGTGTTCGCCTTCACCACGCCGCCGAGGCTCAGAATCTTGTCGCGCGAGCGAATCATGTCCGGCTCGCTGCTCGAGATGCCCGCGACTTTCAGCGCGAAATAGCTCAGGCACGAAATCGAGACTTCCGCCGGCCCGCCTTCGTAAATGTTCCACCCGCCGCCGGGCAACATGCATTCGCGAATCACCTTCGCGAGCTTCGGGATTTTCGGATCGTCGCGGTGGCCAAAAAGCGTTTTGAAGAGAATGAAATAGCTTTCGAGCGTGGTATCCGCTTCGAGTTCCGCGCACCACCAGCCTTCGGAATTCTGGCGCTCGATCAGCCATTCGCGCGACGCGGCGATGGCGCTTTCGACGGCGGCAAGGTCCGGCGCCGGAGTCTCCACGCGCACTTTCCGCGACTCTGTCTTCAGCGCTTCATCGATTGCAATTAACTGACTCAATGATATTCCCCTGCCAACTGCGTTTCTCATTCAGCGGAAGGAGCTATTGTCGGGAACAACACGCTCGGTGCAATCTATTTTTTCGTGGGTGTTTTGATCGACGGCGCCGGCCTCAGTGAAGTGCCCTTCGCGGCCGCCTTCGCCGCCCGCCGCGCAATATCCTTGTTCACTCTCTTCCGGTTTTCATTCATCGCCAGCAGAACCAGGTACGACAGGCACACGCCTGCCAGCAGAATGTTGTCCACATACAGCCGTACTTCCGACTGACCGCCTTTCTCTTCGAGCAGGTTGCCGGGAAAACGGATTGTGTACGCGAGAATTAGAATCGTAAGCACGGCGATCGGTTCGAGAAAAGTGATCGCCCAGATCAAAATGGTTCCAGGAAACGACATTTCAACCTTGCGTTCGCGTTCGAATTTGCGGAACGACGCGTCCGCGCCGATGAACGCGCAGCCGCGGATGATGAAATACAGCATCAGCGCGATCACATAGCACAGAAAGCGCGTGGAGTCCGCAAAATTGAGGTGAAACGCCGTGAGCGCGAGCGCGGCGGGAATGATCAGAAATGCGGGAATGATCGGGCTGATCTTCAGGAACTCCTTGGGCAGCGGGTACAGGCACAGCACAAACAGGATTGGAATCGGAAGGATGAGGTAAGGGATCCACATAAAAGAGTTCCTTGGACAATACGCCGTTAACCGCACCACGGTGACGTTTTCGCAATATTTGTATCGGGCTTCTTCTTCATTTCATCCAGTTTCTTCTTGCGTTCAGCGCGTTGATGAGCCAGGACGTTATTTTTATCGGAACTCATGGTCAGCAAAAATGCGATCGTCGGAAGCAGCCCGGCCGCCATTGCCACGTGCATCATGAACACACAAAACTCAATCTCTTTAATCGTGTCGCGCTGGTTGGCGAAGTTCATCTTGATCCTTGCAACTTCGATTCCGATAAACAAGCCGATGACCGCCACGAAGTCGAGCGTTGACGCCAGGCCCGCCAAGAGCGGCCCCGTCAGCGCGACGTGAACATTCCTTTCACGTGCATAAGACCGAAATGAAAGGCTCAATCCAATAAACGAAATCCCGCGAACCACAAAAAAAATGGCGAATCCGGCCAGCAGCGCGAAGGCGGCCGGCCCCGGCATTTTTTGCGCCAGAATCAGCGCCGTCAAATAAAGCACGAATGCGGTCATGATCGCCCAGATCATTTTTGGCGGAACCTTGCGAAATTCCGCCGGAAGCACCGCAAAGCATCCATCGACAGTGCCCGCGATCAACAGCAGCACAATCGCGACAAAGGCCACGATGGTCATGGTCAGGACCATGCACGATCTCCGGTCTGTACCGGCGGCATTGCCCGGCAAGAAACTGGCCGGCGGGACGCCGGCGGTACATTCAAGCAGTCGGCCCCTTCCCCGCCTGCACGTCCGCAATCGTCTTCAACACCGTATCGAACTCCGCCAGCACCTTCTGCATCGCCGCCGCATCCCCGCGGTGGTAGCACGACCCAAAACGCGGATCGGTGCCGATGCAGCCGAGGATCAGCGGGATGTTGTCCAATTCGCGGGTGAGCGTGAAATGTTTGGTGCTGGACGCGGCTTGGAATTTGGTCATGTTGCTGGCATTCGCTTCGAGCAACTGCGCCAATTCGTCGCGCAACCCCTTGGCGTCGTCGGCGCTCACGTCGTAGGCGGCGCAGGTGTAGCCGCGGTCATTGGAAAAGAATTTCAGCGCGACTTTCTTGCCGTCGGGCGAGGTATAGCCATTGAGCACGTCGCCTTCGAAGATAATGTTGCCCGAACCCGTGGGCGCGGTAAAGACCTTGTAAGGCATGAATCCCTTTCGAATTTCGATGTGATGGGGGTGAGTCTACAGAGCACGCAGCCGAAATCCAGAGAAAGAAGGGCTGAGTCCTGAATCCTGAATCCTGAGTGCTGAGTGCGGAAGCGTGGGTGGCCCACCCCAGCGGGGTGGTTGCCGAAGGCACAAGAAGCCTCTCCTGAGCCACACGCAAAACCGAGATGCGTGAGATTCAGGAGGGGCTTCTTATCGCTTCGCGACCCGCCCCGCTGGGGTGGGCCACCCATCCTTTCACGCCAACGCAATATTCTGCTGTTTTCGCAAAAAAACTCCCTTTCGCGGTTTAGTAAAAGAATGGATAATGCGACAATAACGTCCTTTATGGAGACCTTTCAATGACGATGAATCGACGCCATTTTCTCGTTCGTTCGACCGCCATAGCTGGGGCCGCGGCATTCGCGCCGCGCCTGGTGTGGGGCGACGACTCTTCCAAACGCCTCAACATCGCTCAGATCGGCGCGCTCGGCAAGGGCGAATCCGATTGCGCCAACATCGCGACGGAGCACAACCTCGTTGCGATTGTGGATTGCGATTCCAAGCGGCTGGAAGAAGGCAAGAAGAAGTACTTGGAGTCGCTGACCAAGCGAAAGCTGGCGGCTCAGGACCCCAAGCCGTTCACCGATTTCCGCAAGATGTTCGACACGATGGCCAAGGACATCGACGCGGTGATCATTTCGACGCCTGACCACACGCATTACGCGGCCGCCGTGTGGGCGCTGAAGAACAAGAAGCACATCTGCGTGCAAAAGCCGCTGTGCAACACGATCTGGGAAGGGCGCGAACTGCTGCGGCTGTCGAAAGAGCAGGGCGTCGTCACTCAGATGGGCAACCAGGGCCGCACGATGGAAGGGCAGCGCTGGGTGAAAGAAGTGATCGACCAAGGCGGCATCGGCACGCTGAAGGAAGTGCGGCTGTGGACGAACCGGCCGATTTGGCCGCAAGGCGTATTGTCGATCCGCCCGACCACGGCGCCGGCGAATCTGGATTGGGATTTGTGGCAAAGCCAGCAGACTGCCGTGCCCTACTTCGATTTCGTTACGGGCAAGAAGCCGGACGGCAGCGCGAAGTACGAGTCGATGCACCCGTTCAAGTGGCGCGGCTGGTGGGATTACGGTTCGGGCGCGCTGGGCGACATGGGTTGCCACGTGATGGATTGCGCCTTTAGCCTCTTGGGCCGGCCGAATCCGTCGAAGATTGACGTCGAAGCGGGACCGATCACGACGCTCACCGCGCCGATGTGGACGAAGCTGGTCTATCACATCCCCGCGTCGAAGAACTACAACGAGATGACCGTATCGTGGCACGATGGCACGAAGGACGGCAAGCAGAACAAGCCGGAACCCGATCCGCGCATTCCAGTGGACAAGTTCAACAAAGCCACGTCGGGCATGATTTTTATCGGCACCGAGGGCTGCATCATGGACACCGAAGCGTACTGCGGCAACCCAACGATCTACCCGGAAGAGCGCGCCGCCGACGTGAAGAAGAGCATCGAAACCGGCAAGATCAAGAAGACGGAACGGCGCAGCCCGAAAGCGGGGAACCCGCAGTTGGAATTTGCGCACGCAATCGTCAACAATTTGCCGACGAGTTCGACGTTCGACTACGCGGTGCCGCTGACCGAGTTCGTGCAGTTGGGGAACCTGGCGATCCGCAGCGGGGAATCGATTTCCTGGGACGCGGCGGGTATGAAGGTGACGAACGTGGAGTCGGCGAACAAGTTTGTGAAGCGCCCGGCCTACCGGCAAGGCTGGGTTTGATTGGAGGAGCGACACTCTTGTCGCCCAGAAGTAAGACGGGCTTTTAGCCCGTGGTTGTGAATCGTTTGTCGTAATCTGTGGGACGGGGCTTTCGCTTCGTCCCACTTTTTTTGGGCATTTTTGGGCAATAGAGTGGTACACTGCTCCGTCCAACCTGCGGGGATTGCGCGAAGGAGTGCGACGATGCAACGATTTGTGGTGAAGGCGGCCCGCCTGCCGAAGTTTGGAACGGTCGTGGCCCTGTGCGCTGCGGCATTGACGTGCCGGTCGGCCGACAGCGTCGCCGTCAGCGGCGGGACGGTCGTGGAAGGCCAAGTCATCCGCGATACGCCGGGCGACCCGCTGGTCGTGATCAACACGGGCGGAAAGCTGCTCTGCCTTAACCGCAGCGAGATCGTCTCAATCACGCTCGACGACGAAAACCGCGCCGAATACCGCAAGCGTTCCATGGCGCTCAAAGACAACAACGCCGCTGGGCATTTTGAGCTTTATAAATGGGCGAAGGCGCAGCGCCTTTACGATTACGCCGATCAGGAATTATCGGCAACGTTGAAAGCCGACCCGCGCCACGCCGAAGCGCGCAAAATCGTCTTCGCGCCGCAGACTCTCTCCAGGCCGTCAGCCGCGGTGGCCGTGGCCGCGCCAATTGACGATACGCCGGTGATCGGTTTGCGCGCGGAGACGCCGACTCAGCACGCCATGTCCGAATACGACGAGAAGGTGATGAACTGGTGCACGGCGTTGCTGCCCACGTTTGCCAGCGACGAATCCGCGCGCAAAGCCGCTCAAGCCGGCTTGACGAAGGAAGGGCCGAAAGCCGCGGAAGTCGCGCTGCGTTACGTCGATGCATTCAAAAGCGGCGCGGACGAAGAAACGCGGTTGGCGGCACTGGCGGGAATCGAGTTTCTCAAGCCATTCAACATGGACGTCTCGCGCCGCTTGGCGCTCACGGCGCTGTATGATCCCTCGGCAGCCGTGCGCAAGCAGGACATTGCGCTGATCAAAGCGCGCGACGACGAAACCGCGATGGATTCATTGGTAAAAACCTACATTTCGCAATTCGAAGAGGACAACTACGGCAAAGATCCAATCACGAAGAAAGCCGCCGAGGCCGCGCTGCGCGGCTTGGAAGACCGCCGCGTGCTCGGCTCGATGCTTTACTACGCATCGTTGGAAATCCGCACGCAGAATTCCGAATTGAAGAATTTCGTGACGCGCCAAATCGACGCCTATACCGTGCAAAACGGCGCGGCGTTCAACACCGCGCTGGTGATTCCATTAAGCTTCCCGATTCAGTTTCCGGAATTGAAGATCACCAGCGTAAAGACCACCGTCAAAGCGCCCTGCTCCGCCTTAAGCGATTTCACCGGACAGAATTTCGGCGACGACGTAGAGAAGTGGGCCAAGTGGCTGCGCATGCAAAAGTAATGGCAGCTCGCCGATCCAATCAAAACTCATAAGGGATCAAACATGAGGACCGGACTCGCAGTCTGTCTTGAGCTGGCAGCGCTTTGGCTGATGCCGGCCTTCGCGGGCAACGACTTGCAGCAGGTTTATCCGAGGGGTACGGCGGAAGCGATCGATAACCTGGACGCTAACGCGATTGCGGAGATTCAGTTCCTCCGGCTGGACTGGTTCAAGCATGTCGTTGACGAACGCGATCCCTCCCTGGCGCACCGGCTTTACTCCGAACTGCCCCTCACGCCGCCGGAAGGACGGGAGAAGATGGCGGCGCTACTGCAACTCATAAAAGCGGCGCCAAAATTCGTGGAGGCAAACCGTGACATTGAATCGCATCCCGATTACGTCATGGTCGTTCGTCTACGCGGTGGCAACGCCTTCGAAATTTGGTACAACTCCGGCCTGAAGGCGCCATTTGCAGGCCGCTACTCGCTGGCACTCAAAGAAGCCCTTTGGTCGATGAGCCACTCTGTGGCCAAGGTCTGCATCATCGACCTGGCGGACGGCAACGTAAAGCGGACGCTGCACGAAATTGCGATCCCTCATGGCGGCGGTGTTTATTCCGGCACGCTTACAACCAAAATGAACCTTTCCCGCGAGAAAGGTCTGACATTGTATCTCCGCTTGACCGCGAAGGAGGATTTCAACAAGCCGATGACGGACCGCAAAGTCGAGATGGAGGACGAGCATCCGGTCCACTTCGGCGAAAGCACCGTCTACAAATCCAACGATGGCGATACGTACGTTGTGTTGGTTCAACAGGAATCGCCGATTCGTTGAACACACCATTACCAATTCTTTGTAGTGTTCGAGACTCATAACAAGTCCATTATGCGGACCGAAATGCATATTTTATATGCATGGACTTGTTAAGGAGTGAAAGGACATGGCAGACAAGGCTCCCGGAATAAAAAAGGCCGGTGGGGACAGCAAGACGCTGCTGATTGCGGGATTGCTGTGCGTGTTTCTGGCGCTGGCGTGGGGCGCGTACGAATTCTTGCGGCCGCTCACGCCGGACGAAATCAAGGAAGCTAAGGAAAACGCGAAGATCCAGGCCGAAATCGACAAAGCCAACAAAAAGAAAGGGCCGTAAGCGTTTTAACGAGCCACGACGCTTTTGTGAGCCGCGACCGCAAGGGAGCGGGAATTCTCCGATGGAACACACGTGCGCGCCGGTTAAACTTCAGCGCGCACGTCCAACTCATCGGAGCAGCACAGATGGACCCCGACGACCGCAGACCCAACCGCAAAATCATCTCCGCGAAAATCAAAGCGCGCATTGAAGACGATCCCGGCGATTGGATCGATTCCGAGGAACTGGGCGAGGACGCGCCCACGGCGCACGACGACGAAATTCACGAACCTGAAGAAGCCGCCGAGGACGAGGAAGAGGACGTCCGCGCGCACAGCGCCTCCGGCGCGAAGCGCAGCGCGCGCCCCAGTTCGCGCAGCGAATCGAAAGGCTTTTTCGAAACCATCGGCGAAGGCCTGCGCAGCGCCGGTGAAACCGCCACGCGTTACACGAAAATCGGCATGGCCCGCGCGGAACTGGAAAAACTGCGCTACGACTTGAAAGCCGCGCACGCGAAGCTGGGTGAAACGGTGATGCGCTGTTGGGCCGACGCGCCGGATTTGGGGCTGACCTCGAAAGACCCGGCGGTCGCTGACGCAACGCAGGAAGTAAAAAACATCCGCCGCAAAATTCGCGAAAAAGAAGCAAAGATCGCGCAGTTGCGGAAAGAACGCCAAGCGTGAATATTCTTGTATAACGGAGCTCCGCTCAATTTCGAGCGTTGGTAGAATGGAGCTCCGCTCCGTTCAATATTAGCGCGAAAAAGAACGGAGCGGAGCTCCGTTCTACGCTGCACTCACTTTATCTCCCGCAAATTCTTAATGATCGGTTCCAACTTCGCACACGCCTGTTCCATGTTCTCGGCCGTCGGCGGCTGTGCGGGCGGTTTGGACGGCGGCAGTTCGGGCGGTGGGGCGTCCTTGCCAAAAATAAATTTCACGCGCGCCATGATCGTGCTTTTGCGCATCGCCGGCTGCGACGATTCGCGCTTGGCGCGCGTCATGCCCATCAGACCGCGGTAATAATCGGCAAGCAGACGTTTGTCGATTTCGCGCAGGCTCATGAACGAACTGCGCAGGATGTTGCGGACGATGTACGCGAAAGCGAAGACATCGTCGTAAAAGGTCGGCACGAATTCTTTGAACGCGTGGCGCTCGGCGCGCGTGGGCGGCATGCCGCCGGCGATGTTCAACGCGCACAAGTGCGCCATCCGGCGCTGGCGGTGCATGTATTGATACGTGCCATTGTACCAATAGTGGAGATTGTGCGCGTGCGTAAGCCAGTTGGCGCCCCACTGGTTCTGGCGCCAGAGCGCCTGTCCGAGATCGAAGACGACGGGATCCTGCTTCGAATCGCCGGGAATGTAGATGTTCGGCGGCTTCAAGTCGTGGTGTACGATGCCTTTTTTTTGCGTATAGACCAGCGTTTTGGCAATCGACAGAATCGCGCGCAGCGTGTGGTCGCGCGAAAGTTGCGGCCCGACGAACAGCCGGTCGTGCAGCGTCGAACCGCGCACCTGATCGCTCAGGTCGAAAGGCTTCATGCCGACCGAAAGCCCGCCGTTGGAAAGCGTGTAGACCCAGAGCAGGCCGGGCAGGTCGTGGCGCTGGCGTTCGCCCATGGCCGAGTCGATCGCTGTGCCCGCGATGGGGTTGAGGTGCAGCATGTGGACGATTTCGCGCAACAGCGCCGGAGCGAAATCGGCGCCGACCAGTTTGACCACGTGCCCGCGCAGAAAATAAACCGCGCCTTCGCCGCCGCGCCCCAATTCGGTGACGCCCTTTTCGCGCAAAAAATCCTGGTACTCCTGCGTGTGAATAAGCAGTTCCTCAGCCACGCCGCGCGAACGCAGGTAGCTTTGGATCAAGGCGGGCGTCAACTGCGGCGCAGGCGGCTCGCCTCCCGTGACCGACGCAGGCACAACCATCGTCTGGCCGGTGCGGACAGGAATCATGAGAGTATTAACGTACTTATTGGGCGGGAAATGCAATGAAATTTCGAAGCAACGTCTTTTCACGCAAAGGCGCAAAGGTCCCGCAAAGAGCGCAAAGAGGACAATGGGAGCGAACGCTACTCCGTTTTCTTTGCGTTCTTTGCGCCTTTCTTAGCGCCTTTGCGTGAAAAAAGCTTTTCACTTCGCCGGATGCTCCTTCAAAAAATCATGGCAAATCGACAGCGCGCGGATCGCGAACGACGTCACCATCACTTTGTCGTTCTCCATCCAGCGCGACGACGCGGTGTTGTGCCAGGCGCCTTCGGAATCCTGCAGCGAGATGATTTTTTCGCTCAGCTCCCTGGCCCAATCGTGTTTCGCGCCGTCGCTGGCGGTGATCACCGGCTCGCCGTACAGCGAAAGAGCTTTGGCCATGGTCATGTAATAATAATAAAGCCCGTCGGGGCCGATGTTGCGGTTTTCTTCGAGCGTGTAATTCTCGCGCACCCACCGAAACGCGGATTGAATGCGCGCATCGGTTTTTGGGATGTTCATGTACATGAAGCTCTTCAATCCCTGATAACTCATCAGGCCATAGCTCCACAAAATATGGACGCCGCCTCGCACTTCTTCGCATTTGCTTTCGCCCGGCGCGTAATTGAATCCGCCGTCGCTGCCAATCTGCTTGTCATTAATGGGCGGCGTTTTGTTGAGCTCGGTGTCATTCTGAAGCCGCGAGAAGAATTTCTCCGCGTTCTTGAACGCGGGATCGCCTTCCTTCACGCCAGCGGCTTTCAGCGATTCGACCCACGTCGCGGAGACATCGCCGCTGGTCTTGCCGCCTTTCGTGTAGCCCACGCCGCCGGCATTCGGGCCGCTGGTTTCGTCGTCTTTGTATTGGCAGTCGAGCAGGAATTTGGTGGCCTTGTCGATCACCGGCTTATACTCCGGATTTTCAAGCGCCGTCAGAGCCAGCACGCTCATTGCGGTGCTGTACGTGTCGAGACTCAACACGGGCGTGCAGAGCGAACCATTGGGCTGCTGCTTCGAAATGATCGCTTCCGCCGCTTTCTTCAAAAACGGATGATCCTTCTCGCGAAATTTCTCCGGCGAACGCGCCAGCGCATCCACGACCAGCGCGGTGAACGCCGGTTTCGGATCGAGCCAGCCTTTCGAAAAATGGCCGTCGCTTTCCTGGTGGCGTTCGATGTAATCCATGCCGCGATGAATCGAGTCGATGATTTTGTCGCTGGTGTCCGCAATCTTCGCCGGCGGGCGCGACGGCGCGGAATGGCTCGGCATTTCGAAGAAATAAAGATAGGCAGCCGCCGCGACGAGCAGACAGACAACAATGCCGGTAATTTTTAGCGCGGTCAACCACCACGGCGTGGCGCGCCGAATGACAGGCGCTGCCTGTTTTTCAGACAGATTGGCTTCGGAACTCATCGGTTTAGGTCTCCACACGCATTAAAAGCGCATTATATGCCAGTTTGGAAAAATTGACGACGTGCAGAACGCCACGCGCGGCGAAACGAAAGATTTTTTAATCTTCAATCCCGGTTCGAATGTGAAGAGGCCACACGCTGATCACGTCAAATTAACGGAGAGAAGGTTGAAGCGAGGGAATGAGGAGGGACTGAACTGGGAGGACAGAGCAATGAAGTTCGCACAAAATCGATTCATCGTGCCCGTCGCGCTAGTTGCGGCGCTGGCATTTGGAGTTTACGGCGCGCAGACCGAACCGCCGAAAACTGAAGGGAACACGAGCGTGAAAACCACGGACGACCGCATTCAAGCACTTGAGAAACGCATGACCGAACTGGAGAACAAATTGTTCGGCGCCAACGACCGCTTCTCGAAAGAAATGAATGACACGTTCAGCCAGATGCGCCGTGAATTTGAAGGCAGCGGCCACATGGGGCGCAACGATTTTTCCAGCGGCAATAAGCCGCGGCTAGGCGTGGAACTGGCGCCGATCAGCGACGACTTGAAGACGAAGTTCAAGAACGACGCAACGCAGGGCGCGTTTGTGGTGAGCGTGGTTCCGAATTCGCCCGCGGAGAAGGGCGGACTGATGGTGGGCGACGCAATCACGTCCTTTGATGGAAAGACAGTCTACGATCCGAAAGCGATCATCGACGGAGTGAAGGCCGCCAGCGCCGGCTCGCATCCGCTCACCGTCACACGGAACGGCGAAGTGAAGACTTTGAACGTGGAATTCGCCGCTGACAATGCGCCGGCCACATCGCTGGATACGCCAAAGAAGCAAGGTAGTTGGCTGAGTTGGCTGTTTGGAGGAAACCAGAAGGAAAACGTAAAATCGAATACGGAAGTTCGCGTCAGCGCGCTGGAAATGAACGACACGCTGGCGAAGGATTTGAAGCTCACCGATGCGCAGAAGAAACAGATGAGCGGCATCCTGAACAGTGAAGAGAAAGCTTTAAGCGGCGAATTGAGCCAGGAAGCCAAACCGACCAAGGAAGGTGACATGAACTTCTCGATGGACGATTTCACCGCTTTGACTCAAAAACACACGGACAGCGCCGAAAAGAAACTGGCGGGCGTGCTCGACGCAGGGCAGTTGAAGCTCTGGAACGAGTACCGCCAGGCGCACGCAAGTGCCTCGTTTAGTCAGTCGATCACCATCGACAATGTGCACGGCCAGAAGGGAGTGTCGGCCAAGTAGCGCGAGACGATGGCACTCCAAAAGATCTGTGTGTGGGGACGGGCTTTCTGCCCGTCCTTTTTTATTACTGTGAATGAATTCGCGGCGGCGTGCCGATAAAATAGGACTTATAGGCCGAATGGGGCTGATAGGACGCAGATTATTTCTCCGGGTGAGCATGGCAAAATCAAAAATGGAATCGAAATCTCTCGTCTATCTTGCCGGACCCTTGTTCACAATCCACGAGCGGCGCATCAACCGCGAGCTCGCCGCGGCTGTCGAACGCCTGTGCCCAAACGTGCGCATCCTGCTTCCGCAGGATTTCAAATACGACGACCGCTTCAACGATCAGAAGGCATTCGGCTTAATCTTCAAAGGCTGCATCGAGCAGATCGACGCGTCGCGCTGCGTGCTGGCCTGGCTCGACGGCCCCGACGCCGACAGCGGCACCAGTTTCGAAGTCGGGTATGCCTATGCCAAAGGCCTTCCCGTGATCGGCATCCGCACGGATTTTCGCCTCAATCAGGAGCGCGGCGTGAACATCATGCTCTCGCGCGCGTGCAAAGCGTTCGTGTACCGGCCCGCTTTTGCGGAAGATATTGAGGGATTGGCGAAAGAAGTGGCGCGAGCACTCAAGAAAGTCCTGAGTGCTGAGTGCTGAGTTAACAATAACGCGCAAATTCTGCGGGTATTTGCCCTATCGGCCCTATTGGCTTATTAGGCCTTTTCTTCTTCACGGAACTGGGCCGCGCCTCTAATGAAAATGTCGCTCAATATAATCAATCGCCGAATCCAAATCCGGCATGATCTTCGTGCAAAAGCGCACCATCCAGGGCGAGCAGTTTTTGAACTCGAACGGTGCGAAGGCGACCACGAATTTGCGCAGGTCGTGGCTGGCGTAGAAGACTTCCATCGACGTGCCCACGCTCGGCTTTGAATAATTCACCAGCAGCAGATCGGCGTCGCGGACATCCTGCAAATCGAAATCGACAATTTCGTTCGCGCTGTCGATCTCGTTGTCGCGAAAACTGCGGCGCATCGGATCAAGCAGGATGAAGCGTCCCGCAAGGCGTTCCTTCGCGCGCGTGCGCCAATCCTTGGTGTCGTTGAGCTGGCAATCCATGATCGGGCCGCAGAGGTAGATTTTTCGGTGGTCCATTTCCGAGTCCTGAGTGCTGAGTCCCGAGTGCTGAGTAACAGCGGCGAAAAAACGCTGCGCGCTTTTTTGAGAAGCTAGTCGAGAGGGGAGTTTCTGTCTACTGCGAATCGGCTTCGACGCATACGAGCCGCGGACCGCAAGGGAGCGGGCATTTTGCGCGACCATTCCCGCTCCCTTGCGGTCGCGGCTCGTGCCATCGCGGAACGGCTCGAAGAGCCGTCCTACTCAGCACTCAGCACTCAGCACTCAGGACTCAGCACTCAGGACTTTGAAGTTTACGGGTCGCCCAGCGCCCGCTTGTCCGTCAGCGGCGACTTCGTCCAGAGCACTTCGTCGTTGAGCGCGTCGTACGTCGATTCAATGCGGCGTTCGCCGGTCACTTGCGTCGAGTAAATCGCGGCGTTGTCGCCCGGATTGATGGGCGTCACGACCGGACTCGAGATCGTGATGACGGCGGACAATCCATTAATTGCGAACGAATTCACCACGTACACGTTCGTCTGCGTTGTCACATAGCCGCTGGGAACGCTGGCCACCGCCAGCAGCGCGCCCGGATAAAGCACTTGCGATAAATCGGTGTTGGTGTCGGTTGTGGTGAAGGTCAGCGAACTGCCGCCCACCGCCACGGCGCCGCCGGTGTTTGTGCCGTACACTTTCGGCTGCGTGCTCAGGCCCTGCGCGAGCACGTATAGTCCGTAAAAGCGCGAGCGGTAGCAGATCGGCGGCGACCAGGCCACGTCGCCCATGTTGCCGGAAGTGATTCTCGCCGTCGGCACCTGGCGGCGCGCCAAATCCGTCTGATTGTCCAGCGCGTAGGGTTGGTCGATGGGCCGTTGCGAGGCGCGGATGGGACCCCATACGTCCGAATTGCACATGAGGTTTGCGCCGATTTGAATCTGCAAACCGTCGGCGCTGCGCACGTCATCCGAGGCGCTTGTGTCGCAAATGCCGTTGCCGCCATCGATAATAATGTCCACGAGCACGTCGATATCGTTGGGATCGGGATTGTTCGGGTCAGGCGGCTGCAGCGGCGTCATCAATACTCCGCTTGGTCCAGGAATGATGTAATCGTATCCGTCGTTTGCGAACGGATACCACGTATCGTTTGGATCGATTCCGTTATCGAACGTGGTTGAATCGTACATGCTCAGCCGAATCGCCTTCACGACTTTGTCATCGCCGGGCTGTCCGTTGCTGTTGAGCGCATTCGGCAGCGTTTCCAGCACCATGTTCGCTCCGGGCAGCGCCACAGGCGATCCAGGATCCACCGGGTCGCCCATGTTGACTTCCTGAACATCGTCGCCGTGCACGCCCGTCAGCAAAATGCTCGCGTCGTCGGCGGTAATGCACGGCATGTCCGGCGTGGCCGGCGGTTGGTCTTTGGAATGGTCTTCGCCCAATTCCATGATCATCTTGTCGTGGATGTTGAACCACATGTCGTAGTAGCCGGAGAGCGTGCCTTCGCCGATGCAGCTCCATTTTTGCAGGTCTTCGATGCCGTAATTGTTGTAGGGCTTCTGCGTGTTCGGATTCTGCTTGAGCGGCACGTAATTGGCCGCGGGATCGCCGTATACAAATTTGCCGCACACGCGCGGATCGCTGGGGTCCGTCGTGACATTGCCGGCGGTGTTCAAGCGGTTGGGTTTGTATTCCTGCGCCGCGTAATCGTGGCTGTAGTAACTGAAGCCGAACAGTTCGGTCTCGGCCGTGCCGTTCGGTCCAGCGACGACATTGTTTCCGCTAATCGTGTCGTCTCCACCTGGATGCAGATTGCCCAGGTTGCCGGTGCTGCTGATGATCACATCGCCAGCATTCAAACCAGTCGTGCCGCCGGGAATGACTTGCCTTACGTTGTAGGCATTGAGCCCCGCGTTCGGGCACGCTGACAGCGAGTTGAGCACGTTGTTGAACGCTTTTACCGAAAGCACGCAGTCGGAGCGGGTCGGGATGGTTGTGTCGCTGTCGTCGAGGAAATAATTGAAGCGCGTGATCATGCGCGGTTTGGTGTTGGCGTCTTTGTACGGATTGAGTTTGACGTTGCCGTTGGCGTCCGGCGGATAATCGCCTTCCGGCAAGCCGGCGATTTCCATGAATTGCGACAAGCGCAGTTCGGTCGCCATCGTTCCGTCGGGGCGCTGAACTTCGACGCGCTTCTGCAAGGCCGAAAGAATGGCGCCGACTGGCGTGGTGCCGTCGGTGGGGTTGCCGGGCAGCAGCGAAGCCACGAAATCTTCGAAATCCATGCGGCAGAGGAACGGCCGCTTGCCGACGATGCGCTTGGCCAGCGCTTCCGAATAATAATACTGGCCGCTGGGCGTCTTGATCGTCGCAAGAGTGCCCGAATCGGAAAATGGAATCTGCGAAATCAGCGCCTGGATGGTCTCTTCCGGCGCAGTGTTGATGTTGATCGCGGCGATTCCGGTTTTGTAAACGGGCATCATGGCGTTGGACGGGTCAACTTTATAGCTGCCGTCGGGATTTTTGGCGGCGTCAAAATACGCGGTGAAATAATTGTCGAGGTCCGCGCGCCAAAACGCATAGTTGGGACTGTTCTCGTACTGAGGGAAAAGCAGCGCGAAGGAGGCGATCGAATCGGGCATCTGCCCTAGCGTATAGGACGGGGCCCCGCCTTGCGCAAAATACTGCGCAACCAGCGGCGAATTGACCAATTGCGGAGGATTTATGCCGGCAATGAAGGCCGGGTCCGCCTGACTCATTGTGCTGCTCATCTGCGAATTCGGTGTCGTGCGCAAATATTCCAGAATCGCCTGCGCGATGGCCCGCTCACTTGGCGCATTGGGCACATTCTTAAGATTCAAACCCCACAGCGCCGGAATCGCGAGGAAATTGGAATCCAAATCGCGCACCCAGACGTAATTGCGCCCGCGCACGGTGCCGGTTGCGGTGAGCGGTTTGCGAATCACCGGATTGACGCCGCCATAAAACTCCGTCATGCTCGCGCGCATGTAGTAGCCCTCGGCGCGGTCGGCACCGAGCGAATACGCATCGATGCGCAGCGGCGCTGACGAGAAATACGGCGTGTTGACCGCGCCCGTGGTGGTCACGCCGTTGTGCTCGTCCGGAAATTGCGACGAGAGCACCGCGTACGACGGCGTGGTGATGGCGTTGGCGATGTCGAAATTCTCGTCGTGTTCGAAGAGATTGAACACGCTGTTTGAAGCCGGACCCTTGAGCAACTGTTCTTTCGCGTTGATCAAAAACAAATCGCCGTTCACATTCGTCACGACGCCGCCGTGCGTGTTCGTGTAATTGTTTTTTACCGATTGACCCAACATCGCCTGCGCGCGTCCGTTGCCTGACAGCGCCGCCACATCGGCCTGCATCGACGTGACCGTGCTCTTGGACGCCGCAATCGCGTGCCGCGCCACAATCAGAAACGCCGTTGTCAGCAGCGCCAGCACCGCCAGCACCACGACGGCGAATACCAGCACGCTCCCGCGCGCGACGAAGCGCGCTCTGCAAAGAAAGCGCTCGGCGGCCCACCTGCAACGGAAGAGCTCCGAGGTCGGTCCCCGTGTCCCCGTGTCCCCGTGTCCCCGTGTCTCTCTCAAGTTTCTCATGGCCATGCACTCCGCTATTCCTTGAAGGCCGCCGGAATCTGCAGCACTTTGGAATACGACCGGTACGTTTTGTTCAAATTCGTCTGGTAATTCGTGTTGCCGGTGGAATGGTCCGGGTTGTATGCGTCGAGCGTCTTCTGCTTGAAATCGTCCGTGAAGATGACGGTGACGAGCACGGAATCGGCGAGCGAATAGGTGCCGGTGTTCGGATCGATCGGAATCACAATGGTTCCGCTTTCTTTGGCGTATTGCTTCAAATCCGCACGCCATTCCTGAAAATTCACGACCAATTGCCGCACGTTGTCGAATAGCGCCAGATCGCTGTTGCTGGCGTTGGTGAGCGTGCCTTTTGGATCGACGTAATCGGGGAGCGGCTGAGCGACCGTGGGATCGTAGACAGTCGTTGCGCGGCAGAGCGTGTGATCGTTGCGGTTGACGTAATAGCGCACGAGAATGATCTCGTCGCGCACGTTTGGACTGTCCGAGCGGCAATAGAACTGCAAGATGTCGCTCAACGGCGTGGCGCTGCTGACGCTTTCAGTGATCACCAGCGGCGAAGGATTGGTGACGGCGTCGTGGGAGTACGGCTGGGACTGGCTGAGCGTCTCCCGCTTCTTCTCGATGTTGCCCGGCCCGGGCAGCGCCGTCGCGAGGTCGCGTTCAAGCATGTTGAAGAACAAGCGCGCGTTTTCGGTATCGCGGATGATCTTGGTGGTCTGATCGCCAACTTTCGTGGTGGTGCTGATCGCCAGATAGCCGATGGCGAAGACGATCAGCGCGATGGAGGAGGCGATGATGATTTCCAGCACGGTAAAGCCGCGGGGCATTTGTACCGCCGGCTTCCAGCCGGCAGAGTGTCCGGGCCGGCTGGAAGCCGGCGGTACAGTTTCGCTCCCCTGCTTCATTACCGCACCTTCTTATCGCGAAGATAAACCACCACCGGGTCGCTGACTTGCTGCAAACGCTTGGTGGCGTCTGTCGTGAGCTTGCCTGGATCGAGATCGCGGTACATGGTGAGCGTCAGCACATAAACACCAGCGAAAGCCGAATCCGGGATTTCGCGGTTCGGACCGCGCACTGAAGGGTCGGGCACCCATTCGGGATGCGGTTCAAGTTTGAACAATCCGCGGTATGCGATGCCGGTGTTGTTGAGCAACTTCTCCGGCCCGGCGTTTGGAAACTGCCCCATCACGCGCGAGTACCACATGTTCATCGGCCAATAAGCGAGATACAGGTTTCGCCCGGTTACATTGTCCACTGTCGGCGTGGGGTACGTCAGATTGCTGTATGTAAAGGGCGCCGTTCCGCCGGTCGGGTTGCTCGTGGAGTAGAAGACGTAATTCGCGAACGGATTGGTGCCCGCGCCCAAATCCACCGTGTCCATTAATTCGCCCAAATGCGACGCGCCGACTTGCGCCGCCGCATTCGAGTCCACCAGCAACATGTGTTCAATGTCCTTGATCGCTTCCGGCATGATCACCGACGCGTTGTTGCGATCCGCGGCGATGGCGCCCATCTGCGAACTGCGGATCGTGATCGACAGCACGCCCGCCAGGCCAATCGACAGCACGAACAGCGCCGTGAGGATCTCGACCAGCGTCATCCCCACCATCGGAGCGGCGGCACTCCTGCCGCCGGTTCCCCTCTCCCCTTGGGGGAGAGGGG
>DATGGK010000143.1:0-8485 GCA_035308565.1 Planctomycetota bacterium | reverse complement strand
ACGCCACTACCGCGCACGCCGCTTATTCAAACTGCTCTCTCACAACTGCACGCGCATCGCCAACGCCGCACTCGAACGCTCCATTCACTCCGTTGCACATTTCCACGCCGCCGCATAGGATGGCAACTGGTTCAATTCACTATGAAATACCGGCGTTTCAACGAGCTTGATTGTTGTTCCAGGCACGAAGCTCCGTCTCCGGTTTCAAGTTGACGTGCGCCACCTTCGCACTCATCCGACAAGCTATACGCCTTTGGCGTATAGTGTCAAGGCAAGTTGTCTGAATATCAGGGACAGGCACCGGGACAGGCACGAAATTAAACCCGCCGCCGTCAAAAATCAACTCCCGACGCGCGCAACGCTCAAGCCCCCACCTTCCCCCGCCGAAACCCAATCCTCGCCCTCTTCCGCTCGCGTAGCGGCTCCGCCAATTCGCGTATCGCCACGACCAGCCCGCGCACGTCCTGATCGTGCCCGTCCAGCCGCCATTCCAATTCCTGTAGTTTTCGCGCGAGTTCCTTGTGCGTGAGCAGCAGTTCGCGCAATTTTACAAACGCGCGCACGACGAACACGCTGGCCTGCATCGCTATTGGGCTGTTGAGCACCGTCGCGGCCATGATCGCACCATGCTCGGTGAACGCGTATGGCCGCGTCGGCGAGAATCTTAGCTTCTTAAGGTGGTCATAATTTGTGACCACCTCAAACTTCTCTTTGGCGCTCAAGGCAAACATAAAATCGGCGGGAAAACGCTCCGCATTGCGCTTCACCGCCTGATTCAAAGCCTTGGTTTGAACGCCGTAAATCTCCGCCAAGTCGGCGTCCAGCATCACTTTCTGCCCGCGCATCCATAAGATGCGGCGATCCAACTGTTCCCGCGGAATCGTGGCAAGCGCATGCTTCATACCGCGCGAACGAGAGGACATAAACCCTCCGGATTCAATAAAAGGTGGTCACAATTTGTGACCACCTCAACCCATTTTCGTCGCTAAAACGCCAATTTCCCCTATGAAAAGAGGTGGTCACAATCTGTGACCACCTCCCTGTTTTCCTCTGCGTCTTAGCGCCTCTGCGTGAGCCTATTGCGGCGGCCCATCCCGTCTCGGCCCGCGATCCCCGCCGCCATCCCTGCGCGGCCCGCGGTCGCGTCCTCCGCCCCCGCCTTCGCGTCGCGGCGGACGATCGCCACCGCCGCCGCCTTGCGCCGGCTGGTTCTCCGATCCCGGCGCGAGCACCGCGCGGCGCGAGAGCTTCAGGCGGCCGAGGTCGTCGATTGCCAGCAGTTTCACTTCCATCTTGTCGCCAATCTTGCAGAAGTCGCTCGGATTCTTGACGTAGGTCACGTCCAGTTCCGAGACGTGGCACATGCCGTCGGTGCCGGGCAGGATTTCGAAGAAGACGCCGAACTCCTTGATGTTCACCACTTCGCCCATGTAAATCTTGCCGACTTCCGGCGTGCCGGCGAGGCCCTCGACGTCGCGCTGGCAGGCTTCGGCCAGATCGCGCTTGTTGCTGGCGATGTTGACCTTGCCGTCGTCGCCGACTTCGATCTTCACCTTGTACTTTTCTTCCAGCGCGCGGATCATCTTGCCGCCGGGGCCGATCAGCTTGCCGATCTTGTCCACCGCGATCTGCAGCGAAATAATCTTCGGCGCATGCTCGCTGATGTTCGGCCGGTGCGTGGCAAGCACCGACGCCATCTGCGCGAGAATATGCTTGCGGCCGGCCTTGGCCTGCTCCAGCGCCTTGCGCATCACGTTCGGCGGAATGCCCATGCTCTTCAAATCCATCTGCAGCGCCGTGATGCCTTCCTCGGTGCCCGCAACTTTGAAGTCCATGTCGCCGTAATGATCTTCGTCACCGAGAATGTCGGAGACCACGCAGTATTCGCCGTCTTCTTCGACCAAGCCCATCGCGATGCCGGCTACCGGCGCTTTCATCGGCACGCCTGCGTCGAGCAGCGACAACGTTCCGCCGCAGACGCTCGCCATCGAACTTGAGCCGTTCGATTCGAGCACTTCGCTGACCACGCGAATCGTGTACGGGAACGCGTCAAACGCCGGCAGCATCGGCTTGATCGCGCGCCGCGCCAATGCGCCGTGCCCGATCTCGCGCCGCCCCGGACCGCGCGGCATCTTCACTTCGCCGACCGAGAAGCTGGGGAAATTATAATGCAACAGGAACTTGTCTTTGTATTCGCCTTGCAGCGATTCGACGATCTGTTCGTCGTCGCCGGTGCCCATTGTGGTCGTGCACAGCGCCTGCGTTTCGCCGCGCGTGAAGAGCGCCGAACCGTGGCAGCGCGGCAGCAATGCCACTTCGCACGTGATCGGCCGCACCTCGTCGCGCTTGCGGCCATCGCAGCGGATGCCTTCGCGGATCAGCGTGCGGATGGCTTTCTCTTGCAGATGTTCGAAAGCCGCTTCGACAATCTCAGCGCTCGGCTTGCTCGGATCTGGGTGCACCTGCACATTCGCGTATTTGTCCACAAGCTCAGTGCGCAACTGTTTAAGCGCATCGCGGCGCGCGAATTTTGTCGGCGTCATCGCGGCTTTCTTCGCGGCGCCAAGATATTCATTGACGATGTGTTTGACGATCGGATGTTCGACAGGCGCAATGAACGGATCTTTCTTCGGCTGGACTTTCGCAACAAGTTCCTGCTGCATCGCCGTGATTTCGCGGATGAAATTGTGCCCGAATTCAATCGCGCCAACCATCTGGTCTTCGCTCAACCCGGTCGCGCCGGCCTCGACCATCAGCACCGATTTGTCCGTGCCTGCGAGGATCAAATCCAGCGAGCCTTTTTCGCACTGCTCTTTGGTTGGAAGGATAACGTACTGCCCGTCCACCATACCGACGCGCACCGCGCCCATCGGGCCTTGGAAGGGCAGGTTCGACACCATCAGCGCCGCCGACGTGCCGATCATCGCCAGAATATCCGGCTCGATTTCAGGTTCGGCAGAAAGCACGAGGCACTGAATCAACACGTCGCGCATGTAACCGGCGGGCCACAGCGGGCGCACGGGCCTGTCGATCAGGCGCATCGTCAGCGTTTCTTTGTCGGAGGGTCTGCCCTCGCGCTTCATGAAGCGCCCGCCGAAGATCGCGCCGACCGCGTAGCCTTTTTCGCGGTAATCGACCGTGAGCGGAAAAAAGTCCGTGCCTTCTTTGACGGCCGTTTCCACCACCGTCGCCAATACAATCGTCTCGCCCATCGTCGCCACCACGGCGCCCGCGGACTGCTTGGCCATCTTCCCGGTTTCAAGACGCAACGTCCGCCCGCCGATTTGTCGTTCGACAATCACGTGAGCCATTTAAATCTCCTTAGTGCTGAGTGCTGAGTCCTGAGTGCTGAGTAACGACAACGCGATTCGCGCATATAAAATGGGAGCGGCGGCACTCTTGCCGCCGAGTTTGTGCGCCAGCGCGCACTTGCTGTTACTCAGCACTCAGGACTCAGGACTCAGGACTTATTTTCTTAGGCCGAGGCGCTCGATGAGGGACTTATAGCGCTCGACTTCCTTGTCGCGCAGGTAGGTCAGCAGGCGGTTGCGGCGGGCGACCATCTTGGTCAGGCCCAACCGTGAGTGATTGTCTTTGGCGTGAGCTTTCAGGTGCCGGGTCATTTCCGTGATGCGTTCAGTCAGCAGCGCTACTTGGACTTCGCAGCTCCCGGAATCTTTCGCATTAATCCCGAAGTTTTTGATCAGTTCCTTGCGGCGTTCGACGGTCGTGGACATGGCACCCTTTGCTCACTCCTAAAGCACTGCATCGCGCCAGCTCAAATCGACAAGGGGAGGAGTGTCCCCATGCGGTATCGGTGAGCTAACGCGATAATCCTGTTAGACTTAATCGTGCTCCCCAATGGAGCACAGTTTTGGCGCGCTTCCCTCTATAGTGGCGCGCCCCGTGCGCTTCCTTTAACACAAGGCAAACAGGATACTCATATTCCAGCCGGATGCAAGCGCAAAATGCGATTTTTCGTAGGGCGCGTCTCCGGCGCGCCCTATCTTGCAAAAGTTCTTGCAAAAGTGCACATGTGCGCAGTTCACGAGCCGCGACCGCAAGGGAGCGGGCAAACTCGTGTCAAAAGTTGCACCAATTGCGTTCACTTCGGCTCGCTAATCGAAAACCGTACAAAAGTTGCACATCGTTAGTCGCCTTTCGTTTCACGAAAGACTGCATTACAAAGAAGCGTGCAAAAGTTGCACAAAGCGCGTTCGTAGTCCCGCCTTTTGGCGGAAGATCTCTGAATTAATTGCACATAGTAAGCTGAATTGAGCGCTCTCCCTCAAATTTCCTTGCAAAAGTTGCACAATGCGTCCGACTCTCAAAGTACTTCCCGGTGTTCAGGCAAGATGCAGGCGCAAGGTTCCTTTAACAGCTTGATTTTAGTCATCGCGAGACCGTTCGCGGCAGTGCCAACTGTAGCGCCAATAACCAGCGAAAGAGGCGACCACCAGGTCGTAGCGAGATGCCTTCCCATGACCGATTTCGCAAACTCCCATCCACATCGACGACAAACGGATGCATGGTATTTAATTTCCTTCATCGCGATGAGCATGCCCTGATACTGTAGCATTTCAATCGCCGTTGCCGGGCCCCTAAAGCACGACTGGCAATAACTCTTCGGGTGCTGCTGCTGCAATCCCGTCAGCTTTTTCACCATTACTGAAGCTCGACGTAGATTACTACCGGTTCTACATGTTTCACAGAGCACAACCGTGCCTGATCCGTTTGCAAACGCAATATCCCCCGTCGCCAAAAGACGATCACAATACCAACATTGCGCCAAGTTGCCTGCGCAACTCTGGCACGCATATTTTGCGCCCCAAACAAGCTTGAAGTCTTTGTTAAAAATTGGGCGATGGCAAAAATAACAATGATCTGGTTTCGCAAAACTTGCGCAACATCTGGGGCACATAACGCCGCCACCGTCCAATCGCACTCCTTCTTTCCCGCTCGTCCCACACGTTGGGCACATAAACTCGCCACGAAGTTGTTCGAACTGGCGGCAAGATTCGCAAAGTACCAACCCGTCATTCATCACAAGCGGCCGCGCGCCGCGCGGCCCGCCGCAAAGATCACAATAGCGAATGATTTTTGGCTGGGCAGCGTTTGTTGTCTTGTCGCAGTCCACGCAGAGCACGGAATCGCCATCTTCCTGAATGACGCCACCGTGCCCGCAAGCGCGACCACACTTTTTACAGAATCGCGTTTCAGTCCAGACGCCTTTTCCAGCCGCGATACTCATTTATTGGTTCACCCGCTCCCCGCTCGTCGCCATCGAACAATTTCATATCGTCCCCATCTCCTTCAACGTCAAGTAAACCACATACACAAACGCACACGCCGCGATCACCGCAAAAACCCAATACGCCACCGCCGCCATGAAACTCGGTCCGCCACGAAGCGTCGGATGCCACATCGCGAACTCTCCAAAGTCAACTCACGATACCCTACCAAAATCCAATTGTCAAGAGCACACGTCAAATCTTTTTCGGAAAAAAATCGACAAGACACGCCGTTTGTGTTAAAAAATAGCGGGCGAGGCCGACACCCCGCCCGCATCCAAAGGCACCGGCGTCTGTGACCCACCGGTGCTTCGGTTGACGACTGGCCGTCCCCCTATGTAGAGTACGCTTTACCCTCCACATAGGGATTTAGAACGCCGCTCGGTTTTGACGGACACTAAGAATCGAGCGGTCCTACGGGGATCACGGAGGCTCCATAGAGCCACTCCTCTCTCCCCCCATTTCAATTTGCGGGAGGCGCAAGCCTCCCGCTTTTTTATTTTTTCCTCCATCTTGCCGGTATTCCTCGCTGACCCTTTGCGATCTGCTCAAGATTGCCTCGGTCTTTCAGTAACATGAGATTGCCCGAAACGCGAGTTTCCAACCGCTTGCTCACGCCATGTGCCTCCGGGAAGTCAATCAAGATTTGCTTAATTAGTTCTTGCGAGTTGAACTCCTGCGGCATCTTGGCGACAGTTTGTTTCACAGCGCCGACAATCGTGAATGAATTCGTTTTCTTAGGCGCATCTACCTCGAACATTGACACAGCCTCAGCGCCTCCAGATTTACTGCTCGTGCTAACGCCGGCTTGCGCAGCCTTGTACGCTCGCTCGATCGCGTCAAGGTCCGCGCGATGGCGTTGGTGTAATCGAGAAACTTCTGACTGCTGCGTCCGCAATAGGGCCTTTCGAAAAATCTCAAAGGCGCTTTCTAGGTCCGCAACACCCTTAGCATTTGACATTCGTTGACCCTCAAACAATCCTCGCACGGAAGGTTACAGGGCAATGCGCGGGAGGTCAAGCGGATTGTGTAAAAAATATTGAGGGAGAAGCTTGCGGGCGATGTGCGGGCTATTACTACTCTCATCGCACATGAGCCAGCCGCTCATCCATCGATCGCATTCCCCACACGCTACCGGCATTTCACATTTTTTAAAAGCGCAGCCGCACCGCCCCGGCTTTAGCCGCGGTAGCGGCGAGACAACAATAGCCGTGGTCGAAGCGCGTACTCGCGCAAGGCCACGGTTACAGAGGGCAAAGCATTCCAAGCCGCGTAGCGGCGACACCGATGGCCGCAGGTGTCGCCGCTACGCGGCTTGGAAAAATCTCGCTACCTTGTACCATGGCCTTGCGCGCAAGCGCGCTACGACCACGGCTATTCACGTGCCGCCGCTAACGCGGCTGAAAGTTTTGAGTTGCTCAAATCCATTCGCGAAGATTCGCGCGATTCGTTGTTCCGTCCTCCGCGTCCTCCGCGCTTTTGCGTGAGAACTGCCGCCTCACTTTATCCCCATGCACAGCGCCAGCACCGCCATCCTCACCGCCAACCCGTTCTGCACCTGATCCAGAATCACACTCCGCTCGCCGTCGGCCAGTTCCGGCGTCAGCTCGATGCCGCGGTTGATCGGACCCGGATGCATGATGATCGCGTTGGGCTTGCAGCGCTTCATGCGCTCGGCGTTGAGGCCATAAATCGCGGCGTATTCGCGCGTGCCCGGAAAGAAGTTCGCGGCCTTGCGCTCGAATTGGATGCGCAGGCAGTTGAGCACGTCGGCTTCGGCGATCACGCGATCGATGTCGTGGCTCACTTCCACGCCCAGCGCCGCCGCGATCGCCGGCGGCACCAGCGTCGGCGGCCCGGCCAGAATCACGCGCGCGCCCATCTTGCGCAGACCCCACGCGTTCGAACGCGCGACGCGCGAGTGGCGGATGTCGCCGAGGATCGCGACCGTCAGCCCCGCGAGGCGTCCGAGTTTCTCGCGAATCGTGTACATGTCCAGCAAGCCTTGCGTGGGATGCTCGTGGCAGCCGTCGCCCGCGTTGATCACCGGCACCTTCACGTGGCGCGAGAGCAGGTGTGGTGCGCCCGGCGCCGAATGGCGGATCACAAACGCGTCGATCCCCATCGCTTCGATGTTCAGCGCCGTGTCGATCAGCGTCTCGCCTTTCGTCACGGAACTGCCGGAACTGGTGAAGCTCATCGAATCGGCGGAGAGCCGTTTCGCGGCCAGCGCAAAGGAATTGCTCGTGCGCGTCGAAGCTTCGAAGAAAAGATTGACGACCGTCTTGCCTTGCAGCAGCGGCAGTTTCTTCCCGCCGCGCGAAGCGTCTTTAAACGAATCCGCCGTATCGAGAATCTCGCGAATTTCGTCCGCGGAGAGTTCTTCGAGTCCGAGCAGATGCGGGCGAGTCCAGGCCATTTTTTGTCCCCTCTGGATTCGTGCATGGTAACAGACTATTTGTCATTTGGCAGTTGTCGTTTGGCATTTCGATGCGCGTTCAATAACAAATGACAAATCACCACTGTCCAAAACAGACGCGCTAAGCAAGTCGCCGCCGTTTGTCCCAAAGGGGCAGCACATACCAGCCCAGGGCAAGCGCGCCAGCGCGCCGCCCTGGGCCAGTTTCGGCAACACGACCTGCGCCCTGAAAGAGCGTCACAAATTTCGCGGTCATCGGCGCAGCATCTCCTATGAATTCCTCACTTGTTTTGGACAAGAATGTTGCATTTTACAAACATTTTGGGCAAGAGTGGATTCACCTTGGCAGCTTGTGGTGCAGGCTTCCAGTCTGCCGGGATATGCAGGCTGGAAGCCTGCACCACAATCAAAACACGATCACGTCCCTCAAACTTTCGCCGCCGGCGAGGCGGTCGAAGCCTTCGTTGATCTCGTCGAGCGCGAGGCGCCGGCCCGTGAGTTTATCGACGGGAAGTTTGCCGGCCTGATAGAGCGCAATGTAGCGCGGGATGTCGCGGCGCGGCACGCACGAACCGAGGTAGCTGCCTTTGACAGTGCGTTCTTCGGTGACCAGCGTGATTTGTTGCACGGGCCATTTTTTATCGGGGTGCGGGAGGCTGGCGGTGACGGTGAGGCCGCCGCGGCGGGTCATGCGGTAGGCTGCGTCCATCGCTTGCGGCGGGCCGGCCATTTCGAACGCGGTATCGACGCCGCCGCGCGTGAGGGCTTTGACTTG
>DATGGK010000142.1:0-26128 GCA_035308565.1 Planctomycetota bacterium | reverse complement strand
ACGCCACTACCGCGCACGCCGCTTATTCAAACTGCTCTCTCACAACTGCACGCGCATCGCCAACGCCGCACTCGAACGCTCCATTCACTCCGTTGCACATTTCCACGCCGCCGCATAGGATGGCAACTGGTTCAATTCACTTGAAATATCCGGTTCGGGTTCGGAACTCAGGCCCAAATCAAGCGGGAGTTGGCAGCGCACCACCAAACCCGGCGGCGCGGCCTTCGTAAACATTTCAGCCGTAGCGCCGACCGATCCCGCGTGGAATTTATTGTGCGGGCTCATTTCGACAATCTCCCCCTCAATTAGCTCTACGCGCTGGTCCGCGAAGAGCCCGATATCGCCCATCGCGTAGTATTCCTCGCGCGTAAAGCGATGCGTTCGCGGTTCGCTGAAAATTGTGTCACGGTATTTCATACAATCCATCCCTACGCCGTCAATTTCGGCATCCTCTGATCCGCCAGGTTCTCGCTCTCCTTCGCCGGCACGAATTTCAGCATCTCCTGCACGATCTTGTCGCTGTTGATGCCTTCGGCTTCGGCGTTAAAATTGGTGATGATGCGATGCCTCAGCGCGGGGAGCGCGACGGTGGCGATGTCTTCGGTCGAGACGTAATAGCGGCCTTGCAGCACCGCGCGCGCTTTGCCGCCGAGAATCAAATACTGGCTCGCGCGTGGACCGGCGCCCCAACTCACGTTGGTCTTGATGAAGGCCGGCGGGTCGCCTTTGGTCACGCGCGTCATGCGCACCAGTTTCATTGCGTAACGGATGACGTGATCGGCGACCGGCACGCGGCGCACGATCTCCTGCAATTCGATGATCTCCGCCGCCGACAGCGAGCGCTTCAACTCCGGCTTGTACGGCGCGGTCGTCAGCTTGATGATCCGGAACTCCTCCTCCTCTTCCGGGTAATCGACGAAAATCTTGAACATAAAGCGATCCAACTGCGCTTCGGGGAGCGGGTAGGTGCCTTCCTGCTCGATGGGGTTCTGCGTGGCGAGCACGAAAAACGGCTCTTCGAGCTTGCGGCGGATGCCGGCGGTGGTGATCTGGTGCTCCTGCATGGCTTCGAGCAGCGCGGCCTGCGTCTTGGGCGGGGTGCGGTTGATTTCGTCGGCGAGAATGACGTTGGCGAAGAGCGGGCCGGGCATGAAGCGGAATTCGCGCCCGCCGGTCGATTTGTTTTCCTGAATGATCTCCGTGCCGGTGATGTCGGAGGGCATCAAGTCGGGCGTGAATTGGATGCGGTTAAATTTCAAACTGAGCGTGTCGGCCAGCGTGCTGATCAACAGCGTCTTGGCCAAGCCGGGCACGCCTTCGAGCATGCAATGCCCGCGCGAGAAAATCGCGATCAGCAATTCCTCGATCACGTTATCCTGTCCGACGATGACTTTGCCCAGCTCGTTTTTGATCGTGCGGTAGGTCGAATTCAATTTTTGGACCGCCGCCAAATCCCTGTCCGCATTCACCTCCACGGCTTCCACGGCATTCATCACGTCAGACATTCGCAAGCCTCCAAGTATTTTTAGGTGAGCAGGTTCTTTTAACACAACGGACACTAAGACACAAACAGCAGTCCTGAGTGCTGAGTGCTGAGTCCTGAGCCCTGAGCGCGTAGCGCTCGCTTGCCGCTCCCCAGCACTCAGGACTCAGCACTCAGCACTATTTGTTCAGCACTCCCAGCGAAAAATAACGCGGTTCGCGCGAACCGATCAGGCCCGGGCTGGGACAAATGCTCTTGTCCACCAGCGCTCCCGCATCCTGATCGTGCACGGCGAACGTGAATCCAAATTTCGCGCCGGCGTCCGGCTTCACACCGAGGTAATCCAACGGCAGCGCGATTTGGTAAAGCGTCGAATGGTCCGCATCTTTGCGCGTCACGGAAAAATCCTTTTCGATCGCGTTTACGCCGCGCGTGTAGCGCGCGTGTTCGACGCGCCGCCAGCCGACGGCTTTGCCGCCTTTCGCCAAACCCAGCGACAATTCAAACGCTTCGCCGCGGTAGCCCAGCGCGCCGCGGTCCAGCCCGATGTCGAAGGCCAGCACCAGAGAATCGCCGAAATCGATCTGCGCGCCTTCGGTGTGTTCGTTGCGCTGCACGTCGTCGCGCACGGTGACTTGGATATAGAGATTCTTCTCGTCGTATGCGCCTTTGAACGCGGCCTTCACGTCGTCCGGCCCTTTCCACATGTCTTTCTTCGGCGCGCTGCGCGAATTCAGGTCTTCGCTTGCCAAATACACGTCGCGCCAACTGTCGAGCACTTTTTCCGGAACGTTCTCCCAGCCCGCAACGCCGCCGGCAACGTCCGGCGCTTTCTCCACGTGCTGGAAGACCAACTGCGTGCGGTTTTGCTGCGAGAAATCCTTGCGCAGCAGCGCGAATTGCTTGTACGCGTCGGCGAAAGAACTGTCCGATGTTTTTGGATCGGAAAGAACCGCACTCAGTTCCGTGAGCGCCTTTTCGTGCTCGCCCTTGGCGTAAAGCGCGGCGGCGAGTTTGATTCGCGCGTCGATGTTCGCGGGGTTCTTTGCAGCCTCTTCCGCGATTTCCTTGATTTCCTCCTCGCCGGCGCCCGTCAGCGCGACGTACGAGCGGCGTTCGTGCGCGTCGGAAAGCACCAGGCCGCCGTCGAAGAGTTGAACGCGCGCGGGGCCCGGCGTTGTGTCGCTGGGCGATTCGACTTTAAGCGTTGTATTCCAGACCGATTTGCCCGTGGCGCGGTCGATCAGCGTCGCGATTTTGGGCTGCACGCCGGTGGCTTCCCAACCGCTTTGTACGATCAGAATCTGATCGCGCGCCGCGTTTTCGCGCAGCCATCCGCCGCCGCCGTCAGTGCCGTACGCGAAGTTGGCCGCGCCGTCTTCCACGTCGCCGCCGTTCATGATCATCACGCCGCCGCCCGCGCGGCGCACAATCATACGTCCGCCGCCCTGAATCACCATGCCGCCATTGACGATGATCTGCCCCTGCTGCTGGCGCATCATCAAACCCGGCTGGCGCAAGCTCTGCAGGGCGTCGAATGCGACTTCCTGCTTCCATTTCATCTTTCCCTGGCCCTTGATCGAATACGCGGCAAGGTCGCTCTTGTTCTGCGCGCTCGTCGCAAAGACCAGCAGGTCGTCGCCGTCCACAAAGAAATCTGAAATCTGAACGCCCGGCCCCAGCAGCGGCTGCCACGCTTCGCCCGGATTCTGCTCGGTGCGGTACGCGGCGATCTCGCGGTTGTCGAGCAGGCACAGCGCCAAATCGCCGGACGCGCGCAGGCCCGTGATCGTGCCTTTGGCTTCGATGTCCTTGCCGGCCGGCTTGCCCGTGCGCAGATCCAGCACGCGCAGTTTTGACGGGCGCATCGCGACGATAACCCGCTCGCCCGAAATCACCGGCGAAACTCGCGCGGCGACGTTGTTGGCGTTGTTGCTGACGGCCAGTTCGAGCACGTCGCCGCCCGCGGGCCAGGCTGACGCGCCGGTGTCAAGATTGTAAGCGCTGAGTTTATTGGAGTTGGCCAGCGCAATTACCACAATGCCTTCGCCGCAGATCGGCGGAATGGTCATCTGCGCGGGCAGTTGCGATTTCCACAGCGCCGCGCCGCTGGCCGCGTCGAAGACTTGCAGCACGTTGCTGCCGTAGGAGACGACGATGCGGTCGCCCGCGATCTGGCTCCAATAGCCGGTGCTGTTGGGCGGATCGATTTTAATTACCGCCGTCCATGCGATTTTGCCGTTGTCGCTGGAATCGTACGCGGTGAGCGTGGTGTCGCCGCAGACGATCAGCAGCCGTTCCCACCAGAACGCGCGCCCGTGCGCATTGGCCGGCGCCGCGGGCCGCGGCTTCCACAATTCGGTGCCGTCGCGCCCCGAAATGGCGGAAAGCTCCGTCGCGTTTTCGAGGCAGAACACCGCGCGGCGCATTTCGACCGGCGGAATGCCGTCCGGCGCCAGCAACACGGTGTTCTCGCCGTTGGGCTTCTTCCACGCTTCGTCGTCCTTCAGCTTTCCGCCCATCGAAAAGACCGCTTCGCTCGGCGCGCGCTTGTACAGCGGCTCTTCAAGCCGTGCCGCCGCCCATTCGCGCGCGGAGACCACGCCGCCCCCGGGCAGGGCCTTCTCGTCGATGCCTTTGAGCGAAATCGTCGCGTCCTTGAATTCCTCGCCGGCCAGTTGCGTCAGTTTGCTGTGCGCCGGTCCCATCAGATTTAAGCGCTCGCAGGCCGTGGCGAGAAGCGCCAGCGCCTGCGCGCCCGCTTCAGGCGCGCCGCCGCGGAAGCGGCTCAAGTAGCGCGTCGCGTCCAAGCGCGCGCGGTCCGGCGATTTCTCCAACTCCACGCGCGCCAGCGCCAGCAGCGCCGCGCCGGAATGTTCCGAGTTCGGATAATTCGCGATCACCGTTTTCAACTTCCCCGGATCGTTGCCCGCATCCGCCAGCGCCGCTTTCGCTTCGGCGTCGATCGCCGCGTAACTGGACGGATCCTTGGCCTTCAATTCGGCCAGCCGCATCTGCGCGTAGAGCCGCGCCATCTGTGTGGATTGATTCTGTTCCTGAATCACCACGTTTCCGTGCTTGGCCAGAATCTCCTGATAAGTCTGCGCCGCTTCGCGCCCGCGGCCCGCTTCGTCGTACAATTCAGCTTTGGCTTTGAGCGCCAGCACGGGCAGCACGTCGGCGCCCTCGCCGCTGGCCGCGGTATCGTAAGCCTGCTTGAAACGTTCGGCCGCTTCGCTGGTTTTTCCAGCCATGCGCGATTTTGCGCCCAGCGCCATCAGCGTTTCGAATTTGCGCTGGCGGATGCCTTGCAGCGCATCGTCGCTCTTCGGCCCTTTGCTTTTCTCCGCCGACGCGCGCGCGGTTTCAAGCTGCGCCAGCGTTTCGTCGAAGCGCTCGATGCTCTTGTACACGTCCGCCAATTCGATGCGCGCTTGAACATCGTCCGGCTGCGTTTTGAGCTGCTCTTTCAGTTTCGCTTCGAGTTCCTCCCACAAGATGTACGCATTCACGTGCGAGTGGCTGACGGTGTAGAGCACGCCGCCGGCGGCATAGACGCTCCCAGCTTCCTCGGCGGGCTTATCCCACTTGAAATATTGCGGCGCGCCGACTTTGGCTTTCAACACTTCTTTCGTGCCTTCCTTTACGGACTCCACCGTGACGTCGATGCGCGCAAGGTTTTTCTCGGTGGAAACCAGCACCATGTTGGGCGCCAGCGCGCCGCGGCCTTTGATCGGGCTGTCCAATGTGATCGGGTCCGTCAGGATTTGGCCGGTCAGCGCGTTAAGGAAAAAAATGTCGGTTCCGCTCAACACGAGCGCGCCATTGAGGATGCCCAGCACATGGCGGTAGCTGCCAGCGGGCGGGCGAACGTTGCCCGCCACTTTTGTGTCGCCTTCGTCTTCGTTGGCGACGCGGTTTTTCTCCCACACGCGCGCGCCCGTGTCGATGTCGTAGCAGTAGATCAGTTCGGAATCCTGCGGCGTGACGATCAGGCGGTTTTTGTAAACGAGCGGCGGATTGGGCGCCCAGAACTGCGGATTCGGCGCCAGTTCAATGCCGTTGCCCCAATTCTGATTGACGGGAGCGGGTGTGCGGTCGTAGACGCGAATCCATTTCACGCTGCCGCCGCCCGCATCCAGCGCCGCGACCGCGCCGAGGTTCGTCACGACATAGACAGTTCGGTTCGCGACGGCGACGGGAAGCCCGCGGTCGGGCTGCACCGAACCATTGTGGACGATCGGATTGGCCGTGCAAATCTGCGTGCGCCACAAAAGCCGTCCATTTTCGGCGTCGAACGCCGCCGCCCACGCATCGCACGTTCCGGTTATCACCGTCGCGGCCACGTACAGCACGCCGGACTCGTACGTCGGCGAACTGACGAAGTACGCCGTCTTGAGCCACTCCTGCTCAGCTTTGCTCTGGCTCACGAACGCCGGTTCGCCCGATTTGAGCGACCAGAGAATGCTGGTTTCCTTTGCGTTTTCCGCACGGCCAAAGCAAACGAGGTAATTCGAAACAGGTTTGATGTTTTCATTATTCATCCCTCCAAAACGGATGCGCATTTGCATCGCGTTTAATTGCGCGATTGATTCCGCGCCGAGCACGCCGTACGCGCGGTCGCCGGCAAGCGTCGCGAAATACGGATGCTGCGAGACACCCTGTGTTACGGGCATGCCGTATTCATCGAATTGATTTTGATTCCGATTCGTCTGCTTGTGTTTGGGCGGATTCTTCACGCCATCCTGCGGCAGCATGTACTTCGCATTTCCGCCCGCAGCCAAGCCGCCCGGCACGGGATTGCCGGCGGGATAAGCGGCATAAACTTGCCCATCATTAATATAAAAGTAACCGTCTTTGATGGTGAGTTGCTGGTTCATCGACGTATCGTTGGTCATGCCGTCGGCGGATGTGACGTGATCGCCCGCGTCTGCTGGCACGGCGTTTTTTCCGTACAGCAAATCGTCGATGCGCACCGACCACTTCCGCAAGCCCCTGCCCGGACGCGCCTGCGCCAATTGTGTGTGCGTCGCGTTGCCAAAGTACGTCGCGATCTGGTTGCCGGTCTCGGTGCTTTCGGCGACCTGGCTCGATTTGGCGAGCGCTTCGACTTGCGCTCTCAATTTCGCCAGCGCCGCATCGCCTTCGTCATGGCCCAGGCGCAGCGCGCCTTTGGCCGGATCTTTCATCGTTTCAATCACGGCATCAAGCGTCTTCGCCGCGCCGTCTTTGTTGCCCGCTCGCGCGAGCGCCAGCGTCTCGCGGACCATGAGTCCCAACGGCGTCGAATTCTTTCCGGGATTGGCCGCGGCCTGGCGCAGCCATTCGGCCGCGTCGCGCCACGCGCCGTGTTCGTACGCCGATTCGCCCAGCCAGCCCAGCGCGTCGTTGCTCCACATCGTCGCGAAATAATCGCGCGCAACCTGCTCCATCTTGTGCGGGTCGAATTGCTCCTGCCCTTCGATGAACAGCGCACGCGCCGGCGGATCGTTGGTGATGCGGTACACCGCCAGGGCCGCCGGCGGCAGCGACGCGATCTCAGCGAAGACGCGTTCGCGCGTGGATTTGTACAGCCCGTTTTTATACGCCGAGAGCGCTTTGTCCGGGCCTTCCCATTTGTCCAGGTAAACCGTGTTCGGATATTTTTTGAGAATGTCGCTATAGGCTTTGACGCAATCCGGCCACGCCTCCGGCTCGTTCTCCGCTCGCGCGCGCGCTTTGGCGGCTTTGTTGAACAGTTCCTTCACGCCCGGCTCTTCCATCAGCGTGACGTTGTGTTCGGGTCCAGCGCCTTTGTCCTTCTCCGCGGGCTTGGCGTTCTTGTCGTCGGGTTTGGGAGTGGGTTTGGGGATTTCGACGGCGTGCGCGGCGATAGCGGCACATGCAAGCAACGCCAGCGCTTGCAGCGCAGGCTTCCAGCCGGCTGGAAGCCGGCGCTCCGTCGCCCCCATCAAAGCGGAGCATCGAACCATGGTGCGTCCTTTCTCCACGGACTTTCTAAGCTGCTACCATTAATAGTACGACGTAATCCCAGCCTTTACGGCTCGCAAAAAATGCTTTTTTTGTCGCCTTTCGCGAAGCGAGCGAGCGACGAACGAATTGTCGGGGAAAGGCCATGTTCTGTCGATGTACTTTTACAAAGGCGTTACACAGCGGAATTGTTTGTAGTCCCGACTTTCAGGCGGCATTCCGCCTGAAGGCGGGACTACAAACAATTACATCACGCCGCGCAATTTCAGCACCACATAATACACAACCGCCGACAACACCGCTGCGGCGATGAGCACCCATACCGGCGGAATGCGCTTGGGCTCGGTGGGTTCGTCCAACAGCGCTTCGCGTTTTTCGCGCGCGGCGGCCACGGCCGCGGAGGCTTCCGCCAATTGCTCCGGAGGGATCGTGGTCTGCTGCGACTCGCGGATCATCTGCTGCATCACCGCGGCACGGAAACGCCCCGAGCCTTTCACGCCGTCCCAATGCCGCACGACATTCTTCAATCCCTGCAAGCGCGTCGATTCGGTCACGCAGCGCGTGCACTCCGTCAGGTGCCGTTCAATGGACGCGCGGATGTCCTCCGCGGTCTCGCGGTCCACGTATTCGGAAAGCAACTCGCGGCACTGCTCGCAACTGATTTCTTTAGCTTGTGTGTCTATGTTCGCCATCGGATAAGCCCAAAGCCACTGTAGAACTCTTTGCTAAACCGCCCGCTTGAAAACCGGTCACACTGTGGAATGGAGCTCCTGCTCCGTTCAATTCGCGCGGCCTAAATTGAACGGAGCGGAGCTCCGTTCTACTTACCCCCCTTGCAGCATCTTCAGCGTCTCGCGCAGCGTTTCCCTCGCGCGTTTGACCCGCATCTTGATCGCGCTCACTGAGACCTCGAGAATCTCGGCGATGTCCTGGTATTGCATCTGATGGTATTCGACCATGACCAGCGTGGTGCGCTGGTCCGGCGGGAGATGTTCGATGGCTTTGCCGATCAGCGCCTGCGCCTCGAGCCGCTCAAGTTCGCTCAACGGCGATGCGCTGTCTGTGGCGATGCGTTCGACGATGCGCGAACCGTCGGGGTCGGGGCCGGCAGGTTCGTCGAGCGAAAGTGTGGCGCGCAGTTTGCCTTTCTTCAATTCGTTGATGCAAAGATTGGCCGCGATCTTGTAGAGCCACGTCGTAAATTTCGCGACGGGCTGGTAGCGTTTGGCGTTGCGAAAAACGCGCATGAAGGATTCCTGCGCGATGTCCTCCGCGGCTTCGCGGTTGCGCAGGAACGCATAGCAAAAAGTGATCACCGGCGTTTCGTAGCGCGTCAGCAGTTCTTCAAACGCGTGGTGCGAGCCGTTCGCGAGTTCCTGCATGAGCGACTCGTCGCTGGGCTTGCCGGCGATGTGCGCGTCGGGGGCCAGCGCCGGTGCTTTGATGAGTTCCACGCGGTCAGGCATTCCGAGGCGGTTCCTTTGGCCGTGAGAGCATTCTACAGGGCAGAGGGCGGGCGGTCACGGCGGCGAGCTTTAAAGTCCTGAGTGCCGAGTAAAAACGGCGCGGGCGCTTCGCGCTCGAAATAAATCGGGCTCAACCAACTCACGTTTATCCGCAGAGACGCGCGGCGTCAAGGAACGCGGCGAGGGAATGCAGCTTCTTAAAAGAAATTCGCCACGTTCTCCACTCTCACACCTCACACTCTCAACTCTCACACTGCCCTACGGCGCCTTGCCCGACGTCATCGCTCCGTCAATCATTAGCACTGCGCCAGTTACATACGAGGTCGCGTCCGTGCAGAACGGCACGATCGTCGCCGCAACTTCCTCGGGTTTGCCGATGCGCCCCATCGGCGACGCCGCTTGCAGCGCCGCTTCGACCGCGGGCTGCTTGCCGGTAATGCGGTCGAGCAGCGGCGTGTATATGAATCCGGGACAGACGGCGTTGATGCGGATGCCGCTCTTCGCGTACTCCAGCGCCGCCGTGCGCGTCAGGCCGACCACACCGTGCTTGCTGGCGGAATATGCCGCCCAATAGGGCAGGCCCAGCACGCCGCCGGCGGACGAGACGTTGACGATGTTGCCCGCGCCCTGTTTGAGCATCGCGCGGATTTCGTGCTTCATGCACAGCCACACACCTTTGAGATTTACGTTGAGGACTTTGTCCCAATCGTCTTCAACGATGTCGGCGGTAAAGCAGGGCTTGCCTTCGATGCCGGCGTTGTTGACCGCGCAGGCCAGCGGGCCGAATTCATTCACCACGTAATCGACGAGCGCGCCGACCTCTGCGCCGCTGGAGACGTTCATCTGCCGATACGCGGCTTTGCCGCCGCCGGCTTCGATGATTCGCACGGTTTCCTTGAGGCCGTCGAGATTGGTATCGGCGACGATTACGACCGTCGCGCCGAGTTTTGCCAGCGCGATCGCCGTTGCTTTGCCAATGCCTGAACTGCCGCCGGTGACCAACGCGACTTTTCGATCGGTGAATTGAGACACAGTGAGCCCCCTTATAGATGAGGCGTGCAAAGTTATGCCAAGGTGCGGTGAGTGTCAATTTCGTTTAGGCGCGCGCATACGATTCAAAATTCAAGAAATTCAAGATTTAAAGTTCGAGATTCAAGATACAGATTGAAGTTGCGCCAATTTTTGAATTTTGAATCTTGAATTTTGAATGGCTTGTCAGCGCCGTTTTTTCATATCGTCCGGCGCGCATTCGTATAAAATCCAAGCCATGCACGTTCAATCGCAAGCATCCGGCCCATCCGTGGCCACGCCCGGCGCAAAGCCGGCGACGCAACACATCCCGCGCGTCGCTCCGCGCTACAAAGTGCTGATCCACAACGATGCGGTCACACCGATGAATTTTGTGGTGCAGGTGCTCGTGGACATTTTCCGCAAGGCCGTGCCGGAAGCCGTTGAGATTATGCTCGAAGCCCACAACGGCGACGTCGCGCTGGTGGACGTGATGGGTTTGGAAGAAGCCGAATTCCGCGTCGATCAGGCGCACTCGTTCGCGCGCGGGCAGAAATTTCCGCTGACGTTCACCATCGAGCCGGAATAAATAGGGAGGCGCGCCGTTACATTGAAAAAACGCGCTTTGCATTGGCGGTCGTCGATGCGCGCACCGCCTCCTCGCTGATTCCGCGAACCTCCGCAATTTTTTGAACGACCGCGGTGAGGTACGCCGGCTCATTGCGCTTCCCGCGCCACGGTTGCGGCGGCAGGAAAGGACAATCGGTTTCAAGCAACAAGCGCTCCTCCGGCATCAGCGCAAGCGCTTCGCGCACTTCATTCGATTTCGGATATGTGACCACGCCGCCCAACCCAAAATAAAGATTCAAATCGGCGGCGCGCCGGGCGAATTCTTTTGTCGAAGTGAAACAATGCCAGATGCCGTTCAGCGCATGGCCGGTCGCCGCGCGGTTTTTTTCGAGCAGTTCCAGCATTTCACGCTCCGCCGCGCGGCAATGCAGGATAAAAGGCTTCTTCAATTCTTCCGCCAAGGCAAGCTGCGCGTCAAAGGCCGCGTATTGTTTGTCGCGCGGACAATGGTCGCGGAAAAAATCCAAGCCCGTTTCGCCGATGGCAACGACGCGCGCGTCGCTTTTCGCCAGCGCGCGCATCTCGCCGATCAACTTGTCGCTGAAGCATGAAGCTTCATTCGGATGAATTCCCAGCGCTACGCGCATGCCGGCGCGTCCCTCGGCCAGATCAAGGCAGCGGTGCCAATCTTCCGGGCCGGTTGCAATCGTCACGAACGCCTCGACGCCCGCGTCGCGCGCGCGCTGAATCATCGCGTCGCGATCAGCGTTGAAGTCGGGGTAGCTGAGGTGGCAGTGGGAATCGATCATGTGAATCATCTCACTTGCACTCGCGGCATCGGCGCGCTCAAAATCGGCGGCGCTTGCGTGTTGTCTTCCGCGGTGAGGCCGTTGAACATCTGCAGTTCGCCAATCGCCTGCTCTGTCGTCTCGACGCTGCGCGCGGCGTCGTCCACTTCGCTGGTGATCCGCGCCGGGTCCTGGCGCATCACGGTCATTTCGCTCAACGCCGTTACTTTCGACGCGATGCGCGCCAGTTCCAACTGCACGTATTCGAGATTCTCCCGCGCGCGCTTGAGGTTGTCGCGACGAGCGGCGAGCGTCGAAAGCGTGTCCTCCAAACTGCGCCGCTTCTTCGCTTCGATTTCGCCGGCTGCTGCATCCGGAATTTCCTTGAGCTTCGCTTTCGCCGCATTTTCAAGCTGATCGATTTCACGTTCGTCGGTCGTGGCCAAAAAGCGCTGCAACGCGCCATGCGTGTGCAGCAATTTCAGATAAACCCACAGCAGCCGGTTGGCGCCCTGCAACTGGTTCTGGTTCATTTTGTCCAGCCCGCCGTCGTTTTCGTCGGCGCCGTCCAATCCCGTCCCGCGCAGCGCTTCGCAGCGTTTTTTAAGCTGGTCGAAAAGTCCCTTTGAATCTTTGCTCAAGCCCATGTACAGCGTATTAAAACGCCGGTTCAATTCTTCCGCCGAAAGTTTCGATTCCTGGGCCCCGGCGCGCGCGTTGACCGTGCGCCGAAAGCGGTCGCTGCCCACCAGCGCCGCGAGAATCGACAGCTCCCCCGCCGCCGCCAGCGCCAGCAGCGTCTCGCGATACCCCGGCGTCAAAACCGCAAACGCGACCGCGCCGATCATGTATAGCACGTTCCAATGCTGCATGAGCGCCGCCTTCAAATAATCAAAAAATCCCAACGATCGAGACATTGACGGCTCCGTAGGACGGGCTGCCAGCCCGTCCAGTATCGCGCCAGGCGTCCAAACTGAAACAGGACGGGCCGGCAGCCCGTCCTACTCAAATCACTCCCGCGTCCGCCTCCATCTTCGCTATTTTAGCGCGAATGTACTTCACGCGCTCCGCGAAATCCGGCAGCGACTGCGCCTCCACCGCCGGCCGGTCCGGCCGCGGCGCGTGGCATTCCTCCACAATCGTCCCCGGCGCGTTCGAAAACAAATAAATCCGATCGCCGAGAAAGACCGCTTCTTCGATTGAGTGCGTCACAAAAAAAACCGTCTCTTCTGACTTTGCCCACAGCTTGATCAGCAAATCCTGCATGCGCAGCCGCGTCATCGGATCGAGCGCGCCGAACGGTTCGTCCATCAGCAAAATGCGCGGATTCAAAATCAGCGAGCGCGCGATCGCCACGCGCTGGCGCATCCCGCCGGAAAGCTGATGTGGGTATTTGCGCGCGTCGCGCGCCGTGTCCAGACCTACGCGCTGCAGCCAATCCGCCGCCATGGCGCGCCGCTCGGCTTTCGGCATCCCGCGGCATTCGAGGCCGAAGGCAATGTTGTCGAGCACCGTGCGGTTGTCGAAGGCCGAGTATTCCTGAAAAATCATGCCGCGGTCCGCGCCGGGCCCGGTCACCGGCTGATTGAAAACAAGCACCTCGCCGCTGGTCGGTGGATGCTGCGGTTCCAGGCCGGCAATCAATTTCAGCAGCGTGCTTTTTCCGCAGCCCGACGGCCCGATGATCGTGATCAGTTCGCCAATGTTCGGCAAATCCGCCACGTGAAACGTGACGTTGCGAATCGCCGTGTATTCGCGCGGCGTGCCGGCGGAATAAGTTTTCGTGACGTTGCGAAATTCGACCACATGCGGCCGCGCCGGCGTGCCGCATTCCGGCGGTTCCACGGGTTTCGCGCTCCAAGTCTGGAGCGCCGGCGTCCCGCCGGCCAGTGGCTCGCGAAGCGAGCCGCCGCCGTTCGCTGGATCGCCGCCCACCTCCGGCTCACTCATCTATTCCGCCTCCTTATGCGGAAACAGCCAGCGTTGAATCGCGAACAGAATGCGGTCCACAGTGTACGCGCAGAGCGTAATCGCAAACAAAATCAAATACACGTACTCCATGTTGCTGCGCCGACGCGAGACGTCGATCAAATGCCCCGCGCCATATTCCGTGTCGATTTGCTCGGCGAGGATGATGTAGCCAAACGCCAATCCGAACAGCAGCCGCAGCGACGCGTAAATGTCCGGCATCGCCAGCGGCACGAGTACTTTGAAAAATGTCTGCCGCGCGCTCGCGCCGAGCGTCAGCGCCGTCTGCACGTACCGCTCGTGGACGCCCGCAATCGCCTGCGCGGAGTCGTACACGATAAACATCACGCACGCGATGAAGATGAAAATGATTTTTTGTTCCTCGCCGGTGTGAAACCAGACCAGCGTCAGCGGCACCAGCGCCGACACGGGAACATTGCGCCCGAAGATCGAAATCGGCATGAAGAACGAATGAACCCGCGGCCACGTCCCGCACACCACGCCCAGCGGCACGCCGATCGCCGCGGCCAATCCAAAGCCCGTCATCAGCCGCAGCAGCGACGCCATCAGGTTGCGCGACAATTCCGCTTCGAACCATAGCGGCTTGATCTTCTCGACGGTTTCTCCGACGCTGGGCAATACCATCGGACCATAAATGCGATCCTCGTAGTCGGCGCCGCGCGTGAGGAAGTACCAAAGCAGCAGCAGCGCCAGCAGCGTCGCCGCTCCCGCGCCGATGCGCCAGGCCAGCGACGGTTCTTCGCGTAGTTTGAAGAGATTCAGCTTCATAATCAATAAACAGTAGGACGGCTCTCCGAGCCGTCTAAACCAATGCACGGGCTGAGGGAATTCGGCACCCTGAAGGATTTCGCACGCCAACCCCTCACCCCGCGAGCGAGTACGCTCGTCGGCCCTCTCCCCGTGGGAGAGGGAACGCGCCGCTGTTGACTCAGCACTCAGGACTCAGCACTCAGCACTTCCTCATTGCTGTTCAAGCGGAAACACCTTGACTTCCACGCGCCGGTTTTTGAACTGGTCGTTCGGGTTCGCCGGGTCCGCCGGCACGCTCCAACCCATGCCAACAGTGCTGATCTGGTTCGGTGGAATCGACGGATATTTCGCCAGCAGCGTTTGTTTCACTGCGTCGGCGCGCTGCTGCGACAGGAGTTTCACGTCCGATTCCTGCGCGCCCTGGTTGCGCATCGACGAATCCGTGTGCCCCTCGATCACGATGCGGCACGCGCCGAACTGGCCGGCCATCTTCGAAATCTCGTCGATCACCGATTCGGCCTGTGGGTCGTACAATTCCTCGACGGTCTTCCCCTCTGTATTTTTGCGAGTGATTTTGTGTTTCAAATCGTAGCTGTTTGGAAAAAAGCGGATCACCACGGTCTTGGTCAGAATCTCGTTCTTCTCGGCTTTGATCGACGACACCGTCTTCGGCACAAAGGTCGTAACGTACTTGTTGCGGCTCTTCTGATACTTTTCCTCTTTGCCCAATTTGTCGAGCACCGAAAAATCAGCGACTTGGTCGAAGTCGATTTTCGCGCCCACTTTGCTCACCATTTTATAAAGGTAGTACGCGTTGTCCCACGTGCGCTGAAAGTTCGTCGGACTGTTCGAATTCAAAAAGAATTCGGCATTCTCCGCGTAGTTCGTCCAATGCGCGTCGCCGAGCATGCCAATCGCGTCGGCTTCGGGAATTGAATAGCCCGCCGCCATCCATTTCGCGGCCTTTTCCTTGTTGGCCTGCGAATCGAGGTCATCGACCGCATCCAAAATCCCGCGCACAATCGCTTCGATGATGTCCGGATGGTCTTTCGCAAAATCCGCGCGCGCAAACCACACGTCGGCAATCAAATGATTCGCTTCCGCCGTGGTCACCAGCAGTTTGTTGCCCTTCATCTTCGCCAGATTGTAAATGTCCGGCGACCACGACACGCACGCCGCAATGCCTTTGTCCACCGCGAACGCGCGCGCCGCTTCGAAGGCATCGCTGGTGTATTTGAAAGTCACTTCCGCCGGCTGCACGCCGCCGTTGATCAGCGCGTTGAGAATGAAATATTGCGACGGCGAATTCTGAGCGAGCACGATCGTCTTGCCGCGCAAATCCGAGATCGTCTTGATCGCGTCGCGCACGACAATCCCGTCGCCGCCGTTCGACCAGTCGATCTGCTGAAACACGCGCGGACTGGTGCGCGAATCTTTCGCCAGCCCTTCGACGAACAGCGGCAGCATGTCCACCGTGGCCCAGCCGATGTGCACGTTTCCCGTCGCGAACGCGTCGCGCATGTCCACGGGGTTGTCGATGAGTTTCAGTTCGATTTTGAATTTCTTCCCATCCTGCGTGGTCCATTCCTTCTTCGCTTTAAAACCTTCGTTCGCATATACGATCGGCGCCCAGCCGGCCCAGACGTTGAGCGCGAAGAGCACCGTGTTGTCCTGCATCGGCTGGTAATTCGCGACGCCCTTCACCGGCGGCAATTTTGCTTCGGGCACGTAATCGTATTTTTTCGCGGTCAAGCCGGATGTGTCGTCCGGCGCCTCGATGGGGTGCGCGGGAGTGGGATTGAGTCCGCCGGTGCCGGTAGTCACGTTTTTCGGAAAAAGAATCGGATACAGCGCGTACCCCGCAAGGCCCAGCACCACCGCCGCAACCACGACATAAAACAGCGGCTTGGGTTTTCCCGGTTCCACATAGTCGGCCATCGCTTGATTCTCCTGATGAGTGTGCTTCCGATGTTACTTTATACGGGAAAAAGACACAAACGATTCAGGAAATCGAAAACGTGGAACGCGCGTGTCGTATTGGTTGCAATTGCCCTCTCCCTCCGGGAGAGGGCCGAGAGGCGCGGCTGTTTGCGCCTCCGGGGTGAGGGGCAGTGTGCAACCGAAGTGTCACTGATCCTATGTAGAACGGAGCTCCGCTCCGTTCAGCGTCCCCTCTCCCCAGGAGAGAGGGCCGACGAGCGCACTCGCTCGCGGGGTGAGGGGTTGGCGTGCGAATTCTTCAGGGTGCCGAATTCCCCTCACCCCGCGCATGAGTACATGCGTCGGCCCTCTCCCGGAGGGAGAGGGCTACTGCAACCGCGCCGTTCCGCCCAAGTCATCGCTTTGTCGTCAAATACTTCAACAATTCTATCACCTCACGCTCCGGCATCGCCTCAAGCAGCCCGGCTGGCATCACCGATTGCGGCATCACGCGGTGATCCTTGATCTCGTTCTTCGGGATCACCGCGGATTCAATCGGCGACGTTTTCCGAATCACCAGTGTGGTGTCCGTTTCCTTTTCAAACATGCCCGACACGACCGTGCCATCAGTCTTCTTCACGACATGCAACCGATAATTCTCGCCCACGACCGCGTTCGGATCGACGATGTTTTCGAGGAAATAATCCACGCCGTTGCGCCACGCCGCGCCCAAATCCGGCCCCATGTTTCCGCCCGTGCCGCTGAGCGCGTGGCACGTCGCGCAGGATTTTTCGAAGACGCGTTTGCCGGCCACCGTGTCATACGCCCACAGCGGCGCTTCGCTGTAGGTCTTCTTCAAGCGCGCGATGGTGGCCTTCATTTCAGCGGGCGATTCGGTGATTTTGCCCCACACTTTTTCGACGCGCTGGGCGACCTCGGCATTGTTCAGATTCAACATCTGCCGCACATAAAACGCGCTGACGGTTTTTTGATCGACGGATTTGCTCTCAACCGCTTGCAGCAGCGCCATCGCCAATTTCGGATTCGCCGAAAGCGAATTGAGCGCCGCAGCGCGGTCGGCGTCGTTGAACGCCGCGAGCCGCTTGAGCAGCGCGTCGGCCACCGCCGCATCCGTCGAGCGCGCCAGCAGCGGAATGACTTGCGCGCGGAATTCGTTGTTGTCGAGCAGCGACGCGAACGCGGGCAGCGATTCGATGTCGCCGTTGCGTTTGAGCAGATCGAATGCGCGGCGGCGGTCTGCGGCGGGCGTTTTCTCGTCCGAAAGCATCGTCCGCATCTTCGTGAGAATCGCCGCATCGCCAAACAGCGCGCTGAGCTGCTCGGCCAGCGCGCGTGCTTCGGCGTTCGGATGGCTTTGCAAGCGCTGCGCCGCCGCGGGCCATGCCTTGGGCATCGCCACGCGCGCCTGATCGGAAAGGCCGAACGAAAACAACTGAACCAAATGCAGCAGCCCATCGTCCGGAATTTTGCCGAGCGCCAGTTCCGTTGCGATGTGCTCGCGCCCTTCCGGAAAGCGGCACGCGTACCAATAAATGGAGTCGGCCACGACGGGCATCGGCGTCTTGCCGGCAAGCGCAAACGCGCGTTCGATATTTTTTTCAACGAGCGGCGCGATGCCGTACCAGATCATCTTCGGAAGGAAGCGGTCGTCTTTGTCTTCGGCGTGCATGGCCAGCGCTTCGGCGATTTGCCAACGCGTTGCGTCATCAAATTCGATTTGCGCGGAAGCAAGCGACAAGCGCACCATTGCGGAGGATTCACTTTTCGCAAGGGTCACAAAGTCTCTAGATTTACCCACATCCATCCTGCCATGTTCCGTATCGAGGCGAACCCACCACCCCATAACATTTGCATTTTCGATTGGATTTCGAAACGCAAAAAGCGGCCCTTGTTCCGTCGCGCCGATGTCGTACAGCGTCCACATTGCTCGCAATGCGTCTGTCTCAGCCGACTTTCCAAACATGTCGCTCAGGAACGCAATCGCCGCTTGATCGATCTTACCATTTTGCGCGCGCTCCATTAATAACCGCCGCGCCGTCCGCGCATACCACTCGTTCCGATGCGTCTGCAATTTCGCCAGTTCCACATCGCTCATCTTCCCCAAATCCACCTTCACCGGCTTGTACGTCGCCGCCCACGACACGCGGTAAATGCGGCCGTTTGTTTTGTCCCATTTCTCGGGGTTGGGCAGGTGGCAGTGCTGCAAATCGCACCAGTCGAGGATGTAAACCGCACCGTCGGGGCCGTATTTCAAACTCACGCCGAGATACGTCGGGTCGTTGGTGTGCAGCATGTCGTAGCCGCCCTGCATCGACTCGAAGCCCGATCCGTCGCGCACGTTTTCGATGTGGTTCATCTGCGCGCCGAAGAGATTGAGCGTGAAAATGTGGTCGCGGTAAATCTCCGGCCAGTTGTCGCCGCCATAAATCATCGTGCCGGAATGCGCGTGGCCGCCGTAGATTTCATCCGTGCCGCGCTTGCCCGCGCCGCCGGTGCCGTCGTCGTATGTGGAACTGGCCGGCAGATAGTTCTTCAACCACGGCGCGAACGCCGGCGCTTTGTTGCAGATGAACGGCGCGTGGTTCGAATCCGACTGGTTCCAATAATGCCCGTTGCGGATCACGTACGTCGTTTGCCCGCCGCCGTAAAAACTGCGGCAGTGCGTCATAAAAAAGTTGCCGTGCGAATCGTAATCGAGGCCCCACTGGTTGCTGCCGCCGTGCGCGAAAATTTCGAATTCGTGCCGAATCGGGTGGTAGCGCCACACAGCCGCGTGCATCTCCGTGCGATCTTTCTTCGCCGTGCCCGGCTTCCCGATGAACGCCGTGTTGAAGACGCCCTGATTTCCATACAGCCAGCCGTCCGGCCCCCAGATAAAACTGTTGAGCGTCTCGTGCGTGTCCTGATAACCGAAGCCGTCGAGCAGCACTTCGGGCGGGCCGTCGGGCACGTCGTCGTGATTTTTGTCTGGAATGAAAAGCAACTGTGGCGCCGCACCCACCCACACGCCGCCGAAACCGACTTCGATGCCGCTGACCAGATTCAAGCCTTCGATGAAAACGGTGCGCTTGTCGAATTTGCCGCTGCCGGTCGTGTCTTCAAAAATGATGATGCTATCCTTGCCCTTCCCCTCCGGCTGCTTCTGCGGATAGCTCATCGCCTGCACGACCCACAGACGGCCGCGCTCGTCAAACGTGAACGCAATCGGCTGCGTGATCGCGGGTTCTTCGGCGACCAACTCCGCCTGGAAGCCGTTGACCAGCGAAAAGCTCGCGACGACTTCAGCGCCGCTTTTTTTCGCCGGCGGTGTTGCGGGCTTGAGCGGATTCGGCCGCAATTGCCAGAGCACGGGGCTGTCGGATTCTCGCGTGCCTTTACCCCTCACCCCTAACCCCTCTCCCCCAAGGGGCGAGGGGAACACGGGCGCCGCATCGTGAAAAACGAAGTCATCGAAATTAATATGCCCCCAGCCGCCCTTCGCTTCATCCACGAGGCGAATAAAAATCCGCTTGCCTTTCCATTCGCGCAAATCGACGACATGCCGCGACATGTTCTCGATGTCTTTGCCCGACGCTTTATCAATAATTTTCCCGCCGTCTTCAGCGACGATTTCCACGCGCGTCGCGTTCGAACTTCCGCCGCCGACGAGGAAACTCGCATACGGATGCGCGACCTCGAAACTGTCAGAGGTGAGCGTCCCCGTGCCTTTGTCCGCCACCTTCTCATAGCCGCCGATCCAATACTGCCCCGCGTGATTGCTGCGCTCGCCCGGTTTGCGCCGCGAAACAGTGTCGCCATTGATCGGCTGCCCTTCGAACGCGTCGCCGGTGGCTTTCCAGTTATCGAGCGTCCCCGTTTCAAAATTCAAATTCAGTGCCTTGCCATTCGCGCCCAGCGGCACAATGTTTGTAGTCCCGCCTTTAGGCGGCTCGGCGTTCGCAGAAGTTTCAGGCGGCGTTTTTGATTCGGGCGTCTTGCCGCCTAAAGGCGGGACTACGAACGATGGCACCTCCGTTCGTCCCAAATACTTGATCCGAATATTCCGAAACTCAATCTTCGATGGCCCCTTCCCAGAATGCAGTTGAAACGCCAGCTTCCCCGCGTACTTCGCCGCGTTGATCTGATGATCGTCGAGCACCGTGAAGAGCACGCCGTTGATGCGCGTTTCGATATGCGGTCCGCGCGCGCTGACTTCGTACAAATTCCAATCTTCCTTCTTCGGAATTCTCCTGAAACTCTCCGGCGTCGCGAATGGGTACGGATCGACCCAGCGCCGCCCGTCGGGCGCGATCGACACGCGCGTGCCGCGCTCTGCGATCATGCCGCGCGCTTCCTCTTCATAAATGCGCCCCAGCCACACCGCGCCGTCGTCCAAATCCGCCTGATAGCCGACCGCCTGCCAATCGTCCGGCTTCTCGCTGCGCCGTTTCGAACGGATTTGAATCCCCGAATTCGCCGACGGCAAACCGCTGATGCGGTATTCGACACTCAATTCGAAATCGGCGACTTCGCCTTTGTCCCAATAAATGAATTCGTTTTTGCCGAGCGCTTTGCCGTCGGGAATTTCGCCGGTGATCGCGGCGTCCTGCACGCGCCAGTAATCGAAATTGCCGATCCAGCCGGCCAGCGTTTTGCCGTCGAAGATTGTCTCCCATTTCGGCGCGGAAGTTTCTTCGGCGCAAAGCGAACAAGCGAAAGTCAACGCGGCGACGAGCGCGCAGGAAAGGGTGAGTGTGCGCATGGCTTCTCCATTTATTGAACTCAAAGACTTACTAAGTGTACTCCGCAAACGCGCTTTTCGACAGGCGGAGTTTACGCAGCGGCCACATATCCTTCATCAGCGCGCAACGAATGGCGGTGTAGAATCAAACGAAATCGCCACAGAAGGCGCGGAGCTCACAAAGGAGGAAATGCGTGAAAAGCAAATTGCTTTGCTTGGCCGTGGTGTTGATCGCCGCAACGATTGGAAACGCCGCCGAATCGGACACGCTAATCGTCGGCATGCAACCCGACGGCCGCATCCTCGTGCCGACCAATCAGATGCTCAAACCCGCCGGCAAACAAATCACCTTTCCCGGCCGGCCCGTCGATCTAAAACTTTCCGCCGACGGCAAAACGCTGGTCGTCAAAAACATGGGCGATTTGATTTTCATCGACGTCGAAAAAGCGAAGATCGTTGCGACGCTGCCGCTCGGCGGAAAATTTCTCGGCGAGAATGTCACGCAAGGCAAAATGTACGAAGGCATGAGCGTCACCGGTCTTGCGCTGAGCGCTGACAGGATTTTCACGACCGATTCCGACGCCTCGCTGCGCGCCGCTGAGCGGCAAGCGGACGGCACATTCGCGTGGGGCAAGCCGCTCGTGCTGCCCGCGCCGAAAGTCGGCGGCAAACCGCACCCCTCCGGAGTCTGGCTTGCGGACGGCGAGAACCTGTGGGTCACTTCCACACGCGGCAATTGTGTTTTTCGCGTCGATACAAAAAAGAATCTTGCGGAGAACAGCCTGCCCGTCGGCGTCGCGCCGTTCACTGTTTGCTTCGTTTCGCCGACGAGAGGCTATGTGAGCAATTGGGGCGGCGACGCGCCAAAGGAGGGCGACCCGCAGGCGAAAACATCCGGCACGCTGGCGCGCATCGATCCGCGCACATCCGTGGTCAACGACGGCTCAGTGTCGGTGCTCGCGCTGGTTAACGGCGATTGGATCTGTTCGAAAAGCATTAAAGTGGGCCTGCATCCATCGTCAATCATCGCGAGCGAAAAAGGCCGATTCATTTATGTCGCCAATGCCAACAGCGACACCGTCTCCGTCATCGAAACCAAAACCGATACCGCCGTCGAAACCATCGACTGCCGCCCCGAAATGCGTTTACCTTTCGGCAGCGGCTCCAACGCCTTGGCGTTGAGTCTCAATCAACTCTACCTTTACGTGGCGAACGGCACGAACAACTGCGTGACGGTCGTGCGCCTGAGCGACGAAATATCCGAACGAAACTTCACAGACGAAGTTCGAGAACCGACCAAAGTCCTCGGCCTCATCCCCGTCGGCTGGTATCCAGCCGCGCTCGCCCTCTCCGTTGACGGCAAACGCCTCTTCGTGGCGAACCTCAAAGGCCACGGCCAATTCGCCGAACGCCGCGCCAAGGAGAAAGGGCACGCGAGCAGCGATTACCTCGGCTCGGTTTCGATCATTGACATTCCCGATGAAAAGCAGCTCGAAACGTACACGCGAACGGTGAACGAAAACAACCGCCTCGCGCAGAGCTTGTCGGGATTGGAGCCGCCGCGCGCGGACGCAAGACCAGCGGTCGTGCCGGAGCGCCACGGCGAGCCGTCGCTGATCAAGCACGTCGTTTATGTGATCCGCGAAAATAAAACTTACGATCAGGTCTTCGGCGACATGCCTGAAGGTAACGGCGCGAAGAGCCTCTGCATTTTTGGCGAAGACGCGACGCCGAACGCGCACGCACTCGCCCGCGAATTCACGCTCTTCGACAATTTTTATTGCAGCGGCGCAAAGAGTCCCGACGGCCATTCCTGGTGCAACGAAGCGTACGCCACCGATTATCTCGAGCGCATGTACGGCGGCTTCACGCGCAGTTATCCATACGAAGGCAGCGACCCGCTCGCCTTCGCCGCGACGGGTTTTTTGTGGGACAACGCGCTCGCGCACGGCAAGACGTTCCGCAATTACGGCGAATTCTGCAGGACGGCGTACACGCCGAAGGCGGCGTGGAAGGATGTGTATGATGATTTCAAAAACGGCACCGCGAAAATCAAAATCGAGGTCGAGCCGAACATGCAGAGTCTGAAATCGTATTCGCATCCGAGCTATCCCGGCTTCCCGCTCACGACGCCGGACGTGGTCCGCGCGAAGTTGTTCAAAGAGGAACTCGCCGCGTACGAAAAGAAGGGCGAGTTTCCGAATCTGGTTTACGTGTATTTGCCGAACGATCACACCAACGGCACCTCGCCCGGCCATCCCACGCCGCGCGCGATGGTCGCCGACAACGATCTGGCAACAGGGCAAATCGTGGATGCGATTTCGCACAGCAAATTCTGGCCGGAGACGTGCATCTTCATCGTCGAAGACGATCCGCAGAGCGGTTACGATCACGTGGATGCGCACCGCACGGTTGCGCTCGTCGTCAGCCCTTACACGCGGCGCAAATTCGTCGATCACGCCAACTACACGCAGCCGGGCATGGTCAAGACGATCGAATTGATGCTGGGCTTGCCGCCGATGACGCAGCTTGATCTCGCGGCGCCGGCGATGCGCACGTGTTTTCAGGCGCAGGCCGACGCGACCCCGTATAAGAGCGTCTCGGCGAAGGTCGCTATCGACGAAATGAACCCGGCGCTGAAGGCGCTGAAAGGCGCCGCGCTGGATTGGGCTGAGAAGTCGATGGCGCTGGATTTCGACGACGCGGACAAGGCCGACGACGACGTGCTGAATCGTATCGTGTGGCATTCGGTGCGCGGCGATGAGCCGTATCCGAAAGAGTTCGCGACGGATGACGACGATTAGTTTGCGCGCGATAATTTCTTTTTTCCTAAGAACCATTTCCCTCAATCGGAGTCTAAACGTACGGACCCATTGAGGGCATACCCATGAATCGCAAGCGCGCCATTCTCATCGCCATTGTTACATTTTTGAGCCTCATCATCTTCCGCCCATCCCGCCCGAGCGCCGCCACGCTTGAAAACTGCCCCATCTCCCTGACCAATCCTGACGGCCAGGCGATGGCGCTGGTCAAATACGATCTGCGCGCGGCGGTGCATGGCGCGCTGAGCCTGGTTGAAATGGCGATGACGTTCCGCAATTCTGAAAACCGCCAGATGGAAGGCCGCTTCACGTACACGCTGCCGCCCGGCGCGACGATCAGCCGCTTTGCGAAGGAAGTCAACGGCAAACTCATGGAGGGCGAAGTCGTCGAGCGCATGAGGGCGCAGCAGATTTACACGGAGATTCTGCACACGATGCGCGACCCCGCGCTGCTCGAAATGGATCAGGGCAACAAGTTCTCAGCGCGCGTTTTTCCAGTTCCGGCCAACGGTACCGTGCGCCTGCTGCTCGCCTTCAGCAAACCGCTGCCGATGAAAGACGGTGTGCGGAAGCTCACGATTCCTCTCGCAGGCCTGCCCAAGATCGGCGAATTCAATTTCAGCGCCATCGGCAAACCGCTCGATTCCGAAACCGCCACGGGCGTGGTGCTCGACAAAGAAGAGCCGCTCGGCGAAGACCTCTCCGCCTTTTCGCGCCATTCCGTCGATTACACGCCCACGAAAGATATTGAACTCACGTTTGTAGAACGGAGCTCCCGCTCCGTTCCGGCGGCGAACGGAGCCGGAACGCCGTCGAATGTGCCGGGGCAGAACGGAGCGGGAGCTCCGTTCCACTTGCTGCGCGCCGGCAATTTCCAAATGGTCCAATTCCTCTACAATCCGCCGCCCGTCACGACCATCGCGACGGCCGCGCCGCCGGATTGGTCGTTCTATTTCGACACATCGGCGTCTGGAGCGGACACGGAAGCGCCGCGATTGCAGGTGATCGAGCGGCTGCTCCAAAATCTCGTTCCTGTATTTGGAGGCAAAACCAATCAGCGCATCGGCGCGCACGCATTCGATATTGAAGTGGTCGAACTGCAGCCTGACGTGAAAATTACCGACCCATTCGCCGACAATGTCGTCCACAAGCTGCGTGCGCGCCACGCGCTGGGCGCGACAAATCTCGAAGCGCTCTTCAAAAGTATTGGCGAAAGAGCGCGCGCAAATCAAAATGCATGTACGTACGTTTTGGTCAGCGACGGCATCGCAACCTGGGGCGCGCGAGAGACGAAGGATCTGCTCGCCGCGCTTGGCGACTGGCCCGCGAAAGACACACTGCATGCGCTGGTCATCGGCAACAAGCAGGACGAAAAGACGCTCGGCGCCATCGTTGAAAAAACGCGCGGGCGCGTCGTGATGCTGCCGCTGACGACGGACATCGAAGGCAACGTCACTAAGGCCATCGCCGATTTACGCGCGCCGCTGGGCGCGCATTTCGACGCATACGACGAAGGCACCGCGTGGATTTATCCGAAATCGTTCCACGATGTCCGCCCCGGCCAGGAGTTGATTGCGTTCTCTGAAATCCGCACCGACGGCGGCAAATCGCTGCCAGGATTCGTGCAGCGCGACGCGGCGGGCAAGACGATCAAAGACACGCAAGTTTCCATCGCGCCGATTGAGGTCGCCGATTTCGCGCCGCTGCTTCAGCGCGAAGCGTACAAGGCGTACCTCGATTATCTCGAAAAAGAAGAACAAGCCCAAACCGACGCGATGAAGCGCAAGGAGATTCATCAGAAGCGTATCGACATTTCAGTGAAAAACCGCGTGATGTGCCCGCTCACCTCGCTGCTGGTGCTCGAAACCGAGCGCGATTACGCGCGCTTCGGCATCACGCGCAATTCGCTGGCGGACATTATGGTCGTGGGCAGGACGGGAATCGAACTGCGCAAGCGTTCGGCGGAAGAGATGCCCGTATTGCCGCCGGTCACAACGCCCGCAAAGCCGGCTCCACATGACCAGTTCAAGCGCGAGTTTGAATCGAAGAAATCGGCCGACGCGAAGGCCGATAAGGATATTTCGGATTTGACCGATGGAACCGCTCTTCGGTTGGAGAGAGCCGAGGGGCTCGCCGAACGCGAAGTGGTGGAACAGGCACCAGGCGGCGGCGGCAGAGGCGGCAGAGCGTACCGCGACGGTGAAGCGCGAATCGACGCAGTTGAGGACCGCGCCGCCGCGAACACGCCCGTTGCTCATGCCGCGGAACCCGAAGCGCGCGCCGCTCTGCGCGAACTCGCAACGGATGCGCGTCAACGCACTGCCGACGCGCCTGCGCCAGGGACTCCGCCTCCAGCCCCTCCCGCCGAACGGCTGGCACGCCAGCGCGAAGCTACTGGTGGCGCTAATGGCTTTGCCGCCGTTCAAATGAACGCCGGCGACTGGATCAATCAACTCGATTCGAAATCCTACGAAGCGCAGTTAAGCGACCTGCGCGCGCGCGTCGAAGCCAATCCGCGCGACCGCCGCTCGCGCAACGCTTACGCGGATGCTCTGCTGAAGACGCAGAAGTGGGATAACTTGCAGGCCGAAGTCTTCCAGTGGCTGCCGTTCGATCCTGAA
>DATGGK010000141.1:0-7607 GCA_035308565.1 Planctomycetota bacterium | reverse complement strand
TCATCAGCGAATCCGTGCTGGCATTCCATCCGGTGCGATTGGAATCAGGAAGCTTTTGGAAAAGCAGATCGAGCAGTGTCGTGTTGAATGCCGCAAGCAGGACGACTCCCAGCAACGTCGCGACGAGGCGAAATTGCGATGGCGGTTCGTCAATCACATAGTGGTCCGTTTTCGAATCAATCATCGCCAAATCAATCGAGCGTGAAAAAGTGCCTGAAACCGCGTCAGTCTATTTTCGAACCGCAGGGGAACACGTTTGAGGTAATTTTGAGGCTTAATCAAACTTTTTTCGGCTCACTTAGGCGTCCACGTAGACGGTTTTGGTTTGCGAGTAAAATTCCAGCGCGCTCTTTCCCATCTCGCGAGAGCCGCTGGTCGAATCCTTGCACCCGCCAAACGGCGCCTGCAGCTCGACTCCCGCGGTGGGCGAATTGACATGAATCATCCCCGCATCGCTGCGCCGCGCAAATTCCATCGCCGCCTTCAAATCCCGCGTGCAAATTCCGGACGCCAATCCGAATTCAGTCCGATTGGCCGCCGCAATGGCTTCGTCGAGATCTTTGACTTTGATCACGCCCAACACCGGACCGAAGATCTCTTCCTGGGCAAAGCGCGAATCGGGCTTGAAATCGGCGAACACCGCCGGAGAAATGTAACAGCCATGATCGTAGATTCCGCCGCTGAGGCGTTCGCCGCCAACCAGGCAGCGCGCGCCTTCGTTTTTCGCAAGCGCGATGTAATCGAGAATCTTTTTGCATTGCCGCTCGTCGATCACGGGACAAACTTCAGTCTTCGGATCCATGCCGTCGCCGACACGCAGTGATTTCGAGCGCGCGACCACTTTATCGACAAATTCGTCGTACACTTTTTCAAGCACAATCGCGCGGCTGGTGGCGGTGCATTTGTGTCCCGCGGCCCAGAACGCACCGACGACGGTGTCTTCGACCGCGCGCTGCATGTCGGCGTCGGGCATGATCACCATCGGATTTTTTCCGCCCATCTCCAGCGCAATGCGAATCAACCGGTCTGCATTTTTTCGCATGATCGACTTGCCCGTCTCGCGCGAACCGGTGAACGAAATCGCGCGCACGCGCTTGTCGCTGACGACTGCTTCGCCCAATTCGTTTCCCGCTCCCGTGACAAGATTGAACACGCCCGGCGGCAGACCGGCTTCCGCGTAAACTTCCGCGACGATCGCCGCCGATTGCGGCGCGAGGGGCGATGGCTTCAGCACAACCGTGTTGCCGCACAGCAGCGCCGGCGCCGATTTCCACACAGGAATCGCGGACGGAAAATTCCACGGCGAAATTAACGCGACGACGCCCAATGGCGTGCGAACCGTGTGCAGAAAACGGCCATCCATAAAGGACGGAATCGTCTCGCCGCCAAGCTCGTGCCACATCCCGGCATAGAAATTCAGCAGGCCGATGCTGCGGTCTATTTCGCCGCGGCCTTCGCCAATGTTCTTGCCTTCTTCCTTGGTCAGAATCTCAGCCGCTTCGTCGCGCCGCCGTTTTAGAACCTCCGCGGCTTTGCGCAAGAATTCGGCGCGTTTGGGCGGGAGAAGTTTCGCCCACGCGGGAAACGCGCGCTCAGCCGCTTCAGTGGCCGCCGCCGCATCGCTCCCGGTTGAATCCTGGAATTCCGAAACGATTTCAGTCGTGCGCGCTGGATTGTGGTTGGGAAACAAGCGCCCCGACGCCGAAGAAGTCCACTCGCCGTTAATGTAATTGCCGTAAGTTTTCGCCATGATTACCCTCGCCGCATCGCTTCGATTGATGCTTTTGCTGCAAATCTCGCATATTATATCGTGCCAATGGAATCCAACACGCTCCAAAACGTCGCGCCCACTATTTTGCCGCACCTTTGCCCGCCCTGGCCCGGTGCGCACGGAATTCTGTACAAAGAATCGCCGGAGGATTTTGTCGTTGAAGAATTGCCGTTGTACGAACCCAGCGGAACCGGCACGCACACGTGGATGTGGATCGAGAAACGCGGCCTCACCACACACGCCGCCGCGCGAACACTTGCGCAAAAGCTTGGCAAAAATCCCGCGGACGCCGGAATCGCCGGCCTGAAAGATGCGCACGCCATCACGCGCCAATGGATCAGTTTCGAGCACGTCACGCAGAGCGCCGACGAACTCCGTGCGATCTCGGACGAAAAACTGCGCGTGCTCAACGTCACGCGACACGGCAACAAGCTGCGCATGGGACACCTGCGCGGAAATCGGTTTTCGATTCATTTGAAACTCGCCGGCGAGATGCCTGGACCACAGGCGCTTTTCGAGCGCGTCCAATTTGGGTTCGACGAATTGAAACGCCGCGGTATCCCGAATTATTTTGGCGAACAGCGCTTCGGCAATACCGGCGCAAATCCCGCGCTCGGAAAAATGCTGGTGCTCGGCGATGACAAAGCTTTTCACGCAGCGATGGCTGCGGCCGGTCAGGCGCGGCAGGCGCAAGACCGCCGCATCCGCAATCTGCTCGTGAACGCGTTTCAATCCGAACTCTTCAATCGCGTTCTCGCCGCGCGGCTGCCTGCATTCAGCGCGCTGAAAGTCGGCGACCTCGCCTGGCTGCACCGCAACGGCGCGGTCTTCAAGATTTATTCGGAGGAGGAGGCTCGTCGCGAACAGTCGCGTGCCGACGCGCACGAAATCAGCCCCTCCGGACCCGTCTTCGGTCCGAAAATGGCTCAACCCGAAGGATTGCCCAGCGAACTCGAAACGCGCATCCTGCATGAAGCCGGCGTGACCCTGGCCGACTTCGGCCGCAAAGAAGCCGAACGCCAACCCGGCGCGCGCCGCCCGCTGCGAATATTTTTTCTCGAGGAACCGCACGCGGAAATTGAACACGATGGCGTGTTGCTGCGCTTCGCGCTGCCGTCGGGGTCCTATGCGACGGTGGTGCTGGATGAAATCTGCGCGCGCTTTATGCAGCCCGAGGCTTGATGGTCTCATTGATTTTTTTACCGGCGCGTAATTCCGCGACGCGCAACTCATATGTCGCCTGCAGATTCAGCCACGATTCTGCGTCCGTCCGGAAATAGCGCGCCAGACGCAGCGCCGTATCGCCGGTGATTCCGCGCCGTTCCCGCAGAATTTCGCTGACACGAGCCGGTGTGACGCCGATTGCCCGTGCGAGCGCATTGGCTGAAAGTTTGAGCGGCTCCATCAGATCCTCACGCAGAATCTCGCCTGGATGAACCGGACGCATGTTGTTTTTCGGCATCGCAGCCTCCTCGTCCTTCAATGGTAATCTACTATTTCCACTTGCAGCGCATGTCCCTCTTCCCATCTAAAGCATATTCGCCATTGGTCGTTGATCCTGATGCTCCATTGACCCGCTCGATCTCCGGCGAGCGCTTCCAAACGATTTCCGGGCGGAGCGCGAAGAAAGTCCAGCGATCTGGCACTATGCAACTGCGTTAATTTGCGTTCAGCCACTCTACGAATGGCAAACCAATGGCGCGGGCAATGCCCATCGAAAAGGTTGGCTGTGTCCTTATCTTTGAAGGACTTTATCATGGCTGTATCGTATACCGATATAAGGGTTAGACAAGCATTAATCAGACGCATTGGAATTCAGAGGCAGGTCAATGTAGACTCGCTCAATCGGCTGTGATACATTCCATGATTGAAGTCCGCGACATAAAAAAAATATTCTACACGCACGAAGGCAAAGAACAGCTCGCCGTCGATGGCCTGAGTTTCAGGGTCGAGCGCGGTGAAGTCTACGGCCTCTTCGGACCCAACGGCGCGGGGAAGACGACCACGCTGCGCATCCTCGCCGGCCTGATGCGGCCGAACGCCGGCGACGTGCTCATCGACGGCGTCAGCGGCGCGCCCGATCCGCTCGTGCTCAAGGAACGCGCCGGTTTTCTCACGGCCAACACCGGCCTCTACGCGCGGCTGACGCCGCGCGAAACACTGATGTATTTCGCGCGCCTGCGCGGCGTGCCCGAATCCAAGCTCGCCGCGCACATCGGCGTGCTCGTCGAATTGCTGGGCTTGACCCCCTTTGCCGACCGCCGCTGCGAAGGCATGTCCACCGGCGAACGCCAGCGCGTGCAGATCGCGCGCACGCTCATCGGCGACCCGCCCGTGCTGATTCTCGACGAACCCACGCTGGGACTGGATGTGCTCAGCAATCGCCTGATCCTCAGTTTCATTCGCGAAGCGGCCGGTCACGGGCGCACCATCATTCTTTCGACGCATCACCTCGACGAGGTTGAAACCGTGTGCACGCGCTACGGTTTGATGCACCGCGGCAAGATGCTGGCCGAAGGCGATCTCGCACACCTTCGCACGCTCACGGGCAAGGAACGGCTGAGCGAAATCTTTCTCGCGCTTTTCGAACGCATCGAAAGCGCAAGTTCCATTGAATCGGTCGATTTCAAATCCGGGCGGCTCCTTTCATGAATGTCAAAGTCCGCGCCATCTACGCCAAGGAACTGCGCGACATGCTGCGCGATCGCCGCACTATTTTTGCGTCGATCATCATTCCGCTGGTGCTCTACCCGCTGCTGATTCTGGGCACGGCGGAAGTCGCGCAGATGGCCAAGGCAAAACTCGAACGCGAAGAACTTACCGTCGCCGTGCTGCCTGACACGAAGAAGATCGCGGAGAAAATTCACGCGATCGCATTGGACGCGTACGATCCCGTGCACGGCATTCCTCCGCCCGAGAAGAAGGAGGGCGAAGATGCCAAAGGCGCGGAGGCCGACGAAAAACTGTTCATGCCGAAAGATTCGTTCAAGACGGCCAAGGTCATTTTCAATGAAATGACGCTCGAGGCCGCGCGCGCCGATTTGGCGGCCGGCAAAATCCGCGCAATTTTGGTTCTTCCCGTTAGTCTTACCGAAGACATCGCCGCACAGCGCAAAGTGGACTTGTTGCTCGAATACGATCAGGCCGAGCGCGTGTCGCAAAGCGCGGCATCGCGCCTGCGCGAAATGCTCGAACGATACAGCAGCGTGGTTGTGGCCCAGCGGCTCAAGGAGAAGGCGCTGTCACCGTCCTTTTTGACGCCGTTTACGCTCGAGAGCAAAAACACCGCGGCTGCGGAAAAAGTCGGCGGCTCGATTCTTGGCGGGCTCCTGCCGTTTATCTTTATTATGATGCTGATGACCGGCGCAATGCATCCGGCGATCGATCTCACCGCCGGCGAAAAAGAACGTTCGACGCTCGAAACGCTTGTCGGCACACCCGCGCGGCCATTGGAAATCATCACCGGAAAATTTCTCGCGATCGCGACGATTTCACTCTTCAATGCAGCCCTGAACGTGGGCAGTTTCGGAGGGTGCTTTGGCGCGCTCGGCTCGAAAACGGCGGCGCTCCAATTCCCCTGGTCGGCGCTACCACTGACGCTGTTGCTGCTCGTTCCGCTCGCGTTGTTTTTTTCAGGCCTGCTCCTATTGGTGTCCAGTTTTGCCTCGAACACAAAAGAAGCGCAACTGTACTGCGTGCCCGTTTATCTGCTGCCGGTGAGCATGATGGCGATCACCATGCAGCCGGGAATCGAATTGCAAGGCCCGCTGCTGATCTTGCCCGTGATCAACACGTCGCTGCTCATCAAGGAATTGTTTTTGTATCACGGAACCGTGCAGCAGATTATTTTCGTGATGGTCAGCAATTGTTTTTACGCCGCCGGGATGGTCGCGCTGGCGGCACGCGCGTTCGCGCGCGAGGAAGTGCTCTTCAGCGCACAGGGAAGCTTGCGTCTATTTTTAAGCCGCCGTTTCTTCAAGCCGTCGCCCACGCCGCGGCCCGGCGATGCCGTGCTGATCGCGGCGATATTCTTTCCACTGAATTTCTATCTGCAACTGTGGCTGGGCAAATTGGTGCTGGAGCATCCCGATCGCATCGATCTGCGCTCGCTGGCGACGATTGTGGTCGTCAGCCAATACGGCTTATTCTTCGGCGGCCCGCTGGTGATCGCGCGCTATTTGAAAACCGAATGGAAGACGACGTTCCAATGGAATCGGCCAAGCATGCTCTCCATAATCGGCGCGGCATTGATGGGCTGCTCGGCTTGGCTGCTGACCAGCCAGCTCGCCGCATGGATGAGCCGCGTGTGGCCGCAGAACGGCGGCGACATGGGACTTGACGAAGCGTTCAAGCAAGGAAGCTCTTCCGTTGGCGGAATGATCATGCTGACTTTCCTAATCGCGTTTTCCCCCGCCATTTGCGAAGAACATTTTTTTCGCGGATTTTTCCAGCAGGGGTTGGGCCGCAAGAACAAATGGACGACCATTCTGATTGTCGGCGCGACGTTCGGCGTCTTCCACATTTACCCAGCGTTTCGGATCCCGATCACAGGGCTGCTCGGAGTCGTGATTGCCTACACGGCGTTTCAGTCGCGCAGTATTTGGCCGGGCGTGCTGTTGCATTTCTTAAATAATGGTTTGGCGATTTTCGGCCCTGTCCTGCTGGGCATGCCCCAGGATAAACCGGTACCGGGGATGCCATTTCCCGATGTGCCGGTCAAATTTCTGATCCCCGCTGCCATTCTATTTGTTCTTGGATTACTTGCGGTAAAGACGGACAAAAAACAAGCGCTGGAGAAAAGCGGAATTCCTTAGCGAATTTTGCTTTTGTTGAATTCAATGTCTTTCGCCGTCTTCATTCTTTCCACTGGCCGCTGCGGCACACAGTGGATTGCCTCACAGCTCTCGCAGCATTACGGCGAACTTTACCACGTCGAACACGAACCGCTTCACAACGCTTATTGCCCGCGGCGAATGCTCGGATGCCGCTCGCCGGATAAGATGGGCGGCGAAGATTCTGCGTCAATTCTCGCGCACGCAGACTGCATTGAGCACCATCTTGAAAAAAAGAATTACATCGAATGCGGCCATCCGTGCTGGAGCACGCTGCCTTATTTTGCCGGGCGATTTCGCGGACGCCTGCGGATCGTCCATTTCGTTCGTCATCCGATTCCAACGGCCTATTCATGGCTCACGCATGGCGCGTATCAGCCGCCCATTCTGCCGCATTTGCAAATGAAGGAGTTGCTTTCGCCATTCGATGCCGGCATCTCGTTTCCAGAATACCGTGAGCGCTGGTCCGCGATGACAGCATTTGAAAGATGCCTCTACTATTGGGCAGAAGTTAACGCCTTCGCACACCGCTTCGAAGCGCGGCCCGGCGCACCGTGGCTGCGAATTTCCTTCGAGCGGCTGTTCAATTCTGATGCGCTCACTCAATTGTTGTGGTTTCTAAAACTGCCGCCTAAGCCGGAACTCGTTGCGGCCAAATCGTCGAAGATCGACGCATTTCACCATGTAACGGGGACGCGTCCGGATTTTTCGGTCATCGAAAAACATCGCCGCGTTTTGGAAATCGCCCGCGCGCTCGGTTACGACCCGGTCAAGCTCGACAGCGACGCCACTGAGTTGTATCGCCGCTACACGGGATTCGACTCCGCGCCGCAATAGCGATTTGGTTTTGCGAAATTCTCTCCGCGCGTTATGACAAATCCATGGCCACTCATCCGCCGTTCTATCAGCTCAATCCGCTTACGCGCTTTGATGACCGCGCACGCGATTACGCCAATTTCCGCCCCAGTTATCCGGCGCAAGCAATCGACGCGATTTTAGCGGGG
>DATGGK010000140.1:0-1852 GCA_035308565.1 Planctomycetota bacterium | reverse complement strand
CACCCCATTCGCCGCCAACGGCAACACCTTGCGCGCAGCGCAGCACGACCAGCAGAATAGGCGCCCAAACGCCGGCCGTCTCGTACGTCGGCAGACAGCCGACCAAAAACGTCGCCGCGCCCATCAGCGTGAGCGTCCAGACCAGCGCGACTTTGCGGCCGTAGCGATCGCCGATGTAGCCAAACAAGACGCCGCCCAACGGACGGAAGAAGAAACCGGCGGCATACGTGCCGTACGAAAGCATCGTGCCGGTCCACGGATCGAATCTTGGGAAGAAGAGTTTGTTGAACACCAGCGCGGAGAACGATCCGTAGAGGAAGAAGTCGTACCATTCGACGACGGTGCCGATGAAGGCGGCGGCGATGACTTTGAATAATTGCCTTTGGCGGCGTGGAGCCGCGTCGCGCCCAGTCATTGATTCACCTCGCTGCTGTCCCAAAAAACCTCGCAAAGCAAGTCGCGGCCGTTTGCCCCGAAGGGGCAGCACATCTTAGCCCAGTGCAAGCGCTTTAGCGCGCTGCCCTGGGTTAGTTTCGGCAACACGACCAAAGTCCTGAAAGGGCGTCGCATAGATTCGCGGTTTCGCGTTCGATTTGCCTATGCGTTTCACAATCGTTTTGGATAAGAGTGATGACAAATCGCAAATGCCAAATGATAAATGGGCCGTTCGCTCTGATTCAAACAAATGTTTCCAATTCCTCCAGCGCCGCCGCAACTTCTTCCGGCGAAATCATGCGCAGACAATCGTAATGACCAAAGCGGCACGTCCGCTCCAGACACGGGCTGCATTCAATCTGCTTGTATAGCACTTTCGTTTTCGGCCCGAGCGGCCCCGTGCGGTCGGCGCGGGTGCTGCCGTAGATGCCGACGGTTGGTTTGCCCAGCGCGCCGGATACGTGCATCGAACCTGAATCGTTGCCCGCGAAACCCGCGCAAAGCGACAGCAGCGCGACGGCCTCGCCCACGTTCGTTTCGCCGGCGGCGAGAATCGCGCCGCATTTCGACAGCGTGATGACACGCTCCGATTTTTCGCGCTCGTTCGGCGCGCCGGCGAGCACGCATTCCGCGCCGTGCTTTTCGGCGAGCAGATCGATCAGGCGCGCATAATTCTCCGCCTGCCATTCCTTCGCCGGGCCGAACGCCGCCGCGACCGCCAGGCCGATCAGCGCTTTGTCCGGCCGCTTGCGCCGCGCGTTCAAAAACTCGCGCATCTTTTCGCGCGATGCGCCGCTCACGTCCGGCGTATAATCGTCCGGCGAGCCGTCGATGCTCAGCGTTTGCTTGAGCATGTGCAAATAATAGTGGACTTGATGAACTTCGCGAATCTGCGCGGATGGCTGAATCTTGTGCGTCAGCAGCATCCCGCGCGCGTCGCGCGAAAATCCCGCGCGCTTTGGAATTCCCGCCAGCGCCGGCCACGCCGCGGCGTCGAAACTGTTCGGCAGCAGCACGGCCAGATCGAACTTGCGCGCCTTCAATTCGCTCACGATCGCACGCCGGTCGGCGAGGCCGTTGAAAAAACCTTTGCGCAATTTGTACGGAATGATTTCGTCGATCCATGCCGCGCCGTCGAAGAAGCTCGCCAGGTCTTTCTTGATCAGCACCGAAAGGCGCGCGTGTGGGTACGCCTTCCGCACCGCGCGCAGCGCTGGCAGGCTCATCACGACGTCGCCGAGCCAGTTGACTTCTTTGACGAGGATGCGCTGCATAGTGCTGAGTACTGAGCCCTGAGTGCTGACAGAGGCGCGGTTCGCCTCGCGCGAAACTCATTATGACAAGCGGTGAGAAAATAGCGAGCGCGCGCGGCGGGGCGCTGGACTTGCAGTTGCCCTCTCCCTTCGGGAGAGGGCCG
>DATGGK010000139.1:0-21191 GCA_035308565.1 Planctomycetota bacterium | reverse complement strand
GCGAAAGTGTCGATTTCTTCAACGGCGGGCTGTTTGATGACGACGAAGTTTTCACGCTGGCCGGGCAAGACATTGAAGTCTTGCACTATTGCTGCAATCAAGACTGGTCATCGGTTGAACCGTCCATTTTCGGCACGCTCTTTGAACGCAGTTTGGACCCGTCGAAACGCAGTCAACTTGGCGCGCATTACACGTCAAAAGCGGATATCGAAACGCTGGTTGAACCCGTGCTCATGCAACCGTTGCGGCGTGAGTGGGAAGCCGTGAAGAAAACCGCGGCCGGGCAACTGCAACGGCGCAACGAAGCGACCGGCAAGGAATATGACAAACGCGACAAGCTGCTGTTGCGAACGCTGGACGATTTCGGGCACCGCCTGTCGCTGGTCAATGTGTTGGACCCCGCGTGTGGAAGCGGCAATTTTCTTTATGTGTCGCTCAACTTGTTGAAAGAACTTGAAAAAGAAGTCGTGATACTGGCCGCCAAGTGCGGGCACTCGCTCATGCGCTTTGTTGACCCGCAGCAACTTTTCGGCATTGAAATTAATCCTTATGCGGCGGAGCTGGCCCGGCTGGTCGTGTGGATAGGGCACATTCAATGGGACAAAAACAACGGGCTTTATCGCTGCGAAGTGCCGATTTTGACGCCGCTGAAAAACATTCAACAAAAGGACGCAATTCTTGATTTGAGTAGCGGCGTGCCCGCCGAACCGAAATGGCCGGAGTGCGAAGTCATTGTGGGCAATCCGCCGTTTTTGGGCGGAAAGAAAATGCGCGATGAACTTGGAAACGAATTTCTCGATTCACTTTTCCAGCTTTATCAAGACCGTGTTCCACACGAAGCGGACCTTTGTTGCTATTGGTTTGAACGAGCGCGCAAGCATATTGACGATGACAAATGCAAACGCGCCGGACTATTGGCAACGCAAGGAATACGCGGAGGGGCAAGCCGAGAAGCTTTACTGCGAATCAAAGAAACCGGGGATATATTCTTTGCCGTGAGCGATAAGGACTGGGTTCTTGATGGCGCAAATGTGCATATTTCAATCATCGGATTCGACAACGGAATGGAAACGCAAAGGATTTTTGACGAAAAGCCGGTTCAGAATATCAATGCAAATTTGACAATAGCGACCGCCGACTTGACAAAATCACGACACCTAAAGGACAATCTTAAAATTGGATTTATGGGTACAACGAAAGTTGGCCCATTCGACATTGACGAACAATTAGCCTTGAAGTGGTGCCGTGAGCCTAACCCGAATGGTAAACCGAATTCGGATGTTTTGCTGCCGTGGATGAATGGCATGGACATCACCCGTCGTCCTTCGCGAAAATGGATTATCTATTTTGGCAGAGGAACAAAACAGGAAGCATGTTCTTTCTATGAAGCGCCTTTTGAATATTTGGAAAAAAGCATCAGTGTTGGCCGTAAAGGAAAAGGCAAAACTTGGTATCGCGACGCATGGTGGGAACTGTACGCGCCACGCCCTGAATTATATGCTGCCATTAATCTGCGTTGTCGTTTCATCGCTACAGCACGTGTTTCAAAGTTTCGCTTGTTCGTTTGGTTGGAAAAATATGTTGTGCCGGATTGCCAACTAATAGTTTTCGCGCGCGACGATGATTTTTTCTTCGGCGTCCTTCATTCCCGCTTGCATGAAGTGTGGGCGTTGAAGCTTGGCACGCGCCTTGAAACGCGCCCGCGCTACACGCCGACAACTTGCTTCGAAACATTCCCCTTGCCGCAAGCCACGCCGAAGCAAGAGCAAGCCATTGCCGCCGCCGCGAAGGAACTTGACACGCTGCGCAACAATTGGCTTAACCCGCCGGAATGGACCCGCGAAGACGTGCTCACGTTCCCCGGTTCTGTCGCTGGCCCGTGGGCACGCTATGTGACGAAGCCGGACAAGGCCGGAATCGGCACCGTGCGTTATCCGCGCCTTCTGCCCGCCGACGCCGATTGCGCCAAGCGGCTTGCGAAGCGCACGCTCACGAATCTCTACAACGAGCGCCCCGCGTGGCTGGACTTGGCACACAAAAAGCTTGACGAAGCCGTGAGCGCCGCTTACGGCTGGCCCGCCGATTTGAGCGACGAACAGATTTTGGAAAAGCTCCTGTCGTTGAATTTGGAACGCGCCAAAGGCAACGCCGGGCGCGAAAAGCCACGGAATGACGATTGACGCTTGAATGGCGCGTCCATGAAAGACACGCCTGTAGGCGTCCCTATGAGGCGTTTTTGCGCTCATAGGAGAGAAAAAAGAGGGTTCCCCCATAGGGCACATAGGGCGATTGGGCGCAAGTCTTACACATTCACAGAAAAAAAAGAAAAAAACTGTGACGATAAGCTGTAACGAACGCGGCGCGTGGCATAGGAGAAAAAGCGCGCGGCGCGTGTTGAGAAAATATAGCGAAATTGGATCCGAGCATGGCACGAAAAAAACTACCACGCGCAGAGGCAGCGGAGCGAGAGAAGCGGCGCAAGCGTGAATGGGCGCGGGTGCACCAACACACAAAGCGCCCGCGCATTCGCGATGAACCGCTGCCGATAGAACAAACGATTGATGCGATTTATGCGCAGCAGGCGCGGCTATTGAAAACGAAGAGCATGGCCGGTGAAAAACTCAAGGGCCATGAATTGAAATTTCTAAAAAGGTATGCGAAGCGGAAACTGGAAAAGAAGTCGCGAATGTCTGAAATAGCACCATAGACCCCGCGCCAATGCCCGCCGCGCCGCGTACAGGCGCGCCGTAGACGCGAATTCGAGCGCAATCCGCACAAAGTCACGGACCGCGAAAAAGAGCCGTCCACAGCCGCAAGGAAACACGCGGGCGGGCGCACGGCGCGCTTGCAAGACGACGGGAAAGCAATAGATTCGAGTATGCGGGGATAGGGAATAGCTACCCGACAAGAACGGTTGTCCACCGTTTTTCTCCGCGATTTTTTTGGACACGGCGCAAGGACGGCGCTTTCCATGACTGACATTTTACTCAAAGCCGAATATGACAAAATCCTCGAACAGTTAGACAACCTCAAAAATAGGATATTGGATATCCATTTTTTCTTTTGGGAAGGCGTCGAGCTTTCGGAAAAAGATCGAAAGATGACAGAAGGGTATCGAAAGCACGCAATGGAGCGATTTGAAGAGTTTGTGCGGAAAAACGAAATTATAGGATTCAGCGACACGCTAAACGGGGTGTGGATGCTTGTGGACGATGAACCGCAATATCTCGTGCCGTACAATTGGAAAAAACAAGTGTCTGCGATTACCGAAAAATTACGACCTTCGGAGCTACGGCGGGCCATCGTTATTTGGCTGTCGCGGTATCAAGAAATTGAGTATCAATTCGCCACATTTAAGGAAATGCGACGGCCCAGAAACCCCATGCGGGAATTTGAATTCTCACATAAGGTCAGATTCGAATTGCCGAATGCACGGCCACTAAAAAACCGGTATCGGGAATTGCAATTCGAGTGTGTAGACGCTGCGCTTGGATTATTGAGCGTACTTGTAGAGAAGGATTTAGAACAATCGACTAAGACGGAACTGCTGAGATATATCACTACAATTTCGAGCGCTGGCCGTGAAGGGGCAGCGTATTCGAGCGGTCCTAAGAGAGTAGCACAAGTTCTAAATGCTCTGCCTCACATTCCAATCAAAGACGAGCTTGTCACGCCGCTGGCCGCGCCCGCTTCAAAGCCGGGCCGTAAGCCGGGCCAAGCGAAGGCAAAGCCGCAATGCCAAGATACGATTTGGCCGCGTGCCTGGGGGAATCGCAAGCCGATGAAAGAATTCGCAGAACACCTTGCGCGGGTGTACGGGTGTTCGAAACGAACGGTTCAATACTGGCTTGGCGCAAAAACAAAATATTCGCGTGGCGTGCATTGCAAAGAAGGCAACGACTACAGCAAGAATCTCGTGCTTGCACGATTAAATGCGCTGCAACTTATCAAAAGTGCGGACAAATGAAGTAGTGAAATTTCCGCGCAATTTTTTCTTGCCGTCCATTTTCCATAGGACGCGCAATTCCCGCGCAATTCCGCGCAATTGTTCAAATGCGAATAGCTCCAAAATAAGTGTATAGTGTGGATAGCGCTTGCAGGCGCTTGACGGGAACGGGATTCCCAAATACAATTTCAGAGCGTTGAGCAGCATCTTCACAAAGTCCCGTTCCGCCCCGGTCATGGCCTGCAAGCCTCCGGGGTTTTTTTTTCTCCGGACTGAGCGCTAAAGTTTCGCGAGACGGCTATGCCGAAGATTCCACGCAGAAACCATGCGACAGATACCAGTGAAGCATTTGGCGTAATGCGTTTTACGTGACAACGAACAGAACGCATTGCGGGCTGGCGCGGAGGTGTGCCGAAAGGTGCTGATACGACCGCGAAACCGAAAACGTATCGTGACTGGCTCCGTACCGCTGGCTCCGGGGTGCGTGCCTACCCCGTCTGATTATCTTTGGATTTTCGGACGGGGTTGACTTCACCACCCGCATCACCAAAGCGCGTGAGAGTAGCAACGAAGAAGGACAATAGATGAAGAAAAGGGAAGCCAAGGTAATAGATTAACTATAGGGATTAAAAATGGAAAGCATCACGACTACAACGACAATGCCAGTAGAAAAAAACGCGACCGCGCTTTTTGACAATCTATGGACCGTGAAAGACGCCGCCGCGTTTCTGCGCAAGTCTTCGCGCTGGATTTTCTACGCGCTACAGACGCCGGAAAATGAGCCGGGAAGCATTCCGCATTCAAAACTTGGAAGGAATCCGCGATTCATTCCCGACGATCTTCGAACGTGGGCCGCGCAAGGCTTCCCGCCCGCCGCCACGTTCAAGCAATGGAAAGACGCGGGGGAACGCGCCCGACGCCGGAACGGTTGAAGGGATTTTCTATTACCAACCGTCCCGTTGGTAAAAAAACTTTCAGAATTCGCTTGATTGTGCGCTTTCCGTGGCGTACAGTATAAGCATCAAAGGGAGCGCGGAAACCATGAAAGCAATCGGCTATTGCAGAGTATCGACGGAAGGGCAAGCGGTTGAAGGCGTGAGTTTGGACGCGCAAAAAGCGAAAATCGCAGCGTGGGCAAACTTGAACGGCTTTGAGCTAATGGCCGTTGAAGTGGACGCCGGGCTTTCGGGCGGGCGCGCTGACAATCGCCCCGGATTGCAAGCCGCGCTTGACGCCGCGTGCAAGCAAAAGGCCGCGCTTGTGGTTTATTCACTCTCCCGCTTGGCGCGTTCCACAAAGGACGCCATTTCAATTTCGGAGCGTCTCGACAAGGCCGGGGCCGATTTGGTTTCACTCTCGGAACGAATCGACACGACAAGCGCCGCCGGCAAAATGATTTTCCGTTTGCTGGCAGTCATGGCGGAATTTGAACGCGATCAAATTTCGGAGCGCACAAGCGCCGCAATGCAGCACATGAAAAACACGGGAAAGCGCGTCGGCACAATTCCTTTTGGGTTCGATTGCATCGACGGCGAAAACTTGACTTTGAATGCCGATGAACAAAGCGCCATTGCGTGCATGAAGGATTTGAAAGACAACGGCGAAACGTTGCAGGCGATAGCGGCGGAATTGGAACGCCGGGGCATTAAGACGAAAAGCGGCGGGGTGAAGTGGGCACCGAAAGTGATTGCGGGAATTTTGAGAAAGGCAGCGTAGCGCATGGCGAAAATGAGCAAAGCGGACAAAGCAAAGACATACGACAAGCTGGCCGGATTGTTGAAGCGCACTTCACCGGAACGCCTTGAAGACGTGCTCACGAAAACGGAGCGCGTCGCGTTGCGCATGACACGAACGGACAAAGCGAAGCTTGACGAATTGGTAAAAAAGTGCGGGCTGACCGCAACGGAACTTGTCACACGGTTAATTGACTTCGCATTTGAAACGCTGAAAGGGAAATAATTATGGGCCGCGTTTACAAGCCGACACGAAAAGCAATCGGAACGGACGGCGCGCAAGTCGTGATTGAATACGATGCTTTCTATATCGAATTCACCGACTCATGCGGGCGAACGCGCCGCCGCAAGGCCGGGCTGACCGCCGCCGCCGCGAAAGACGCCTTGCGCCAAGCGGAATCGGAAGTGCTGGCCGAAAAGAACGGATTGCCGACGCGCAAGGCCGGGGAAATTCTTTTATCGGAAATGCTGACCGCGTACCTTCAAACGTTGCGGCAACACGTCACGGAACGGCACGCCGATAGCACCGAAACGGCAATTGAAAATATGCTGGCCGCGATGCGTTGCGCATTCTTAAAAGACTTGAAGCCGGAACGAATCGAAGGCTATCTGGCGGGGCTTCAAGAGACTGGCAAACTTTCAGCACGATCAATTAACGCGCCCCTTGTCGCGATAAAATCCATGCTCAATTGGGCCGTACAGACGCGCCGAATTCCTTACAATCCGCTCACGTGCATCAAGGCCACGATCGGAGAAAAGAAGCGCAAGCGCCGCGCATTGTCCGAAGCGGAAATCGGCGCGTTGCTGGCCGCTGCATTGGACGGGCCGACGCGCCGCAACCTTCACTCACGTCAAAACCGCCCGCGAAAAGACAAGACCTTCAAGCCCGTGAAAATGCCGACGCTTTTGGTTCAAGCGAAACTTGCGAGCGAAGGCCGCAACGCCGCGCTTTTGTATCGCCTCATGTTGGAAGCTGGATTGCGCTTGAACGAAGCGCGCTGTTTGACGTGGGCCGATTTGGATTTGGACGCAAAGACAATGCGGCTACGCGCCGAAACGACAAAGAACGGAAAGGCGGAAACGTTGCCGCTTGCGCCCGCTCTGCTGGCCGCGTTGGAAGCGCGGAAAAAGGAATTGAAGCCCGCAGAAGGCGCGCCCGTTGTCCACATTTCAAGCCGCGTCTTGAAGCAACTCAACAACGATCTAACCGCCGCCGAGATTGAAAAGAAAGACGCCGCTGGCCGGACCGTTGACCTTCACGCCTTGCGTCACACGTTTGGAACGCGCCTAAACAACAACGGGGCCGACGTGAAGACGATTCAAGCGCTAATGCGACATTCAACCGCCGCCATGACGCTTGGCGTTTACATTCACAAAAGCAAGAATCAAATGACCGCCGCCGTCGAAAGTCTGCCAGCAATCGCGCCCGCCGCCCGCAAGGAAACCGCCGCCGCGTTGAAGACAGGCACAGACAATGCGCCCGTCTCGATTTTTGAAGGAAATCCGCTACATAACCGCCACACGGAAAACGAGAATTATCACAAGGGAAATGAATTTCAAGGTTTGCAAAAGTGCGCTATTGAGACTGTGACTCAGAAGGTCGGCGGTTCGAATCCGCTCAGCCACCCCTCAACTTCCCGCCGCGCATTTTCTCCTTCCAAAGCGTTTGAAATCGCATAGCCTGTCGGGCACTCACAATCTAACTGACGCTGAGCGCGTCCACTTCCTCGGAGGATTGAATGCGTTACGCGGCACTTTTGCTTGTGTTCACGTCGTGCTGTTGCGGGATTATTTTAGCGGCTGAGGATGCAGCGGCACCGGACGTGTCTGCGCGTGCTGCGGCGCTGACGCCGTCGAATACCAAGTTCAACAGCGCGATCTCCAAGAAGCCACCGGCCAACGCGCCTGCGGGGCAAGCGTTGACCGCCAACGGTTCGGGCGCTTCGGTGTGGGCTTTCATCACCGGTACGAGCGTTAACAGTGGCACTGCCTCCAGCGGCATGGTGCTGACCGCCAACGGTTCGGGCGGCTCGGCGTGGGGTACGACAGGCGCACCGACAACATTTACTGGGACTTTGTCCGGCGACGTTACGGGCACGCAGAGTGCGACCGTCGTCGCCACCGTTGGGAGCGTCACCGCGGCCAACATGGCCAGTGGTGCCAATGCCGCGAATGCGGCGACGAATGCCAACACGCCCAGCACGATCGTCAAGCGCGACGCCAGCGGGAATTTCGCGGGCGGCACGTTTACCGGTAATACGGCCGGCACACACACCGGCACGGCAACCAACGTCACCGGTATCGTTGCCATCGTCAACGGCGGCACCGGTTCCTCAACGCAAAGCTTTGTGGATTTGACGACCCCGCAGAGCATCGGCGGAACCAAGAACTTCACAAGCAACGTCGGCATCGGCACGAGCATTCCATCATCTCTGTTGTCTTTGAATAGTTCCAATGTCAATGGAGCGAGTTTAACCCTGACAAGCGGTAGTTTCACATCCTCCATTGGCCAGAAAAGTTTTAACAGTCCCGACCATGCTTTGCAATTTAGCAACGCAAATGCAACCAACACCGATAACGCATTCACTTTCTTGAACAATTCGAACACGACCTTGCTTGCGATGCTTGCCAACGGCAGCGTCGGCATTGGCACCGCCAAGCCGATCATAAGCGGCACCGGCAGCAGTCCGCTGCTCCAAGTGGTGGCGCCTGCGGCACAAGCGACCGTAGCCACCTCGAGAGCGTTTGCAATCACAAGCAACGATGCTTATGTCGGGGTCGGAAGCTCCTCCAATCCTTTTGGGTTAGACGTACGGATCACCGGTGCTGCCGCATTGGGCAATCGGGCTGTTTATGTGCAGACAACTCAGTTCGATACCCAAGACGGCGGAAACCTTCTGCTGCAACCAACCGCCGGCAACGTCGGAATCGGCACAACCAATCCGGGACAATCGCTTACCGTGGTCGGCAGCGCAAGTTTCGGTGGTATTGACAACACGGCGCTGGGCATCGACGCTGCGGGCACTGGAAGGCTCGGTTTCATCAAAAAATCAGGCGGTGGGCCCGTGATCGCGTCGGCAGCCGGAACGCCGATCATCTTCTCACAGACCGATCAAGTCGGCATCTTCACGAACATCGCCACGGCAACACTCACTGAACGGATGCGCATCGACGCCAACGGCAACGTCGGCATCGGCGTGAGCAGCCCCGGTTTCACGCTGGATGTGAACGGCGGCATTCGCTGCGTCGGTGCGGTCAACACCACCTCTGACGCGCGCTACAAGACGCGCGTCGAAACGCTATCCGGCGCGCTCGCCAGCGTGCTGAAGTTGCGCGGCGTGAGTTACAATTGGAAGCGCGAAGAGTTCCCGGAGAAAAAGTTCGACGACCGCCGCCAACTCGGCTTCATCGCCCAGGAAATCCACGAAGTGCTTCCCGATGTTGTCACTGCGGACAACGAAGGTTACCTCTCCGTCGCTTATTCCGCCGTCGTTCCCGTGCTGACGGAAGCGATCAAGGAACAGCAGAAGACAATCGTGTCGATGCAGGCGAAAATCGACGCGCTCGAAGCCAAGGACAAGGCCCGCGATGCCCGCCTGGCCCGGATCGAAAAGCTCCTGGGCGACGGAGAACCGCACCTGTTGCCGGCGGGCTTTGAGGCGAAGTAGAACCCACCGCACATTCACAATTGAGTCCGCGACGGCCCCCGACATTGGGGGCCGTTGTGTAGAGAGTGCCAATCCAGCGGGGCCGGCATCGAATTCAAGAGGTGATCATATGCGCGGCCAGCAGATACTCCGGGATTGGATCAACGAAAACAAAGCGGAACGGTTCGAAGTAACTTCGCTCAGCCACCCCTCTTTACTCCTTCCCAAAATCCCAATCGGCTTTTCCGCTATCGGTAATTGAAAACGCGGTAGACTCGCTTCATATTGGTACCCATCCACTCGTCATCGGGAGATTTGCCATGCGTCTGCTTGTTGCGATTGTGCTGGTGTCGTGTTTCGTGTGTGTGTTGCGCGCAGAGGAAACCGCGCCGCCGGCGGCTCCCATTCCTGAGATGAGCGCCCGCAAGGCGGTGACGTACAGGCCGTCGAATGCGAAGTTCAACAGCGCGGCGAGCAGCACCGCGCTGGCTCCGGCGGGCCAGGCGTTGACGGCGGACGGCGTGGGCAAGTCGGTTTGGGCGTTTGTCAAAGGCACCGCCATCGACAGCGGTGCGGCGTCCTCGGGCATGGTGCTGACGGCGGATGGGGCCGGGAAGTCGGTTTGGGGCACGCTCTCTGCAGCGAATCTAACCGGCACCATCGGCAATTCGCAACTGACGAACTCCTCGCTGACGGTTACGGCCGGCACCGGGTTGACGGGCGGTGGAACCATATCGTTGGGCGGGACGACCACGCTTTCGCTGGATTCGAATCTGACGCTCGGCGGCATTACGACCGGGGCGTTCAGCGGAAATCTCACCGGCAATGTTACTGGGAATGTCACTGGCAATGTCGCTGGAAATGTCACGGGCAATGTCACGGGATCGGCCGGATCGTTCACCGGCAATCTCGCCGGCGACGTGACGGGCACTCAGGGCGCGACGGCGATCGCGCCGGCCACGGTGACCGGGAAGGCGATCACCGGTTTTGTGTCGGCAGCGGGGACGGTGAGCGCATCCGACTCGATTCTCACGGCGCTCAACAAACTCGATGGCAACGCGGCGCTCAAAGCTCCGCTGGCGTCACCGACGTTTACCGGCACTGTCACCGCGCCGTCCTTCGCTGGCGACGGCTCGAAGTTGACCAACGTTCCAGCCGGCTTCAATTTACAACGGGTGGCGCTGCTTAAATGGTGGGGCGCCACCCAGGTTCTCAATCAGGTTGCCGTTTCAGCGGCCATGAGCGTTTGTTACGACGGCGCCAACATTTGGGTTGCAACCGAGGACGGCCACGTGATAAAAATCAATGCCGCGACGGCCGGTGTACTGGGCACGACAACCGTTGGCGGCAACGGTGTACCGAGCATTTGTTTCGATGGCGTCAGTATCTGGGCGACATGGAATGGTCCCAACGGCAGCAACCTTGTTTTGGCGAAACTGAGCGCGGCCACCGGCGCCGTGGTTGGGAATTATATTACCGGGCTTTTGGGCGGCACCGGACTCTGCTTCGACGGCACCAGTATCTGGATGACAGGCAGTTTCGGCGCGAATATCACGCTGATTAAAGTCGATCCGAGAACCGGAATCTCGTTGAATTACAACGTGGGGAACAGCTACTGCGTCTGCTCCGACGGCACCAGTATTTGGGTCGGCAGCGCCTCCGGCAATTTAATCAAGATCAACCCCACTAGCGGCGGCGTCATCGGAACCTACAACGCGGGCTTCAGCAACTATTATGTCTCGGGCCTTTGCTACGACGGGGCGAACATCTGGGCGACAAACCCGGCCAACAGTACTGTTTCGAAAGTCAATGCAAGCACGGGCGCGGTTGTGGGTGTTTACCCTGTGGGAACGGGAGCGGGAGCGGTCAACGTCTGTTTTGACGGAAGCAGCATCTGGACGGCAAACTACGGCAGCAACACCGGGACGGCCACGAAACTGAACGCGAGCACAGGCGCGGTCATAGGAACCTTCAACACAGGCCAGCAGCCTTATGGAATTTGTTTTGACGGCGTGAACATCTGGACGGCGAACCTGGACAATACGATGTCCAAGTTGTAGGCGCGGCCTGAATGGCGAGCCCCACTTCATGGCCTGAATGCTGGCGGAAAACGAATAGGCAATCCCGCGTTCTTGCGCCGTCGTAGACTCGCTGTTGCTCCGGCGTAGGAGACGAGAATGGTTCGAACGGCGTCTTGTTTACTACCCCTTCCTTAACTTCTTCTCTCGAAAGGTATTGTAATAAATTCTCGAGATCTATTTTTGCACTCGCCGGTTCGTTCTTCCCACTGTAGTCCACTTTGTAGGCCACTGTTTTCACTTCTTGCTCTAAAACAGCGGTGTTTTTGTCGCGCTCATCCGCGCCGGGCGCCACGCCAACGGCGAAGACGGTTGTTCCGAAGAACGCAATTCCATTCGCGTCATCGCTGATGTAGTCGTTCCGCCAAATGTCTGCCCCCGCTCGAAGCCACGCCGAGGCCGGTCTTGGGCGCGCCCGTCGTGGCATCCAACGCAAGCACAAAAGCATCGGTGCCGCCCGCCGGGGAAATAGCGGGTCCGGCCCCGCCGACTTTGGCATTGCTGCTTGCAGCGAACCGGCCGCAAAGATTGTTCCATTGCCAGTCACCAGTACGTTTGCGCTGTCGTAGTTTGTTCCGCCAAAGGTCTGAACGCCGCTGGCGGCCAGCCCAAAAGCGGCCGATGACCATTGCGGCCAAAGACACGGCTGGCGCCAACGCCGAAGCGCGCGCGGCGGCGCAACATTTTACGAATTATCATCGGTGTTTTTCTCAAAAAACAAAAAATGTAACCTTTCCACTCAACAAGCGAGTGTAGTGAGTGTAAACAGAGCAATTCGGAGAATGCAGCAGAAAGCGTGCGGCTCGCTTGGGGAATTCTTGATGCTGCCACTGAGTTTGATGGACTCTCCACGACCGGAGCGGAGTTGCCGGCAGCGCGCCGGTCTGGCCGCGTTTGCGCTGGCGGCGATTTTTCTTCGCGCGGCGCAGCCTGCGTTTGCAGCCGAAACCAAACCGGAAGTCTCCACCGCTCAAGCCGCCGCCGCGCAGACTGCCCCCGCCGCGGCTCCCGGCCAGGCGATGTGGGTTGACCATATCGAACCTATTCTGCGCAAGAGTTGCGTCAAATGCCATGGCGCCGAGAAACAAAAAGGCGGGCTCGATCTTCGGGCGCCCCAATCCATTCTGGCCGGCGGCACCGATGGTTCGGTGGTGGTTGCCGGCAGGCCAGGTGAAAGCCCCCTCTATCAGCGCGTTCAGCCTGGCAACAAAGACCACATGCCGCCCAACGAAGAGGTGCAGCTTAATCCCGAAGAACTCTCGTTGATCCAACAATGGATCGCGACGCTTCCCGAACCGGGCCATCCGCCAATCGGAGCCGGAGCGATGCTCATTTCGACTCAGACGGCGCCGTCTCTGATCGAGCAGTTGGCCAGCTCGAAGTGGCAGCCGCCGCCAGGAATGTCGCCGTCCGAGGTCATCGACTTTCAGATCGAAAGCCATTGGAAAGAACAAAAGGCGTCGGGGACCGGCGTATGCGACGACCGCACTTTTGTGCGCCGCATCTATTTGGATTTGGCCGGACGAATTCCGACGCGCACGGAAGCGGATGCGTTCGTGAAATCCGCTGAGCCGGCGAAACGCGCCAAGCTCGTCGAGAGCCTGCTGAACGGCAGCGACTATCCCCGGCGCATGGCCGAAATGCTGGATGTCGTGCTGATGGAACGCAAAGGCAAGGGCGCGGAATCGGAGCGCAAATCGCACGGCTGGTATTCGTTTCTCGAACATGCGATTGCGGCCAACCTGCCGTGGAACGAAGTGGTCGGAGAACTCATCGTTGCCCGTCCCAAAGCGGCCGACGACAAAGGCGCCGTCCAGTTTCTCTATGAACGCAAGAACAATTACCAACTGATGGCGGAAGCGATTGCGCCGGTGGCCTTCGGCGTCTCCATCGGCTGTGCCCAGTGCCACAATCACCCGCTGGCGCACGAGATCAAGCAGCAGAATTACTGGGGGCTGGTCGCGGCTTTTAATCGCAGCACCAATGCCGACACGCCCAGCGGGCCGGCGTTGTCGGAATCGGCCGTTGGCGGCTTCGTGAATTTTACGAATCTTAAGAAAGAAAGCCAGCCGGCGGTTTTGTCGCTGCTCAATGACCGGACCATCGACGAAAAACGCCCGGCTGAGAACGCGAAAGAAGAAGACGTGCCCGGCAAGTACATCGTCCCTCCGGCGGTTTTTGTCTCGGCGGACGCACCGCCGCCAGAGCCGCAGGCCAAGGGCAAAAGGCGTCCGAATGCCAATCCGAAAGTGGCGGCGATTCCGAAATTCTCCCGGCGCCAGGCCATCGCCGAGTCCATCACGCGCGACAACCCTCTTTTGGCGCGCGCGTTTGTGAATCGCACTTGGGCCATGCTCATGGGCCGCGGCTTTGTGAATCCGGTCGATCAGATGGACTCCCGCCATCCGCCCAGCCATCCCGAGTTGCTGGCGTGGCTTTCCGAAGACTTCGCCAAGAGCGGTTACGACATTAAACACCTGATCCGGGTCATTGTCCTGAGCCGAACGTATCAGTTGAGTGCTCAAGTGGATGGCGCGGCTCCGTCGGCTCCCGAACTGTTTGCACGCGGACTGGAGAAGCCGTTGTCGGCCGAGGTGCTGTATCGCTCGCTGCTCGTGGCGACGGTTCACGATTCCGAAGGCGGCGATGCCGCCGATTTCGAGCCGTTGCGCAACGGTTTGATCACCGCTTTCCCGACGCTCTTCGATCTGGAATACAACGCGACGCTTCAGCAGGCGACATTCCTGACCAACAACCCGGCGGTGGACAATCTGCTCAAGCCCGCCGGGCAGGACTTGACGGCGCGGCTGCTTACGCTTTCCTCGAACGAAGAAAAGGCGCGCGAGATGTTCGCGCAGATTCTCGGCCGGTCTCCGGATAAAGATGAACTCAGCGGCCTTGTGGCTTATCTGGATGCGCGAAAATCCCGTCCGGAGGCCGCGGTTCGCCAAGTGGCGTGGGCGCTGTTGACGACTCCGGAATTTCTGATGAACCATTGAGTGTGGCTTGCCCACCCAAGTGTACCGCCGGCTTCCAGCCGGCACGTTTCTGAAACTTGCCGGCTGGAAGCCGGCGGTACAATTACAGAGCAGGTAGACCATGAGAGACAAGAAATCCAGACGCGCAACCGGCCATTGTTCGCCTCCCGAGCACACGCTGCACCGGCGCATGTTCCTGAAGGGACTTGCCGGAGCGGGTGCCGTGTCGCTTTCCAGTTTTGCGGGGCTTTTTTCGCTGCCTGCGTTTGCCGATGAGGCCAAGAAGAAACAGAAGCATTGCATACTTTTGTGGTTGTGCGGCGCGCCGAGCCAATTTGAAACGTGGGACCCCAAACCCGGGCGCCCAACCGGCGGTCCGTTCCGGGCGATTTCCACCAACGTACCGGGCACGCGGATCAGTGAGTTGATGCCGAAGTGCGCCACGATCATGGACAAGCTCTCGATCGTCCGCTCCATGAAAACCAAGCCGAACGAGCATTTTCAGGGCATCAATCTGCTGAGCCGCGGCGCCGAGCCGCGCCAGCCGTTTGTGCGGCCGGTGCTGGGCTCGGTTCTGGCGCAGCAACTGGGACAGCTCGACAGCGCGATTCCCAATTTCATCTTGCTGGACCCTTGTCCCGAAGGCAATGAGTTCAAGGATTTCAAGGCCGGCAACATGGCCGGATGGCTTGGCGCGCAATACGGCCCCGTGCGCGCCGGCGGGGAATACGGCATCCCAGACGTGAAGCGTTTGGCCGACATGACGGAAGCCGATCAAAGCGATCGCGAGGCGCTCCGCCAGTTCCTCACTAAGAAATATGAAAACGAGCACAAGAGCGCCGCCGCCGGATCGCAGAATGCGGCTTTCGAACGCGTCAAAGGCTTGATGAGCTGCGCGTCGCTCTTCGATCTCAATCGCCTGCCCGAGGCCGACAAGAGCCGTTACGGTCCCGGAACGTTCGGAATGCACACGCTGATGGCCCGCAATCTAGTGGAAAACGGCGCGCCGTTCGTCATGGTCGCCAACGGCATGCCGTGGGATTGCCACACGCTCAATCACGAGACCCACCAGATGCTCGTCCCGGAACTGGACCGGGTGATTTACCACTTGATCACCGATCTCGAGCAGCGCGGACTCCTGGAAAAGACACTGGTGATCGCGATGGGCGAATTCGGCCGAAGCCCGTGGATGAATGCCGCCCACGGCCGCGATCATTATCCCAATGCGTGGAGCCTGGCCATGTCCGGCTGCGGAATCAAACCCGGCGTCGTCGTCGGCGCGACCGACGTGGACGGTTTCGAACCCATCGAGAAACCGCAGAACGAAAAGAATCTCTTCGCCACGATTTTTTCCGCGCTGGGCATCGATCCTTACGCCGAATACGACCTTCCCAACATGCCGACCTTCCATCGTGTCGAAGACAAGGCCCCGGCGATCAGCGAAATCCTGGCATGATGCTAAAGAAAGTGAGAGCTCAGCCGTGAAGGTAGAACAAACCAAGACGTTCAAGATGCCCACCGCCGTATTGGGATTGGATGTGTCCGCCGACGCGCAGCAGCTTTACGCCTCTTGCATGGACGGCGGCGTCTATCAGGTCGATGCCAAAAGCGGGGACTACAAGCTGCTCGCGACGCATGAGAGTTTCGCGTCCGGCGTCAGTCTGGTTCCCGGCACATCGACGCTCATCTCCGCCGGCTACGATGGCATGCTCCAGTGGTACGATCTGACCGCCGGAAAAACGCTGCGGAAAGTGGCCGCGCACAAATTCTGGTCGTGGCAGTCTGCCGTCTCGCCCGATGGAACGATGTTCGCGTCGGTCACGGGCCAATATATGGCCGGCAGCATCAAGTACGATCCCGCGCCCGAGACGGAACCCTCCGTCAAGGTCTTCGACGCCAAAACCGGCAAAACCCTCCACGAGCTTCCGCACGTGCCGTCAGTGCAGGCCGTGGCTTTCAGCCCCGACAACAAGTACGTCGCCGCCGGGAACCTCGTCGGCGAAATCCGCGTGTGGGAATTGGCCACCGGCAAGCAGCTTGCCCAATGGAGCACGCCCGCGTTCAGCAGTTGGGGCATCATCAAGAGCCACTGTTATCAGGGCGGGGTCTATGCGCTGGCCTTCAGCCCCGATTCCGAAAACCTGATCGCGTGCGGGATGGGTCCGATGCGCGACCCCATGTCCGCCAATGGCAAACAGACCTGGCAGCGCTTCGCTTGGCGCAAGGCCGGCGCGCCGAAGATCGCCGAGATCCACGACGGCGAAAGCGGGGGCGGGCACCCGGAATCGCTCGCCTACCATCCGTCCAAGAAATACTTCGTCATGGCCGGGCGGCTGGCCCAAGGCAAATGGAACGCGGCGTTTTTCGACGAAACCACCGGCGCGCTGCTTCAGTCCGTCGATACCAAGTGCCGGTTGGCCAAGGCCGTCTTTAACTCCAGCGGCGACACTTTGTATCTCTCCGGGAACACTGGCCAGCCCAACAAGTTTGCAAGCGACGGAAAGTACCCAGAGTTTGGCCGCATCTTCGTTTACAGCATTGCGTAGCCACTCGGCCCGCTGCACTTGGACGACGCCATCGCAGGAAATGGATTGTCAGGATACTTAACGCCGCTTCCGAGCGACTATGCAATCAGAAGCTTAGATCGGCAGCGATCATTGGCTGAGCGGGAGGCCGGGGCACCGTGTAAGGGGTTTGTATCAGATATGGGTTCCCCAAATTGGGACTCCTCACTTGCGCTTCGCCGTTACTTCTTGACTTCCTAATAAAATTTCAACTGCTGCGGTTTTAGAATCGTCGCCAAGCCATTCTTAATTTCCTTTGTCTGGCCGAATGTCCTATGACGACGCCGGGCCATCCTTGCGCCGTTCCTTGATATTTTTAAAATTCTCACGGTTTCTTAGTCGAGATGGCGATTCTGCTGATAAATACAGTCAGTCCACTGGAGGTTGTCGATGGATGACTTTGAGTTGTTGCAATCGTTTGTGAAAACCCGCTCGGATGCGGTTTTCGACGAGTTGATGCGCCGGCACGTCGATCTCGTCTACACGGCGGCGCGGCGGCGCACCGCGGATGCGCATTTGGCCGAAGACGTGACGCAGGCGGTGTTCATCGTGCTGGCTCGCAAAGCGGCGTCGTTGAGAAGCAGCGTGATCCTGCCCGCGTGGCTGCTGAATGTCACGCGCCTGACAGCCTCCAATGCCGTGCGCCAGCGGAAAAACCAGCTTCGCATCGAACGAAAGGCGGCTTCCATGACAACCGAGCGAACCACGCAGCCGGCTTCCGGCGAAGTTGGAGAGTCCGCGTCGGAGGCGGCTCGCGTCGCGCCGCTCCTGGATGACGCGATTGCAAGCCTGGCGGAAAGCGACCGCAACGCGCTGGTGCTGCGCTATTTCTCGCGCTGCTCGCTGGCGGAAGTAGGGCAGCGCCTGGGTGTGACGCCGGCCGCAGCGGAGAAGCGCGTCAGCCGCGCCGCGGAGCGCCTGCGCCAATCACTGGTCCGCGGCGGCGTGGTCTTAAGCCTGATTGGGCTGGCGCAAGTTCTGACGGACTCCAGCGTCTCCGCCGCTCCGGCGGAAATCGCCGGCAAGCTCAGCGGCGCGATCGCCACCGACGCGGCGGGCATTCAGATTACGCCCAGCGTCGAACTTGCGAACCATACGATGCAGGCGCTGAAGGGGAGCGCCATCAAGCCGCTGCTGACCGGCACGGCCGCGCTGGTTGCGGCGAGTTTTATCGGCGGCGTTCTGCTCACATATTTCGTGCTGACACGTCCGGCGGCATCGACCGTTGCGAATTCCCGGCCCGTTGAGATCCCGCCGGCGCCCGCAGCCGTCGCTCCGGCACCGCTGAAGGAAGATCCCATTGAACTGCCTCCCGCTGGCGGCGTGGCCGTTCCCGACACTGCACGAAATAATCCGATACAAAACGCGCGCGCGCCATTCGCTCCGCCCGATCAATTGGTTCCCGCGCAGGGTGCACGCATCGACTTGCTCGCGCGCGTGGATATTTCCGCTGACAATCTCAACGGCGAATGGACACAAGCGCCTGGGGTGCTGCAATCCGGCGCGTACGCGTACAGCCTCGTGCAATTGCCGTACAGCGCGCCGGAGGAATACGATTTTCACGCGTCGTTCAAGGTGCTGGACCCGCGCGGCGAGGTCATGATGCTGTGCGCGCACAAAGGCGCGGACTTCGGCTGGCGGATGGGAGCGAACGAGAACCACGCCGACCTTTTCGACATCACGCCGTTGTATAGCCAGAAGAATTCGAGCCGGCGCGAATTCGACGCCGTGTTCGCTGCCGGCGGACATTACGACGTGACCGTTCAAGTCCGCAACAATGGCTTGGCCGCTTACATTAATGGAAAACTGATCAGCCAGCTTGAAACCGACTATCGCAATTTCTCCAATTTCGAATATTGGCAACTGCAGAACAGAACCGCGCTGGGCGTTGGCACGTGGGGCACGCCGACGCGCTTCGAGAGCCTGGAAGTCGTCGAGGTGAGCGGACACGGCACGTGGCTGCGCACGGAAGGGCAGCCCGTAGTTGCGCGCGCGCGTGCGGTGCTGACGCCGGCCGCCGATTGGAGCAAGGCGGTGGACCTGATGCCGCTGATCGATCCCGAACGCGACGCGGTTTCTGGCACATGGGTGCGCAACAACGACGGCGCGCTGGTTTCGGACAAGGGATCGCTTGCCCGTTTGGAGATTCCCTACAAGCCGCCGGAGGAGTACGACTACAAGATGGTTTTCACGCGCAACACCGGCTGGGATACGATCGCGCAGTGCTTCGGGCAGAATCGCAGCAGCCTTTTTTGGGGCATGGCGATGTGGGGCAACGAATTGAACATGTTCCGTTGCGTGAGCGCGTTTGATGGGACCAATCCCACGACGGTCTGGGCCAAGGACTTCATCGAAAACGGGCGGCGCTACGAGTCTATCGTGCAAGTCCGCAAGCAGGGCTACGCGGCGTTCATCGATGGCAAGCTGATCAGCTTTTGGGAACGCGGCTACAAAGGTTCGCATTCGTCAAAGGAGTGGCGGTTGCCGACGCCCGGCGCGCTGGGAATCGGGAGCAGCAATAGCCAGACGACATTCCATTCGCTGCAGGTGCTCGAAATCACGGGCACAGGTTCGGCGATTCCTACGACGGCACCGAAGCGAATCGAAGCGCCGCCCGGCCCAGCCCAGCCCGAGGCGCCGAAAGCACCGTCCGTCGTCAAACCGCCTAAGCCGCCGCCGGATGCATTTTAATAGCCTCGACACCGTTTAGGATCCCCGACATGCGTGCCACGTGTCTGCTTGCAATCGTTTGCGTTCACCTCCTCTCATCGGCAGTGTTCGCCGAAGAAACCGCCGCGGAATTCGAAGCGCGGGGCATTGCGGCGCTCAAGCTTTCTCAGGCAGAGCCTGACGCCGTCATCTCCGCCGCGATCTATTTCGGCAAAGCCGTCGCCGCTTATGGCCAGGCAAAAGACGATGCCAAAGCAACCGAGATGAATTCGTTCCTTTATTGGTGCAAAAAGAAAATGACGCTGAAGCAAATGGATGCGTTCCTGAGTGCAGGCGACGATACGGTTGCCGCCACCGCCAAACACATGAAAGAAATGGAATCGGCAGTGCTTTCGCCAGAGCACGCCAAGAGTTATTTCGAACGCGCCGACGCCTATGCACAAGCCCATCCCGATGAACACTTGCTCATCGCCGTGCGCTACTTCGAAGTGGCAGATCGTTTTATTGGCACTGAGCTAAGCGTGAAGGCGCAGCGCAAGTCGCTCGATGAAATACAACTGGTCGCGCAGTCCTCAGCGCCCCATGCACCGCATGTCGAAAGTCCAAGTGAAGAGCCCAAAGCGCAGGCCGCTCATGCGTCCAAGCCGCCAGTCCCGGAGGCCGCAAAATTAAAGAAGGCCGAACAATCCATCCGGGAGATCAATAAGGACGATTTCTCAAAACAAACTGCCGAGGGCCGAAAAGCGCTGGGCCAGAAACTGCTGCAACAGGCGGCCGAAGCAAAGGACGACCCGGCGGCGCAATTTGTGCTGTTAAGAGAGGCCAGTTCAGCCGCCGCTCAAGGCGGCGACTTCGACACCGCGCTCAAGGCCATCGATACACTGGCGAGTACCTTCGATGTTGACGGCCTTGCCATGAAAGCCGACGCTCTGGCCAAAGCGGGCGCGGCCATCACATCGCCGGAAGCCGCGAAAGCGCTCGCCATTGCCGGCCTCATTGCCATTGACGACGCCATCGCCGCGGACAATTATCCCGCCGCCGTGAAACTGCTCTCGGCTGCCGAATCCGCCGCTCGCCAAAGCCAGAACGGATCGCTTGTCACCCGGGTTCAATCCCGAAGCAAAGATGCGCACGCGCTTCAAATTGCATTCGTCAAAGTCAAAGCCGCGCAACAAACGTTGAAAAACAAACCCGACGATCCTGAAGCGAACTCGGTCGTCGGCCGATTTCTATGCTTCGACAAAGGCGATTGGAAGGCGGGACTGCCGTTGCTGGCGAAGGGAAGCGATGCAAAGCTCAAGGAACTGGCGTTGCGCGAGGCCGCAAATGAAACGAATGCAGACCCTCTTGCGCTTGGCATTGCCTGGCATGATTTGGCTGAAAAGGAAATGCACGGCGCCGTCAAAACGAGGATGATGGAGCGTGAGTGCTACTGGTACAAGTTGGCGCTGCCTAAATTGGACGGCCTGACCAAGGTCAAAATTCAGAAGCGGTTGGAAGACTTGGCCGGCCAGATACGAAAACCCGATCAGGGCTTGGCGGGTTGCCAGGGCAAACTGTACGTCTCGTGCGGCG
>DATGGK010000138.1:0-28076 GCA_035308565.1 Planctomycetota bacterium | reverse complement strand
CAAAATACTCTGCAAACAGGCATGTCCGGCGCGACCAACGGCTTTCTCGCCAAGTATAATCCGACCGGCACGCCGCTGGTTTATTCAACGTACATCGGCGGATCGAGCACGCACAATTTCTACACAGAAAATCACGCCAACGGTTCGCTCGGCCTTGCGCGCCTCACTGGCGACATTGTCCCCACCAACGTCGTGATTCGCGGCCTGGCCGTCGATAACAACGGGAACGCCTACATCACCGGTTCGACCGACGGTGACTTCTACTATACGTTCGGTTCGTACAGCGTGCTCGGAACAGGCACCACTGCCATTCCGGGCGAAGATTATCCCGCGCCGGCCACGACGTTCATCCCCAATCCTGATCCGACTCAGCCGCCCATCCGCGAACCGTCCGAATCACAGCCCAACATCGGCCAGGAAATCGACGACCATGATGCGGTCATTGCCAAAATCGCCGACAATAGTCCGTTGATCACCAGCCCGTTGACGGCGCTGGGCAGCATCGGCAAAAACTTCGGCTACAACATCACAGCAACCAATAGCCCGTCCTCTTACAATGCCGCCGGCCTCCCGCCAGGCTTGTCGATCAACACAGCCACCGGCACCATCGCCGGCATCCCCACGCTCGAAGGCAATTACAACGTCGTGCTGACCGCCACCAACGCCAGCGGCACCGGCGCGCAAATTCTCTTCCTGAACATCAGCTCCGCCAAGCCCAACATCACCAACGCACTTTCCGCCTCCGGCAACGTCGGTTCGGTCTTCCAATTCCAACTCAGCGCCGACAATAACCCCGGCAACTTCTCGCTCACGCCCGATTTGCCCGTCGGCCTTTCGCTCGACTCCAACACCGGCCTGGTCTCCGGCGTGCCTGTTGTCGAAGGCCAGTACAGCTTCAGCGAAGTGGCCTCGAACCTGAACGGCAGCTCGCAGCCCACCACGATTTCAATTGTGATTCTGCCCGCGATTCCCGTCATCAACAGTGCTGTCAACGTCCAAGCCGTGCTCAATCAGCCCTTCAATTACACCATCACGGCTACGGGCAATCCGCAAGTCTACGGCGCGACGCCGATCGACTCGTCCCTGCCGCAACCCGCGGCGCCGCTGGTCAAATTGCCCATTGGGCTGACGCTCAACACTACCAACGGCATCATCAGCGGCACGCCCAACGCGCTGGGTTTCTACAGCTTTACCGTCAGCGCCACCAACGGCGGCGGCACAGGCAGCCAGCAGTTGCTGCTCACCGTCATTCCGCCGCTAGTGCCAATCATCAGCAGTTCCGATGTCGCATCCGGCGTCGCCAACGAACCGTTCAGCTTCCAGATCCTCGCCAACAATAATCCGCTGAGCTACGGTATCGTCGGCGCGCTGCCCGCGGGCCTCCTCTTCAACGACCAAACCGGCGTCATTTCCGGCACGCCCTTGCCGACGACGGTCAACAGTGTCGCGGTGGTCACCAAGCAATCCAACGGCACGACCGCGACGCTTACTACTGCGACACCACACGGCTTAAGTATGGGGCAGACGATCATCGTCGCGCTCACTCCGCCGGATGGGGCGTCGGGTAATGGATTCGATGGGACTTGGGTCGTTTCAAACGTTGGTTCCACGACCTCGTTCGACTACACGAAAACAGTCAGCACTGTGCTAGCGGCCACCGCCACCGGCGGCACAGTCGTCTCCTCACAAGCCTACGCACTCACGCAAACCGCGACCAACGCTGCGGGCACCGGCAACAAAGCGCTGACAATCACGATCAATCCGCCCGCGACGCCGGTCATTTCCAGCCCGCTCACAGCCGCCGCGCAAGTCAATTCGCCCTTCGAATACGACATCAAGGCCACTAATCATCCGACCAGCTTCAGCACTTCCGCGCTGCCGGCCGGATTGATCCTCGACAGCACCACGGGCAGAATCAGCGGCACGCCGACCGTCTCCGGCGGCTTCAGCATTACCATTTCCGCGACCAATGTCGGCGGAACGGGCAGTGCCACTCTCGTGCTCACCATTTCCCCTCAACCGCCGCCAGTGATCACCAGCCCCAATCAAGCCAACGGTTTCATCGGCATTCCGTTCTCGTATCAAATCGTCGGGACCAACAACCCGCAAACGTTCACAGCCGCGCCGCTGCCGAATCTCTTGACCGTCAGCGCCTCAGGGTTGATCTCCGGCACGCCGCAAGCCGGCACCAACACCGTGCTCACCGTCACCAACAAGCAATCGACTGGCACCACCGCGGAATTGACTACCCCTGGACCGCATGGCCTAATCGTCGGACAGACCGTGACCGTGGCCCTCGCGCCCGCGGACGGCGCCGCCGGCAATGGCTTTGACGGCACGTGGACCGTCACCGCAACGCCGACGCCGGCCACATTCGATTACACGAAAACCATCAGCAGCAATCTGGCGGTTACCGGGACGGGCGGCACGGTCACCACTGCGAAGACCTACTCCGTCGCGCTGACCGCGACCAACCCCGCCGGCACCGGAAACAAGACGCTGCAACTCACGATTTCGCAAGCCGCTCCGCCGGTCATCACCAGCCCGCTCCCGCTGGTCACGGGCCTCGATGGCGCAGCCTTCGCTTACACGATCACCGCGAGCGGCATCGGTCCGATCACGTTCTCGGCTAATCCGCTGCCGCAAGGCCTCTCGCTCGTCGGCAATACAATCATCGGAAAACCGGTCGGCGGCAACACGATCGTCACCATCACTGCGTACAGCCCGGCAACCAACCCGACCGTCCCTGGCGGGCCAGCCAATCCGCTCGGCGTCCCGCCGACCACCGCGCAACTGACCATTCAAATTTCGCCCACGCCCGCCGGCATCACCAACAGCAACCTCACCGCCGTCGGCACCGTCGGCCAGCCGTTCGAATACGACATCGGCACTTCCGGCACGACGCCCATTACACTGACCACGTCGCAGTTGCCCGCCGGGTTGGCGCTCGTCGGCAACAGCATCGTGGGCACGCCCACTTCCGCGGCCGTGACTTTGGACGGTCCGTTCGGCGTGACGATCAACGTGACCAATCCGTATACCGACGTCAACAATCCAGTGACGGCCACGCTGCAGATCACCATCAATGCGGCAATACCGAAATTCACCAGTTCCGCTTTCGCGCTGGGCATGGACGGCGTCTTCTTCCGCTACACGATTCTCGCCACCGGCACGCAAGTCATCAGCTACACGGCGACGGGTCTGCCGCCCGGCTTGACGCTCTCCGATAACGTGATCAGTGGCACGCCGACGTCGCTCGCCGTGGGCTTGACCACGGTGCAGTTGGTCGCGACCAACAAGGGCGGTTCGGCCACGCTGAATCTCGGCATCGAAATCGATCCCGCTCCGCCGGTCATCACCAGTCCGGCAACTGTCACCGGCGCCGCTGGCGCTCCGTTCTCATTTGATTTGACAGCCACCGGGTCGCCACAGATCGATTTCTCCATAGCGCCACCCGCCAACCTTCCGCCGGGTCTGTCGCTCAACAGCGATAAGATCACCGGCATCCCCACGCAGCCGGGTACGTATGCTCTCATTGTCAGCGCCAATAACCCTGGCGGCACGGACAACGAGCCGCTGACCATTACCATCAACCCCGCGCCGCCGATCATCACCGCCGCGCAAGTCACCGGTTCGGACGGCGTGCCGCTGACGTATCAAGTCATCGCCACCGGCGCGAATCCGATTGCCTTCAGCGCCACCGGATTGCCCACTGGTTTGACGATCGACGCGACGACTGGCATCATCTCAGGCGCGCCTATTGGCGTGGGCACGACTGTGGCTACCATCACCGCCGCCAACGCCGGCGGCTCCGCGTCGCAGCAGATCATCTTTACCATTAATCCGTCCGCGCCGCACATCACCAGCGCGCTGATCGTTCAAGCGTCGCCGGGCACGCCCTTCTCCTATACGATTGTCGCTTCCGGCACGCCGGTCATTACCTATCAAGCCTTCAATCTGCCAACGGGCTTGAGCCTCAATGGCGCCATCATCTCCGGCACGCCCACCGGTGCGCTCGGCACGACCGTCGTGACGCTCGTCGCCACCAACGCCATCGGCAGCGACACGCAGACCCTCGACATCGTTCTGCAGCAATCCCCGCCGACGATCTCAAACGTAAGTTTGCAAGCCAGCGGCCAGGAAGGCACGCCCTTCAGCTTCCAATTGACCGCCTTCGGCAGCCCCACGATCACTTTCAGCGCCACGCCGCTCCCGAACGGCTTGACTTTGAACGCCAGCACCGGCCTCATCTCCGGCACGCCAGCGACCGGCAGCACGGGCAGCTACAGCGTCACCGTCGGCGCGACCAACGCTTTCGGTACCGCGCCCACCAAAACGCTCTTCATCACGATCACCAAAGCGCCGCCGAAAATCACCAGCGTCTTGAGCGTCAGCACTGGTTTCGGCGAAGCCTTCACCTACACCATCACGGCCACTGGCAGCGCGACGATCACATTCAGCGCAACCAATGTTCCGGCGGGCTTGACTCTGAATACGAGCACCGGCGTGATCAGCGGCGTTCCCACGGTCGCCGGCAAGCAAGTCGTCAGCATCACCGCGACAAACTCGGTCGGCTCGGACACGCAGAGCCTGACCATCACCATCACCACCAATCCGCCCGTGATCACCAGTGCGCTGAACGCCACGGCAAGCACCATTCAAGGCTTCACTTACACCATCACCGCGACCGGCCAGCCGCCGATCAGCTTCAACGCGACGAATTTGCCGCCCGGATTGAGCCTCAGCGGTGCGGTCATCAGCGGCACGCCGACGGTCGAAGGCACCTATCAGGTCACGCTCACCGCGAGCAGCCCCGTCGGCACCGACACGAAGACGCTCACCATTGTCGTCTCCAACGACGCCGACGGCGACGGTGTTCCCGACGATCTGGAAATTTTCCTTGGTACGAACCCGAACGATCCGAACTCTAACCCGTTCCCCGGCGGCATCCCCAACATCGGCGCGCTGAATGTGCAGTCGATGAGCGTAAAATTGAACCTCAAGACCGCTGGCGCGGATTCGATCCAAGTCAAAGGCACACTCAGCCTCGCGCCCGGCTTCAGCGCCGCGGGAAAGCAAGCCGTGACCTATGTCGGCGGCATCGCGGCCAAGATCACGCTTTCCTCCGCCGGCAAAGGCACCAGCGGCACCAACAGCGTCGGCAGCAGTCTCAACGCGTTCAGCATCAAGCTTAAAGCCACGGGCGGACAGAACGCGTACACGTTCTCGTTCAAGAAGGGCACCTTCGCCGCGAAACTCGCCACTTTCGGGCTGACCAACGAAAACGTGCTCGTCCCGCGGGCCGTGACGCTGCCAGTGATCGTGCTGATCAATGGCGAACTGTACAAGAGCGATAAATCACTGAACTACACCGCCAAAGCTGGCCGCTCGGGCTCCGCGAAGTAACGTTCGTTTGTAGTCCCGCCTTTAGGCGGAAGTGCCACGTCAGCCTTCCGCCTAAAGGCGGGACTACGAACGATCTCGCACTTAACCAATACTTAATACGCAATTCATCAGCGCTCTTGCACAGAGGCAACCCGCGCGACTCATTCCCGCTTTTTTGCACATAGATTCCGATTTCGGCGCATCCTTATTGACAGCCTGTGAAAAATAGGCGATACTTTTGGCGTGCGGAACGTTCCGCCCGAATCAAAGAACAATCGACAGTGGTGGGGCAGACATTCCTGTCTGCCGGACAGACAAGAATGTCTGTCCCACCACGACAAGAGATGGAGTTGAGTATATGTCTTCGTACACGTACGAGGCGATGGATGCGCATGGCAAGGAAGTCAAGTCCGAGATCGATGCGGCCTCGGAAGCGGACGCACTTGAAAAAATTCGCGCCCTTCAGTTGTTTCCCACCAAAGTCAATTTGAAAGCCGGGAAAGGCGGCGGTGGCGGCGGTTTCCACACACCCGTTTCGGCTACTCAGAAGAAAAAAGGCGGCGGATTCAGCCTAAGTTGGCGCGTTAAACCCAAAGAACTGACCGCCTTCACTCGACAATTCGCGACACTGCTCGATGCCGGCCTCCCCGTCGTGCGCAGCCTGGACATCCTGCACAACCAGTTGAAGCCCGGCAAGCTCAAGATGGCCATCGGCGAAGTGAAGGAAGATGTCGAAGGCGGCTCATCGCTTTCCGAAGGTTTGCAAAAGCATCCCACCGTCTTCGACAAGCTGTACGTGAACATGATCCGCGCCGGTGAAGCCGGCGGTGTGCTCGACGAAATCTTGGAGCGCCTCGCCGATTACCGCGAAAAAGCGCAGCGCTTGCAGCAGAAAATCATCGGCGCTCTGGTCTATCCCGCCGCCGTCGTCTTCATCGCAAGCTGCATCCTGTCGTTCATCATGATCTTCATTATTCCGAAATTCGAAGAAATGTTTAAGGAAATGGACATCGGCGAACTGCCCACGTCCACGAAAATCCTGCTGATGATTTCCGGCGCCATGCTCCATTACTGGTACATCCTGATCTTTACGCCCGTCCTTTTCTGGTTGATCTACAAACTGATCGTGCGCACGCCGCGAGGGCGTCTGATCATGGACGCCGTCTGGCTCAAAGTGCCGATCTTCGGCGGCATCATCTCCAAATCCGCCGTCAGCCGTTTCTGCCGCACGCTGGGCACGCTGGTCACCTCAGGCGTGCCAATCCTCGAAGCGCTCTCGATCATCAAACTCGCCACCGGCAACGCCGTCGTCGCCAACGCCGTCGAAACCGTGCACAACTCCATTAAGGAAGGCGACACCATCGCCGAACCGCTGAAGCATTCCGGCGTCTTCGACGATCTGGTCGTGAACATGATTCAGGTCGGTGAAGAAACCGGCGAACTGGACAAGATGTTGATGAAAGTCGCCGACACCTACGACAACGAAGTCGATACGCTGGTGAGCGCCCTGATGAGCCTGCTCGAACCCGTGCTGATCGTGGCCATGGGCTTGACCGTCGGCTTCATCGTCATCGCGCTGTTCATGCCGCTGATCAAGATCATGGACAAGCTGAGCGGCGGCGGCGGATCTGGGAAATAAGCCGCGTCGAAGTCATTGGATTGAACGAAATCGGCGCCAAAGGCGCCGATTTTTATTTGGCGCCCGCTTTTTTGTTTGAAAGCGCGGCACTTCATCAAGCTTTGTGATAGAATATCCGCTCAGTAGTGTGGAATTTTAGACAATGGAATCCGTTCAGACCCCGCCCGTTTCCTTCGATCTTCAAGCCCAGAATCTGGCCTTCGAAAGCGCCAGCGCTGAAGAAATTCTGCGCTGGGCCATCGATCACTTTAAAGAAAAGCTGTGCATGAGCACCTCCTTCCAACTGGGCGGCATGGTGCTGATCGACATGCTCTCCAAAATCGATCGCACGCTGCCGGTGCTCTTTGGCGACACCACGTTTCATTTCAAAGAAACGCTGGAATTTCGCGACAAAGTGCGGGAGCGCTACAAGATCAATTTAATCACGCTCAAACCCGTGATGGACCGCGAGACATTTAAACAAGTTTACGGCAACGACACGCTCTACGAGCGCAACCCGACTGAATGCTGCCGTATTAACAAAATCGAGCCGATGGAACGGGCGCTCAAGCCTTACGGCGCGCGGATCGCGTCGCTGCGGCGCGATTCATCGCCGGAGCGCGCGAAGATCAAAATCCTCGAAGAGCGCATGGACAAAGTCATCCTCGTTCACCCGCTGGCGAATTGGTCGCGCGAGCAACTCAAGCAATACCTGAAGGACCATGACGTGCCCGTGCATCCGCTACATGACAAAGGCTACAAAACCATCGGCTGCTTCCCGACCTGCTGCACGGTCCCCGTTGGCGAAAACGCGCCGGAGCGCGCGGGCCGCTGGACGGGCACAGGCAAGAGCGAATGCGGGCTGCACATGGTCGGCATCCGCCGGCCCGCGCAGGATTTCAGCATCTAAGTTCGTAGTCGCGCCTTTAGGCGGCAGATCGTTCGGCGTCTCAACGCGTTTCCGCCTAAAGGCGGGACTACAAACACAGAAATACCACTTTCCGCGCCTTGCTCTCAATCATTTCGAGACTATCATTTTACTGCGATTCTATCGCATTACCGCGGCCCGAAATCACGTCGTGTTAATGCGTTTCATTTAGTGCGAACACACGAGGCGACATGGCTTCCGGTCTAGGCATCGACATCGGTCACGAATCCATCAAGATCGTCAAAGTTTCCGTCTCCGGCGGAAAAGTGGCCGTGACCGGCGCGCTCAAAATTCCCCGCCGCGCCAGCGCCGACGCCGATGCGTCCGACAAGCCCGGCCCCGGCCCGCACACGTCTTTGCCCGCGGATTTCGGCAAGCAAGTCAAAATGTCCGGCATCGGCACCGCCGGCACCGTTGGCGTCACTGGGCGCGATGTCAATCTAAAATACCTCAGCGTCCCGCCCATTCCGCCCGAAAAGCTGCGCAAACTCCTGCACATGGAACTGGCCGGCAAGCTCTCCAATGTCAAAGGCCAGCTCGACGACGACATCCCCGAAGTGACTTACGATTGGCGCCTGCTTAACCTTCCCGGCGGCCTGAAAAGCGACCTCTTGGTCATCGCCGGCATCGCGAGAAACGATTACCTGATGAGCGTCCACGCCGCGATGAAAAGCAACGGCATCGGCGTCGAAACGCTCACGCCTTCCGCGTTCGGCCTGGTGCAAGCGTATCTGCGCACGCACTCGCCGCAGCCCGGCGAAACGGTGGTGCTCTGCGACGTGGGGCACGAACTGCTTGAAATCGCGATCGTCGAAGAGCACAATGTCTACTTCGCGCGCAGCGCCGCGGGCGGCGGCAAGCGCTTCAATCTGGCGCTCGACAAGGTCCTGCAAACCGGCCCCGACCGCGCCGCCATCTTCAAACACGAACGCGCGCGCATCTTTCCCGAAGGCGCTGAATTGCGCAACAAGCAGGATGAGAACTTCCAGCCCGCGCTGCGCGAAGGCGCCGACGCCATCGCCGCCGCCATCCGTTCGTCGATCACGTTCTGCCGCACGCAAGCGAAGATGCCCAAGCTCGACTTCCAGCGCGTGTACATATCCGGCGGCGGCGCGCGCGTGAAAGGCCTGTGCGAATACCTCGAAAAGAAAGTCGGCCGCCCCGTTGCGCCGCTGAACATTCAAGCCAACGTGAATCTGGGCCGGCTCACCGCCGATTCCGCGCGCCTCTTTGAAGGCGCGATCTCCGACATGACCGTCGCGCTCGGTCTGGCGATTATCGATGCCGATCCGAATTGCTTCCATTTCACGCTCACGCCCGAACCGATCCTCGCCAAGCGCTCGTTCTGGCGCAAGACGATGGTCGGCGTGGCGGCTGCGGTGATATTGATCGCCGCGCTGGTGCCGCCCTATCTTTTCTCGCAACGCAAAGCCGCCGAAGCCGAAGCGTCGGTGAAGAAGTTCCAAGATTTGAACACAGCCGTCAAGGCAGAGCAGAAGAAATACAAGGATTTTGAAGCGCTGAAGATTAACGAAGCCAGGAGAGCCGATTACTACGCGCGCCTAACCCGCGCGCCGCGCATCTATCCGGAATTGTTCCTCGCTGTGCGCGCGCACATTCCCAACGGCGTGATGCTCAATTATTTCGGCCCGAAGCTCGGCGAGAACACGCAGACCATTACCGGTACGGGCGGGTGGAAATACGATGCGCCGGTCAGCGAATTCGAAATCCGCGGCTCGTACGACAAAGCCGCGTTCCCCGAAGTGCCCGTGCCCGCCATCAACGAAGCCTGGCTGAAAATGCGCGCCGAGTTGCTAAAAGTTCCCGGCGTGAAGGACGCTTCGATCAAAGCCCTCGACGATCCGCAAACCAATCAAGCGCTTGAAAAGGTTGGCAAGAAGTCGTTCAACGCCACGATCACGCTTCAAGATACAGCCAATCCGCTCAAAGTCGTCGCGGATTCAACCGACACAACCAAACCGAAGGATGGAAAGGCCGAGAAGTAGTAGACAGCGTAAAGTAGAATGGAGCATTGCTCCGTTCAAAAGCAGTAAACCCGAACGGAGCAATGCTCCGTTCTACGGACGAAATGGAACGCGCATGTTTTTTGAAAAGAACAAACGCATGTTGATCGGAACTGGCGTCGTAGCGCTGCTCTGGATCATTCTCTTTTATTCGCTCGTCTCGCCCAATTGGGCCGCCGCGGACTCCAAGGAGAAAGAGGCTGGCAGCGGCAAGGCCGCCTGGGAAAACGCCACGAAAAACGACAAGGACAGCAAAAGAGCCGCAGCGAACAAAAACGCCTACACAAAGCGCACCACCGCCGAAGAAGAAATCAAGGAAAGCAGCGAAAAACTTCAGGCCAAATTCAAAGAAATGCGCCGCATCGAATTCGGCACCGCCGCATCGCTCAAGCCCTTCAGCACCGCCGCCGCCGGCAAAGGCGGCGACATTAATGAGTTGCTCAACCGCACCAATAAGGACGAAGTCAAGCACGCCCGAACCATTTTGAAGAACGCCACGATCTCCGAGCAGATCTTTTCCGAACACTTCGGCGAAATAGGCGGCGTGCCCACCAATCTCCTGCGCCTCGCGCTGGTCAATCGCTTCCTAAACGCTTGCAAACAGGTCAAGGACGAAAGCGGCGAATGCAAAATCGACCAGATCGTGAGCGTCGATTACGGCTTGCCCGCGGTGATCGAAGTCCCCGAAGACGCCAAAGCCGAAATAGAAAAAGACAAGGACGCGTCCGACGATGAAATCGATCCCGGCGCGAACGCAAAGAAGAAAAGGAAAAAAGACAAGGACGCCGAGAAAGCCGAGAGCATCGACCGCCTCGTGCAGGTCCCCATCAAAGTTCTCCTGCGCATTCCCGCTGAGAATTACATCAACGAACTGCTCTTCGAATTGCAAAAGCCCACGCCCCCAGGCCAGGACGGCGAAGATGCGCGCGGCTATTTCTGCGTGCGCGGCTTCCACGTGGTCACGCGCGAAAATCTGCCCAGCGACATCGAAGCCTGCGTCGGCATGGCCGCGCTGATCCGCGAATCTGAATTGAAAACGATGCGCGTGCCGGTAAAGGATGAATCGAAAGGCCCATCGCGGCCAGAGGACATTCCGTTTTAAGAGCGTATTTCAGTAGGACGGGCTGCCAGCCCGTCCGGTTTGGCGTTTTGAGCGATCGACGGGCTGGCAGCCCGTCCTACGAACCCTACTGAAATAGACTCTAAGGACAGGAGATAGGAGATAGGAGCCAGGAGCAAGGAATTCGGAAGCGAGGAACCAGCAGAAAACCGCGTAGCGGTTTTCGCCGCTGTTCTCCTATCTCCTACCTCCCATCTCCTATCTCCTCAGTTTGCTATGAAACAGTGGTTGCTTGATTTTCTAGACGCCCAATTGGGCAAGATCCTGCTGGTGCTCGCACTGGTCTGGGCCGGCCTCGGCCTGTGGGTTAATTGGTACACACCCTTGCCGAAGGAGCTGACCGAAATCGAGATACGGCCGGTTTACGTCGAACTGGATTCCAAAGCCAAAGCGCAAGGCGTAAGCGAATCCTTCTATTTAACCAACAACGAATTGGCGCGCTTCGCCGTTGTTACGCACGTGTATAGATCCGAAGTGCTCGTCAAGCAATTCGTCCCCGTGGACCTCGACGTGCCGCCAGTGACCGTCCGGCGCCCACCTCAATTGCTGCCCGAGCCGGGGCCGTCCCTTGAAGGCGCGGCGAAACTGCCATTGTTCGGCGACGAATTCGCGCCGCCGGCGCCCGGCGACGTGCCGCCGGCCACGCCGCCGAAAAGCGCCAACGCGCCGGGGAAGGATGGCGCTCCCGTGCCGGCTAAATTCTGAGTTGCGCTGTTCGTATTCGTAGGACGGGCTGCCAGCCCGTCCGTTATCCCGAAGTCAAATTTGGACGGGTTTGGAATCCCGTCCTGCTCGGTATAACGCAGTTTTGAGCCTGATTTTTACGTCTACTAACCAATGGATACCATGACCCACACTCCTCAGCGCCTCGCGTGCGCCGCCTTTTGCCTGCTGCTGCTGCTCGCCGCGACATCTTCGGCCTTTGCCTGCTCCGAAGACGATGACAAAATCGACAATCTAATCAACGCGCGCAAATACGACGAAATCGTGACAAAGGACGGTGAGGTCTACAAAGGCCGGATCGTCGAACAGGATAACGATTCGATTGTCCAAATCCGCGATGTCAGTAACATCGTCCGCTCCGTGCCCAAGGCCAACATCCGGGAAATTCGGCGCGCAGCCAAACCCGAAGAAGAACTCGAGCGCCTCGCCAAAGAAGCCGCCGGCAACCCCGCGAAAATGTTCTGCCTGGCCCGGGAAGCCACCACCAAATACAACCTCCAGGCGAGAGTCATTCCGATCCTCGAGCGCTTCCCCAACCCCGACGAACCGCTCCAACGCCTGCTCGGAAGTTTGTATTTGAATTCATCGCAGGCCGACAAAGCGCTGAAGATCGCTGAGAAACTCATCGGCGGTCCGAAGCCAAAGGCGAAGAGTCTGACCTTGTATGCCCAAGCTCTCGCCGCCCTCGACCGTACAGAGGAGGCCGAGAAAGCGATCCAGAAAGCGCGCGCCGATTCGCCCAGCGACCTGAAAATCGCGCTGACCTATGCCGACTTGCTCTCGCGTCTGGGCCGCATCGACGATGCGCGCAAGAGCTTTGACGACGTTCTCGCCCCAAACCCGCGCAACGTCGAAGCCATCACCGGCAAAGGCAACGTCCAGCTTCGCGCCGGCGATTTCACAGCCGCGATGCAGACCTTTCAGGAAGCGCTCGCCATCAGCAAGGATTTTAAAATGGCGCACATCGGACTGGCTGCGTGCGAAATCATGAACAAGCAGTACGACGATGCCTTTTCCGAGGCCGTGCTGGCGCTTAACGTGGACAACCTCTGTTCCGAAGCCTTCGCGATTCAGGCCTACGCGCGGATCTTTAAGGGTGATCCGGCGTCGCTCGACAGTGTGGACACGAAAGGTTTCATCAGGGACGCGCTCGAGCACAAGCCCAACCAGCCGCGCCTGCTGCTGGCGGAATACGTCAAGCTCGACCGGCAGGCCAAATACGAGGAATTGAAATCCGAGAAGGAGAAGAATGCGGGCTTGATCGCGCAGAAACGCGCCGCCGCCATCGCCAAGCTCAACGAAGTCCTCGCCAGCGATACCGCCGACGGCTACATTCAATTCTTCATCGCCGAACACCGCTTCCGCGAAGCCGAAGACGCCAAGCGCCGCAATGATACAGGCGCCTACGATACGGCGCTGGCCAAAGCCGAGGAAGCCTATCGCCGCTGCACAAAACTCAGCCCCAACTTCGCGCCGGTCTACAGCAGCCTCGGCGCGACGCTGCTGCGGCTGAAGAAATTCGACGACGCGCGCACCGTCTTCGCCAAAGCCGCCGAGTTGGACAAATCCGCCGAATCCGCCGACGCCGTCGCCGGACAGGGACTGGCGCTGCTCAGCAACGCTCAAAAACTCGACGAAGCCAAGCCGTTTTTCGCGAAGGCGCTCGCGCTCGATCCCAACAATGTTCCCGCCCTCTGCGGGCGCGGCTACATCGCCAATTGGGAGCGCGACAAGGACGGTGCGAAGAAGCATTTCGAGTCCGCGCTGGCCGTGGACGGCGATTGCGCCTACGCCGCGAACGCGCTGCAGCTTATCTACAAGCAAGACGATCGCGAGATGGACTACGTGCGGTTCCCCGGTCCGGAATGGCCGCAAGGCTGGAAAACCTTCTCGCCCGGCACTGTAAAATGGACCATGAGCAACGGCCAAGCAGTGCTCTCCGGCACGCAGGGCAACGCGGCGGGCACCAAGATTGAATTAAGCCACCCATTCCCAAACGCGTCGAAATTCGAACGCATCGAAGCCGATTTAAGCATCAATCCGGCCTGTGCCGCATCATTCGGTCTGCGCGTGGCCACTGGCAACACTGGCAACGCGGCGTTCGAATTCGAGTTTGGAAAGGACGAAACGGGTCCGCAGCTAAAAATTCGTTACCGGGACAGCAATAACGTGACGCCAATGTGGGTCCCGATTCCAAATCAGGAGGAATGGCCCAAGAGTGGCCGCGTACGCCTGGGCATTGAAACGGACGGGATCAAAATGGGCGAAACAAAATTCCGCGTGTCGGTCAACGGCCGCCGCTACGAAATCCCGTTGCATTTCCAACAGGCGCCAAAGGCGTTGACGCTCGGCATTTTCGCGCAAGTGCAGCCAAAAGAAACGATCAGCGCTTCCGTTAACAATGTCGCCGTCGTTAAAAATGGAATCTCTCAAGTTGAGAAAGAAAACACGGCTGTCGAAATCAAACCGCTTAACGACCCAAAGCCCGATGAAAAGAAACCCGACGAGAAAAAGCCGGACGAAAAAGGGAAGTAGTCATGAGTAAACGAAAGTCACGTATCCGCGGCTTCACGCTGCTCGAATTGCTGGTCGTCATCACTATCCTCGTGATTCTGGCGTCGGCGATCATCGTCGCCGTCGGGCGCGCGCAGATTTATGCGCGCATCAAGCTGGTCGAAGGACATCTGCAATTGTTGAAGGGCGCGCTCAGCCGTTATTGCGATGACTTCGGTGATTACCCGCCCTCCGATGGCGACGGCCTCAAAGGCGCCGCCAGTTTGTACGAATGCCTAATGACCGAAAAGAAAAACGGGCCGTACGTGAAAGCCGGCGACATCCCGACGAAAGATTTGCCCACCGGCGACACCGCATTCGCCGACCAGTGGAAGAATCCCATCTATTACCTGCATCATCACGATTACGGCAACAAGCCGCCGAACAAAAAGGAATACCGCCTGATCGCACCTGGCCCGAATGGTATCTTCGAAGAAGGCGACGCGAGCAGCGACGACATTGTGAATTGGAACAAAGCGAAACCGGAGTGAACCTGTATCGCCGGCGTCCCGCCGGCCAGTTCGTTGTTAGGAATGACAGATTAAATGACGGCACGCGATTCAATCCTGGCGCCGGCGGGACGCCGGCGGTACAGCGGCATCACGCTGCTGGAACTGCTCGTGGTCATGGGCATCCTTGCGCTAATCGCCACGCTGGGTGTCGCGTCGTACATCGCCATGTCGCAGACCGCCAAAGAAGAAGAATACGCCGCGCGCATCGAAACCATGCTGCGCCAGGCGCGCAATTCGGCGCTGGGCAGCAACACCTTCGCTTATGTTGAAATCGACACCGAAAACCGGCGCATCACGCCGTGGGCCACGCACACGGTGGCGATGTGGCATTTCGAAGACTGCGACGACTACGGCAAAACCACCGGCGCACGCCACAACGCCATTCTGCGCGGCGCGCGGCAAGTTAAGAATGGAAAAATCGGCAAGGGCGTGCACATGGGTCCGGGCGGTTATGTCGATGCCGGCGACGATCCTGATTTTGATCTCGACGAAGGCGGCTATCTGGAAGCGTACATCAAGCCCGATCCCGACGAATTCTCGGGCGACAACTACATTTTCTCGAAGGAAGGCGCCTACGCCCTGCGCATTGGCACGAAAGGTCTGCTCATCGGCGAAATCGCCGGCAATGGGAAAACCAAAGGCGTGCGCGTCTACAGCAAGACCTACCGAGTCGTCCCCAATCGCTGGACGAAAGTTGCGCTGGCCTGGGACCGCAACGTCACGCGCGTGATGGCCGACGATCTGGTGCTCGCCACCGGCCCGGGCGCGATGCCGCCGGTCGTCTCGGCTGGCCTGCGCGTGGGCCACGATTCGCAAAGCTTCGCCGGCGTCATCGACGAAGTAAGAATTTTAAGCGCCGTCTCCGGCGGCACGCTCGAATTGCCCAAGACGTTCACGCTCACCCACAACGCCACGCCCTGGAACGCGGTGTATTTCGCGGGCGACGGCACGCTCGACATCCGTTTCCACGCCGGCCCGATCGAAATCGCGGTTGAATCCGACCGCCGCGTGCGCGCCATCGACATCGACATGTTCGGCAACACGAAGCGGCTTGAAGTCGAACGCAAGGAAAAGCCGCAGGAAGAAGTGGACCCCGCTGAAACCAAACGCCGCGAAGCCGACTTGAAGAAGCGCATCAAGTTTGTTGGCGGCGGCGGCCAGAAAGTGAGCCATCCATGAGCGCAACAAAAGGAGCGGCGGCACTCTTGCCGCCGTTGGTACGCGTACGGTCAATCGGCGGCAGGAGTGCCGCCGCTCCCAGAGGCGTTGCCATCGTGATGGTCCTCGCCGTGCTCGCCGCGCTGATGGCCATCGCCGCGCCGTTTGTCTTTTCGATGATCCAGCATGGCCAATCGGCGTCGAACGAAACGCATCAGCAGATGGCGCACATGTACGCAGAAAGCGCCAAAGACCACTTGCTCGCCGAATTGATCGCCAAACAGCGCGACATCTTCGCGCCGCTTCAAAACGGCGGAACGCTCAACGATCTGCCGCCGTTCATTACGACGCGCAAGGATTTGGTCATCGACTGGACGCTGAACATTCCCGATTCGATGATCGAAAAATACAAGCTCGATTACAACATTCAGAATTCGCGCGGGATGCTCTGGTGGGGAATCGTCGAGGACGATCAGGGCAAAATCAATGTCAACACCGCGCCGCCCGCACTGATCGGCAACCTGCTCGCTTCCGCGCTGCTGACCGAAGGCATCAAGCAGGGCGACACGCAACTGACGGTGGACGATGCGTCGATGTTCAGCCCCAACGGCGGCGTGGTCTGCCTCAACGGCGAACCCAGCGTGCTGCATTACACCAGCGCCTCCAGCGGGATGATTTTGCTTTCCGACGCCGTGCAATACGACCACCAAACCGGCTCGCTGGTTTATGACGGGCGCGGCACGCTGATCTGCGACGCGATTCTCTCGCGCGGCACCGGTCTGACGCCTTTCGCGTCGATTTACGAAATCAAAACCTCGCCCGGCCTCACCGGCAACTGCGCGCTTCCGCCCGAAGATTTTGCGCGCATCGAACGCCAGCTTACCGTCGAAAGCGGGATGAACACTCCGATGTGGGGCCACGGCGAAATGCTTGGCGCGTACAGCGCCGGCGTGGCGAACACCGGCATGCCGATCGAAAACGCGCAGGGCTTTTGCGCCGGATTGCTGATCCGCTTCGTGCGCCTCGGCGAAGTGCAATCGTACGGGCGCATTCGCATGGCCGATTACCGCCCCGACGGCAGCGCGCGCATCGAATACATCGAAGCCGCCGCCGGGCCGGCGACAAGCTCAACCGACGATTCATCTTCGTCGAATTACAACAACAACCCGAATTCGAATTCGAAGAATAACAATAACGCGAATTCGAATTCGAAGAATGGCAACAACACGAACACGAATTCAAACATGAATTCGGACACGACTGTCGGCCAGACTTTCGTCGAACCTCAGATGAAGAATCCGGTCAACATCAACACGGCCTCCGACGAAGTGCTCGCCGCCGTCTTCACCGGCGTGTGCCTGCGCGGAAACAAATTCGCCGTGCCGCGCGCCACGGCGCAGACGCTGGTGAAATACATTCGCGAGCGGCAGTTGCGCGGGTATTCGGGCGGCAGCGGCGGCCTGGTCTTCGCCACCAACGACGACCTGCGCAAACTTTTCTGGCAAGCGCAGCAAGACGGCATCGTCACCCTCCCGCAGCGCGACGCGCTGGTGATCAACGCGATCGAACCCAACAGCGCGCGGCTGAGCCTCTCCACGGTCACGTTCTGCGGATTCTCGCACGGCACCTACACGCTCGAAGCGTCCGGCGTTTCCAACACCGACAACGGCGACCAGCGCGCGCGCGTCACGTTGCGCCAGCAGGTCACGCTGCCCACCTTCCCGCCGGGGCGCTCCCGCCTGCAATATCAGGCGGACTTCCAAAACCTGCTCGATCTGGGCATGGCCAACCGAGTCTACACGTATCCCGAAATTCTCGGCACTCGCAAAAACAATCAGCAGAATTTCAACACGCTGCTCAACCGTTATCCGCGTGTCGATTCCGGAAACGTGCGGCTGACCGTGGGCGCCAGCGGCCTCTACCAGGGCCACGCGAGTGTGACGTCTGAGTGGTACGAACCGTGCAGCGACGAATCCAGCCCGTACTTTTTCATGGAAGGCTATAGCAACCCGCAGCCGTGGTCGCTGGACCCCGCGCAGCCGCAAGGCAACAACGGCGGCATCGCCGCGATGGGTTACAAAGGTGTCGCGCAGCCGCCCACCTCCATCGAATTGTGGTACCGCCCGAAAAGCAGTTCGCAATGCACGTTTTACGACGAAGGCACACAGGACGACCGCAACCGCGTCAATTTCTCCTATGATCCCGGCGAAGGCGGATTGGTCATTCGCATCTGGGATTCGACGCTCAACAATGGGCGCAAAAAGCCCGTCGAATTCATTTACCCGTACACTTTCAACGCCGGCGACTGGTACCACATCGCCGCATCGTGGAAGACCAGCCACCCGGGCGGGCAGGAAATTCGCGTGGACGCGCAGCCGTTTCCGAACAACGATCCGACGCAGTTGCAATTCAAACCCGGCGGCCGGCTCGGCAGCGATTTGAGCGAGGACGACAACAGCCAGATCACGCTTGAAAACGGCGACGGCGACGACTTCCCGCGCGCCGGCGCGCTGAAGATCGGCGAAGAAATCATCGAATACACGACGCACGGCGGCAACAGCTTCTCCGGGCTGTATCGCGGCGCGCGCATGAGCGCGGCGATCAAGCACAAGTCCGGCGAATGGGTGGTTCCATTTGGTTACGTCAACCCCATCGCCGATGACCTGATTGTCGGCGGAGCGACGATGTCGGACGATCTGGCGATGTCCTCGCAGACGCATACGCGCGTGCAGTTCCCGCCGAACGCGAAGCCGAATTTCGTGCTCGATTCAGCGACGGACAAAATCCCCGTCGAAGACGCCACGAATTTTCCGCCAATGGGCTTCGTCGTGATCGAAGGTGAATGCATTTTTTACGGCTCGAAGGCCAAGTCGGGACTCGCGTGGGAACTGCGCAAGCTTCAGCGTGCGATGAGCAGCGGCGGCGTCACCTCGCCTGCGCGCAATTTGCACAACAACTCGGGCGTGGCGCTCGCGAGCATCGCCATTTCAAAGAGTTCCGATTATTTGATTCCCGGAATTGTGCAAGTCGATGACGAGAAGAACCAAAACAAAGTTGAATGGATTTACTACAACGACAAGCAGGACGTGAACGGCAAGCATTTTCTCGTCGCCGAATTGCAGAATACGGGTGCGACGCAATACCGTGTGGGAAGTGGCGATACGGTCAAGACTGGCAATTCTCTCGGCATTTCGCGCTTTCGCCACGTCTATGGCATCGGCGACTGGTTTTATCTCAATCTTGCCAAAGGAAATTCCAGTTCGCACACCAAGGGAACAAAGGTTATTCCAGTCATCCGCATGAACGCCCCGCACTGCGGCGGATTCGATCCGGCCAACGCCGCTAATCAGGACGACACCACGACCGTCACCAACAACACGACCGCTTCGACGCAGACGGGCGGCGCCACCGTGCGCGACACGCCCTATGGCGCCGACGGTGTCAGCGACGTGTCCATCGTCGAACTCGGCCAGCAGGACGGCGATTTGCGCTGGGTCAAGCAGGCGTACATGCATCAATACGTCAACACCAACAACCAGCCCTGCCCGGGACTGGCGTTCACGAGTTGGAGCTTCGATTACCTCGTCGGCTTGAACGATTTTGTCTCGCGCCGCTACCCGCGCGGCACGACGCGCTACCTGCACTGGCCCACCGGCGAATTGCCCGACGCGCTGGGCGCCAAGCGCAATGTCTGCGCCGACAAAAATGGCGAAGGCAGAATCAACGGCGACGTGGACGAACTTCACGTCTGCACTTTCAACACCATCGGCGGGCGCGTCGCCATGGACCTCGACGGCACGGCGCTCGACGCCAGCACGCAGACGGTCAACGTCGAAAACTTCGATGCGTGGCCGCAGAACGGCGGCAACTCAGCGGGCAATTTCGCTGGCAACAATAATAACGGCGCCAACCCGCTCAACTGGCCCGCGACCGGCGGACTCGTCCGCTGCGAAGACGAATTGATGTACTACACAAACATCGGCTCGACCAACATTCAGTATTATTCCGACACGTACCCGCCGCTGAACACGAAGCCGCCCGAACGCAACAAAGCCGACCGGCGCTGGGTCAATCCCTGCACCAAGGTTCACGAACTGCATCCCAACATCGTCTCGAAATCCGTATCACAATTGACCAACGTCAAGCGCGGCGTGCTGAACACGAAAGCGGTGGAGCATCCCGTCGGCGCGCAGATCATGCTGCTCGACGCAATGCCCGTCACCCACCTCACCGGGGCGCTGAGCGGCGCGTCCGATTCATTCACGGTCGCCGAAGGCAAGGGCTTTCCGACGGAAGGCTACGCGTGGATCAACGACGAGATCGTCGGCTGGAAACAGGGACAGGGCACGTCATTCAACGGTTGCCAATACCTGCACGGCCGCTACGGCACTTCGCCGGCCGAACACGATCAGAACGAAATCGTGCGCTGCCTGCCCTTCCGCTATTGGGATCGCGATGCGTCGCAATACGACGGCGACGGACTGGCTTTCATCCAAACCGGCTACCGCGCGCAGGGCGCGAAATGGTACACGCTTGAAATGGACCTTCAGCCGACCGAAACGATGGGCATGACGCCGAGCCAATGCGTGCCGCACGTGCTTGTGCGCTTCAACGGCAAACCGGCGTGGGACGCCATGCCGGAACAGGGGAACGATTCCGGGCTGTACGAATTTGTCGGCAAGCGCCAGTTGCGCTTCACCGGAATGGACGGTTACGGCGTCACTGCCGATCAGATGGAATTGCGCGTATACTGGCAGTATCTGCCCGGCGCGTTCAAAAACGGCGCCGGCGCCGATTGGAAGCGCACGTTTACCATCGAAAAAATGCGCGCCAGTTACAAATCGCCGCTGATCCTGCGGCGGCTCGATGAGGTCGAACGGCGATGACGGCAATTCAAAATTCAAAATTCAAGATTCAAAATTATTCATTCGCCGCGGCATTGAGAATTCTGAATTCTGAATTTTGAATTTTGAATTTTGAATTCGGGTGGATATTGAAACGAGCATCAAACAACTTGTCTTTGCGATCGCCGCGAAAAGGCCTCACGCTGGTTGAAGTGCTGGTGACGCTGGCCATCTTCGTGATTCTGGCCGGCTTTATGTTCATGGCGGTGCGCGAAGTCGTGGAGCAATGGAAGCTCAGCGAACGCCGTCGCACGCTCTATGAAAAAGCGCCGCGCATCGTCGAATCGATCACCGACGACCTGGCGTTGATGCTCACGCGCGAAGCGCCGGGCGTAACCGACGTCAAAATGAAATTCATCGTCGATTACGACCCGGATTCGCCGGATGCCGACCGGCAGCGTATTTTTTTCGTGCGCAGTTTCGAAGGCGGCAACGAGCGCGCGATCGTCGGCAACGCCGGCGACGGCCGTCCCAACAGCGATGCGTTCAAAGCCCCCGACGCCGACGCGCCCGACAACGATCCGCCCGCGAACGGCATCGACGCGGACAGCTACACCGGCTTGAAGGTCGGCGATTTCAAAGCGCTCGGCGGCATGGCGATGGTTTCCTATTTCGTTAAAGACCAGACGCTTTATCGCGCGATCAAAGCGCCGGTCGAAGGGCCGTTCTCGGTGCTCGCCGATCCGTCGAAAGCGCAGCTCATCGCGCCGGACGTGCTGTATCTTAGATTCGAAATGTGGAGTCAGGCGACGAAAGATTGGGAGAAGCCGGAGGGCGAAAAAGACAAGAATGCCGGCGCGCAGCACATCTGGGATTCGACGCGCGGCATTACTGCCGCGCCGCTCAACCGCTTTTTTTTGCATCGCGGCGACGGCGGCAACGACACCTCGCTCAACGATCCCGAAGATGACGTCTTCCCGCGCAAAATCCGCGTGACGATCGTCGTCGATTCGCCGATGCCGCGCTGCCTCTACACCAAGCTCACCGATAACATCGGCGACGGGGATTCGGACATTCCCGTCGAAGAAGTAAAAGGCTTCGCCGATGGCGGCGACGAAGATTCGTACATTTTGATCGATGAAGAATGGATTCGCTATTCCAAGAAGGACGAAAACGGATTTCACGATGTCGAACGCGGCGTGCGCGGCACGCGCCCGCGCGAACACAAGCGCGATGCCATCGTTCGCACCGGAAAAGTATTTCAACGCATTGTTTTCATTCCCAACTGGCGCGAAGATTTCACTTCGGACGAGGTGTATTTCCAGCGCAAGGTGCGAAAGACCGGGCCAAAAACAATCCTGGCCAAGTAACACGGGCCTGCGAGCCCTTCACGAATCGGACCCACTTATCGCATGAACGCAGTCTCCGCTCATCACTCTTCTCATCGCGCGCGCGGCATGACGCTCGTCGAATTGCTGATCGCTTTCGCGATCCTGATGAGCGGTCTTGTTTGCATTTTCGCGCTGCTGATGGCCGGCGCCGCGAGCCACCGGCGCGCGATCAAGGAAACCGAAGCGACAATGATCGCCAGCTCGATTCTCGCCGACATGCGCGGTGAATTGGCCGTCGGTGTGATTCCGGCGAGCGACGGCCTCACCTATCAGGAGGTCAAAGATCACGAGGGCTACAAATCGAATTGCGTAATTTTTCCGATCGATCGAAGGAAAGGCGACAACCGCGAATTCTTCGTGCGCCTGCGCATCCGCTGGTCCGAGAAGGGCGACAACCAATTTATTGAATTTAACACGGTCATGCTGGCCGGCGGGGAAAAGCCGGCGAAGAAGGACAAATGATTTCGGAGCGGCGGCACTCCTGCCGCCGTGGCGTCGAAGTGAATGCTCGGCGGCAGGAGTGCCGCCGCTCCATTTCACAATTATTTTTGTCGCCACTATTTTTTCTGCTAAACTACGCCCCGTTCACGCACGAGGGACGCTATGCCCAAAGTCATTGAAGGCCAGTTGACGATCAAGAAAAACACGCGCTTCGGCATTGCCGTCGCGCGTACGAACAGTTTGATCACCGAACGGCTGCTGGAAGGCGCGCTCGATTGCCTGCTGCGCCACGGCGCCGCGGACGATGACATCACCGTCGTCAAAGTCCCGGGCGCGTATGAATTGCCGGCGGCCGTGCAGGCATTGTGCGCGCAAAAAGGCATCGGCGCCGTGATCGCGCTGGGCTGTGTGATTCGCGGAGGCACGCCGCATTTCGATTACGTCGCCGGCGAGGCCACGCGCGGCATCGGGCACGCGGCGCTTCACTCCAATGTGCCCGTCGCTTTCGGCGTTTTGACGTGCGACAATCTTGAACAGGCGCTCGAACGCGCCGGAGCCAAAGGCGGCAACAAAGGCTGGGAAGCGGCGATGAGTGCGATTGAAATGGCCGATTTGATGGGGAAGATAAAGGGATAGTCCTGGGTCCTGAGTGCTGAGTTCTGAGTAACAAGGGCCGCTTCGCGCTTGAAAGGTCCGTTACTCAGCACTCAGGACTCAGCACTCAGCACTGATGAGCCGATGAGTCATCCACGAACGTCCGGGCGCGAATTGGCGCTGCAATACCTCTACATGCATGACGTGCTCGAAGGCAAGGACGTGCAGACTTTCGACGCTTACATCGCCGCGCAGGAAACGCCGCCCGAGAAACCGAGCGTCGAGTTCGCGCAGAAACTCGTGAGCAGCGTGCTGGATCATCGAGCCGAACTCGACAGCGAAATCGCCGAAGTCGCGACGAACTGGAACATCAAACGCATGGCGGCGGTCGATCGCAACGTGCTGCGGCTGGGCTTGGCGGAGTTGACCATCTGCCCGGAGACACCTCACAAAGTCATCTTGAACGAAGCCGTCGAACTGGCCAAGCATTATTCGTCCGACGACGCCGGCGCGTTCGTCAACGGACTGCTCGACAAACTCAGTTCAAAGCACCGAAGTGTCGATGCGCCCACTCCAGCGGCTCCGGCGCCATCGGCAGAACAAAAGTAGAACGGAGCTCCGCTCCGTTCAAAACGAACGTCGAACGAACGGAGCGGGAGCTCCGTTCTACTTTCTCGACGCGGAAAGCTCAACGCGCATGGCCCGCAAGGAAGAACAGGAAGCCGACGAGGAAACCATCGAGCGCACGCTGCGCCCGCAGCGCTTCGCCGATTTTGTCGGGCAGGAGCGCGTTAAGGAGAATCTGCAAGTCTACGTGAAAGCCGCGAAGAAGCGCGGCGGCGCGCTCGACCACGTGCTGCTCTCCGGCCCGCCGGGCCTCGGCAAAACCACGCTCGCGCGCATCATCGCGGAAGAACTTGGCGTCGGGTATCAGGGCACATCCGCGCCCGCGCTGAAAAAACCGGGCGATCTCGTCGGGCTGCTCGCATCGCTTCCGGAACGAACGGTGCTTTTCATCGATGAAATTCACCGCTTGCCCGCGGCGTTTGAAGAATATCTTTATTCGGCGATGGAGGATTTTTTCATCGACGTGGCCGTCGATCAAGGCCCATCGGCGCGTTCGGTAAAATTCAATCTCAAGCCCTTCACGCTGATCGGCGCAACCACGCGCGACGGCCTGCTCAGCCGCCCGTTCCAGGACCGCTTCGGAATTCCACAGAAACTTTCGTTCTATTCCACAGAGGAACTCGCGCGCATCGTCGTCCGCTCCGCCGCAATACTTGAAGCCCCCATCGAACCGGAAGCCGCGAAGGAAATCGCCGCGCGCGCGCGCAAAACGCCACGCATCGCCAACCGCCTGCTGCGCAGGCTGCGCGATTGGGCGGAAGTCGAAGGCGACGGCGTGATATCCTGTGCGATTGCGAAGAAGGGCCTGGAGCGCGAAGGCGTGGACGAGACGGGGCTTGACGCAATGGACCGCAAAATCCTCAACGCCATCGCCGGCCACGGCGGCGTGCCCGTCGGCGTGAAAACGATTGCCGTGATCGTCGGCGAAGAAGAGGATACCATCGAGGATGTGTACGAACCTTTTTTGATTCAAGAAGGCTACATCCTCAAAACGCCCCGCGGACGAATGCTCTCGGCAAAGGGTTACGAAAAGATCGGCTTGTCCGCGCCGGAATCGGCGGGGCAGAATTTGTTTTGAATGTAGAACGGAGCTCCTGCTCCGTTCAAATCGCGCGAAGATCGAACGGAGCAGGAGCTCCGTTCTACTGAACACTTCAAATAAATGTCCGGACGACGGTCGCATCACGAGAAGGACGGCGGCAGCCGCGAGCAATCGCGCAAGCCCGCGCGCGGCAACGCGCGCGGCCACGGCGCGTACCACCGCCGCGAGCGCGGCCGCGGGGCGCCGCGCAAGGTCGCCAGCGGCAAAGACCGCACCATGGACACCGTGCGGCATCAGCAATTCGGGCGGCTGGGCGACGAAGAGCTGGCGGACTTGAGCAAGCTCGAAAAGAAGGCGGACGTCGAGCGCAGCATTGAAGATTCGAGCGAAGCCGCGGGCTACGGCGCGACGCTCGAAGGCCATCGCGTGCGCGGAGTGGTCGTCGAAGTGCGCAAGGGAAATTTCCTCACGCGAATCGACGCGCCGCTTCCGGGCCAGGAGAATTCGATCCCGCGCATACTTCCTACGATCGTGCGCGGCACGCTTCAGCAATTCGATCTCGGCCTGTCCAGCCTCGTTGCGCCCGGCGACGACGTGGAACTGATCGTGCCGCCCCTGCCAGGCGAGAACGCGCTGCATCAATTCGAGGCGCACGGAATATTACAGCGCACGCTGCCGCGCCGCAGCGAATTCCGCCGGCTGCATCCGTCCGGCCGCGCGATTCAAACGCTCGCGGCCAATGCCGATCAGGTCGCCATCGTGGCCTCGACGGCCGAGCCTGATTTTCGCCCCGGTTTTGTCGATCGCGTTTTGGTTTGCGCGGCGTCCAGCAATTTGCCCGCGGCGCTGGTTCTCAACAAAGTCGATATGGGAGTCAGCGATGACGACCGCGCGCTGCTGGAGGTCTACCGCAAACTCGATCTGCCCGTGTTTCTAACAAGCACGAAGGATATTGCCTTGGGCAGCGACGGACTCGTGGCCCTCAAAAATTTTATGGCCGGCAAGCGCACTGTGCTGTGCGGGCACAGCGGCGTTGGAAAATCGAGCTTGATGCTGGCGCTCGATAGTTCGCTGGGCGCCGGTGACGTGCGCACCGGCGCGGTTTCAACTCAGACCGGCAAAGGCACGCACACGACCACGCACGCGCGGCTCTTCGAAGTCGACTTTCACGACGGTACTCGCGCGGAAATCATTGACACGCCGGGCGTGCGCGAATTCACGCCGGCCGAGACAGACCGGCAGAATCTGTGGGGCTGGTTCCCGGAGATCGCGAAACTGCAGGGACAGTGCGCGTACGCCGATTGCGCGCACATCAACGAAAAGGGCTGCGCGGTTTTGGCCGCGCTGGGGCGCGGCGAGATTCATCCGCGGCGGCATCAATCGTATGTGCGGATTTATGAGACACTGCCGCAGTGAGAAGTGCTGAGTGCCGAGTCCCGAGTGCTGAGTGCGGGCTGAGTGATTTGCAATGAAACTCGACGATTCGGGCCGGCGGGACGCCGGCGGTACAAGCTCTGTTGTCGGCCGCCTCGCGCCGTCGCCGACGGGCGCGCTGCATCTGGGAAACGTACGCACGTTCATGTGGGCGTGGCTTTCGGCGCGCGCGCAGGGCGGGCGTGTGCTGATGCGCATCGAGGACCTCGAAACGCCGCGCGTCAAAGCCGGCGCCACTGAAAAAATGCTCGACGATCTGCGCTGGCTTGGATTCGATTGGGATTGCGAAATGGTGACGCAGAGTCATCGCGGCCATTATTACGAAAACATCTTCGATCGCCTCGATGCACTGAATGCAATTTATCCCTGCGTGTGCACGCGCGGCGACATGTTCGCGGCGCTGCAAGGCGCGCCGCACGAAGGCGACCACGAATTGCGCTATCCGGGGACGTGCCGCTCAGTCAGCATCGAAAAAACCCGCAAAATCTGCGCAGATACGCGACGCACGCCTGCTTGGCGTTTGAAAACGGAACCAGGCATCGTTGAATTCGACGATCTGCTCTTCGGCACCCAGCGCATCGATCCGAATGCCGAAGTCGGCGACTTCATCATTGCGCGCGCGCCAGACAATCCGGCGTATCAACTTGCCGTCGTCGCCGACGACATTGCATCCGGCGTCACTGAAGTCGTGCGCGGCGACGATTTGATTCCCAGCACCGCGCGGCAGATTCTGCTTTATCGCTTGCTCAACGAAACGCCGCCGCGCCATGGCCACGCGCCGCTGATTGTGGGTCCAGACGGCAAGCGGCTCGCCAAACGCCACGGCGACGCGCGCATAGCAACCTTTCGCGCACGCGGCGTGCGCGACGAGCGTGTTATTGGTACCCTGGCGAAATGGTCGGGGTTGATCGACGACAATATTGCATCGCTGCGCGAACTTGTTCCGCTCTGGTCCTGGAAAAAAGTTCCACGCGAACGCGTGGTGCTGACTCCTGAAAAACTCGCTGAATTTCAGAACGGATGAATGCCAAAATCTCACGCCCGATCCGCGAGCAGTATTTCCGTGCGGTAAATCATTTCAACGCAGCCGCTCGCGTCCGAAAATTCTGCGTGCAGTGCTTTCAAGTCGTCCATCAATTTCTCATGGGCTGGGCCGGACTGCGGAATGTACGAGGCGCTGAGACTTGCGCCCAACAGTCCTTCGCATGTCATGCGTTTTGAATTTGGAAATATTAATTCGCGCGGATGTTTGAAGAGCAAACTTGCGCGAACCGATTCGCCCGCGATCGAAACGCCCGAACGCTTCAGCAGCGGGTGATCGCCGGACGCTTCGAGAATTAGTTTACCGTACTCCGCGGTAAACGGGTCGCGCGCATCGCGTTCGTTCCATGTCACCGCAAACCTGCCGTGCAGCCGTAGGATGCGATGAAACTCGGCCAGCGCCGCGTTCGGTTCAAACCAATGAAACGCTTGAAATGCCGTCACCAAATCGACAGACGCATTGGGCAGCGTCGTCTTCTCCGCGGCGCCATCGACGAAGGTCACGCCCGCATGTGGCGCCGCGGCTTTTCGCATCGCCACATTCGGCTCGATTGCCAGAACGCGCGCGCCGCGGTCGGCAAGCTGGCGCGAGGAAATTCCGGTGCCAGCGCCGATATCGGCGATGGTCAGCGAACGAGCAT
>DATGGK010000137.1:0-15439 GCA_035308565.1 Planctomycetota bacterium | reverse complement strand
GATGACATTTGCCGCGTGTTTGCGTATAAATTCAAGCATGGCATTCTCCTTCTTGGTTTCAGTTGCGTCTTGGTAAACACAACTCTACCTCGATTGAGAATGCCTTTCTATTTGGTTGCGGCCACTGGCCGCGCTAAGCCTTTGCGTGAGAAAAGGGAACGGTTACTTCGAATTTTGAATTCCCAATCTCCTTTTCTCTGCCGTTGCCTTTCCACCCGTTTTTTCTTACACTGTCGCCGCAATGGCAACGAACATCCCCGAAGAACAAATCCTGTTCTCCCAGTTGGCCGTCAAGCAAGGCTGGATTGTGCCCGAACAGGCGCGCAGCGCGCTGGAACTTTATCGCCGCTATCAAGCCAAGGGCGGCGAGCAGCCTTCGATCGCGCGCATCTTGATCAACAAAGGTTACATTGGACGCAAGCAGGGCGAACAGCTTCTGCGCCACATCCACAAAGGCGAATCGCTCCCGCCGCCCAATCCGATCACGACCTTTTCCAAAGCCATCTCGCCACACCCCGACGCCGCGCCGTCCGTCAGGCCTCCCAGCGTCCCGGCGTTCGCTGAACCCGCGCCGCCGGTGCCAAAGGACGTTCCGCCACCCCCGCCTAAGTATGTGCCCAAAGACACCGAAAGCGCGATCCTCAAAGGCATGGGCGCGCTGGTCCTCTCGAAAGATTTGATGGACATCAAGGGCTACAAGATCGAATCGGTCGTGGGCGAAGGGTCGATGGGCATCGTCTACAAAGCCGTGCAGCTTTCGATGGAGCGCGACGTCGCGCTCAAAGTGCTCCCGCCGGAACGAACTAAAGACGCCAAATTCGTCGAAGAATTCTTGACCGAAGCGCGCAACGCCGGGCGCCTCAATCATCCCAATCTGATCCGCGTCCACGAAGTCGGCAAAAACGGTTCGCTGTTCTTCTATTCGATGGAGTACATCGACGGCCACCGCCTCGACGAAATGATGGACGAGCGCGATCACGGGCGGCTCGATCCCAAAGAAACCGTCTCCATTTTTTCGCAGGTCGCCTCAGCCCTCGATTACGGCTTCCGCGCTGGGATCATTCACCGCGAAGTCCGCCCCAACACCGTCATGGTCACCGAGGACGGCCTCGCCAAACTCGCCGATCTCGGTTTGGTCAAAGACGAACAGACCCGCTTCCTCACCGGCGAAAACGCCTTCTTCGTCGCGCCCGAGCAGGTCACCGGCAAACCCGTGGACACGCGCACCGACATCTATTCGCTGGGCTGTTGCATGTTCCAGGCGCTCACTGGCGAACGGCCGTTCGAGAAAGGCACGCCCAAGGAAGTGATGCTGCGCCGCGTCCATTCCCCGCCGCCGAACGTGCTGACCTTCAATCCCAAACTGCCGCAGGAACTGGCGCGCATCGTCAGCCGCATGATGCAGCGCGAGCCGTCGCTGCGCTTTCAGACGCCCGGTGAAGTGGTGGACGCATTGAAAAAAGTCCCGCTCGCCCCCGGCCCGGCGTTGAAAACGCCCGCTAAAACGTCCCTGCGCGCCGCGCGCCGGCGCTTTAGAAGATAGCGTTGGAGCGTATTTCAGTAGGACGGGCCTCCGAGCCCGTCCAACATTGCGCTTCGAATGCAGGACGGGCTCGGAGGCCCGTCCTGCGAAGCTTACTGAGATGCGCTCATAAAGCGGCTTGAAGCCGGCGCTCCAAGTTCGCCCTTTTTTTCAAAAAAAATTAGTACGCACACGTACTTTTTGCGTGTATACTTATATTCGCCGCGTCTCCAGCGCGCGCGATAGAACCGTCCTTTGTGCCGAAAGCGAACACTGCACGCATGACGCAGCCCATTCCGAATCTCGATCTCCTTTTTCCGCTGAGCCGATTTTACTTCAACGAAGGCCTGCCCCTCCCGAACGTCGCGGTTATCCCCTCGTTGCAGTTACCGCAGCCCTATCGCGGCCTGCTCGACCACGATCAGGACATGACGCCGACGCTCGAATTTTTCTTCCGCGAAACGATGGCCATCAGCATCATTCACAGCGGCCGCACCGGGTCCGCTTATACGCGCGAGGTGGTGCTCTTTACCGAACAGACGCGCAAGCCCGTGGCCTACGGCAGCATCGACATTCATCTCGAAAATGTCAGCGGCGCCGCGCGCACCGATATTCTTTCCGGGCATCTGCCGTTCGGCTCGATCCTGCAGAAGCACGCCATCCAGCATGTCAGCGAACCCAGCGCGTTTTTCGAAATCGACTCCGACGTCGCGACGCAAAAGCATTTCGGCCTGTCGCGCTCCACGCGCTTGTACGGCCGCCGCAACCGCCTTTCAACGCCCGACGGCCGCACGCTGGCCGATGTGCTGGAGATACTTGCGCCGATTGATTCCGCGGAAAAATATACAGAAAAACCAAAGGGGTGAAATCATGTCAGACAATAAAATTGTGCGGGTGTGTGATGCGTTGGTGCTTGGCTCAGGACCGGCGGGAGCGTCGTCCGCGGCGATTCTGGCCGAATATGGCCACAAAGTCATCATGCTCGACCGCGAAAAACACCCGCGCTACCGCATCGGCGAATCGCTGCTGCCGTACACGTATCACGCGTTCAAGCGCCTTGGCCTGCTCGAGAAGATGAAGCAGTCGGCCTTCGTCAAAAAATACAGCGTGCAATTCATTTCGCCGTCGGGCAAAGCCTCGCAGCCCTTTTATTTCTTCGACCGCTACGGCAAGGAAGTCGGCCAGACCTGGCAGGTCTTGCGTTCCGAATTCGACATGATCCTCGTGAACAACGCGCGCGAAAAGGGCGTCGAACTGCTCGAAGGCATGACCGTGAAAGAACTCATCCGCGACAACGACCGCGTTGTCGGCGCGCGCGCCATCGATTGCGAAGGCACCTCGCATGAATTCCGCGCCCAATGGACGCTCGACTGCACCGGCCGCGAATCCTTCAGCGCCTCGCGCAACGGCTGGCGCATCCGCGACCCAAAGCTGAACAAGGTCGCCGTCTGGACCTATTACAAAGGCGCGCAGCGCGACCCGGGCATCGACGAAGGCGCAACCACCGTCGCCTACGTTCCCGAAAAAGGCTGGTTCTGGTACATTCCGCAGCACAATGACATGCTCAGCGTCGGCGTGGTGGCCGACGCCCACTACCTTTTCCGCAACGGTGTGCGCGATTTGAAAGCGATCTTCGATCGCGAAGTGTTGCAAAACAAATGGATCGAAGAACATCTCGCGCAAGGCAAGCAAGTCGGCGAATACCGCACGACCGGCGAGTATTCGTTCCGCTCCAAATATTGCGCCGACGAGGGCCTCGTGCTCGCCGGCGACGCCTACGGTTTCCTCGATCCCGTTTTTTCGTCGGGCGTGCTCTTCGCGCTCAAAAGCGGCATCAAAGCCGGCGAAACCGTTCACGACGCGCTCGCGGCGAACGATTTTTCCGCCTCGCGTTTCAACGAATACGGCAAAGTGATGGTCGAAGCGATCGAAAACATGCGCAGCCTGGTCTACGCCTTCTACGATCTGAAATTCAGTTTCCGCGAGCTGACCAACAAATACGATTTCGCCGCCGGCGACATCACCGACTGCCTCTCCGGTGACGTAAACAAAAGCTTCGAGCGCCTCTATACGGCCGTGAAAGAATTCGCCGAACTGCCGGAGCCGCTGCCGTACGGCTTGCCGAAGGAATAATTCAAAATTAAAAATGCAAAATTCAAAATTGAACGGCAGCAGCGGTGCCTGTACCGTGGGTCCGTCAAATATTGCGTTTTGAATTTTGAATTTTGAATGATTTACGGCGAACTCGAACCCTCCGCGTATCCCGACCGCTACAAAAAAGGCGTGTGGCTGTTCAATAACCGCCATTTTTTCGAATGCCACGAAATTCTCGAAGCGCAATGGATGGAATCGATCGGGACCGAGAAGACATTTTACCAAATGATCATCCACGCCGCGGTCGCCTTCGTGCATTGGGAAAACGGCAACCGCAAAGGCGTGCTTTCGCTGCAGCACACGTTTAAACTGAAAGCCGCAGCGATCCCCGCCGACACGTACATGGGCCTCGACATCGCGCAGCTCAAAGCCGGCATGGCCGCGCTGATTGAGCCGCTCCGCGCGGACATGACGCTGCCGCTGCCGGCGTTTGAGAGCATCGTGACGCCGGCGATTTGCGTGACCGGGTTTGAGCCGATGGAATGCGATGAGCATGAGATGCTGGTGCTGGGGAGGCATATTGAAGAAGAGTGAATCATTCTTGAATTCCGCGTGCGTGAACTTTACGGTTTGGCAATGAATAGGATTCTGAAATGAATGTACTGCGGCGCATTCAAGAGGCAATTCGATCCGAGGAATATGAATTGTCCGTTCACGCTTTTGAAGAAGCCGAGGATGATGACTTTCTGATTGTCGATATAGAAAATGCAATTTTGAATGGCACAATAGTGAGGAAGTATACGCACGATCCGCGCGGAACGGCGGTACACTGTTCGCGGTCCGGCGCTCGATAAACGATCGCTCACCGCAGTGTGCCGATTTTGCGAGAGAACTGGGCTGTTGATTTTGACAGTGTTTATAGATTTTGAGGATTGAAGATGAAAACGACGTATGGCGAATGTGGCTTTTGCGGTGGAAAGGTCGTCGAGCGGCGCCTGACGATGAATTTGGAATTCGGCGGCCGTTTGTACCGCTTCGAGAACGTCCCGGTGGGCCGATGCACAGAATGCGGCGAACGCGTCTTTAAAGCTGCCGTCGCAAAACAGCTCGAGCATCTCGCGCGCTCACACGCACCGGTAAAACGGCGAATCTCCGTTCCCGTGCGGGATTACGTTCCCGTGGAATCCGCGTGACGCGCACCCCGTCACTTCCCCCACGCCGCTGGCCTCGCCACAACCCTCACCTCCTCTTCCGATTCCTTCCGCCCCGCTTCGTCGCTCGGTTTGATCATCGGCACGTTTACACCTTCCTCCGGGCATATCCGATGAAGAGGATTGAGCCCTATTCGTCAATCTAACAGAGGGATAGATTTTATTTGCGTCATGTGCCAAAGTTCGCATTGATAGTGATCCGGGGCAGCGTAGTCTGATGGAGTTGGTATTCCACGATTGCCGCGAAGATTTCTTTTAACGCAGTTCTATCGTTTCAAACAAATCAGATTGGAGGAAGCGATGGCGCGCAGGTCTTCGGTCGTTCGTCCATTTTTCGGATTCGTGTTTTTTATCGCCGCGGCATTTGCCGGAATGAGTGCCGCGCGCGCTGAGGACGCCGCACCGCCGCCGGATCAAGCCGCGGACGCCGCGCAGGCGGCGCAGATCGAGAAATTCACGCCGGAAGAATTGCACACGCTGGTCGCGCCAATCGCGCTCTATCCCGATGCGCTCCTGGCGCAAATTATCCCGGCCAGCGCGTTTCCGTCGCAAATCGTCGTCGCGTATCGCTTCGTTCAAACGGGCGGAAATCCCGACGCGCCGCCCGACAATGGAACGTGGGACAGCAGCGTGATCGCACTCATGCACTACCCGCCTGTGCTGAAAAAATTGAATGACGATCCGACGTGGACGGAACAGTTGGGTTTCGCCGGCACTTATCAAATGGACGAACTCACTCAAGCCATCCAACAGGTCCGCGCCGAAGCGCAGGCCGCCGGCAATCTGAGATCCAACGACAAACAAGTCATTCAGGAAGTGGACCACGACATTTACATTCAACCAGCCGACCCGCAAGTCATCTACGTGCCCGACTACGATCCCTACGACATTTGCCTGGGGCCGCTGCCCGATCCGTTTATCTGGGGCGATGGTTTCGGGTTTGGCATCTGGCTCTCCAACCGCTGGGACTGGCATCATCATCACCTCTGGCTTGGAAGCCAATGGAGCCACGGCGGCTGGCATCAGCCCACGCGTCCCGGTTATTGGCATCCGCCGCAGCGGCCGATTCCAACTTGGTATCGGCGCGGCGGCGCAATCAGCCGCAATCCGCTGGGCAATCCCAATCGCGTCGCCCCGAAATTCACCGCGTCGCGCGTGAAGCCTCTCGCAAAGGAACGTCCGGTGGAAAAACCCAAACTGCCGGTGACGCGGCCCGCCGTGAAAACACAGCCGCGCTATTCGATTGACAAGGAAGACATCAATCGCGGAAATCAGACCGTGCGCGAATCGACCCGCGGCCAAGTCAGCCGACAGGTCATTAAGCCGGCCGCGCCAAAACCTGCGCCCCGGCCCGTGCAGCATGTTGCGCCGGCGCGCCCGTCCTACACCGAGGAATTCCGCCACACGACCGACCGGCCCACCGTCCAGCGCGAATCGAGCCGCGGCGCGGCCAGCCGCCAATCCAGCGCATCCACCGGGCGAAGACGATAGTCAACGTTCAACGATTCATTTCATCGACGAGGAACACAACCATGCGACACACTCAATCACTCCTCCCGCTTCTGGCCGCGATACTGCTGTGCGCGGGAATCGTTCGCGCTGAAGACGAAAACAAGCAGAAGGTCTTCGCAAGCCCCGACGACGCATTCAAAGCGCTGATCGAGGGCATGGAAAAGAACAGCGACGAGCAACTCCTTGACGTATTGGGCCACGCAAACAAGGACCTCGTGGTTCAAAGCGACAAGGAGGCCACCGAAGAAGGTCGCGCGCGGCTTTCAAAGCTCGCCAAGGAACATTTAAAAATCGAACGCGAAGGCGACAAAGCGACTGCGTGTTTCGGTTTCAAATGCTGGCCCTTTCCTATCCCATTGGTGAAAAAGGCCGAAGGCTGGGCCTTCGACACCGCCGCCGGCAAGGAAGAAATCCTCAACCGCCGCATCGGGCGCAACGAATTGAAGGCGATCCATTTCATGGACGGCTACGACGACGCGCAGCGCGCCTACGCCAGCGCCGATCACACCGGCGACAAGGTTCTGAAATACGCGCAAAAGCTGATCAGCTCGAAAGGCAAACGCGACGGATTGTATTGGCCGCTGCCCGAAGGCTCGAAAGAAGATCCCAGCCCGCTCGCGCCGCTGGTCGAGGATGCCCCGGATTTTGTGGAAGGCACCGGCACGGATATTCCCTATCACGGCTATTATTTCAAAATCCTGACGAAGCAAGGCGCCAACCCGCCCAACGGGAAGTACGATTACGTGATCAACGGAAACATGATCGCCGGCTTCGCGCTGGTCGGGTGGCCCGCCGATTACGGCTCGTCGGGAATCATGACGTTTGTGATCAGCCATCAAGGCACGATCTATCAAAAAGATTTGGGCGCAGACACCGCGAAACTGGCGGCGGCAATGGACGAATACAATCCGGATGGGACGTGGAAAGAAGTGAAGGCGGAGGAGAAGTAGAAGCGAGTCACCGGCCCCGTGGTGTGGGCGTCTCGCCTGCACGTGTTTCGCGAAGCGAAACGCCGCCGTCAGCCTCAAAACTGCGAAATACGATAGTTCGGGGCGATCGATGAACGATCGCCGTGACAAGCGGCGCGCCCGCGCGTTACCATTGTGGATGGAAAGGCTCCAAATATCGGGATTACGAATATGGCTGCCACTTTGGTTAATGCTTCGCCAGGCGCACCGCGCAAACGCCCAAAGCAAATTCGCACCAAAAGCTGGGCGGAAGCAAAGGAATTCTTCGCAAAACATTTGACGCCAATTAGTCGCACGCCGAAGGGGTGGCCAGTTTACGCGCAGAAAGATATCGACGAACTTGTCGAAGAGCTAAATGTCATACTTCCTGAAGAATTCTAGCCACCGACTATCAGAATGCCTATCAAACCTGGGCAAATATCAAACGTTGACGACTGGTACGGCATGCCTTTGAAATAGCTTCATTTCACTTCTCCACCGCCGCCCTCACCAAAACCCCCACCGCCTCCTCCAATTCCTTCCGCCCCGCTTCGTCGCTTGGCTTGATCACCGGCACGTGTACAAACCCCCGCACTGCGGGCGCGTCTTTCAGCGCCATCAAGCGATAAAAACATTCGTTGCACAGATACCCGCCGGCGTCGTTCGAATCGTAGGCTCTGAATTTTGCGTCGTGCAAGGCTTTGAGAATCGCGTCCACACGTAATCCGCTTTCGATATTGGCCGGGCCGTCGGGCGCAATTCTCTCGCGCGGCGGCGGGTTCCTTTTATTGTCCTTCGGTTTCATCGGGTGATAACCGTTCGCCGCGACCCGTTCGACATGGATGTCGCGCGTGCCTTCGCCGAATGAAATCACCACATCGGGCTTCAGCTTCTCGACAGCCTCCTTCAACGGCTCGTCGATTTCGTCGTAGACGACTTTTAGTTTCAATGTCTTGACCACATGCCCGGCGATTTCTTTGCCTTCGAATCGCGACACAATGTCCCAGGACGTGTTGAAATTCGATCTCCCAAACGGTTCGAAGCCGGTGAGCAGGATCACGGGCTTTTGGGTGTCGGGGGCGGGCTCCGCGGCAGGGATGCTCGCGCATACGATCATAAACACAGCGGGAGGAATTATTCTGAGTGGCATTGTATGAATCTCAAGCGAACGGAGTGAGCACTATTATATGCGGCGCCGCAGTCCGCGCGCGAGATTTCTCGCTTCCGCATTGAAGTTTCAGACGTCTAATTAATGGAGGGCACGGAATTATAAAGAATTCGTTTTATCTCAAGCGACCTGTGCTCGCCGACGATGAACGGTAAAGATCAAAAGGCGCCAACCATGCCCGATTTGGTCATTTCTCAACTGGAAGGTCGCAGCGCGCTGCTGACGCTCAACCTCCCCGAAAAGCGCAACCCCATCTCGCCGGCGATGCGCGCGGCGGTGATCGGCGAACTTGAAACGCTGCGCAAAGATTCCGCCGTGCGCAGCGTCGTGATTACTGGATCGGGCACGACGTTTTGTTCCGGCATGGATTTGGATGCACTCGCCGCGACATGCAGCGCCTCCCTCGAAGACAACCTTGCGGATTCGAAATCAATCCGCGATTTCTACGACTATTTTCTCAGCTATCCGAAGCCGGTCATCGCTGCGGTAAACGGTCCAGCCGTCGCTGGCGGCGCGGGGTTGGCTCTGGTCTGCGACGCGACGATCATGGCTCAGCGCGCCTCGTTTTGTTTCAGCGAAGTGCGCATTGGTTTCGTGCCGGCGATTGTCGGCGTGTATCTACAATTGAGCATCGGTTTCAAAATGGCGCGCGAATTGATGCTTTCCGCTCGGGTTGTCTCCGCGGATGAAGCAGGCCGTGTCGGATTGGCCAGCTCAGTCGTGGCAAACGACACATTAATGCAGGAGAGCGCGCGGTGGGCGAGTCTTTTTGAACAGAACGGGCCGGACGCGATGGCCTCGACCAAGCGCCTGATGGCCGCGCAGTTAAAACATAACTGCTCTAATGACATGGCTTTAGCAGTGGAGTTGAATGCCCGAGCACGCCAATCGTCTGAATGTAGTGAAGGGGTCGGCGCATTCTTGTCGAAGAGGAAGCCGAAGTGGCTATAATGGGGTATGTGAACGAGCGGTGTGAAAACCGCGTCGGAAGGATGAAGTTTTGTTGTTGACTTCATGCTCCCGCCTGTTAGAAACGTCGCCTCATCATCACTGAGTTGGCTGGTTGGGGCTTCCGGGGGCGGTTTTTATGTCTGCCGTGTGCGTTGTCGTACAGCAAGTGAGTGTTGCAGCTATGCCCGATAGCCGCACAGAAAGCGAGCTCTTCCGCGCCGCTCAACTGGAGGTTGACCGGCACAAGTGGTACGCGTCCGAGAAGGCTGGGCGCGACTTGGGCCAGGCTGCGGTCACCAGTTGGCGCTGTAACCATTGGTGGACTTGGTGTCGCGACCGCCTCGTTGAACATCTTTCCGGAACGAAATATTGGAGCGAACTCGACCAGAAAGATTACGGCCTTATCAATCGCGATTTTCACCCCAACAAAGAACTGGCCCACGCCATTGTGGAGCGCATTAAAAAGGGTGGTCGGGAAGGCGAGAATCTCGATATCATCCAGTGGGCGCAAAAGACCGGCCAAAATATGAAAGACACGTTGGAAATCTTGAATCTGCTCGACATCAATTCCCGCCGCATCGCTTATTACTTCGAACCCGCACAATAACCGCCAATTCAAGATTCAAAATTCAAAATTCAAAAGGGTGCCTTGCTAACTTTGAATATTGAATTCTTGAATCTTGAATTCATTTCTTCCTTCCAAACTTCGCTTTAATCAACGCGATCAATTCCTCATACTCCCGCGACATCAGCGCGCTGGACGCCACGGAATAAACCAGAATTCCCGCCGCCACTGGCGCCAAGGCGCGCTGCCAGATTTGCAGGCGTGTGCGTCCTTCGGGCGGGACGCTGTCGCGCACAGCCCACACCAGCAAGCCCATCACCAGCGTCGCCGCCAGCGAGGTGAAAATCGCGTGCTGGAATTTCAGTGAATCCGGAACTTCGCTATCGGGGAGCGGCTCGTCGTCGCGGAGGCGCAGATTCTTCCGAAGATCCTTGAACTGCTTCATGCACCATTCGTAACCTATCCAAATCGACGGCGCGAGAAACACCGCCGCCCCCGCGCCGAACGCGTACAATGTCTCGGCATCCTTGTCCGCCGCAAAATGGCGGTACACGGCCAGCCCAATCAGCGCGCAAATCGCGGTCGTGCCGAAGACGGTCATCGAAAATTCTTTCGTCAGCGCAGGCTGATAGTCGCCGCCCAACCGCGCGCGCACGGCTTTGGCCAACGCCCACGTCTGCCAGGCGCTGCTGATGGTGCTGGCCAGCACAATCCCGCCTTCGCGCAAATTGCCCAGCCCGCCGACGAGGTTGAAGAAATCGTTCGAAACCGTCTGCTTCCCCGGATCGCTGGCCCAGCTTGCGACGTAGGGCTTCAACGCGAGCACAATCTTCGGACACGCCAGCACGAAAAACAGATTTAAGCCCAGATTCAGTGCAACCGAATGGAACAGCGTGCGCGTGGGCGTCTTCATGTCTTTCATCGCGTAAAGCGCGCGCACGAGAATCGAATTGATGCTGTAAAAAACAAGTCCGAGACACGAATAGAACACCACGCCGCCCGTGCGTTGAATCGGCCCGCCGCCGGGTTGCGCGTCGTTGAGCAAGAATTTCCCCGTGCCGTAAAGGAATCGCACAATATCGTCGGAGAGCAGCATCGCGCCCACCGCGCACGGCAGCGACATGAACACCGCGTAGCGCAACGCCGTCGTGAGCGTGCTGCGAAATTCCTTCGTCTTGTTCTTCGCCCATTGCCGCGACAACATCGGCAGCGCCGCCACGCCAATCGCAAGCGCGATGATCGACCACGCCAGTTGATACACGCTGGTGCCCATGTTCATGTACGTCACCGGCCCGGCGCCGGGGATGAAACGCTTCGCGATCCAGTTGTCCATCAGCACGTTCAATTGAAACACGGCGACCATCAATGCCACCGGTTTGAAATTGTCCATCACTTCGCGGTAGCCCGGATCGGCGCTGTCGATTGTCGCGCTGAACCGAAAGCCACTCGCCAGCGCCGGCGGAATCTGCACGATCAATTGCACCGCGCCGCCAATTAACACCGCAATCGCCACCGCCCAAATCTGCTTCTCCGGAAGCGTGCCCATCATCGGCAGCCCGAAGTAGCACGCCGCGATCACGAGCAGATTGAGCAGCACCGGCGCAAACGCCGGCATCCAGAAATGGCGCAGCGAATTCAAGATCGCCATCAGCACCGCCGCGACATTGATCACCACGCAATAGGGCAGCAGCGCTTCGAATAATTTCAGATCGAGTTCCGACATCCCCAGCGCCGCAGCCAATCCGGCAAAACGAATTCCCATCGAAATTCCAATGATGGCGATACATCCAAAACTCAGCCAGTAGCTCAGCCGAATCAGCAGAATCGACGCGGTGCGGTTCGCGGCCTCTTTCTGCCCTTTCGCCAGCCGATCGGAAAACACCGGCACGAAGACGCTGGTCAGCAGCCCTTCGCCAAACAACCGCCGCGTGAGATTTGGAAAAATGAACGCAAAGTTGAACGCATCCGCCACGCCCGACGCGCCGAAGAATTGCCCCATCACGCGAAAGCGCCACAATCCCGTCAGCCGGCTGATCAGCGTCATCACGCTTACCACGGCCGCCGAACCGAGCATGGCTTGGTGGCTGTCCTGCGGATCTTCGTGTTCGGCCGCGAGCAAAAACGCCGTCCCGCCGCTGTTCCCGCCGTTACCGACATTCTCGCCTGGCTTGGCGATGTTGCTCGCCGATTCCTGCGCGCCCGCCGGCGGTTTTTCGCCGGTCGCCTCAGAAACGCGCGCCATGGATTCCAACGCCGCGTCCGCCTGCGCCGCGTCGCGCTCTTTCTTCTTTTTGTTCTTTTGCATGGAAGCGTTTTACGGAAAAAGAGGCGTTTGTAAAGCAATGGGCGAAGGAATCCAACGGTGCGTGGCGTATTGGTTGCAGTTGCCCTCTCCCCCCGGGAGAGGGCCGAGAGGCGCGGCTGTTTGCGCCTCCGGGGTGAGGGGAAGCTGCAACCGAACTAACGCAGACCCGGAATCAGAACGGCTGCCGATTACAATTCCGTCCGCGAATGCGATCTTCAATTCTCATTTTAAATAATTGCATTCTCATTCTGCTCATACGGTGTAGCTAACCAAGCAAAATTTGGATTCGGATAATCCAATCTGTAAGGAGCGTAACATGCGCAGTGCCGGGTCGTTGGTGTTGGTTGTGTGCGGATTTTTGGCGTCGAGTTTGTGGGCCGGTCAAGGCGGCAAACCTATTTATGACAGAATGGATTACGGCCCCTTTCTCGCCGCGTCGATCCTGAGCGAACCAACTGCGGAGTTCGATAATGGCACCGGCAATTTCACCATCGGAAAAAACAAAGCCTATTGCGACGTGACCGTGCGCGGCATCGCCATCCGCCTCACCGACGATTGGAACGCCGGCATTGTCTTCGACGCCGACGCCTGCCGCATGTCCGCCGGCTGGATCGGCGGGCCGCTCAAATTCCGCGGCCTCATCGGCAACGGCGACCACGGCCCCAGCCCGACGCTCAGCGTTCCGCCCTCGTTCCAAGTGCTCTATGGGCCGGGTTGGGCGGATAAGAATGGCAGCTTCAAAGACCCGCGCGAAGATTACATCAAGCCGCTCCCGCCGCCGGGCAACCTGCCCGCGGATTGGGCCAAGTACAAGGGCCTCTATCTCCACGGCAATCAGGTGATCCTCTCCTACACCGTCGGCACTTCCACCGTGCTCGAATCGGCGAGCCTCGAAACCGCCGGCGACGTCAAAGCCTTCGCGCGCACCATTACGCTCGGACCCTCCGCCGTCGCGCAGAAACTGGCCGTCGCCGATGTGCTCGACCGCAACGAAAAACACACCAAGGAAGAGTCGAAGGACAAGAACGGCAAAGTCACCACCAAAGACATCGTCGAATACAACTTCACGCCGGCGTCCGGCAAAGTGGACAATGGCATCGCCAACGTCGGTGTTGAGCACGCGGCCGTCGTCGGCGCGCCGGCCGGCGCAGCGCTGGAAGTCGTCGGCAACAAAATTGTGCTCAATCTTCCCGCGCGCAAAAACACAGTTACCTTTAAGGTGCTCGTCGCCGCAGGTGGCGATGCGTCCAAAGCCAGTTTCGCCGCGCTTGCCAAGGCGTCGTCAACGCCCGCCGATCTGACCGCGCTCACCAGCGGCGGTCCGGGCCGCTGGAAAGATGTGATCGAAACGGTGGGCGTTCTTGGCAAGCCAGGCCCGAACGATTCGTACACGGCCGATAAGCTCACGATCCCGTACAAAAACGTCTATGATTCATGGATGCGCACGGCGGCTTTCGATTTCTTCGCCGACGGCACGCGCGCCGCGGTCAGCACGTGGAGCGGCGATGTCTGGATCGTCAGCGGCATCGACGAAAGTTTGGCGCATCTAAAATGGAAACGCTTCGCCACGGGGCTGCATCAGCCGCTGGGCTTGAAGATTGTCGATGATCAGATTTATGTGCTCTGCCGCGATGAAATCTGCAAGCTCCACGACCTCAACAACGACGGCGAAGCCGATTTCTACGAATGCATCAACCACGATTGGCACATGACCACGGCGTTCCATGCGTTCGCCTTCGATTTGCAGACTGACCCGCAAGGCAACTTCTTCTTCGCTTTCGGCAGTCCCGTGAAATCCGGCGGCGGCGGCTTTCATAGAATCACCAAAGACCACGGCACGATTATCAAAGTCTCCAAAGACGGCACGAAAAAAGAAACCTACGCTACCGGCGTGCGCGCGCCCAACGGCATGTGCGTGAGTCCGACGGGGCAGGTCACGATCGGCGACAACGAAGGCACGTGGGTGCCGAGTTCGCCGCTGCATTGGGTCAAGCAGGGTTCGTTCCTCGGCGTGCAAGACAGCGCGCACGGCGCGAAACTCGAACAGCCCAAGCCGCTGCTCTGGCTGCCCCACAATTCCGAAGCTGGCAGCCACGGCTCGATCGACAATTCCTGCGGCGGGCAAGCGTGGGTGACGAGTGACAAATGGGGCCCGTACAAGGATTACTTGCTGCACCTTTCCTACGGTACCAGTTCGCTGTTTCTGGTGATGCCGCAGGAGGTGGACGGCCAGATGCAAGGCGCTGCGATTCGCATTCCCGTGAATTTCACCAGCAGCGCCATGCGCCCGCGCTTCAATCCGAAGGACGGCCAGCTTTACATTGTCGGCCTGAGAGGCTGGCAGACCAACGCCGGCAACGACGGCGGTTTCGACCGCGTGCGATACACGGGAAAGCCGGTGCACATGCCCGCGACGTTTAAAGCCACGGCCAAAGGCGTCGAACTCAGCTTCACGACGCCCTTGGATAAAGCGCTGGCCGACGATGCGCAGAATTTCATGGCCGAAGGGTGGAACTACCTTTATACGGGCAACTACGGCTCGCCCGAAGTGAAACTCGACGGCAGCAAAAAGCACGGCCACGATCCTTTCACGGTGAAATCCACGCGCCTGTCCAGCGACGGCAAAACGGTTTTTCTGGAAATTCCCGACCTCAAGCCGTGTATGCAGTTTAAGATTAAATACAACTTGAAGGGCGCGGATGGAATCGACATGAAGCAGGACGTGTACGGCACGATTTACAATCTGCCGCAGTAACGGAAGTTCAAGAGTTTAATGGTTCAATAGTGGCCCGTGGTGCAGGCGTCCCGCCTGCACGTGGTACGCGAAAGCGAATCGTCGCCGTTCGCCCTGAAAGGGCGAAACATCTTAGCCCAGGACGTGAGCCCTGGGGAAATAGCCCGCCGCGATCCAAAGCCCTGAGAGGGCGGCACAAAGTTCGCGCAGCTAAGTCTGAACAACGTTTTAAGGATCCCAAAGTCATGCGTCTGATTAATGGTGCGGCAATTCTGGCGGCGTTGTTATTTTCGGTGGCGGTTCGAGCTGAAGATGCGGGAAACGAGCCCGGCCTCGTCGCCGAATATTTTCAAAGCAAAGGCGGCCTCGGCGATTTTCCAAAAATCGACGCCAACCAGAAGCCGACCTACGTGCGCGTTGATAAACAAAT
>DATGGK010000136.1:0-25478 GCA_035308565.1 Planctomycetota bacterium | reverse complement strand
GTTCCATGAAGGCTTCGCTTTCGACTTCGAGAATCAGATAAATCTCGGTGATTCTTTTGTGGTAATGCGTTTGCGCGTCTTCTTGAATGTCAACGCAATGCATCGTCGCGAGCGGATTGTCGGGCGAAACGAACGCGCGGCGGCTCCAGCCGCACGGGCAGCGCACCGGTTCGATTTCGCTGAAATGTTCGATGCAGTAGTTCTTCGATGCGCTCGCCATCGTCATCTTCCTTTTGAAGTCCTTTACGCGCGGGATGCGGACCCCTCTCCCTCCGGGAGAGGGCCGACGGGCGTACTCGCCCGCGGGGTGAGGGGAAGGCGTTGGAAACTGCAAACCGTCCGCGCTATCGTTGTCGCCGCACAGGAGAATCTACACTGCATGTCTTCTGAAAAACAGATCGCAATTCATTCGAACAAACAAACGGATGTTCGCTGCGTCGGCGCCGAATTGTACTTCATTCCCGTCCGCGCGCGCTTGCCGTTGAAATTCGGGCATGAAGTCACGACCTCCGTGACGTGTGCGCGTGTCAAACTCACCGTTGCCGACCGCGCGGGAAAAATCGCGCACGGCTGGGGCGAAACGCCCATGAGCGTCCAATGGGTCTGGCCCTGCGCGCTGCCCTATGAAGAACGGCATCAGGCGCTGCTGCGATTTTGCAAAACGCTCGCCCGCGAATGGAGCGCATTCAACGACTATGGGCATCCGATTGAAGTGGGATATCGCTTTCAGCGCGCGCGACTGATCGAATTGCTGCGCGCTGAAAACGCGCGGCGCGACGACGCTCACAAGATGCCCTGGCTCGCGGCGCTGGTGTGCTGCTCGCTGTTTGATATAGCGCTTCACGATGCGTATGGAAATCTGCACAACATTCCGATTTACGAGACGTACAACGCGCAGTTCATGAATCAGGACCTTAGCGCGTTTTTGTGCGCCGCGGACGATTCGCGCTATGATTTCAGCGGAAAATATCCGCGGGATTTTCTCGCGCAAAAACGCCCAGAATCGCTTCCGGCGTGGCACCTTGTCGGCGGGCTTGATCCGCTGACTCAAAGCGATTTGACGAGCGCGCCGCTCAACGACGGCTTCCCCGAAATCCTCACCGATTGGATTCGCGCCGACGAGCTGAAGTGCTTGAAGATCAAGTTAAAGGGCAACGACATCGCGTGGGATTTGCAGCGCATCGTTCGCGTCGGAAAAATCGCGATCGACAACGGCGTCGATTGGCTCTCGACCGATTTCAACTGCACCGTCCACGACGTGGCATACGTCAACGAAATTCTCGACCTCCTGCTCGCCGACCATCCGCGCATTTACGGCATGATCCTCTACGTCGAGCAGCCTTTCCCGTACGAACTCGAACAGCATCGCATCGACGTGCGCAGCGTCTCGGCGCGCAAGCCGCTTTTCATGGACGAAAGCGCGCACGATTGGCAGATGGTGAAACTCGGGCGCGAGCTCGGCTGGTCGGGTGTGGCGCTGAAGACATGTAAAACGCAAACCGGCGCGATCCTGAGCGCGTGTTGGGCGCGCGCGCACGGGATGACGCTGATGGTTCAGGACCTGACCAATCCGATGCTGGCGATGATCCCGCACGCGCTCCTGGCCGCGCACACCGGGACGATCATGGGCATCGAAACGAACGCGTGCCAATTTTATCCGCGCGCGTCGGAAGCTGAAGCGACGGTGCATCCGGTATTATATAAACGCAGCGGCGGACGGATCGATCTTGCAACGATTCGCGGCGCGGGGTTTGGGTATCGCTTACTGGAGATTAAACGCGAGTTGGGAGAGCCTGTGTAATTCCAGAGCCGCGCACGTCAGTAAGCGGCAATTATTCCTGCGCGACGAGCTGCAGCGGGAAGAGTGTGTAGGATGTTTCGCGCAAGCCGGTCGCGGCGAAATCGGGGTGCGAGGCGTCGATTTCAAACGCCTTGCCGGGCTTGGACACGTCGCGCGTCGAGAGCAGAAACACGAGCGCGTTGCCGTCGTCGGTCAATTTCATCACCATGCATGGGCGGTAGTACGTGGTTTTGCCGACGCGCATGCGCACAAGACGAATTTGCATCGGCGCCCAATCCGAGCGCTGTTTGGCGCCGCGCAAAATCATTTCGCGCGCGTCGGCCGCTTCCCATGCCGCTTTGAAAAGCGCTTCGTTTTCAGGCGACTCAGGCGGAATTGTCCCAATGTATTTCGGGTCGTCGCGTTCCTTTTGCGTGTAGACCGCGCGGCCGTTGACGTAATGGTTGGGCCGAACGCCGTAGTCGGCGAGCGCTTCGTCGAACGGTTCTTTCAGCGGCGCGTCGAAGTAGCCCGGTGGCGAGGGGAGGCCGTCGGGGGCCGACGGAGGTTTGGGCGAAGGGGCCGGCATCGTTTGCCTCGCAATTACTTTGGCTTTTCAGCTTCCGCGAGGAGTTTGTTTTCGCGCGCCATGGTGCTCAGCGATTTGCATAGCTGCGCGAGTTTGGCGACATCGTCTTTGGTGAAGCCTTCGCCGAGCGGGTCGTCGAGTTTGCCTTTGAGCGCGCGAATGTCTTTGAGGATTTGGAGCGCGGCGGGCGCGAGACGCTTGCGTGCGGCTTCGAACCCGGTGTCGGTCAGGCACATCTCGGCGTCGTTGCCAATCGCTTGAATGGTCGATTTGTAGCTGTCGATCGAATAGCCCTGATCGAGCACGAGTTTTTGGATGACGAAGTAGCCTTCGAGACTCAGGCGTCCCATGTCGAAATAAAAGAGCGCCTGATAATCGGGCTTCTTGATCCAGTCGAAAATCGGGTCAGCATTGCTGGGGAAACTTATGAATTTTTTCTGCTCGTCGGCGGTCCATTGTCCATATGCTTTTCCGAGCGGGAGGGCGGAGAGATTCTTTTTGACTTCGGCGAGTGCGTCCATGGTTTGCTTGGGCGCGCCGAGTTTTTGAGCGAGGTCGAAGAAGGATTTCCAGCGATCGTCGATCTTGTCGGCGATCGTTTCGTAATAGATGGTCCAGGTGTGCGCCATGCTGTTTTCGCCGAGGCGGAAAAAGCCCGCGGCGCTTTCAGCATTTGGCACGTCGGGGCCCTTTTCGTCGCCCGCACAAATTCGGTACGCCAATATTGACACCAACAAGACTGCACTCAACCGCAAGATTCTCATGATCGTATCCTCCTGGAAAATACAGACGAACGCGCGGCCGATACGTTATGCCATTTATTTCAGCGTGTCAATAACGCGCTAAAATCAATCGCATCGCCGCGCATGGCGGGCGGCGCTTCGACGCCTTGCAGGTTCAGAATGGATTTCGCGACGCTGCGCAACTGCATGCCTTTGCGCTCGTCGGGCCCGCGCAGGCCTTTTTTGATGCGCTCCTTGCTCGATAAAATGAAGATGCCTTCCTCCGCATGATTGGCGTCGTCAGGGCCGCTGTCGTTTTCGAAGGTATGAATCTGCGGCTTGTCTCCGCCGACGCTGCCAACCGAACGCCAATACAATCCGCCGAAATACACAATCAAGTCCGGCGCGATGCCGTTCACTTTTTCGTAAATGTTCTCCGGCCGCAGCACCTGTGTCGGCGGCGTCATCGGCCGGCCGTGCTCGTCGCCGATGGCCATGATTTTCGAGGTGAGTTCCTGCTTGAACGCCTCGACTTTCTCCGGCGGAATCTGCCCCTGCGGCTCGCGGCCTTTGATGTTGAGGAACAAACGCCCATAGTAGCCGCCGTCGCCCCACGCGGTGGTTTTGCTCCAATCGATCTCGCATTTTCCAATGGGCGTGAGCTTCGACGGTCGCGACTTGAGGGTGAGGTAACCTTCTTTGATCAGCCATTCGTTGAATGCGATGCCGCCGATCATGCGTTTGATGCCGTGATCGCTGACCACGACAATCCACGCGTCGTCGGGGATGTCGTCGAGGATTTTGCCGAGGCACGCGTCCACATGTGCGTAATAATCCTGCATGCAGTTTTGAAGGTGTGGATTGGCTTCGTAGCGCGGGTGCGCTTTGTCGAAATATTTCCAAAAGCCGTGGTGGATGCGGTCGGTGCCCATCTCGACCATCATGAAAAAATCCCACGGCTTGTTCTTCAGCAGCCATTTAGCATAGGTGGTATGGCTGTCGGTCATCTCGAAGACGCGCTTGAGCAGGCCGACTTTGTCATCGGTGCGAAAATCGCGCACGTCCGGAATGTACTCGCCGCACGCCGCGGTGATTTCGGCTTTCAAACTAGCGGGATAAGTGAAATTGCTTTCAGGGCCGGGCGTGAGGAAGCAACTGATTTGATTTCCGCGCAGCGGCTTCGGCGGAAAAGTAAGCGGCACGCCAAGCGTGATGCAATCGCGCTGATTGCGCGACAAAACATCCCACACCGTTTCGTGTTTGACCCAGGCGGACGTGGCGATGCCCAGCCCTGAGTACGAATAATCGGTGCGGTTGCGGAAGCCGTAGATGCCCAGCTCGCCCGGCGACGTGCCGGTCATCATCACCATCCACGCGGGGCAGGTGATCGGCGGATCGCAACTGCGCAGGCGGCCCCAAATGCCGGAGTCGCAGAGACTCGAGAGCACGGGGAGGCGCGGTTTGAACTGGTCGAAAATAAGGGAAGGTTCGGCGCAATCGAGGCCGAGGACGGCGACTTTTCTATGCATTTTATCTCCAGTCGGGCGGCTAGATTCGTCGCCAATAAACGCAAATGGTCGCGGATGGACTTAGCGCGGCCTAAAGGCCGCGATAAGCGCTCCGTGGCCAATCGAAATTACAAAAAAGCCGCAACCTTTCGGAAGCGGCTTTTTTCTGGACGCATAAAACCAGAGCCAGGTGATCCACGAACACGAGTTAAAAGACTTATGGCTGCTGCTTTCGCCCTGACCAGGTTCATCCCCACTCGTTGCATGGGGCCTGGCTCCGGCTTGATGCGCCCAGCGGAGAAGCGAAGATAGTGGAGAACGGGCGGAGGTCAAGGTGAAATTGGAGCGGCGTTGAACTGATGCGTCGCAGACGCGGGGACACGGAAACGCGGGGACGCGGAGAAGGAACCGCTGCGAAAACTTCGTGCAAATCTCAATTCGACAATCGCGCAAATCTCTATATAAAGCGCTGAACGCAATCCCGAATTCACCCGTTTTTAAACAAAACAAGGAGGATGTCCGATCATGCTGAAATACTCGTTGCTCGCGATACTGGCCTTCTGCGCCTTCAGCGGATTCTGTGCGGGAGTCGCTCAAGTGGGACAACCGCTGCCTTCGGAACTTGCGCCGACGGACGAAAACGGCGCGGCGCATCCGCTGGCCTTGTACAAAGGCAAGACCGGCGTGGTAATCTTCTTCTTCCCGAAGGCATTCACGGGCGGCTGCGTGTGCGAAAACCGAGGCTTCAGCGATTATGCGGAGAAGTACATGAAGAAGGGCTACACGGTGATCGGCGCATCCCGCGACATACCGGAAACGCTGGTCAAATTCAAATCGATCTACAAACTCAATTACACGATGCTCTCCGACCCGAATGACGAACTCAGCCGCGCTTTGGGACTGGTGCCCGGCCAGCGCGATTCGATCGTGATCGACAAGAACGGGATCGTGATCAAGCAGGAACACAACGTGGACGCGCCGACGCATCACAAGACGCTGATCAACGAGATTGCGAAGCAGTAAGTGCGGAGTGCTGAGTAACAGCAACGGCGGCAGGAGTGCCGCCGCTCCTAAAGTGGGGCGGCACTCTCGCCGCCCTTTTTTTAACGATCAATATTTGAACGGCGCGCATTCGCGTTCGACGATGGCGCGAAATTCCTCAATAATTCTGAGCGTCAGCGGGCCACGCTTGCCACCGCCGGCGGGCCTGCCGCCGATGCGCACCAGCGGCGTGATCTCGCGCATCGAGCCGGTTAGGAATGCCTCCTCGGCTTCGTGCGGGTCCCACGGACTGAGGCACGCGTAGAGCACCGGAATGCGCAGATTGTGCGCGGCGTCGATGACGGTGAGCTGCGCGATGCCGGGCAACGCGCCGCTGAGCTGGGGATTGGGAATCACAAGTTTGCCATCGCGAATCAGCGAGATGTTCGTCGCCGAACCTTCGCACAACAAGCCGGCATTATTGAGCAGCAGCGCTTCGTTGGCGCCGGCGAGGTCGGCTTCGCGGCGCGCGAGAATTTGTTCCACATAATTGAGCGATTTAAGCGTGGCCGTGATCGCGGACTCCTGCCGGCGAAAGCTGGCGATGATCGCGTCGACTCCTTCAGATAGCCACGCCGCGGGCGGCCGCAGGTGCCGGGTGACGGTGATGATGACGTTCGGAATAATCGGGCCGTGAATCGACGGCCCGCGCAAGCCGCAGCCGCGCGTGCAGGTCAGGCGCACGTTGCCTTCGGGAAAAGCAGCGGCAGCGACGGCGTCAAGCAGCCACTCGCGCAGTCGCGGGAAATCGGGCTCCGGTTCGAAGTGCAGCGCGCGTGCACCGCGCAGCAAACGCTCGAGATGGGCGTCGAGGCGAAAGAGCTTTGAGCCGTACGCGTGGATGGTTTCGAAAAGACCGTCGCCGTAAAGGAAGCCGCGGTCGGTGACGGGGATCACGGCTTCCGATTCGGAAACAATTTCGCCGTTGACTGAGAAAAGCGTGCCGGGCGCGTTCATCGGCATATTGTTGCAGATGTGCGTGCGAATTTCTATTGACGATTGAATAGGCCTTTATAGGGCCAATAGGACCTGTGCGGTTATGGGCCACCGGCAACGGCCGCGTCTTGCACAGGGAGGCTGGAAAGCCGCCGCTCCGTCCACTATAATCCGCTTATGAAATCTGCTGCAAAAAAAGCGCGTCTGGCCCGCTCCCTTGCGGTCGCGGCTCGCACGCCGTTCTGCTCGATTCCGGAGGCGCTCACTGAATTGCGCGCGGGACGCTTCCTCATTCTTGTGGACGACGAGGACCGCGAGAACGAGGGCGACCTGGTCGTGGCGGCGGAGAAATGCAGCGCGGGTTGCATCACTTTCATGGCACGCAAAGCGAGCGGACAGATTTGCCTTTCGATGACTGAAGAGCGCTGCGACAAATTGCAATTGCCGCTTCAAACCAGCAACAACACCGCGCGCTTTGGGACGGCGTTTACCGTGTCGATCGAAGCGCGCAAGGGCGTGACAACCGGAATCAGCGCCGCCGACCGCGCGCGGACGGTGCAAGTGGCGATTGACGACAAGAGCGGGCCGGACGATCTGGCGCGGCCTGGGCACATGTTTCCGCTGCGCGCGAAAAACGGCGGCGTGCTGGTGCGCGCGGGGCAGACTGAGGGCAGCGTCGATCTGTGCCGCCTGGCCGGATTGAAACCGGCGGCGGTGATCTGCGAGATCATGAACGACGACGGGACGATGTCGCGGCTGCCGCAGCTTGAGAAATTCGCGAAGAAGCACAAGCTGAAAATTTGCGCGATCCGCGACCTGATCGAATACCGCCGCGCGACCGAGAAACTGATCGAGCGCGTGGCCGAAGTCAATCTGCCGACGCGCTTCGGCGAATTCAAACTGTATTGCTACCAATCGTCCATCGGCGACCGCGAGGAGCATCATCTGGCGATGACGATGGGCGAGATTCATCCGGGGCAAGTGCAGACCGAACCGGTGCTCGTGCGCGTGCACAGCGAATGCCTCACCGGCGATGCGCTGGGCAGTCTGCGCTGCGATTGCGGCGAGCAGCTTGCCGCCGCGCAGAGCGCCATCGCGCACGAAGGCAAGGGCGTGATTCTGTACATGCGGCAGGAGGGGCGCGGCATCGGGCTGGTCAACAAATTGCGCGCGTACGAATTGCAGGAGCGCGGCAAAGATACGGTGCAAGCCAATGTGGAATTGGGCTTCAAGCCGGATTTGCGGCGCTATGGAATCGGCGCGCAGATGCTCGTCGATCTCGGCGTGACGAAACTGCGGCTGCTCACGAACAACCCGCGCAAAATTGTGGGGCTAGGCGGCTACGGACTGGAAGTGGTCGAGCGCGTGCCGATTGTGATGCATCCCGGCGCGCACAATTCGCGGTATTTGCGGACGAAGAAGAAGAAGCTGGGGCATTTGCTGGATGATGTGTGACAAGAATTCAAAATGAAAAATGAGAAATGCAAAAATCGAGATTGAAGGTTGAAGGTTTCACTACATGGACTACGACGATCCGAATTATTCCGGCCAGGGGTTCAACGCCCAGGGCGGGTGTCTGCGGCTGGCGGCGGGCGGGGTGATTATTTTGATTGCGCTGATTGGGTATTATGGGAAGTCGCAGATCAATCCGGTGACGGGCGAGGCACAGCACATTTCCCTGTCGGTGCCGCAGGAGATTTCGCTCGGATTGCAATCGACACCGTCGATGATGGCGGAGATGGGCGGGGAAGTTTCGCCTGGCGATCCGCTGGCGCAACTCGTGACGCACATCGGGACGCGCGTGCATGACAACAGCGACGCGCGGCTGAGCCAGTATCCGTTCAAGTTTCATCTGCTCAACGACAATCAGACGGTCAACGCGTTTGCGCTGCCGGGCGGGCAGATTTTTATCACGAAGGCGCTGCTGGTGCGGCTGGGGAATGAGGCGCAATTGGCGGGTGTGCTGGGGCATGAAATCGGGCATGTCATAAACCGGCACGCGGCGGTGCACATGGAAAAAGGGAAGCTGGGCGAAGCGATCACGCGCGGCGTTTATGTGGCGACCAGCGATCACGGGCAGGGCGCGGCGCTGGTCACTCAGCAAATGAACTCATTGATACAGCTTGGATTCAGCCGCAGCGATGAATCGCAGGCGGACGAGTTCGGCTTCAAATACATGGCGCAGGCAGGGTACGATCCTCGCGAAATGCTGGGGGTGATGGAAGTGCTGAAGCAGCTTTCGGCGAGCGGGCGGCAGCCGGAATTGCTGACGACGCATCCGTACCCGGAACATCGCATTGAGCGGATCAACGCGCTGCTGAAGGAGCATTACCCGAATGGGGTGCCGGGGAATTTGACGAAGGGCGCGCCGATTCGGAGGGCGGAAGCGGTGCCGTACCGATAAATTAGCCGCTCAACCGCGCGCGTGCGATTGTCACTATTCCCCGCGTGCCAAAAAATCCAGCACAACGCTCGTCAGCGCGCGCACGCCCGTGCGAATCGCCGGTCCCGGCAGCGGGGCGAAGGAGCACGAATGCAGGCGCGGCGAGGGGGCGGTGAGCGGCTTGGCGGCTTGCGCGGCGTCGCGATTGAGCGTGCCGAGCTTGAAATAGCAGAGCGGGATTTGCTTGTCCATCGCGAAGACGCCGACGTCTTCGCTGCCCATGACGGGATCGGATTTCACCACGTTTTCGGCGCCTAGCGCTTTGCGAATGGATGCGGCGACTTTTTCGGCGAAGTCCGGATCGTTGTACGTCGCTTCGGTGTGATCGACGGGGCTGAGTTTCACGAGCGGATACTTGTCTTCGGGCAGGCCGGCGGTCATTGCGACGCCGTTGGCGATGCGCGTGATCGAATCGAGGACTTGCTTGCGGACTTCGGCGCGGTACGTGCGAACGGTCAGCTTCAAATGCACTTCATCGGGAATAATGTTGCATTTGGTGCCGCCGTGGATCGATCCGACAGAGACGACCGCGGGATCGAACGGCGATTTTTCGCGGCTGGTGATGGTTTGCAGCGCGAGAATGAGCTGTGCGGAGATGACGATCGGGTCTTTGACTTTTTCGGGACTCGCGCCGTGTCCGCCGATGCCGCGCACGGTGATTTCGACGGCGTCCGCGGCGGCGCAGCAATAGCCCGGACAGATTCCGATTTTGCCCAAATCGGTATTGGGATCGCAATGCAGCGCGACGATCGCGTCGGGCTTCGGAAAGCGCGCGTACAAATTGTTGCTGAGCATCGCGCGTGCGCCGTCCACGGTTTCCTCGGCGGGCTGGCCCACGACGACGACCGTGCCGCTCCATTTGTCTTTCGATTCGGAAAGTTGCTTCGCCGTGCCGAGAACCGAGGTCATGTGGATGTCGTGGCCGCAGGCGTGCATCACGCCCACGTCGATATTCTCTTCGTTTTTGACGAGCACTTTGCTGGCGTAGGGCGTGCCGGTTTGTTCGACGATCGGAAGCGCGTCCAACTCAGTGCGCAGCAGAACGGTGCGGCCGGGGCCGTTCTTGAGCACGCCGACGACGCCGTGGCATTTCCATTTTGGATCGGCGTATTTGCCGACTTCTTCGGTCGTTTCGAAACCGAGCTTGCGCAATTCAGCGGCGAATGATTTCGCGGTCTTCTCTTCGTAGTGCGAGAGTTCGGGATTGGAGTGGATGAACTGGTATTTGAGCACGAGGGCGGGGAGCGAGGCAGTGATGGCGTCGTCGATTGATTCGGCGGCGAATAATGGGAGCGCGAACAGGCACGGTATCCAGGCGATTTTTTTCAGCATGTGGCTTAGCCTCCGGCAGAACAGATTGATGATTGACTTGACTATTGCCGAGTAACGATTGATCATCGTTCGAAAATCTTTGGCAATTGTCAATACAACACATGCGCTACCTTTGGACGATACTTTTTCTTGGCGCGATTCTCGCGCTGGCGTTTGGGCCGTCGCTGCTGCGGCGCGAGGCGGCTTACGACGAAGAGTTGACGATCGTTTCGCCGCATTGGGAGGGGATTCGCGTGGAATTCGGGCGCGCGTTTTCGGAGCATTATCTGAAAACGAGCGGCACGCGTGTGCGCGTGGTTTGGCTGGACGAGGGGACGACGTCGGAATGCGTGAAGTACATGCGCGAGCGGTTTGAATTGGCGGAGGCGCGCGGCGAACGCGGGATTGGAGTGGATATATTTTTCGGCGGCGGAATGGCGGAGCTGCCGAACATGGCGAAGATGAATTATTTTGAGCCGTCGCCGCTTCCGCCTGAATTGGCCGCGAAACTTCCGGCGACGCTGGGCGGGCAGACGCTGCGCGATCCGCAGAACCGCTTTCACGCGGCGTGCCTGAGCGGGTTTGGGTTCGTATACAATGAGCGTGTGCTGAACGCGGCGAAACTGCCTGCGCCTGCGACCTGGGACGATTTGGGGCGGCCTGAGCTGCACGGGTGGATTTCGTGCGGCGACCCGTCGATGAGCGGGTCGCTGCATCAGGCATTTGAAATCGTGTTGCAGGCGGAGGGCTGGGAGAAGGGTTTCGCGACGCTGGGACGGATGCTTTCGAATGCGCGCGCGTTCAACGAAGGCGGTCCGTCGGTGCCGCGCGACGTGAGTTTGGGACAGGCGGCGGCGGGGCCGTGCATCGACTTTTACGCGACAGCGCCCATCCGCCGGCAAGGCGCGACGCATCTGAAATTGGTGATTCCGAACGGCGCGTCGGTGGTGACGCCGGACGGCATCGCGCTGGTGCGCGGCGCGCCGAACAAAGCCGCAGCGCAGGCGTTCATCGCATTTGTGCTGGGCGAAGCCGGCCAGTGCCTGTGGTATCAGACGCGCGGCAGCGCCGGCGGGCCGCGCGACTACGATTTGGAGCGCCTGCCGGTGATGCCGTCAATTTATGCCAGCGGCGCGCCGACGCATACGGTGCTGAACCCTTTCTCAACGTCGGGCGATTTTGTTTACGATGCGGCGAAGGCGAGCGCGCGGTGGCGGCTGCTGGACGGGCTGATGCGGTCAGTCTGGGTGGACGCGCACGAAGAATTGTGGGAGGCGCGCAGCGCGATCATCGCCGCCGGCCGCGATGGGGACTTGGGCAACGAATTGTGCGCACCGCCGATGAGCGAAGCGGAGTTTCTGGAATTGGCGAAAAAGAAATTCAGCAGCGATGAGCTGAACGATTTGCGGATCAAGTGGACGGGCTGGGCGCGGCGGCGCTATGCGAAGGTACGGAGCGAAAATTAAGCCGAGAGCACGCCCGATCACAACTCTCAAATCACTGCGGTAAATTACGCCGCGCACGACCGCGACGCTTTGCGCACGGACGCCGAGCGTTCCGCCCCCAGCGAAATAGCACCTCGCTCTTCGTATTTTACCGCGCAATTTTCAGACCGTCGATTGTTCGTATTGAATACGAGGAATCGGCATTGCACCTCCATTCATCTCCTCTCGAAAAAACGCGCATCTCTGGCCGCGTCTTTGCAAGCGTTCCTAAATGTGTAGTTGGAGTTGCAGTGGTTCTAACTAGTCAGGAGGCATGATCATGATTCGCTTGATTGCCGCGCCACTTTTCTGTGTGGCGCTGATGTTCACATTCTCGCAGTGCGAAGCGAGCGATGTCCATTTGGGCGTTGGTGTTGGCGGTGGTTGGCATGGTGGATACGGTGGCGGGTACTATTACCAGCCGTACGATAATTACACCTACAACTACCCGTACACCTACGACGACTACGGGTACTACGTTCCCGATTACAGTTACACGACCGTTGATCCGGGATGGTATTCGGATTGGTACGGCCCGAGCGTGAACTTCGACGTGGGCTACTGGCGCGGCGGGAATTGGGACGGCGGGCGCCGAGGGTCGTGGAACGGCTCGGGGACGTTTAACAGCAGCCGGGGCGGATTCTCAAGCCGAGGCACTGCGCGCAGTGGCGGCGGGCATCATCGGTAGGTACTACACAATGCAGGCGAGGTGCCTGCACGACGATATCCTTGTGTAGATTCGATCAGAAAAACTTTGATTTGAAAGGAAACAGCAAATGAGCAGGCATTTTTTGATTTTTCCTGTCGCGCTGCTGAGCTTCACGCTCTTCGCAGCCGACACTCCGACAACGCCGAATGAATCCTCGGCAGACAAAGACAAAGCGGCACAATCGAAGGAGCCGAAGCAACAGGACTTGAGCTACCGGCAGCGCATTGTGACCGGCAAAATAGCGGGGATGAAGGACGCGGAAGTAAAGGCGGAAGGCAAAACTGAAACGCACACGCTGGCCAAGATTCAGACTCCTGGCGAGCACGTGATCGTGGTCGATCTGGGAACTCACGGCAGCCTGAAGACGGAGTTCAAAGAAGGCGACGAGATTGCGGCGTTTGGAATTGCCGGCCGCATGAACCAGAAACCGCTGCTGGTCGCCAGCAAAGTTGCGAAGATTGTGCCGATCGAAGGACGGGATGACATCTACGAGAGCATCCCCGCAAGCTTCGAGGAAAATCGGCAAGGCAACAATTTTGATGGCCGCCAGATGAATGGGCAGCAGCCAATTAACACGTCCGGCGAACGGCGCTTTACCCAGGATGAACAGCGTTCGGGCGCAAACGTCTCCGGGGAACGTAAGGTGACGAACGAATCCTTCTCGCGCGAAGCGCTGGAACGCTCGAACGCCGAACGAACCGGTGACCGCAGGCTTGTGGAAGACCGTCAGGGTTTCCAACAGCCCAACGTTCAACCCGGCCGCGTGCCTTGCGACCAACGTTAATTCGAAAATTGTCGTGTGAAATAAACAGCCGGCGCAAACGTTTTTGCGCCGGCTGTTTTTGAATGCTGAATTGCTTGGTTTCCTGATCCTTGATCCCTGACCCCTGACCCCTGGCTATTTCTGTTTCAACGCCACGCCTTCAACGCGCCAGTCGAGCAGATTGTCGAGGCATTCCTGATTGCGGAGCGTGACCGTGCGGATGAACGGGAGGCCCAACGGCGATTCGTTTTCGAACATCCCCGCGTTGCGCCATTGTTCCTCGATTGTTTTGTCCAACTGCGAATAGAGCAGCACGTAAACGGCGCTGGGCTTATCGGTGACTTTCAAATTTAAATTCGCGGCGTTGACGAATTCAGGCGAAGGACCGTTGCCCGCAAATTTCTCAACCCATCCTTTGGGCCGCAGACGGTTGGACAGATTCCGTTCGAGCAAGTCTTTGGTCAATTCCGGCGCTGCGGCGACAAGTGCGCCTTGGCCTCCTGACGCCGCCGAGACGTCGCGCTGCCGCGCCGGCACAGCACCAGTTTCGCCGCTCCCGGATTCGTTCGACACGATCGATTGCACCAGCCACGCGATCGACGCAGCGAAGACGACCGCGGCGGCAGCAAACTTGACGCGGTTGCCTGTCTCGCTGCGCGCCGGAATCGGAACGACGTAAATTTGCGATGCCGCACGCTTGAAGCGAACGGAAGGCGAAGGGCCGAGCGCTTCAACCGAGAAGACGCGGGTAATTGGGGGCGTCGGCGGCACTGCCGCCGGCTCTTGCGGGGCGCTTTCCGCGGAGGGCGGTTCCACCTGAACCACTCGGGTCGCAGTGGTTTTGGGGCGCGGAGAAGGTTTCCAGCATTCAGGCAGTTCAACCGGCACCAGCGTTTGAATCTCGTCGGCAGATGCCGGATGCGGCCTGGAAGAATCCGCACTCGCTGGCGGCACGTGAACTGGCCGCACGGGCACAGATTCAGAGCTCGAATTTCCACCCGCCATGTAACGACTCCCCACGCGCTAGTGACATTGTTTGGCCGAGTAGTCCTACAGTTTAGGCTGAAAAAAATATCCAGTCGTGCTGTTTCGGACGACGCACGAGTGCATTGCCGAATCGTCGCTCAATGGTTGACAAATAGCGGCAATGCAATTGTCCCTCGCGGCTTAAATTATCTGGTACTCATTTTGCTTTGCGGGGGGTTGTTGTTCTGTTTTCTGTCAGGAGCATCCGATGTCATCCAGTCAACGTTACATGCGGCGCGGCATGACGATACTTGAGGTCTTAGTGGCAATGGCCGTGCTCGCGGTGGGGTTGATGGCCGTCATCTCCGCGATCATGTCCACCTCGGAACTGTCTCTGGCCAACCAGGAGGAATTGCTCGCGGTCAACGTCGTGCGCCAAAAGCTGGCTGAGATAAAAGACACACCGTTTATCTCCATCTTCAGCCAATATGGACCAGGCACACCCAACGCAACGGTGGATGTAAGCTCGCTGCAAGCGGGCACGTTGCAAAACGGCGTGCTCAATATCGTCTTTCCGGTCAACGCCGCCGGCCGTCTCGATGAAACCGTGGTCGATGCAGAGCTTGGCATGCCGCAGGACCTGAATGGAAATGGAGTGAGCACGGACACCGACGTTTCAAGCACTTACACGGTTTTGCCGGTTCGAATCCATGTTCAATGGACCAGCCGCACGGGCGCACGCGAATTGAGTTTAAACACGATGCTGACGAAGTTGAAGTAGGGAACGCACATGCAAAAGAAGGGTTTTACTCTGATCGAACTGATCGTCGCCACCGCCATCGGGGGCGCGTTCCTGCTTGTGCTCGCGATGACCTTTCGCGCGTCGTTGTTCTCCGTCGAAACGACCTCGATTCAGTCCGATCTGGACGTCAAGGCCGCGAGCGTGGTCGATCTCATGGTCAAGGAACTCAAAGACGCGGGCGGCGGTATGTACGCTTCATTGACGATCGATCCATCGCACCAAGCCATCACCTTTTCGCGCTGCACCGGATACGCCAATGGCGCGCCGACATACGGCAACCCGATTACGTACGCGCTCGCCACGTATGGGTCCTCGGTCTGCTTGGAGCGGCGCGAGTTGGTCAACGGCGCGCAACAAAGTCAAATCTTATGCGATCAACTCTCGGCGCGCGTTCACACTGTCCGCTCCGCGCAGGGCATCGACCGCGGCGTGACGGGCGTTTATTTTGAAAATATTTCGGCGAGCGTGGTCATGCTGACCGTGGTCGTGGAGAAGAGCAATTACTTGTTGAAAACGACTTCGGCGACAACAGACGATCTGATGTGGGCCGCCAGCCAGGCCAGCGTCGAGATAGTGAACAATTAAATGATGCCGGGGGGCGTCAACTATGGAATCGAAAACGATCTTAGCGCGCTGTCATGATCGCGGTATCGCGCTGATCGCCGTCTTCTTGGTGCTGGTCTTCATTTTCTCCGTATCGATCGCGATGCTTCAAGTCGCCGTCTCGCAGACCGGCGAGACCGATAACACGCGCGACCGCGAACAAGCCTTGATGCTGGCCGATGCCGGATTGAACGCGGCGATCAACGAATTGAATCTCAACAAAGCGCTTTCCGGCGGCACCACGCCCGGCAATCCAACCGCGAATTGGGGCTCGCAGCAAAGCTACGCCGCCACTTCTACTCTCAACGCCGACGGTACCTTCACGGTTCAATCGATCGGAACGGTTTCGAATTCCTTGAACGCAGGAAACATCACGAGCGTCCAGCGCAAAATAATGGCCGTCGTGTCTCTCGCCCAAGCCGGGCGTTTTTCCAGAGGCGGGTTTGCGAAGACCTCGTTGACCCTCGGCGGGAGCGGCGGCGCCGATTCGTACGACGCCAGCCTTAATCAGAGCTACAGCCAGCAGGTTGCCGGTGCCGGCGGCTCCAACGCCTATCACCTTACGCCAAACGGTTCGGGCGGAAATATGGCGAGCAATGGCTCCATCACCTTGGCGGGCAACTCGACAATCTACGGCAGCGCCAATCCTGGACCCGGCAATACGGTTTCGACGATCGGCGGGGCGACTGTCACCGGAAGCACCGCGCCGCTGGCGAGTCCCTTCGTTGCACCGACACCGGCGTACGCGCCGACGATTGCCTCGTTGGGCGCCTACTCGCAGTCGGGCGGTTCCGGCACGATCACGGCGGGAACATACCGCTACTCCACATTCAGCCAGAGCGGCGGCACGCTGACTTTTTCCGGCGTGGTCAATCTTTACGTGGACGGTTCGTTTTCCCAAGGCAACTCAGCCACGCTAATACTTAGCCCCGGCGCGGTCGTCAATGTGTTTCAAGGGTCTTCGGCAAGTTTCTTGATGCGCGGCGGCGGAGTGATTAATCCAAGCCAGGTTCCCAGCAACTTCAACGTCGTGAGTTCAAGCACCCGCCTCGTTTCCCTCGCCGGCCACAGCGATTTTTACGGAACGCTGTACGCGCCCGCGGCCACGGTCAGCGTTGGCGGCACGGCTGCATTCTATGGCGCCATCGTGGGAAACATTGTCAAATACAGCGGGCAGGGCGGTTTCCATTACGACAAGTCCGCTACCTCGCCGGGAATCAAAGGACAATTCGTGCTTCTGGCGTACTGGGAGGTGGACCTGTAATGGGCCGCATCTCCACGCATTCGATTCTAATCTCCCTGTCGCTGCTCATCAGTCCGGCGTTTGCCGGGGAGAGCGACGAGCCGGAGGCGCCGACGCCTGCCTCCATCGGATCCCCAAAATCTACTGAAGCGCTGCTTCAAACCGCGGCGCAGTCCACCGAGCCAGAGGGCGCGATCCAGGCGTGGACCGAATTGGCGCAACGCGATGAACCGAACGTGCTGCCGCTGCTCTTCAAAGCCTTCGATGAAGCGAAATCTCTGGACGATCCCGCGGCATTGAACGCCGCGATAGAAGCAGTCCAGCACGCTGCTCAACAGACTGGCGGCAGTGAAAAAATTCTCGAACACATCTCGAAACGGCCATCGGAAACTGCGTCTACGGCTAAGCGGCGCATGATCGAAATGCTCAAGCGCATCGATACCCACGCGTCGCGCAGTTTGCTGATTCCCTTTTTGAGCGAGGCGGACGCTGAGGTCAAATGCGCGGCAATCAACGCCGTGGAATTTTCGGAATCGCCCGAAGTATTGCTGCTTTTGACGAACGCACTTGATTCGAAAGACGTGAGAGTCTGCAAGGACACCGCATTGGCGCTGGGGCGCTGTAAATGCATCGCGGCGCTGCCGAAGTTGATCGAGCTTTTAGCGAGCAAAGACGCCGGTGTGAAAACCAATGCCGCGTGGGCATGCAAGGCGATCACTGCGCAGCAATTCAGCAGCAGCACGGAAGCCGGCGCGTGGCTGAAAAAAGAAACGCTCGAGAGCGACGAAAACTTTGCGCGTTTGAAAGAGCAGTTTCAAAACGGCAATCCCGAGCTTACTCCGCTGGCCATCGAAGAACTTTGCGATTTCAGCCTGCTGCGCGACAACCTGATCGAAGAACTTTCAAAACACGTGAACGATTCCGTCGTACGTATCAAAGCGTCTGTCTGCGAAGCATTGGGACATACGGTGCGTTCGTCGAATGTGCTCACGATTCTCGTGGCGAAGCTTCGGGATCCATCGAAGGTCGTTGCGGCCACCGCCTGGCGCGCGCTGAAGCATCTCACCGGAAAAGAATTTCCCAACGGCTATGCCGCGTGGAACGAATGGCTTCGCGTTCATGGTTGAGCTGGTTTAACTCGCCACGGCCTCGGCGGCCTTCATCTCGATTCGAGCCGGATGCGGCTTGGCGTCCGCGGCGCTTGGAACTGGCACCTCGATCTTCAAATTTCCCCACGCGCCGTTGTTCGCCGCCAGATTCGCCGCCGCCGCCGCCAGCACTTCCTGGCTGCGGATGCGCGGCGTCCCTTTCGGCACCGCGATGCGCACGTTTCGGCCGTCCGGCCCAATGAGCCGCGCCTTCTCGTTGTCCAGAAGCTGCAATTGCAGAAAATTCTCCAATTCCGCATACAGGCGTTTGTCCAAAATCGGGAAGAGCAGTTCGATGCGGCTGTCCAGATTGCGCTGCATCCAATCGGCGCTGGCCAGATAGAATTCGGGCGCCCCGCCGTTGTGGAAATAAAACACGCGCGCGTGTTCGAGGAAACGATCCACGATTCGAATCGCGCGTATGTTCTCGCTCAATCCAGGCACGCCTGGCTTGATGCAGCAGACCGCCCGCACAATCAGATCGATCTTCACTCCCGCGCGCGAGGCCACATACAACTCGGCGATCAGCGTTGGATCCTGAAGATTGTTGAGCTTCAGCACCATTCGCGCCGGTTTGCCCGCGCTCGCATGTTCGATTTCGCGCCGGATCAGCCCCAGCAGTTTGTTGCGCAGTCCCGTCGGCGCGATCTCGACATGATGAAACGCCGGCGGGCGCGCGTAGCCGGTGATGATGTTGAAGAGGTTGGTCACGTCCTCGCCAAATTTCTCTTCACAGGTGAAGTAGCCGAAGTCGCCGTACAGCCGCGCGGTGCGGTCGTTGTAATTTCCGGTGCCGAGATGGACGTAGCGCCGGATCAAACTCCCTTCGCGCCGCACCACCAGCGCGCATTTGCAATGCGTCTTCAATCCCACCAGTCCGTAGATCACATGAGCGCCCGCCGCGACCAGGCGCCGCGACCAAAAGATGTTCGCCTCCTCGTCGAAACGCGCTTTCAACTCCATCAGCACCGCGACTTGCTTGCCATTGAGCGCCGCGTGTTCCAGCATCTGCGCGATCGGACTGGCCGTGCCCGTGCGATACAACGTCATCTTGATCGCCAGCACTTTCGGATCGTCCGCCGCTTCGCGGACAAAGCGAATCACGGGATCGAAACTTTCGTAGGGATGATGAATCAGGATATCGTGCTCGCGGATGTCCGAGAACACATGATCGGTGCCTTTGAACGAAAGACTCGGTTGCGGAATGAACGGCGCGTCTTTGAGTTCGGGCAAATCGAGCGCGTTGTAAAACTGGAACAGATCGGCGAAGGCGATGAAATCGTCCGTTGCGTACAAATCGCTCTCGCGCAAATCGAGTTCATCGACGAGCACTTCGAGCGCCTCCGCTTGCAGCGCCGCGTGATATTGCAAGCGCACCGCCGCGCCTTTGCGCCGGCTGCGCACGCCTTCTTCGATCATCTTTAGCAAATCGGCGGCGTTGTCCTCGTCGATCAGCACGTCGCTGTCGCGCGTGATCCGCACGGCGCTGCAACCGACAACTTCGTAGCCGACGAAGATTTCGTGGACGTAGGCCGCGATTGTGTCGTCGAGCAGAATAAATTCGTGCTTGCCCGATTCTGATGGCAGCCGGATAAAGCGCGAAACTACCGTGCTCGGCACGTGAATGAAGGCCGTGTTGCTGAAGGGAATCAGCGACTTGCGCTCGTCGTTGGCCGGCTTCAATTGCACGACCAGACAGAGCATTTTGTTCGACAAATACGGAAACGGATGGCTGGGATCCAGTGCGAGCGGCGTGAGCAGCGGGAAAATAGTGCTGCGGAAATATTGCCGCAAAAATTCGCGCTGCGACTTGGAAAGCGTTGTCGGTGTCAGAATGCGGATGCCGTGCTTCTCCAATTCCGGCTGAAGTTCGTCGGTGAATATGTTGTGCTGCAGCGCGGTGAGTTCGTGGCAGCGCTTGGAGATCGCGTCCATCACCTGCTGCGGCGGCAACCCATCCGCGCCGGTTTCCTCGACGCCGGCGGAAATCTGATGCTTCACGCCAGCCACGCGAATCATGAAAAACTCGTCGAGGTTCGAGCTGAAAATCGCGAGAAACTTGATCCGCTCCAGCAGCGGCACGCTGCAGTCTTGCGCTTCCTCCAACACGCGCGCATTGAATTCGAGCCACGACAATTCGCGGTTGTTGAAGTGCTCGTACAAAATGCCATCCTTGGCAAGCGCCTTAATCAGCGTCTGGCGCGAACGATGTTCCTGACGGGCGGCAGCCATGCGTATAATCCTCAAAAACGTGCGGGCCTTGGATTATAGGCGAGCGTGTGCATAAATCGACGGCTACACGGATATTTAATACTGCCTTCGTCCTTCACAACTGCCGCGCCAGCAACTCCATCGGATGCACCACCTCGCATTTCAGCCCCGCCGCTTTGCAGCCGCCGCGAATTTGCATCAGGCAGCCGGGATTGCCGGTGGTGACGATTTCCGCGCCGGTGCTTCTGATCGCTTCGACTTTGCGCGCGAGCACTTTTGCGGCCATCTCCGGCTGCGTGAGATTATAAATACCCGCCGCGCCGCAACAGAATTCCGCGTCCGGCAGCGGAATCCATTTGATGCCGGGAATGCGCTGCAAAATCGCGACCGGCTGAGCCGTGATTTTTTGCGCATGCATCAAATGACACGGCGGATCGTAGCACAGCGTTTTTTCGAGCGGCTTGAGCGGCCGAACAGGCTCGAGCTTCGCCAAAATCTCAGACACATCTTTCACCATCACGCTGAATTCATCCGCGCCGTGATCGCCGGGCAGCAGATGATGATAGTCCTTCAACTGCGCGCCGCAGCCCGCGGAGTTGTTGACGATCGCGTCCACGCCCAGCCCGCGAAAAATCTGCAAATTCTGCCGCGCCAGTTTGCGCGCCATATCGGCTTCGCCGGAATGAACCATCAGCGCGCCGCAACAGACCTGCCCATGCACCGACAGCACTTCGACGCCGTGCGCTTGCAGCACTTTAATCGTCGCGCGATGAATGTCGCCCATGAATTGGTCCATCACGCAGCCGGCAAAAAACGCCACGCGCAGCTTCGGCGCGCCGCCCTCCGCTGGGAAAACCTCCGGCGCATTTTCGAGAAACGCCTCTTCTTTGATCTCCGGCTGCATCGCCTCCAATTCGCGCAAGCGTTTTGGCAGCAGCTTCATCAGGCCCATCTTTGTCGCCAGCGCGCGCAGCCCGCTGCGCTGCTGAAATCGCAGCGCCTTGGTCACGATCGACAGCATCGCCGGGCGCGAAAAGAGGTGCTTGAAAAACAGAGTCCTCAGCATCCGCGCGAAGAATCCCGGAGGCTGAGCCGCGTTGAGCGCCTCGCGCGTGCCTTCCAGAATCTGCCCATATTGCACGCCGCTGGGACATGCCGTCTCGCACGCGCGGCAATCGAGGCACAAATCGAGATGATGCGTGACTTCCGGCACCGGCTCCAGCCGCCCGTCGCTGAGCGCCTTCATGATATAAAGCCGCCCGCGCGGCGAATCGTTCTCGTTGCCCGCTTCGCGGTACGTCGGGCACGCGCCGAGGCACAAGCCGCAATGGACGCAGGAGCGGAGCAATTGGGTGGCGGTGTCGGGAAATTGGAATTTAGCGCCGTTGGACTCAGTCTGTGTCATCGTTTGCAACTATACCACAAACCGCCCCGGATTCATGATCCCCGCAGGGTCGAGCGCCGATTTGATTTGTTTCATCAGCGCCCATTCAGGCCGCGGCGCGCCCCAGCGGTTGGGGATGTTCACGCCGACTATATTTTCCCAGGCAAAATTGACACTAAGCTTTTCGAACTCGGAGGAAATGCGGGCGGCTTCCGGGGCGGTGAGCGGAGAAATGTCGATGACCCCATCCGTCGTTCCCAGTGACCAATGGCCTCGCTGGTGAATTTCGACAACTTTTAATGCCGAATCAAGCCGTGAGGAAGTGCAACCGAATCGAAGAGTGGCGCCGCATTCCATCGGAAACACTTTAAGCCTCCGGTAGCCACGCGTGCCCGCGACCCAGCTACGTTGAGCCGCCGATGAGCGATGCCCTTCCTTATCACTGTCTCCAAAGGCCACTGCGGGAACAGCCGCACGAAGTTCGTTCTCAATTCTTATCAACTCCGTATGTGTTCCGGTTGCACAAACCACAACTTTAGGCATGGCGCGTTCGTCGCGTAACTTGAAAACGCGCACCATTTCCAACGGCAGATTTCGCGCAGCGATCGCACGCATGGCGGAAAGCCCTTCAGCAATTGTTGAAAAGCTTGCCTCGAAAAAAATGCCCTCGGCAGGAAGTGGTCGTAGTTTGAAAGTTACTTCCGTAATCAACCCAAGCGTCCCAAATGAACCGATGTATAGTTTGTCGAGCGAGTAACCGGTGACATTCTTGACCACTTTAGCGCCGCACTTTCGCAGCACGCCGTCGCCATTAACAACGGTCATTCCAAGAATCATATCGCGCAGCTTACCGTAGCCCCATGCGCGTGGACCGTGTGTGTTGGCCGCGACAATGCCACCAATGGTGGCGCCCGGCGGAGCGTCGATCGGAAGCCATTGTCCTTGCGCTGCAATTGCGTCGCTAAAAGCATAGAAACGCATTCCTGCTTGCACTGTCGCGACCATGTCGCCCGGTTCATGGTGAATCAAGCTCTCCATGCTTCGCGTGCTGATAAGCAAGAAATCCGACGGTGGAGGCGCGAGCAATTCCTGGTTCGTCCGGCGGCCGCATGGAATGACAGGAATCTTATTTTGGGCGGCGAAACCGATAATCTGGGCGGCCTCATTATTGTTTGCCGGGGACAGTGCGATGGCCGGACGCATCCCGCCTACGGCAAACTCCGCCGTACTCGTCCTTGTGCGTTGTGGAAACCGCGCTTGGAGCTGTGACACCCAATCAATCATCGTCACCTTTCTTTGTTTTACTCCTGTTGAGTAACGAACATTTCACGCAACTAACGCAATTATTGTTAACCATGCGCCTTACGAACTCCAAACGCCAGCCGCGGCGCCTCATGCCCCTTCACTTCCCAACACTTCCGCGACGGCACCGCTTTGCCCGGATTGCTCAGCCGCTTCGGGTCGAACACGTCGCGCACGCGGCTCATGCCTTCGAGGTCGTCCTCGTTGTAGACCATCGGCATGAATTCGAGCTTCTCGATGCCGATGCCGTGCTCGCCGCTGAGCGCGCCGCCCATTTCGACGACCGTGCGCATGATCTCCGAATTGCACGCCAGCGCGTCGTCCAACTGCTTCGGCTCGCGCTCGTCGAAGAGAATGATCGGGTGCAGGTTCCCGTCGCCGGCGTGGAAGACGTTGCAGACCGTCAGGCCGTATTTCTTGCTCAAGCTCTCGATCTTCGCGATCATCTCCGGCAGGCGCGTGCGCGGAATCACGCCGTCTTGAATGTAAAAGCTCGGACAGATGCGCCCGATCGCGCCGAAGGCCTGCTTGCGCGCTTTCCATAAAAGGAGGCGCTCCGCGTTGTCCTTCGCCACGCGCACGCTAATGCAGCCGTGTTCGGTACAGACGGCCATCACGCGTTCGGCCAGCGCATCGAGTCCGTCGCGCAGGCCATCGAGTTCGATCAGCAGGACCGCGCCGGCGTCGAGTGGGAAGCCGAGATGCAGCCAGCTTTCCACCGCGCGGATGATGTGCTTGTCGATCAGTTCGAGCGCCGCCGGCACGATTCCCGCGCCGATGATTCCGGTGACGGCGCGGCTGGCGGCGTCGATGGTCGGAAACACAGCCAGCAGCGTTTTCACCGCTTCAGGATTGGGCGTAAGCCGGCACCACGCTTTGGTGCAGATGCCAAACGTGCCTTCGCTGCCGACGAACAGCCCGACGAGATCGTATCCCGGCGTCATCGGCGCGGGCCCGCCGAAGGTCACGATCTCTCCGTTAGGCAGCACGGCTTCGATGCCGAGAATATGATTAATGGTCACGCCGTATTTGAGCGTGTGCGGCCCGCCGGAATTTTCCGCGACGTTTCCGCCGATGGTACACGCGCCCTGGCTGGACGGATCGGGCGCGAAATGCAGCGCGTGCGCCGCGCACGCCTTGGTCAGGCTCGCGTTGATCACGCCCGGCTCGACGACCGCGTAGCGATCCGCGATGTTGACTTCAAGCACGCGGTTCATCCGCGCCAATTCAATCACGATGGCATTATTGAGCGCAATCACGCCGCCGCTCAAACCCGTGCCGGTGCCGCGCGCGATGAACGGATAATTGTGCGTGTTGCAGGCTTTGACGACGGCTGAAATCTCCGCGGCATTCTTCACAAACACAACCGCGCCCGGCGGCGATTTGTGCAGCGTCAAGCCGTCGCAATCGTAGACGGTGGTTTCGTCGCGGCCGGTGAGGACATTGGCAGGACCGACGGCGGATTTGAGGGCATCGAGCAACGCCGCCGGGAGCGCGCGATAATTGGGAATTCCATGAGCGTTCACAGGTTGCTCAAATCTCCAGCCGCCGGCCGGCGCGGGCATCTTCGACGTATTTGAACAATTCGGCGCCGCCGCCGGCGTAATGAAGTTCGCCGAGTTCGTGAAGAAACGCGAAATCAAGATTTGGATTTTTCTTGGCAATGGAAATGAAATCTCCAGCGTGGCGATATTTTTTGCTCCAATCCGGATGTTCCTGCATTGCCTCGCATTTTATAGCTAGGGCGCACTCGACTCTTGGGATTTTGATTTTGATTCCGGCAACTGTCGTAAAATCGCTTTCTTCAATAATACGCTCGTCCAACGGTGAATTTGCAGACATAAGATCGAGCAGATGCTGATTTGCTTTTGAAAAACGCCAGACATCGGAGCATTTCTCCAGCACCAAGTCCGGGTATTTCGCCAGAATTGCGTTTGCTGCTTTGGACTTGTCCTTGTCGCGAAGCAGAATGTCCACATCCTGCGTTCCGCGCGCCTGCATGAGCCATCCGCTGATTCCGTGAGCGCCGACGAGCATAAAATCGATCTTGCGATTGTGCAATATGGGGACCACATCCTTCGGAACCATGCGGATGACCTCCCATTCTTGCTCGAAATTATTAATGGGAATTTTCGAGAGCTGCGACGACAACTCGATGCACTGATCGAACGGCAGATTCGAGGGGCGGTCCACGACGCCTTTGAATAGATAGCGGCCGTCGAATTTTGCGCGCGCGGTGGGCATGGTTAGCGATCCAGTTCTCCCGCGATCACATTGATGCTGGCCATGCACGCAATGGCGTCCGAAATCAATTTCCCCGTGCACTGCTTCGGGAACGAGCAGTAATTGTAAAAGCTCGGCGGGCGGATGCGAATGCGGTAGGGGAGGCCGGTGCCGTCGGAGACAATATAGAAGCCGAGTTCGCCATTCGGGCATTCGGTGCTGGAGTACACTTCGCCTTTGGGCGGGATCAGGCCGTGGCCAGGCATCGTGAGCTTGAAGTGATGAATCAGGCTTTCCATGTCGGTGTAGA
>DATGGK010000135.1:0-22247 GCA_035308565.1 Planctomycetota bacterium | reverse complement strand
AATCAGTTAAGTGCCGCGCAATCGCCTGCGTGCGGGCGCGCAGTGCGACGAGGCGCTCAAAGTCGGCGGTGCGGTATTCTTCGTCGGGAATGATGCGGCCGTAGCGGTCGAGGTCGTCGCGGCTCGGGCGCCAGCCGGCGGCGTCCCATTGCGTGACGATGCGAAAGACGCGGTACGGCGCAAGGAATCCGTCGTCGATGCCCTGGCGCAAGCTGTAGGTGTAAATCGGATTTCCGAAATAGAGATACGTGTCGCGGTTTTCGTCGCGCAGCGGCGTGGCAGTCATGCCAAGTTGAAAAGCCGGCTCGAAGTATTCGAGGATTTCGCGCCAGCTCGATTTCTCCTTCGCACTCCCGCGGTGGCACTCGTCCACGACGACGAAATCGAAAAAGTCGGGCGCGAATTCCTTGTAGAGGCCGGGGCGCCGTTCGTCTTCCGCGATGGCTTGGTAGGTGGCGAAATAAAGCTCGCGGCTAAACACGGCGACTCCGCCCTCGATCTTGTGGCGGGCGTCGCCGAATGGCGCGAATGTTTTGTCCTTGGGATCGTCAACGAGAAAATTGCGGTCGGCCAAATAGAGAATGCGGGGCTTGCGCGTGGGGTCGGCTTTCGCGTTCCACTTTGACGCCCAAAGCATCCAGCAAATATGAAACGCCACGACGGTCTTGCCGGTGCCGGTGGCCATTGTCAGCAGCACGCGGCGCTTGCCTTGCAGCACCGATTGAACCGTGCGTTGAATGGCGATTTGCTGATAGTAGCGGGGTTCCTTGCCGGCGGAAAGATTCGTCGGCGTCAACATGCGCTGCGCGGCGGTGTCGTCGGTCAATCGCTCAAAGGCGCGCAGCCGCGCCCAAAGTTCATCGGGCGTGGGGTACGCGGTGATTTCGCGTTCAATGCCGGTCGTGAAGTCAAATTCGACGATGCCCGGCCCGTTCGTGGCGTACGCGAATTTGAGATTCAAAATCGCAGCGTAATCCTTGGCTTGCTGCAAGCCGTCCGCAGGCCGGTTGTATTCGGCCTTGGCTTCAACGACGGCGAGCACAATATCGCGGGTGTAACGCAGCAGATAATCGGCGCGCTTGCCCTGGCGCCGCTCGGCGCGGTTGCCGCGCACGACAATGCGGCCATCGGTGAACGTGCGCTGTTCGGCAATGGAATGCGGGTCGGTGTCCCAGCCGGCGGCCTGGAGCTTCGGCACGACGTGAATGCGGCAAGTGTCGGCTTCGGTGGGCATGGGCGCGGGCTTCCGGCCGGGCGCGCGTGCGCACGGCGCAACAAAGGCAATTTGGCGAAAGCGTGGGAATGTTATCGCAAGGGGGCGAAAGCTGCCAGCGAAGAGGAGCGCACGTGCAGCATTTTCCTTGCAAGCGGAAACGCGCGGGCGCCGTTGCGCAAAGACGGATAACGTGTACTGTAAATGCCGCACGGGGAACGGACATTTTTCAATCTCGCGCCGAGGCGCATTTCTTCCGAGCATCTTCTTCGTTCCGATTTTCACTTTGCTCGAAAGCGCGGCGCGTGAAATAATGTGCTGCACTCGCGGGGTTCAAAGTCCGCGACAGTTACCGAAAGACAAAGCAAGAGACAGTCACCCCAAAGGATTGCCGACCGCGTAAGCGACGGCGCCCGCGATGCGACAGCACAGCGGACTTTGAAAATCCTTTTCGGGTGATTGTGGACGTGCACCTTATGTTTACGAATCGGGATCTTTCGGATTTTTACAATTTTATCTGTGGCCGCGGACCTGTTGACTCTGCAAAAAGTTTCGAAGAGATTGTTGGCTTAGCCCTCACAATTAATCGCGCCCCCGCCGATCACTTGCCGCCGGACTGCGAGTACGTACGAAAATTCCCGCATGTTCGAGGGCCGTCCAATGGAATTGCGCTGGATAAATCGAGATTAGCAACTTTGGTTACTGCGTTTAAGCAGGCCGAAGAACTAAAATTCACTCACGATAACGTGCCGGAAATCCGCGACCTGGCAAGGCTCTATATGCGCATCTGCGTGGGATTGGAAGCGCATCATGGCAGTATTTCGGAAAAGCTGGCGACTGAGTTGACAGAAGACGCGTTTCATTTGATTGCTGAAAGATGGCCTACAGCGAAGAACGAAGAAACAAAAATTGCGATGAAGTATGCTCGTGACTTGCTGAACGAAAGGATTTCCAACGCCTATGGCTTCTGCATCGAAGAGGGTTGGCTTGATGTCGATGAATGTATACCAGAGGGTGTCCGAACGTGTGAAGGAGACAACTATTTCTTTAAAATCCTACCGAGTGGTCGCGAGGTCCTTTTGCAGCCTGTAATTGCTCCCCTGTCTCCCGAAGCTATCGAAGCTGGCAAAGACATCATAGCACAAATCGTAGGGATCAAAGCACGTTTTTCCCCAGATGTTCCGCGCGAAGTCCCAAAGTGGCGAGACGAGATGCCGCACGACGCACATGTTTTGCGCGAGTTGTTCGCGCAAACTGAGAGAATTGGGAAGGACCGGGGAGAATATATTGAAGCGGACGTTTACAATTTAAAGAGCGCTGTCGGGAAAGCGCTGCGGAACCCTGAGCAGCGAGAAATCGCGAATTTGCTTCGTGACGCGCAAGGTTCTGACCGCGGCAGGAAAATGATAGAACGTTGGCTTATTCTTTGGGACGACAACGGCAAGCGCATTCGCGGCATCATTCGGTTGCGCAAGATTCCGAAAGCGGCGCCACAAATTCACCCCAAATTCACCACAAAAGCACCTTAAAGATTTCGTTCCGTGCCGTGGTTAACTACGGCTATGGAAGCGACAAATCGAAATCCCTCTGCCCGCTACAGCACAAAGGAAATCGCCGCTCGGCTATTCCTTTCAGAGTTGCGCACACGCCACTTGCTCCTTGCGGCTGGCGTTCCCTGCTCGAAATGCGGGGCTGCGTATCTTTGGGATGCAGCCGCCGTTGAACGCGTGATTGCCGCTCTTGGCAAAGAAGCCGAGGGCCGCACATGACCGACAAAAAAGTGCTGCGCCTGTGGTCACCACACGAATCCCTCAACGGTTGCGTCAAAAACGAAGCGGACGCAATGCCGACAACGATCCCAGACCTTGGCGAAGCAGGCAGATTCTTGGACTCTCTCGAAGCAGACGGAACCCTTCACTTTCGCACATTCGCGGACAAAAAGGATGATCGTACTTTGACTAGAAAAATATCCGGCAAATTTTGCGACGTGGGTGAGCAACTTGCCGCGCTGAATGCGCGTGGCGCCGGAATTTTTGTTGTCGTGAACAGAGGGGGACAATGTGGAAACGACATCACCCGTTTGCGCGCGCTGTTCGTCGATGGCGACGACATACCACTTCCGCCGGCATTTCATTTAATGCCCAGCATCGCCTGCGCGCGCAGCCAGATTCGTTGGCATGCGTATTGGCTACTCAAACCGGATCAGCCGATTTCTGCGTTCAAAGGCGCACAGAAATATTTAGCGGCGCACTATGGGACTGATCCGCGCATCTTCGATTTGCCGCGCGTTATGCGCGTGCCCGGTTTCGTTCACTGGAAAGCAGAACCAGTCCTACTGCGCGTCACGCATCGCTTTGGCCGCTGGTACACGATCGAAGAAGTCGTCGGTGCTGCGAAGTCGAACTGCGCGGCTGTTCTTTCTTCGCAGAACATGGTTACGATTCAGCCTGGGCCGCGTGCGCACAGTCTAGCTCGCATGAACAGTGTTGTGTTGGATTCAAGTGTTGACTCAACGCAGAGGCTCTTAACTGCACAGAGTCCTTTAACTACTCCGTTGAGTAAAGCACTCACTCTCCGTGGAGTAAGAGATACCACTCTCCGTAGAGTGACGTTTTCCCGGCTCTGTACAGTCGAGGAAGCCGTCGAAGTGGCCGCCACAACCAAGCTGCATCAGAATTATGATGTGCTTTTTGTGTTCGCCCGCGCGCTCAAGGCTGTCGAGCATCGGCGCGCGACGCCTTTGACGCCTGCCGAGGAAATGGGCGCCTTTGACAAATGGTATAAATGGAATCAGCGGTTTACGCGGCCCGGTGCGACGCGCGAAATGTATTTTGATGAGTTTAAGCGCGCTCGCGCCTGCGCTCGTTTACCACTTGGCGAAAATCCTCCCGAACTCGTTGCGATATTCGAGCGCGCACGCGCTTCATTACCACTCGTCGCTGAAAAGCTAACGACGCGCACTCAGCGATTACTTTGTTCGCTTTGTCATCACCTCCAACTCCATCACGGCAAAAATCCGTTTCCGTTGGGTTGCAGGAAGGCTGCGGAATTCTTGGGAACCGACGACTACGCGACGGCCGCCGACGTTCTCAGGAGGTTGACTCGGATGGGAATTATTCGAGTCGCGAAGCTCAGTGTCGGCAACATTCTCTCGCGTCGTTATCACTACTTGCCGCTCATTGAAGGCGCGAATGAGAGTGGTGGGTCAATGACAACTTGAAAGGAAACGATGGATCATGGAAAGCATTCGAGCAAATCAGACGGACGAGCCAATTACCAACATTGCCGCGACCGAAGCGGGGAAGGGCGCCTCTCCAGTCGTGCCGCTCGAATTGCCAGGGATATTTGATCGGCTGGCGCGCCTGCCCGGTCAAAGCATTCTCGACGAAAAGGCGCTGGCGGAAGCCTTCGGCGTGACGCCGCGCACGATCCGGCGCATGGTTTCGCGCCACGAACTGCCGCCAGGGATTCCCTTCGCGGGAAAAACTGTGTGGCTGGCGAACAAGGTGCTCGCCTACTTGGAAGCCAAGCTCGACCGCGTGGCCGCCGACGCCGAGCGCCGCGCCCGCGCCGTCGAAAAGCATCTTGTTTGAATTTTTGTCGGACATTTAATTTGACTTTGTGACGGACATAAAGTATAGTGCTTTCATGCGAACCAAAAAAGAGATTGCCGCCGACAAAGCACGAACCGGCCGCCCGGCACTGCCGAACTCGGAAAAGCGAAGCGTGAAATTCACTTTCCGGCTCACGCCGAAAGAAATGTCCACGTTACGCGCGCGGTCAAAGGCCGCGGGCAAGGAAGTCGCCGATTTCGTCCGTGAATTGGTTTTGAGAAAGGATTGAACAAATGCCATACGTTTTCCTCGACAAGCGCAAGAAACCTTACGTGTACCGTTTCCAATACACGGATCATAAAGGGCGCAGACGCACCGGGACGGGCACGACTTCAAAGCCCGACACCGAGCAAATGGCGTTGATCGCGCAGGCGAAGGAGCGCGCTATCAAGCGCACCTGGGCCGTTGCGCCGAAGCCGTCAGACACGCCGCGCGACGCCGAGAAAGTCATCAAAGAATATCTTGCGTGGGGCGAATCGCAGGGCGGACACGGCGGGCGCCCGTGGTCGGCGGAGCACTTGAAGCACAAGCGCTGCCGGCTTGAATTCTGGCGCACACGTTTGGGATTGGTACTGCTGACGGACATCTATCTGCCCAAAGTCGAAGGGGCGTTGCGCGAACTGCAAGAGAAAGGGAGGTCCAACAAACGGCCGTTTGGCACAACAAAAGCCGCGCCGATGACCGGCAAGAGCCTTCAAAACTACGCCGAAGCGCTGCGGTCATTCTGCCTTTGGGCAAAGGGCCGCGGTTATCTGGAGGAAGACCCGCTCGAAGGGCTGGCCGCATTCGACACCACACCGAAGGTGACACGCCGCGCGTTGACGGTGTGGGAAATCAAAAACATTCTGGACAACGTCGAATGCTCTGACGACCGATTGCTTTTCGAGGTGGCGCTATGCACGGGATACCGGCGCGGCGAACTGGCCGCACTCAAGGTGCGGGATTTTGAGGCCGAGACACAAACGTTGTCTCTGCCTGCCGCGCTGACCAAAGGACGCAAGGACGCCCGACAACCCTTGCCGGACACGTTGGCCGCAAAGTTGACCGAATACGTTCAGGGCAAGGAATCGGACGCCGCGCTGTTGGTCATGCCGAAGCGCCCGCAAGAACGGCTGTACCGCGCAATGAAGCTTGCGAATGTTCAGCGCATGGCGGCGGGCGGGAAGATCGACTTTCACGCCCTGAGAACTGCATACGCCACCCTGGCGATTGAATCCGGCGCGAACGTGAAGGAAGCGCAGGCTATGCTTCGGCATTCGTCGCCGGCGCTGACGATGAACGTTTACGCCAAAGCACGGAACACCCGACTGGCCGAAGTCGCCGAAAACATCGGCGACAAGGTTATGGAAAGCACACCATTCGCATACAAGCGTGCGGTGGGCGCCGAAGGGGACCTCATAAACGTTGACGATAAGGGCGTTTGCGGGAAAATCGGAGCGCGGGCGGGCGTGGGTTCAAATCCCCCTGGGGATATGCGCGTTTCCACAACTCGGATCGGCAGGAGCCGTAAGCTCCTGCTGATTCACGAGTTCCAAGCCTGCGATACCCAAATCTTCCAATAAACCGTCAGCTTGGAAGTATCCAATGGCGCGCCGCCCGGCGCCGACTTCGACCCTTTTCAAATGCCTTGAAAGCTCGTTTCGCGCTTCGATGGGATCGCCGATTTCGAAGACGCGCCACAGCCTGTTCAGGCGCTCGCGAAGTCGCTGTTCCATTTCTTTCAAGTCAATCAGCTTTCCAGATCGCGCCTGCGTTTCTTCGATGCGCTTCGCCAGTTCATCGCGATCGTGGCGCAGCTTGGCGATCTCGCTTTGAATCTCCGGCATCACTTCTTCCGGCACAAAGATCATGCGCTTCGTGGCGGTTTCAATCTGCTGATTCATTCGGCGATGCTGGTCTTGAAGCGGCTGAAGAACATCCGCCGACGCGTGTGTCAATTCGAGAACTTTCTTGCGAAAGAATCCGATGACTTTCTGAATCCAATCTTCGCCGTAGACTTTTTCTTTCATCAACTCCGAGATCCTCGCGTCCACTGCTTCAACACGGACGCGCGTGTTGCGACGGCAAGGCAGCCCCTGTCCACACCGGCGCCCGCCATCGCAGCCGTAATAAATGCGTCCCTTCGATTTCCAACGAATCAAATTCGAACCGCAATCTCGGCACTTCAGAAAGCCGGTCCACGCGAATTTGGTTTGTCGCTTCTTTGATGAACTGAATTGCGAACTGGTTCCCGATAAACTCGGCGAACTCCGTTGTCAAGCGCACTCGTCGCGCACGTTCCCTTTTTGCAAATTCCTGCAAATATTCCTCGGGCCAAGTTCCACCGCACCGGAGTCCTTCGTCGCCCTCGAATACCGGAAGATCGTCGATCCAAGCGCGCGGTTCGCGAGGCTCATCCGGTATTGAATTGGCCAACAGCGCTCTCACAGCGCGCGCTTGGCGCCGTCAGCGGCCAGCCCTTGGAACACGGTGTTCTTTGCGGCACAGTACGCAGGATAGCCGCGCAGACGGCCGGTCAGCGTGGAGACGAAGCGCTGCGGCGGAATAATCATTTCCAGAAGGTCTTGACCGGCGATCCGTTCATTCACGCGGGTGTTTAGGACCGTGCGCTCCGTATCGGTTAGATGTTTCGATAAGCACACGAGCGGCATTGATCTGGTCGAGTCGATCGACAGCGCGCTCGATGCGTTCATGGAAAGCCTGCGCGGATTCAACGAAACCTACGAGAAACTGCGCGCCAAGCAGTTGCGGCGGACGACGGCGCATTCGTTGATCGTCGAACTGGCGCAAGCAGGCGCGTTTGCCGCGCCGGGTTGCCGCGTGAATTGCGCGGAGATAGCTCTCTCGAATGAGACAGTTTTTTTTTTGAAATCTTACTTGCCTTCGTAATACGACGTATTATTAGTATTGCTATTTAATACTAATGGATGCCGCCATGATCTCATTCCGACTCAAGTCAATCGCGTTTGCATTCCTTTACGTGTCCTGCTGCGGGGCGGAAGACATCGCAACTCAACTCAAAGCCATGCAGGCTCAAATGGACAGAATGAGCCAGGCGATTCAGCAGCAGACTCAGACCATTGCCGAGCAGAAACGGCAGATCGACGACCAGAAGAAGGAACTGGAGGCGCTGCGCCAAAGCGCGCCATCGTCGGCGCCGATTATCGACGACATCCTCAAAAAGTACGATACCCTCGAAGACAAGCTTGAGGAGCGCACGGCGCAGGCGATCAAGATCGCGTCGCGCAAAAAGCCCAACGACTTGAACATGGCGATCGGCGCGGCGGTGGACACGTCCTTCGGCTACACCAGCGGCAGCGCCGCCGATCACAACCGGCCCGTGGGAGCCGACTTTCAGTTGCGCGGCGCGGAACTTGTCTTTTCGGCGGACGTGGACCCGTTCTTTAAGACGTACATGGTCGTCAACGCGGCGGGTGATGCGGCCGACTGTCCAGAAGAGTTTTTGGGTGGTGGGTGGTAGGCGGTATGCGATCCATAGGCCGGGCGTCTAAAGTCTCGCTATTATTGGCCGCATAAAGACTTGCGACAATGTTTAAAAATTCTTGAGTTTTCTTTCACCCCACTCGGCAAAACCCGCCTTAATATCGAAGAACTGGGGAGCCTTAAAACATGTCAAACACCTTGATGATCGTGCGCAACACACCGTTTCCTGTTACTGCGTGGACGCAGATCGAAGCGGCAAAGGGGGAAGGAGCCGCCGCACAGCAGGGCCTTAACGCGATGTGTGAAGCGTATTGGACGCCCGTTTTCGGCTTCATTTTACGCCGGATTCGGAATGCCGAAAAAGCGGAGGATTGGACACAAGATTTTTTCCGCAGCGTGGTCAAGAACCGCACGCTCATCAATAAAGCCGACCGGAGCCGCGGGAAATTTCGCGCGTTTCTTTCGCAGCGGCTTCAATGGTTCTTACTGGACGAATTCAAGCGCGAGCGTACTTTACTAAAAACGACGCCACTGGACGAAAATGCAGCACTGGAAATTCCCGAACCAATAAAAGATCCGGAATTCAACGCGAAATGGGCAGAGCGCACGCTCAACCAGGCACTGGATTGGCTCGAAGACCAATATCGCCGTGAAGGAAAAGAGCGCCGCCAACAGATCCTCGCGAAGCGGCGCGCGCATGTTCGTTCGTCCGAAATTGCGAATTCCTTGAACCTTTCACTGGATACCGTCAAAAATGAACTGCGTGCCATTCGCAAAGAAAGCGAGGAATGCTTGAAAAACTTGGTGCGTGCGACAGTGGCCGACGAGGCGGACATGCCAGAAGAATTGGATGAAATGTGGCGGCTGTTAGCGTGGAAGCCTGCCAGCCCGCGGACGGCGCAACCAAGCGCCGAAGCGGCAGATTAACGCCCATATCGAGCATAACGCAAACCACAACGCGCCCAACACAATCCCCGCGGCCGTGAACGCGGCAACAGGAATGACCGCGGGCAACAACGGATGAAGCCAGGACCTTTGTTGGAGTTGCTCATAGAAGAAAAGCGCGGCGGCGGCTCCGAGACTCAGCACCAAGCCCGTCAGGAAAAACGCCCAGATCAGACCGAGCGACGTTCGTTTGGCCTTTTGCATCAAGCTCGGCGGTTTCGGGATGATCAATTCCTGCAACGCCTCGGCAAATTCCAGCGTCGTGGCGAAGCGTCTTTTCCGTTCTTTGGAAAGCGCAATCAAAATAATCGCATTCAATGCGCGCGGAATCTTCGGAGCCAGGAGAATCGGCGACTTCGGAGGATGAGACAGCGCATCACTGATCAACTCATGACGATTCTCGGTGCCGTCGAATAGCTGAACGCCGGTGACAAGCTCGTACAAAACCGCGCCGAGGCCGTAAACATCGGTGCGCGGATCGACGGGTCTGCTGGCATGTTGTTCGGGCGCGGCATAGCGCTCGGTCCCCAAAAACGTTCCAGGGTTCGTTCTATCGCCGTCATCAGACTCGCGCGGCATGAACGCGATGCCGAAGTCTGTCAGCAGCACTCTGCCATTGTGTTTAATCAAAACGTTGGAGGGCTTCACGTCACGGTGAATGATGTTCCCCTCGTGCAGATAGTTCAACGCGACGGCAATCTGTTGGGCAATGCGAATGGCGCCGACATAAGCCGGAGCATCCAAAGAAACATCGCTCAAAGGCCCGCCGAGCAGCGCCGTGGTCCCCAGCGGCGCAAGCAGTTCCCGCACCGTCGAGCAGGGAACACGGTTTGCCTCTCGATTCTTGTTCAATAGTTCGGCGAGAGACAGCCCGTCAACATATTCCATTGTGAAATACGTCTGGCCCTCGTGCTTGCCGTCTCCGAGCAGCCGCACGATCCCGTCATGATCCAGCTTTTTGAGAATCTTGATCTCTTGAACGGCACGAATCTCATTTCCCAAAAATGTCGGGTGGATGAGCTTCAAGGCAATCTCACGGTCGAGCTTTTCATCTCGGACAAGATACACTTCACCCATGCCGCCGCGACCGATCGTACCCAGCACTTCATAGGGCCCGATGCGCCGGACGCCGCTGGCTCCGGACAACGGCCAATCGTCATCGGCATCTGTTGAATCAATTTGAGGCATGGAAGCCGGATATTAACGAAGATGGCGCTGCGGCTCAAGGGGGAGAAATGGCGAGCGGAAAGTGCTTTCCGCTGCGGCGGGCGACAAGCAATCTCACGACAGGGCCTTGAATTACAAGAGTCCACCGATCAAACAAGAAAGGAGCGATGATCCATGTCAGATTCCCTGGAGCAAATCCACGAACGCCTGCTTTCTCTGGAGCAGCCGTATCGGAGCTTGTCAGAAGCAGTGGCGGCTGGCGTGTTGAAGGCGTTGAAAGAAGCGAATTTGCCGTGGCCGCGGAGCGACCGGCGCCGCGGAATGAAGCAGAGCCGATTTCACTGGAGGAGATCAAGCGGCTGATGGCAGCAACGCCGGAAATCCCCCGCGTGTTTCCGTATCTGGGCACCTTACCGGCCGGTGCGCTCATTTCCGAGCAAGGGCTGGCTGCGCTCTTAAAGAAATGCCCGGAGAGCATCAAGCGCGCCGTTGCCCGCGGTGAACTGCCGCGGCCGGTCCGCTTGATGGGAAAAGCGACGTGGACGGCAGGGGCGATTCTGCGGCACATGGAAAACCGATTGGAAGAGACGACACGGGAGCATGAACGATTCATGCGCAAGGTTCAGGCGCACGCGCCGCGAGGGCCTAATACTTCGCGCGCATTGGCGCCTTTGGGTTCATGCACGTTCTGCATTTGCAGGTCTGGGTCTTGGGTGTCCAGACACTTGCGTCACCCTCAAACGTCAGCTTCCCGCACATTTCGCACGGGAATTCTCGGGCGACAGGAACCACGGTGGTCGAACTGGATTCGGATCCGCCACCCCATTCGTAGCCCGACGCTGTATCACGTTTGGGCAGCGGGACTGCGGTCACGATCGGCGGGACAGGCTGCGAGGCGCGTCGGCGTTCGGCTTCCGCCTGCTGCCGCACTTCACGCTCGCGGCGTTTTCGTTCCCAGACTTCAAATTGCCGTGCCCGTTCTTCCGCTTCGGCTTTCAGCCGAGCCTCCAGAACTTTACGCCGGGCAAGCGCTTCCGCCGCCTTTTTCTTCTCTTCCGCCTCAACGATCACGAGCCGCTCATGTTCGCCTGGCAAGACGAACTCGCCATTGAGCGGCGAAACCATGACATCGGCGAATGTGGTCTGCCGCTCGGTTCCTTTGTACCGACCAGGATCCTCAATGCACTGCATCGCGCGGAATGTGATCAGTGTTCGGGCTTCAGTGTCCAGGTAGTGCAACGAACCGTGTCCGTAATGGTGCGGGCTGCAATAAATCTTGTCGTATGCGGATTCGCCCAAGAAGTCCCGCTCCGTGGTTGTCAGGTTTAATTCGCCATTCGGGGCTTCATTCCGGCGCATCATTGTCGAAAGAAAAACGAGGTGAAGGTCGGCGTGTGCCTTGGTGGCGGCATCCTTAATAAGTTGGCGGGATTCGGGCTTCTGAATCGCATTCGTGACAATCCAGTATGCAAGCCGTTTGTCCTTATAGTTGACCCAGCAATCGACCGCCCGCGGCAACTCCGCCCCGTCGATTGGCTGTTCCAGCGTCACGCCGTCGTTGAATTTCGTCTTCAGCCAATCGTACAAGACCGCGCGAGCCGCCAGCAGTTCCGGCAATTCGTTACCGGCCGGACAGTCGCTTAAATGCTTGTGGGCGAAATGCGGACGCCGGATCGTTCCGGCCTTGAAACTGACCGGATGCTTGCACGTCGGACAATGGATATGGGCCTCGGCGGACTTCCGTCGAAGCCGGTCGAGTTCGAGTGCGTCAAAAGATTCTAGGCTGATCACGTCGTGGCCGCGCTCAACGTCAAATGCCCTGAACATTGAACTTCTCCGAGGCTAACAGCCCTCATTAACCCGGCGTAACTACTTCGGATCACAGTTTTGCAGCGTAACCGCAAGTTGTCCATGTCCAGTGTCGGCATCGCGAAGAATATTTAAAACGACCGTTTTTCCATCCCGGCGCGGCAATTCAGCGGACGCTACTTGTACAAGTGTCCCTTTTTCGTTTGAATAATGACGAAACGTAAAGGGAATTTTCTGCGTCATGATCTTGACCTTTAGGACGTAGACTAATTGCGCAACCGGTACGTCTCCAGATTTTGTTTCCACCACAAATGACTTGTCCGGCACTATGAGTACAAGATTCCTGGTTATTGGCTCTGCATCCGGCATGATTCCTTCGAATAATTTTTCGTGCGAGCATCCTTCTACGATTTGCATTAGTGAAAGACGTGAGCCATCTGTTACCCGCTTCAATTGAAAAGCAGTGATATTCGTGGTCGGCATTGCATCTTGCACTGCATCGGTATTTGCATCTTCTAAGAAATCGACGCTGACGTGTTGAACATCCATGTGCCGCGCGTGGGAAACGATCTCCCGCGGAATAAACCACGTTGCAAAATCTGCGATAGATCGTTCGTCGATGGTGCGAAGATCGATGTTTTTCGCTTTCGCTTTTTGACCCGCGTGCTCTGAAAAGCCCGAACTTGAAACGGCAACTGCCTTATCTGCGCCGACATCATCACGTTTTGTCGCCAACTGCTCAATCCATGTGACATCCTGCGGTGAACCTCGGTCCCTGCATTCTAAAATGACCAAGATCTCAGACGAGCCTATACTTGATCGAATCGAAACATCGACCTCACGCAGTCCGCCCGTCGTCTTGTCAACTAAGCTATCGGGCGACTTAATCGTGACGCGACTGTCCCCACCCAAGTAGGTCTCCAGGAGTTCTACGAGCCGCTCAAGATCTCGTCCTTGCCGTGCCATTGAGTATTCTCCCGCAGGCGCTATTTCGGCCGCTCCAGATCGTCGGCAATTGTCGCAAACTGCTCCAACGCCGCTTCCAGATCATCCGTGATCTCCCGAGCAATGATCTCCGGGGCGGGGAGGTTGGCGGATTGCTCCAGGGCGTCGTCCTTCAGCCAGAAGATATCGAGGTTCGCTTTGTCGCGCTTGGTTAGTTCGTCATAGGTGAACAATTTGAAGCGTTCGCTATCCTTGCGTTCGGCGCGATTCTTCTGGTTGTAACACGTCACGAAATCGTCGAGGTCGCTGCGCTTGAGCGTGTTTTCCTTGAGTGTAAAGTGCATGTTCGTGCGCAGGTCGTAGATCCACAGTTTTTGCGTCCACGGACGTTCCTGCGCGGGCTTGCGGTCGAAAAATAGCACGTTGGCCTTCACGCCCTGTGCGTAGAAAATGCCGGTGGGCAGGCGCAGCAGCGTGTGAACGTCCGCCTGCTTGAGAAGTTCGCGCCGAATGGTTTCGCCCGCGCCGCCTTCAAACAAAACATTGTCCGGCAAGACCACTGCCGCGCGGCCGTGCTGCTTCAGGATCGTGAAGATGTGCTGGAGAAAATTGAGCTGCTTGTTGCTGGTGCTCGCCCAGAAATCATCCCGGTTGATGGTAAGCGATTCCTTCGATGATTCGCCCGCTTCATTGACGATGGTGACGCTGCTTTTCTTGCCGAACGGCGGATTGGCGAGCGCGATTTCGTACTCGCCGTGCTTCCCGGCCAGTGCGTCTTTGGTGACCACCGGCATCTCGGCGTCCGACTCCCCGCCGATGCCGTGCAGCAACAGGTTCATCGCGCACAGGCGCGTGACGGAATCAACCAATTCGACACCGAACAGCGTTCCGTTCTTGAGCTTTTTCTTTTGCGCCCGGTCGAGTTGGTAATGTTTGGAAACGTAATCATGCGCGGCAAGCAGGAAACCGCCCGTCCCGCACGCGGGATCACAGATCGTCTGTCCCGGCTGCGGCGCGATCACGTCCACGATCGCGGCGATCAGCGGGCGCGGTGTGAAGTATTGCCCCGCGCCGCCTTTCACGTCTTCGGCGTTCTTTTGCAGCAGCCCTTCGTAGGCATCGCCCTTTACGTCGGCGTCCAGGCTCGACCATTCTTCCTTGTCGATCAAATCTACGATCAGTCGCCGCAATTTGGCTGGGTCTTGAATCCGGTTCTGAGCCTTCCGGAAAATGACACCCAACATGCCCGTCCGCTTGCCCAGTTCCTCCAGCGTGTGGCGGTAATGACTCTCCAGCGCGTCGCCATCCACGGCCAGCAACGCGGGCCAGTCGTGCCCCTTAGGAATGGGCGACGGCTTGTTGAACGGCGGCTTGGCCTGCTCGTCAGCCATTTTGAGGAACAGCAGGAACGTCAACTGCTCAACGTAATCGCCGTAGGACAGGCCGTCGTCGCGGAGGATGTTGCAGTAGTTCCAGAGCTTGGAGACAAGGGCAGACGGGTTACTCATGAATGAACAACCGCTGCTGGCTGGGACTGATTCGGGTCGCGCGCCGTCAGATTCAGCAGTTCGTATCGCGTCCGAACTATTCCGCCCCGAGTCGTAGTTTTTGTCTGCTTCAGCCGGGCAACGCACTGCTTTGTTGTCAGTGTCAACATGCTTACCACGTCCGCTTCAGAAAGACCTTCACTAAGCCTGCCATTTAGCGTTTCGCCAGTATCGCTATGAAAGTCGAAACGCCATGTGTCCAGAGTTGCGCCCCGGAACACTCCAGGCACGTCGATTTGTTCCTCAACCGTTTGAATTGAGCTGGCTCGGCTGAGCGCCTGTGAAATTCCAGGTTGGTCGAGTTCAAATTCCAGGTCGCCCGTCTGCATTCGAATGTTGGCTTGGCTGTCATTCAGCGTCTTGAAAAAATCGCCGACCCGTCCGTATACGCGTGGCGATACCCGATCCAGGGCATGAACAAAATCCTCGTCCGATTTTCCCGCGGAGGCCAGCAAATCGGTGACGCGCACGAGGACGCTTGAGAGATGTTCCTCCGCAAAAAGGTCATCGGAGGGTCCTTCCGACAGTTCCAGTCCAAATGAACCGCGAGGCAAACCCGTCAACATCAGGCGCGCTTCGTGTTCGTCCTTCCGCGGTCCGCGTTCGCCGACACGACCGTGCTTCGTTGCGGAATACTCGGTCTTGACCATTTCCAAAAAAGGGGAGAGAACTTCCGCGGCAAACTGCGCATCAATGCCCTGCGAACCGTGGACGGGTTTTCCGGTGAAGAACAAAACCGTCCGCGCTTCACTGCCGCCAGCCGGATTCTGTGCAAGCTCGGCGCGGAACGCTTCTTCACGCTGCGTGCGAAGCGGCTCCATCAGCGGATGGCCCGTGGTGAAGGGCTTCAATCGCTCCAATTCCACGATTTGCCGCTGTAAAAACCGTCTATTTTCGCGTTTCGTCATGGGTGGGTGCCAGAATTATCGGCGGAGTGCTCCGCGCGACGAGAACTTTCATCGCTTCAGTATCGTCCGATTGCGTGTCTAAGTCAACCCGCAACATTCCCTTCCAAACGCCGGGCCGCGTATGGGAAAATAGCCCGTACCAATAGCTTGTTTGCGCAACAGTGCCCGCTGGATGATATCCGGCATCGACAACATAGTGATCGACGAAATAATCCGTTCTGATTTTGCCGGGGTTCGCAAGATCGGGGAATGCTGCCAGCAGGTTCGTTGAAAAGGCTGGATCGGCGTGCCAATAGAATGTGACGACATCGATGTCTTTCGGCTCTCTCGCTTCTATATTTTCCACATCTTCCAGAAAGCTGCCATCCAGCCATTGAAAGCCCAATGTCATTCCGCACTTTCGGAGTTCCGTGCGCAATCGAAGGAATCCTCCCAAAATCTTGATTCGCTCTGGCGATGTCGAAAACCGCTCACAAAGCTCCTGCGAAGTGCAAGGATACGGCGACACCTGATCGCCGCACGTCGGGTCTCCGAGGTGCGGCGGGAGAACAGAATTTGAATCGAACGGTGGGATCTTCGCCATCGCTCATTTTCCTCCCTCAAACGCCCGCTGCAACACCGCCTGTCGCAGCCGCCCCGCGCGTCTCAGGTTTGCCGATATCGCCGTTTCCAGCCCTTCAATCACGCTCAATCGACGCTCCACTTCCGCCACAATGCGCGCTTGTTCAGCAAGAGGCGGAAGCGGAAACGCCAACTTTGCAAATCGGTCGGCTCCGAGATGCGCGATGTTCGTTGTCCATTTTGCAATCTTTTGAAACCGCCCAGAGTGCATGAATGCTCTGAATACACCCAGTGCGAATTTTACGTTCAAATCTCCACACGGCCGAAAGCGCACAAGCGTGTTCGTAAAACACGCGCCAGGAAGCTCGCCGCGATACAAAGCCGGTCGGCCCACGAGTTCTAGGCTCTGACCTTCATTGAGTAGAATGTCGTTGGGTTTCAATTGAAAAGTCTCAAATTCACTGGGCGTGAAATTCATCTCCATTACATCGCTGAGATCCAGCCGATCTTCGAAGACATTTGCTACACGAAGATACGGCCGCATGAACTCGCCCCTGTGGTGTTGGGGTGCCCGCTGACGCCCCAATTGAACAAAGCCCAATTGCTCGACGGATGCGTAAGTCCACCCTGCTGGTAAGGCAGGCAATGCTGATGTGTCTGGACAAACGGGTTCCTTATATTTGACTTGGTTGGCGTTTTTGCGACGTTCCGCGAGCACACGTGTAAGAAGCTCCGCGCCAGTTTCAAATTTCGTTTTGCGCTTCTCGGCTTTGTGTAGTTCCGCCTCAGTCGGCACCAGTCGCCCTTCACACGCCGCCTTAAGCACCGCCGCCCGGTAGCGCTTCAGGTTCGCCTGTACCCGCCGCAACGCCGCCACTCCCGCGTCCAGCCGCGTGAATTGCTTTTCGATCTCGGCGACGATGTACTTCTGCTCGGCAATGGGTGGAACCGGAAGTTCCGATTCTTCGAAGCGACCCTTCGTGATATGCGCCAATCCGGCACCGCCATGTGCGGCGCGAATGTAGTCATTCAGATTCTGGTTGATCGCAAGCTGCAAAAAACGCGTGTCGAACTGCGTTTCGTTGAACTGTACTTTGAAAATATGTTGATTTAACCACGCCTTTCCGCCGCGCCAAACATGGGCTCCAAATGACGTTCCGGGCGTTCCGGACCAAGCGAACAATAAGTCACCATCATCCAACCGAAATTTTTCTGGCAAATCGCCATTGTAATAATTGAACGGTGCGTCGGCGTTATTCAGGTTTTGAATACGAACGATCGGAGTGCCTTCCTTCGCCCACTCAGTCGGTTTGAACGCGCGGCCGTTAATGAGGTCGAGTGAATCGCCGATCCGGACTCGTGTCCAGCGGTGGTTTTGTTTGCGCTTGGTTTCGCTCATGCCGCCAGCACCTCATTCAATTCCTCCAACAATTCTGGCAGCGTCGCACCAAACAATTGATGCGCCTTCCCCAATCCCCCACGCTGACTGAACGGCGCGTAGGCGAAATCGTCCGACTCGATGCTCAAGCTCGTGGCGATGTGCTCGCGGATCAGATTCAGCCAGGCCAACTGCTCCGGCGTGAACGCCGTGCCCGCTGCGGCCTTCTGCGCCAGCCAAGCGGCGAAGCGCTCAGCGACGGATTCAGCAAACGGTGCCAGCACTGGTTGCCGTTCCAGCGCGAAGCGCACCAGCGCCACGAGATCCGCGAAGCGCCCCGGCTGCGTGCGGCCTTTGACCTTCTCAGGTGCCGTCACGGCAAACGCGTTCCACAGCCGGTCCTCGGTCCATGCCGCATGGTTATCGCGCAGTTTCTGCTCCAATTCCTTCAGCATCGCTTCGGTCAGGCGCTGCTTGTACGGTCGGCTGTACAGAATTTGGAGCGCCGTGATCTCCGCTTTGTGCTGTTCAATGTAATCGCGGAACGATCTCAACAGCCCTACTGCCTGCTCCCGCGCCGCCGCATCGAAGCCTTGTGTCAGAACTTTGTCTTCGGTCACTCTGTCGATCGTCTGTTCGGCATCCTGCTTTGCTTTGGTCAAGGCATCACGCAAGGCGGGCAGATCAAACGGCGCGCACGCTTCGTCGGCAAGCGTTTTGCGCGCGGCGTCCAGCACGTCCGGAGCGACTTCTTGAGGAGCGGCATCCGGATTGCCCGTGGCGTGCTGCGCAATGGCGTCGGGATCAATCGCCCGCAGCAGCGTCGCGGACATCTCGGCCAGCGATTTCCCGCCCGCGACATCCGCGATCTTGCGCGCCTCATCCCGCGAAATCTCCCGGTCCAGCCGCGCCAGCCGTCCGGCCAGGGTCGTGAGCGTGTCTTCGTCACGCTTGCCCAGCGCCACGCCGAGCAACAATTTGTCAAACGCCACGCTGCGCATCCGTTCCAACGGACGCGAATCTGTCTTGTCGCTCTCGCACACGCCCACGGCATCGACGATGACGAAATGCGTTTTTGCCCGCGCATCTTCGCCGCTGACGGCCTGCAAATCGGTCGGCGTGAGCACTCGCGTCCCGCGCCCTTTCATCTGCTCAAAGTACGTGCGGCTCTTGGTGTCGCGCAGGAACAGCAGGCATTCCAGCGGCTTGATGTCCGTGCCGGTTGCGATCATGTCCACCGTGACGGCGATGCGCAACTGCGGCGACGTTCGGAATTCCTGGATCAGCGTCTCGGACTTTTCGTAGCGCTTGGTCTCGGCGTTGAACGTCTTGTACGTGATTTTCTTGGCAAAGTCATTCCCTTTGCCGAAAACCTCACGGACCAGATGAACGGTGTCTTCCGCGTGCGAATCGTCCTTGCAGAAAATCAGCGTCTTGGGAACCAGCGTGCGGCCGGGAAACAGTTCGGTGAACAGCGCGTCTTTGAACGCTTGAAGGACAGTGCGAATCTGGGAAGGGACCACGATCGACCGATCCAGGGAGGACGCCTCGTATTCCAGGTCCGAATCGAGCCGTTCCCAGCGAACCGCGCGTGTGTCCTTGCTGCGGCGATCCACGTAGAAGCCCTTCTCGACTTTGCCGCCCTGCTCGGTGACCTGAGTTTTGATGCGATAAACTTCGTAGCCGACGTTGACGCCATCCGCGACGGCGCGTTCGTGGTTGTACTCCATGACAAGGTTCTGATTGAAGAACCCGATGGTCTGCTTTGACGGCGTGGCCGTGAGTCCGATCAGAAACGCATCGAAGTATTCGAGCACCTGCCGCCAGAGCCCATAAATGGATCGATGACATTCATCCGTGACGATGAAATCAAACGCTTCAATCGGCACGGCAGCATTGTAGGCGACCTCTTTCGGCCGGTCGTCCGCCGCGGCAATTTCGAATCCGGATTTTTCGTCGAGTTCCTCGTCGAGTTCCTCGCCCCGCAAAATCGAATAGAGGCGCTGAATTGTGCAGATGGTCACGCGGGCGACTGAATCCAGATGGCTGGACGTGAGATGCTGGACGTTGTAAACCTCGGTGAACTTGCGTCCGGTGTCCGGCGCCACGAACTGTTGAAACTCCGCCATCGCCTGCCGCCCGAGATTGGCGCGGTCCACCAGAAACAGCACGCGTTTCGCTCCGGCGTGTTTGATCAGCCGGTACGTGAAGCTGCACGCCGTGTACGTCTTCCCCGCGCCGGTGGCCATCTGGATCAGCGCGCGCGGATGGGCCGCGGCAAAAGACGTTTCAAGATTCGTAATGCCTTCGACCTGGCACGTGCGCAAATTCTGCACCGGAAGCGGATGGGCCACCGGCATCGCCGCGAGCCGAGCGCGCAGCGTCGCAGGCTCTGCCAGCCACGCGGCAAGCGTCTCCGGCCGATGAAACGAGAATACGCGCCGCGACCGCGGTTCCGGATCGCGCTCATCGCGGAAAAACGTTTCGACGCCGGTCGATTCGTAATAAAAGGAGAGCACCCCGTCAGGCGGCTTCAGGAAGTCCGGCAAGCTCTCGCCATAATGCGCTGATTGTTCCGCTACCGCCGACAACGCGTGGCCTTCCTTCTTCGCTTCGATGACGCCGACCGCTTTGCGGTCCACAAGCAGAAGGTAGTCGCAACGTCCCGACTGCAATGGGACTTCGCACAGCGCGATGCCGAGCGATGCGCCAAGGTTGATGCGTGTGTAATCCTGAACGTCCCAGCCGGTTGCGGCAAGCATGGCGTCGATCTGACGACGGGCCTTCTGTTCAGGTGCTTCGGGCATAGTCGAAATAACGATTGCGGATAGTTTTCATTGTATAGCACGGCCGAAGACTTCTTGCCAGCGTGATCCAAACATAAAAATAAATTCGCAATTCTAGGCTGAGGTGGTAAAGGATGCACAAATCGCACAAAGACGGAGATTCCGAAATGCCGACAAAGCGCGTTGTCGTAATCGCCAACAAGTGGTGGGAGGCCGATCCGCTATGCGCCGTGCTCATCCACGACAAAGCGCGCCCGGCTGCCGTGAGCGATTTCAAATATCTCAATTTTCCCGCGGTGCGTGCCGTCCAGCCAAAGCCGGGAGACCCGCGCCCTGCTGATCCAACTCCCAAACCCAGAATGACGTTCTCGTGCGGCGGTGCCGCTGTGGAAGTCTGGTGCCTGGAAGAGTTGATGAATCCAGCCGAAAACTCATCGTCTTCGCTCGAAAAGGCGCGTGTGCTCCCCGGCGCGATTTCGTATGGCGCGAAGCCGGACCTTGTGATTGCGTTTGGAACGGCGGGGTCGCGAGAGGGCGTGAGTGCAAACGGTTGCGCTGTGATTGGACGCCGCGTGTTCGTTCACGATCCAAAACCAAAGCAGGGCCTTTGGACGCCGCCGCAGCCAGATCAGGTTGTCGATTCAGCTTTTCCTTCCGCGGCGTTTGGCAAGATTAGTATCGAGGCGCGCCACTCTGCGGAAGCCCGGCTTGTGCATCCGCCCATGTCACCGGCACAACCGCCGCTTGTTTTGCTGGGTGACGGATTCATCAGCGTCGGCGTGGTCAACATTACCAATTACGCCGATTACGCCTGGGCGGATCGTGAAGCAGAGGAGGGCTTCGCGAAAGTCCGCGTGTCCGGCCAGATTGGTTCAATTGAAACGACCCACGGCATAATTCGCGCAGCGTCGAAGAGCCCATTTTTGTTTGTCTCCGGAATTACGGACAGTGAAGGGCTGTTCGATTTTCAGGTGACGCCGCGTGTGTATGCACAGAATTTTGTTTGCGCGCACAATGCAGGTGTGGCGCTGGCGTGGCTGCTGCCGGAAATCGCTGCGCAGCTATAGGAAATTGTCGGAGTGGCCCGACAAAAAGGGCCGCGCTTCTGTTTGGCGCTGAATGAGGATTTGCATTGGAACTTTGACAACGCGGCGGACGCGGTGTAATGCGCGGAATCGTTTTTCGAATTCGCCGCGCTGGAGTGCGTGACTCTGCTGGCAGTCCACCGGATACGGCGATGAAGAATTCCGGCGCAACGTGTACAAGGATGTGCGGAAAAAGAAGGCGTAAGCGACATCAAGAAATGGCATGAGGCAGAACCCTGAACTCCTTTAGAAACGATTATCCCAGATTCCGAATGTCCATGAGTGCGCAGGGGTTGGGTCATGGCAAACAGCGTTTCCCTAAACAAGCGCATCATCCAAGACGCAGGTGGCTGCCTTCGGCTCGGCTATCTTCGGGTTCGAGACCGACAGAGCGAACCGCGGGAAGTGCTCTCCGCCTCCGAGGAAGTCCGTATCCTGTACGGAATCAAGGTCGGCGAGAAAGCCAGGGAGCAGTTCCCTGGAGGCCAATTGATTCAAGCCAAGACATTTGCCAAGGCGATCACGGAGACAAAGGTGACGCTTCAAGCCGGTGCGAAGTTCGTCTTCGAGGCGGCATTCGCCGCGAGTGGAATCGGAATCAAGGTTGACGTTTTCTGCCGCAATGACGACGGAACGATCGACTTGATCGAAGTAAAGAGCGGCACCAAACCCGAAGAGTATTACGAGGATGTCGCCGTCCAGGTTTGGGTGCTGCGGAGGCTAGGTATTCCAATGCTGCTTCTTTAAGCCGTCAATTGTTGGGACTTCCATTCGTCACGCGAGGTCATTAGCACGGGGAACGTGCTCGGTCTTTGTATGATCGCGCGCGGCTGAGGCCCGCGTTC
>DATGGK010000134.1:0-43182 GCA_035308565.1 Planctomycetota bacterium | reverse complement strand
GCCGCTGTACAAAGCCGCACCCGCGCTGGCGACGGGGAACACGATCATCATCAAACCTTCTGAGGACACGTCGCTCGTTGCGTTACGGCTGGGCGAGATTTTCTGCGAAGCAGGGCTGCCGGAAGGTGTGTTCAACGTCGTGACCGGCTTGGGCGAAACGGCGGGCGCGGCGCTCGCGCATCATGACGATGTGGACAAAATCACGTTCACCGGCTCGACCGAAGTCGGCCGCGCGCTGGTGCGCGCGTCCGCGGGCAATTTGAAGAAAGTCTCGCTCGAACTCGGCGGCAAATCGCCCAACATCGTCTTCGCCGACGCGGACCTTGAAGCGGCGCTCAAAGGCGTGTTCATGGGCATTTTCTTCTGCCAGGGCGAAATCTGCTCCGCCGGTTCGCGGCTTTTCATCCAAGAATCGATCTATGACGAATTCGTCGCGCGCCTTGCCGAGATGGCCCGCGCGGTGAAACTCGGCCACGGGCTTGATCCTGAAACGAAAATGGGACCTCTGGTTTCGCGCGCGCAGCAGCAGCGCGTGCTCGATTACGTGCGCATCGCGGGCGCCGAAAATGCGCGCGCGCTTTCCGGCGCGAAAGCGCCCGGCGGCGCGCTGGCGGGCGGATTCTTCGTCGAGCCGACTGTCTACGCCAACGTCACGAATGCCATGCGTGTCGCGCGCGAAGAAATCTTCGGGCCTGTCGTCTGCGCGATTCCGTTCAAGGATTTGCCAGACGCGATTGCGAAGGGCAACGATTCGCCCTACGGGCTGTCCGCCGGAGTGTGGACGCGCGACATCCGCAAAGCCCATCAGGCCGCCGCGGCGCTCGACGCGGGGACGGTGTGGGTGAATTGCTACAACGCGTTCGACAACGCGTCGCCGTGGGGCGGATTTAAGCAAAGCGGCTGGGGGCGCGAGAAGGGGCCGTATGGGCTGGATTTGTTTACGCAGATCAAGTCGGTGATTATTAATTACACATAATTTGAACGTACGGTCCCGAAAGGAAGAGTGCATGCGGCAATTTTTTTGGATGGCGTTGCTGTGGGCGTGTTCCGCGCGATTTGGCGTTGCCACGGAATCGCGCGTGATCGATTCGATGGACGCGCTCGATTTTCAAGCGCCGAAGGAGAAGGCGAAGGTCGAACTGGTTGATGGGAAGGACGGCAAGGCGCTCAAATTCTCATTCGAGAATGACTGCAAAGGCGCGTTCTGTATCGGCAAAGCGAAAGGCGCAGCGGACTGGGATGCGGCGGCAGGCATTTCGTTTTGGGTGAAAGGCGACGGCTCGGAGCACTTGGGCGGAATCGAATTTATTTGGGACAACAATTTCGCTTTGCGTTTTGCGTATGCGTTTCCAATCGATGGCACCGATTGGAAGAAAATTGTCGTACCGTGGCGCGACCTGATTCCTGAAACGAGCGGCCCAGCCGCCAAACCACTGGGCCGCGACGGGCTGGCTCCCTCGAAGCTCGGCCCGATCTGGTTTGGCAAATGGTGGTACTGGCGCGACTATGCGGCGCATTCGTACAGCATCGACGAAATCCGGCTTGAGCCTGTGATCGAATTGGGCACGGAACCCGCAGTTCCGTCCGCACCGTTCGACCACGTGCTCGCAAAACTGAAAGCGGGCAAGCCGGTGACCATCGTCACGATGGGCGACTCGCTCACCGATTTCAATCATTGGGCCAACAAGCCCGTCAACTGGCCAACGCTTTTAAAGGAGAAGCTACACGCGAAATATTCGAGCGAGGTTACGCTCATAAATCCTGCCATGGGCGGAACCGAACTGCGGCAAAACCTGATGCTAATTCCACGCTGGCTGAGGCAGGCGCCCGAGCCCGATTTGGTGACGATCTGGTTTGGATTCAACGATTGGAATTCGGGGATGCGCGGCGAAATGTTCGCTCAGACGATGCAGGACGCCATCGACCGCGTGCGCCGCGCCACGAACGGCAACGCCGATGTGCTGGTAATGACAACGTGCCCGGCCGTGGAAAAATGGGACACGGTGGCTGAATTGGCGCAAGCTGCGCGCACGGCGGCGCACGCGCGGCACGCCGGGGTGGCGGACATGTACACTGTTTTTCACGAGGAAGGCAAGACGGACCGGGAACATTTGTACTGCCGGGGTAAAGTGCACCTCGGACCGGCCGGCCACGAACTGGTCGCCAACGCCATCCTCGATTCGATTGATAAATGAGCGGCTGAAAATCGAGCGCGCATTATTCGGTAATTCGTTTGCCATAAAACGCTTTGTCCAGTATATTTTTTGCCCCATTGAAACACAACTATATACGCCGCGCGGCGCACAACCCGCGCGCGGCGAAAGAACAGGGGGAAACAGAATGGACAGCGCGTCGGTGAAGGAAAAAGTCATTGAGATCGTCAGCGAAAAGCTCAAAAAGCCCAAGGAACAGATCACGCTCGAAAGCTCCTTTCAGGACCTGGGCGCCGATTCGCTCGACACCGCCGACCTGGTGATGGAGTTCGAGGACGAATTCGACATCAACATCCCGGAAGAAGCGGAAGGCAAGATCAAGACCGTCGGCGAAGTGGTCAAGTTCATCGAAGAACAGACCAAGAAGTAGCGTCCGATTGTCCGGGACATTCAAGCGAGCCAGCAAAGATGCCGCGTGACGACCTCACTCGGCATTCTTTATTCAGTGCTGAGTGCTGAGGCCTGAGTGCTGCAGAACTGCGGGAAAGCGCTTCACGCTCTTTTACTCAGGACTCAGCACTCAGCACTCAGGACTTTTTTCTGCAAGGAGTGGCGATGAGCAACAATCGACGGCGTGTGGTGGTGACCGGCTTGGGCCTGGTCACGCCGGTAGGCATCGGCGTCCGGACTTCATGGAACGCGCTGCTGGAAGGCGTCAGCGGCATCGGCACGATCTCGCTGTACGATTCGTCCAAACACAGCGTTCACATCGCCGGCGAAGTGAAGAACTTCGATCCGGGCCATCCTGAATACGGCATCGATCCGAAAGCGGCCACGCGCATGGACCGTTTCACGCAATTGGCCTGCGTCGCCGCGAAGGAAGCGGTGAAGGACTCGGGCCTCGATTTGAAAAACGAAGATACTTCGCGCATCGGCGTGCTCGTCGGAACAGGCATCGGCGGCATCACCGAAATCGAAGAGCAAAAGGAACGCCTGATGGCCAAAGGCCCTGGGCGCGTCTCGCCGTTTCTGGTTCCGAAACTGATGGGCAACGCCGCCGCCGCGCAGATTTCCATTCTGCATCGCCTGCGCGGGCCGAATTATTGCATCGTGACGGCCTGTGCCGCCGGCGCCAATTCGCTCGGCTCAGCGCTGCGCACGATTCAATACGGCGAAGCGGACGTGATGGTCTCCGGCGGCAGCGAAGCCGCGGTCACGCCGCTGGGCATGGCCGGTTTCGCCAACATGGGCGCGCTTTCCGCGCGCAACGACGATCCCGAAGGCGCGTCGCGCCCGTTCGACAAGGACCGCAACGGTTTCGTGCTCGGCGAAGGCGCCGGCATCGTGGTGCTCGAAGAACTGGAGCACGCCAGAAAACGCGGCGCGCGCATCTACGCCGAATTCACCGGCTACGGCCTCTCCGGCGACGGCTACCACATCACCGCGCCATGCGAAGACGGCGACGGCGGCATCCGCGCGATGACGTCCGCGATCAAAGACGCGGGCCTTCAGCCGCAGGACATCGACTACATCAACGCCCACGGCACGTCCACGCCGTTCAACGACAAGATCGAAACGTTCGCGATCAAGAAAGTGCTGGGCGATCACGCGCGCAAAATTCCGGTGAACTCAACCAAAAGCATGACCGGACATACGCTGGGCGCGGCGGGCGGCATTGAATTCGTAGTGACGTGCCTGTCGATCCACGAGGGCATCATCCACGCGACAAAGAACCTGAAGACGCCGGACCCGGACTGCGACCTGGATTACGTGCCGCAAGGCCCGCGCAAGATTTCGATTCGGCACGCGCTGTCGAACAGTTTGGGCTTTGGGGGGCATAATGGGACGCTGATCGTGAGCAGGTACACTGCGTAACGCGAATGTTTCGGAGTTGGCAATGGACCGACTACAGCGCCTCGCGGAAAAAATTGGTGAGGACGGAATTACGCTCTTGCCGCGGCTTTCAGAAGAAGCCGTTGCAAAATTTGAGGCACGACAAAGAATCACATTGCCGGTTGATTTTCGACGGTTCATAATGGAAATCGGAAACGGAGATATCGGACCGGATTTCGATGCCTTTGTACCGTTAGGCCAGAGTCCGCAATCCGGCGACGAATACGTAGACGAATTTTGGCAAAAGCTACCAGACGTCCATTTGCCCTTTCCGTTTACTCGATGTTGCAATTGGGATATGGGCGAGACGTCAATCGAAGGGACATTAGAACAAAGTCGCAACGGTTGCATCTTACTTCGATATGGTTATGGCGAAATGTCAGTTCTGATCGTCACAGGTCCAGAGCGCGGCAATGTCTGGTGGTTGTATGCCGGCGAGATGGAGCCTTACGCTACGAACCGCGATTTTTTGACGTGGTGCGAAAGAGAGATAACAATCGTTGGATAAGCAATCAACCAGGATGATCAAAATGGCGGCCATCGAATTCAACAATGAGTATGGCGAAATTCCCGACGACGCATTCGCCTCATTGGCGGATGAGTTGTTCCAACTCTTAGACTCGGAAGACGAACAATCGGAAAGCCATGACTAAATTCTCCCCCGACTCCATCGAATCCCTCCTCAACCTCCCCTTCAGCGATCTGCTCTTCAAAGCGCAGGTCGTTCATCGCGAGCATTTCGATCCGAACGCCGTGCAGCTCAGCACGCTGCTCTCGATCAAAACCGGCGGCTGCCCGGAAGATTGCGGGTACTGCCCGCAGGCCGCGCGCTATCACACGGGCGTCGAGAATCAGGCGCTGCTGCCGCTCGACGACGTTGTCAGCGCCGCGAAGGCCGCGAAGGAAAACGGTGCGACGCGTTTCTGCATGGGCGCGGCGTGGCGGGGGCTCAAGCAAAAAGAGCTGGACCCCGTGCTCGAAATGGTGAAAGCCGTGAGCGCGCTGGGCCTCGAAACCTGCGCCACGCTGGGCATGCTCGAACCCGGCCAGGCCGAGCAGCTCAAAGACGCCGACCTCGATTACTACAACCGCAACCTCGACACCGCGCCCGATTACTACGGCGAGATCATTTCCATGCGCCAGTTTCAGGACCGCCTCGACACGCTCGAGCGCGTGCGCGGCGCGGGCATCCGCGCTTTGAAACCCTGCGGATTGAAGTCGGAAATCTCGCCTAAAAACCAATCCGCTTTGCTGGAGGAGTCGTGTGTGACGCCCGCGCCGCGCCGGTCATGAGCAGCAAGAGTATCAACTTTTTCGTGCCGATCACGGAGCACATTTAGGTCAGAATGCGTAAACGCCGGCCGCGTCCCGGCTCCAAACACATTATTCGCGTGCTCTTCTCCGAGCGCAATTTCGACGGCACGGCGCTCGTAACCGAGGAGCTTCGGAGAATCCGGATCTTGCAAAAGCGCGGGGTTCTCCAATAATGCGACAATGTCGCGGCAGATCGTCCACGCGATGGTTTCGTCCGTTGTTCCGAGTTCGCGGCGACAAACTTTACCTTCTTGAAGCGGGTGACGGAAGGCGATGCCAAAACCGTTACCGCCGACTAACTTTTTGGGAGTCAATTTCACGCGTCAACCTGCTCCAAATTCGTTAGGGTCAGCGTGTACAGGCGAAGCAAGTTGTCAAGTCATTTGTTGCCTATTTGTTGCATAGCTAAGTCCTTGTCCCCGTAGCTCAGATGGATAGAGCGCTGGTTTCCTAAACCGGAGGTCCGCGGTTCGAGTCCGCGCGGGGATATTTTTATAACTCCAGAATTCGCAGTGTCATATAGTGAATTCCGCACAACTTTTCGTTGATTCCAGCGCCGTTCGTGCTAAAAACCTGTACCCCGATCTGTACCCCGAATGGTCAACAGAACGAGGCTTACGGGTAAGATTACTATGAAATCCAAACTTGCGGAAACGGCACGGAAGTACACGCCGATGCAGGACGGCGGCGTCTTGCGCTTCAGACATCCATGGGTTCTCGGCTCGGACAATAAGGGAAAATGGATTCGAATCGGCGTATCGAAGTTGAGTCCATCGCAGCAGGGCCAATTGCTGGAAGATGCGCAGGCGCTGCTTCAGAAACCACCGCTTTTGAAAAGTGACGCGCCCAAGGTAGGCCAACACTTACTCAACCCCTATTTCAAAGCCATCAAATCAGCGTCGCGCCCTGAGTATCAATTCGATCTGACACGCTGGCCCAGCCCAGTTGTCGAAAACGTCGAAACAGGCCAGCGCGAAAAAACGGAACTGCTTGGGCAGATTCCGGACGAATACTATGTTGAATCGGGCCTGCCGCCGCCGAACATCGACTCCGCGCAGTGGTTTGCCGTGATGAAGTTCATCCAGAATTTGCGCGATTACATTTCACGGATTGACGGATTGCTCGCCGCTGAACGCCGTGAAGTTGAACGGCTGAACAACGTCATTGAGCGTCAGAATCGATTGATTGGAGAAAGGGGCGAATCTGAAAAGAAGGCAGTAGTGCGAGAATGCCTGGGGCATTTCGAAAAGAATTTTCGCCTCAAAGAGGGCGTTAGCGAGGCTCAACGCGACGACGTAATTCGCCGGGTAAAATGCGTTCTCGAAAAGCTCGGCATGGATTCTCACTATGGGAAAGCTAACGAAAACGATTTGATTCAGGCTGTGTCTGCATCCAATCCGAAAAGTCCGCGCGAGCGCGCCCGTCGAATTCAGGCCATCAAACGGTTTTGTACTTGGCTATGCAGATCCAAGGAACGTGGCGGCCTGGGATTTGTCGGAAATCCTGCCGCGGAATTGAGGCCCGAAAGCGACAAGACGATTCAGTCAAAACGGCGCGCGGAGGGCCTCGTTTCAACGCTTGATCCCGTTCCGCTCATTGCCGCGTTGCCGCAATTCGGAAAACACGGGCTTAGAAGCAAGGTGGCTGACCTACAACGAGTATTTTAAGGCAATGGCTAATTGGGTCGCAAGTGCCGGTGACCCATTCGGATTAAACGGCGATTCAACAGCCATGCTCGGCCGTGCGTCGGCCGACCTCGTTTCAGTCTGGAAGAAACGTCGCCAATCGAAAGACGGAAGCCCCGAAGCCGCACGGGCATTCATCTACCAGACAGGGCGAATTTTCACGTACAAGCTCTTTCTCGAAGTTTCATTCCATTTGCTCAATTCCACCGGCCGCGCGGGCGTGATCGTCCCTTCGGGACTGTATACCGATTCGTGGTCGTTGCCATTGCGAGCACTCTTTCTTGACAAATGCAATTGGGATTGGCTGGTTTGTTTTGAAAATAGGAAGAAGATTTTTGACATTCACGGCAGTTTCAAGTTCGCCGTAATTATCGTTGATCGCAAGGTTACAAAAATACCTTTAAAAGCGGCGTTTATGCTCCGCGATCTTGAGCTTTGGGAACGAAATCCGCCCGCAGTTTTTGAATTAGATCGCAATTTGATCCCGTTGTTTTCGCCGGATAGCAGGTCCATACCCGAAGTCCGTAGTCAACGCGATCTAACGGCTTGTAAACGGATATATGAGCATTCACTTCGGCTAGGCGAGAATGCCGATGGCTGGAAAATTGATTTCGCAATTGATTTCATGATGAATTCTGACGCCCGTCTTTTCCCTCCAATTAAGAAGTGGGTCGATGAAGGCTATCTCCCGGATGTTTACGACAGATGGATAGGCCCGAAAGGTGAGGTCGCGTTGCCGCTTTTCGAAGGGCGCATGATCGGGCAATTCGACTTTTCTCAGAAAGGCTGGATAAGCGGTAAAGGACGTACTGCTGTGTGGATCGAAAGAGCATTTTCCGACAAACGCATTTTGCCCCAATACCTTATTTCGGAAATCGACTACAAAAAACGCGGACACAGCGTCGGCAAGAATAAGTTCGTTTTCATGCGCATCGGTTCCTCTACAAACACGCGAACTCTCATCGGCACAGCGCTGTGTGATTTCGGTTGTGGCGACACCGCTTCAACTCTCACGTTTGCCGAGAACGCGCTTGAACGTACATTGATTTTGGCGGCTGGACTAACGAGCCTTACCTTTGATTTCGTTTGCCGCCAGCGTGTCGGTGGGCTTCACGTCGATTGGTTTTTGATCGCCGAATTACCGATTGCAAAGCGATTGAGTCGTTCGAACTTTTCTGATTCAATGGTAAAGCGTTTAATGCTCGGGGCGGCAGCATTAACATTTCTCCACCGCCGCTTCGCCCCCGAATGGCTGCGTCTGAAATCGCTATACCCCAAACTCTCCACCCGCGAATGGAAACACTGGTGGGCGGTGACGGAAGCCGACCGGCTGCGGCTGCGCGTGGAACTTGACGCGCTGTGCGCAGATGCCTACGGCCTGGACCCGGACGACTTCGACTGGATCGTCCGCGACGACCCTACCGACCCGAAGGGCTTCTGGCGCGTGGACAAAACGCTGCCCTACCGCGAGCGCCTGACCGGCCTCGCCGCCGCCGCCTTCCGCGCGCTCAAAGAAGGAAAATGGAGCGCCGACAGCGCCGCGTCCTTAAGCAACGACGCCTTCTTCGCCCTGCTCGGCATCCCCGAACTGACCAGCGCGCCGGCCGCCCAAGCCAAGGGCCTCAGCCAGCCGCTAATCCAAAACCGCGCCGGCTGCCACCGCTGGGAACCGGAGACATTCGCAGCCGACGACCCGCGCCACGGCTGGACCTGGGAGCACTGCCACGCCGACGCGGTGGCGCTGCTGGGGAGCGAACAGGCAGTGGCGGATTACATCGCCGGCACACACGAACGCGCTGCGAGGAAGAAGGGCGAGGAGGAGGAATTCAAGTTGAGAGGGGAAGGGCCGAAGCAGAGGCGGTTGTTTGAATGAACACGCCGGATGTCCACGCCCGTGAGCGAGCCGTTAGATTTCTTTCATTTGCATTACCGATAATTCCGATAAGATACTCAGTGCAACTCAGAGTGGGGGACTCGGGGACGCATGAATGAGTTATTTGAAAAAGTTGACGAAAGCTGGATGCCAGGCCATCGACGACGCCTTCGACCCACATGACAAGCAAACTTGGACTCTTCTTCTTGCGGACGCCAGCATCAAAGTGGCGCCGAAATTGGGCAAGACTTACACGCTGACCTTAGCGGAATGTGTTCCTTTCTCGATTAAAAAGCCGATTGCGGTGTATCAAGGGCTTAATCGCATCGGCGAAGAAAAGGGATTGGCTTACGTGGCGCGTCCGCCCTATAAGTTCATCGGCGGACAGAAGACTGCGGTGAAAACGACGGATGTGTTTTTTGCGTTTGTCAACGAGGATCGGATCGTGTTCGAATGGAGGTGGGAGGAATTGAGTCCGAATAATCTGCTCAATCAACATGAAGGCAACGACGCACGATTTGCAGAAAGGATTCACCCATGACTGGCGACGAATTTACGGAGATGGTCAATGCGATGGCGGAGGATACGCCATTTGTCCCAACGGCAATCTACAGTTCGGCTGGAGACTGCATCAAGTTTTTCGCAAAGCCCGATGCGTACTACGGCGTGCGCATGGACGATTTCGTGACGGTCTATCGCTCGCAGGTGAACAACGAAATCGTGGGTTGCTTCCTCAAAGGCATTTCGCGCTTTTTGCAGGAATGCCCTCAGTTGATGATCTTATTTAAAGACGGAAAGCTTCGGCTGGAATACCTTTTTGTCGCTCAAATCCTGACCGCAAAGAAGGATGGTATTGTCCGGGAATATGAGGAACTAATCGACATGGCGCGCTTGGCGAGCGCAGAAGCCATGATGGAACCCCACGAAAACGAATGTTGCGCGGCATAAGAGCAGCGACGATCGCCCGAGGCAAAATTTAAGGCCCGCGCTTGCAAAACGAGCGCGGGCTTTTTCTTTTCCGCACCAAATTTCCGCGCATTGTATGATGTGTCGAAATCCTCCTTTGCGCTGGAGACGACATGCCCATCAACCCCGTCCAATTCGCCCATGCCATCTGCGACGAATTCCTGCGCTATATCTTCTCAGCGTTCCCGCTCGCCGATCCCGATCTCGCCGAACAAGCGCGCAAGCTGTTGCAGCGCCCGTCGTCGCTGAACATGCCGTTGGTGCGCGGACCATACATTTCGCTGAGTGAGTCGTTCGCGAAAGGTGATCTGATCACGAACCTGCAAAAGAAGGGAATGCTGCATCCGGCGATGCCGGACTTGATCGGCTACGAAACGATGTGGTCGCATCAGCAGCAGGTCTTTGAGAACGTCCGCAAAGGCCGGCACGTGTTGGTTTCCACAGGCACCGGCTCCGGAAAAACCGAGTCGTTCCTCTTTCCGATCATCGACGATTTACTGAGGCAGCGCGACGCCGGCGTTCACGACGGACTCGCGGCGATTCTGGTTTACCCGATGAACGCGCTGGCCAACGATCAACTCGACCGTTTGCGCGATTTTTTGGGCGGGACCGGAATCAGCTTTGGCCAGTGGATCGGCACCACGCCGGACAAGGAAAAAGACGTGACTGTCGAGCGCTTCGAAGGCTCGTCGCGCGCAGCGTATCTGGCCGAACGAAAGAAGCGAAAGGAACAGGCGCTGGTCGAGGAACGTGCGCTGCGCCCGCTGGCGCCGAAAGAAGAATGTTGCTCGGAAGAAAACCTGCGCACGCGCAAGCCGCGGATTCTGATCACCAATTACCGGCAGCTTGAAGTGCTGGCCACGCGCCTGCCGGACGTGCTGCTCTTTGCCCACGCGCCTTTGAAGTACCTCGTCTTCGATGAGGCCCACACTTATGACGGCGCGGCCGGCGCGGAAGTGTCATGCCTGATTCGCCGCTTGCGCGTGCTGGCCGGGAAGAAGCCGGACGAGATCGTGTGCATCGGAACATCCGCGACGCTCACCGATCCCAACGCCGCTTCCGAGGAAAACGCCGCGCTGCGTTTCGCGTCGCGATTCTTTGGAGTCAGCGAGAAGAGCGTGGCGCTCATCGGCGAATCCTACGTCGCCCGCGAGTGGCCGACTCGACGCTATAAACCCACCGCACCGCGCGGAGCCGAAGCGGATGCCCACGCGCGGCTCAGCCGCATCATTCAAGCGGTGACGGAGCCGGTTGATGTCGCCGGCGTCAAAATTGTCGTTGAGGAATTGACCGGCCAAATCTTTGAGCCGGGAAACGATTGGCGCGCGGCGCTTTTCGAACACCTCGTCACAAACGAATACATCTTCCAGAGTACCCAGATTCTGAAGCAGCCGAAGCATTTGGACGCGGCAGCGTGGGGCACGTCGCAGCGCGTGGCGACCAACCGCATCAAGCAAGGCGCTGAGGCGAACGTCGAGATGCTCGCGTATTTGGTTCTCGGCGCAGCGGCGCGCAAAGACGGCGAGTCACTGCTGCGTCCCAAAGTCCATTTTTTCATTCGCGGCCTGGATGAAATGGTCGTCGGCTTCGACAGCGCGGCGCAAGGCGTGAAGGCAAATCTATTCATGTCGATCAGCGACGCCAAAGAAAACAATCCCGCTTGGCGGGACGATGCGTTCTTCAGCGTGCTGACCTGCCGCACGTGCGGACAGCATTTCTTCGAAAAGTATTACAAGGATCTGCAATACACACGGGGACGTAGCAGCCAAATCACCGGATTTCTTCAGGGCGATGCCACGTCGGACGACAAGGGCAAAGACAACGCCGTTTGGTCCACCGCCCCAGAAGAGGGCGGGATGCGTCTGCGCGCAACGACGCATTTGCTGGAGGAGGTGGATAATCCTGGATCGACGAAATCACAGCGCTGGCCGCGCGGATACTTTTGCCGTTGCTGTGGCGCGCTGCATCGTAACCCCGGCGAAAAATGCATGGCCGATGGATGTGGACACGCGCAGCCATTGCTGCCGTTAATTGTATTCGGCGACGAATTGAAGTCGTGTCCGTCGTGCGGAACGCTGGCGATCCGCATTGGCGGCCGGACCATCGAGCCGACAAAAAAGATTCGAGCCGTGACGGTTGCGGACATTCACATTCTCGCCCAGGCGATGATCAACGCCGCGCCGGACGGCCACAAAAAGCTTATCGTCTTTGCCGACAGCCGCCAGGACGCGGCGTTTCAAGCCGGTTGGATGCAAGACCATGCGCGCCGAATTCGTCTGCGCCACATGATTCACCAGGCCATTCACGAAAGCGCCGCGCCGTTGCCGCTCTATGGAATTGTGGATGCGTTGATGGCCGAATTCAAAAAGAACAAACGGCTTGTCGAAGTGCTGCTTCCTGAACTGACCGAGGAGCACGCCGGCGCGACACTCGGAAGCGATAGAGCGAAGAACATCTACACGGCATTGCGGTACATGGTGCTGCGCGAATTTACCAATGGCATCCGGCGCACCGATTGTCTGGAGTCAATGGGTTTGGCGCGTGTCGTTTACGACGGATTGACGCCGCAGCGCCAAGGTGTGAAAGACTTCGCCGCGGCATTAGGCGTGCGTTCTGAGGACGCGTGTGAAGGTTTGGCGTTGCTGCTCGACAACTGGCGTCGCAGCCGAATCCTGTTCGTTCGGGATGACCCAATCTTTTCGCAGTTCCACGCCAAAGACGACGAGTGGATTCAGAATGGGCTGTTGCCGCTCAAGGAATTCCGTCCGGGCGGATTGATTTTAAACGCCGACGCCAACAACCGCTATGCGCGGTCGCTGATCGCACGAAGCTCGCAATCTGGCGTGCAGGCACTGTTGAAGAAATGGGCCAGCGATCCTGACAATCTGGACGTGGACGCGGCGGCAACGATGCTGTGGCAGTTGCTTGTCGATGACTTGAAATTGCTTGTGCCGGTCACACTGCGATCCCAACATGATCGGATTCTCGGCCCCGACGTTTGGCAATTGGACGCCGATAAAACGAAGGTCGTAAAAAGCAACGAAGTCCACCGCTGTTCGACGTGTCAGCGCATCGCCGCGCGCGCCGCTCCGCACAACAAGTGCGCGCGGCATCATTGCAGCGGAGAAACAAAGGTTTCACCGCCCGACCAGAAGAATTATGACGTGTGGCTGATGGGCAAGCCGTTCGTCATGGTGTCGCCGGAAGAACACACCGCCCAGGTGCCCGGCGAGATTCGCAACAAGATCGAACACGAATTCAAATCGAGACACGGCAAAACGAATTGTCTCGTGGCGACGCCAACGCTGGAAATGGGTGTGAACATCGGAGCGCTGGACATGGCGCTCATGCGCAACGTCCCGCCGCGCCCATCAAATTATTGGCAGCGCGCTGGCCGCGCCGGACGCGAAGAACGAATGGCGGTCGTCGTGACGTATTGCCGGCGTTCGCAGCATGACCGCTACTTTTTCGAAGACCCGTTGCGCCTGCTTGGCGGGGCCATAGAAGCGCCGGCGTTCAATCTTCAAAATCCGCTCATGGCCGCAAAGCACATTCGCTCGGCGATTCTTTCGGAGTTACTGCTTGAATCGCGTGATGCGTCCGAGCATTCCCAACCTGTCGGCGAAACGTTGAAGGAACTGTTTCCAGCGTTCATTCGCAATTATCTGCTTGATGAGGACGACAAGTTCCGGGACAGACCGCTCAGCGCCGCGCCTCTAAAAGCGCTGCTGACGGACATGCGCGTCAAAATCGCTGACAGCCTAGGTGAGTTGTTTGCAAAGCACTGGCCCGAAGAGGCGAAAGAGCTCGCATCGCGCGCGATGATTGAACTCACGATCGATTCGGCTGCCGACGAACTGGATGCGGTGCTTGCGCGGCTTCATCGCCGGCTGACCTGGGCCAGAACGACGCGCGGTGAGTTGCATAAGAAGAAAGACGCCGGACTCATCGAAAAAGACGAAGAGCAACTGCTGCGGCGCTGCGATGAATATGTGAACGGCATTGTGCGGCGGGACAGCAAAACGTACACGCTGACAGTGCTGAGCACTGAGGGCTATTTGCCAGGATACGGAATTTACGAAGGCGGGATTACGGCCTTCGCGCGCCGCGGATTTGCGCAAAACACGGGACCAAAACCCTTCGAATTGTCGCGCTCGAATGTTGTGGCGTTGCGCGAATTTGTTCCCGGCAATCGGCTATACGCCAATCGCGGCACGTTCTACGCCAACCGCTTCCACATGGGCGCAGAGGAAACCTCAAAGATCCGCACGCTCCGCGTCAACGTGACCACCGGCTGCGTGACCGACGATTTCACAGACACCGCCTACGCGCAAGCGGGCGCTGTGGCGATCGACGCGCTGCCCCTGACCGATCTCGATCTCGCGCACGAAAGCCGCATTACCGAAGATGAAAATCTCCGATTCTCCATGCCGGTCACAGTGCTGGGCCGATTGCGCAAGCGGTGCCGCGGCGGGAAGGCGATCAAGATCGGTAATTTTGAAGTCCATCATCTTCGAGGTCAGGGGATCGAACTGGTCAATCTGGGCGAAGCCGGGCGTGTGACCGCTGGCACGCTCGGGCACTATATCTGTTCAGTCTGCGGCGCCGCGAAGACACCGTATGCCGTACCCTTGGAAATTCAACGGTTCCAGCAGGCGCATCTGGAGCGTTGCGGGAAAATACCTGCGCTGATGGCCCTGTCCGTGCAAACCGAAGTGGACATGCTTCACTTCCACAGCCTTCAAGACCAGGCTTCCGGGATAAACATCGGGGAAGCACTGCGCATCGCGGCGGCGCAGCTTTTCGATATGGGACTAGAAGACCTGCAACTGCTGCTGATCCAAAAGCCGGATGGCACAACTGATCTCATAGTTTACGACCCGATGCCGGGTGGCTCCGGCTTGCTTGAGCAGATACTTGGGCGTTGGCGGGAAGTCGTGGATGCCGCCAGACAATTGCTCGCCGGCTGTCCGAACGGCTGCGATTCCGCGTGCTACGCCTGTCTGAAAACTTTTCGAAACCAATTCTTCCATGCGCTCTTATGTGGATCAAGATCAAACTGGGCAACCAGCGCGGCGGCTGGGACAACTTGCAGCGCTCCAGAATCTCGATTACATCATGCGCGTCGATCAGGCCGATGTTGATGGGGTAGCCGCTGATGCCGACAGACTTTTCCAAATCTGCCGTGATCATTTCGTCCGGCGCCGAGCGGTAATGCTGAAAATCTTCTTCGTCCGAAAAGTCGGCGATGTGATCGGCCAGGAAGCGAAATCCGTCGTAGCCGAAGCTCGCCAGCATCGGCAGCGTCGTACTGAGCCGGAATTCTGAGTTTTTGCCTGTATCGTATCCCATCGGCTGGAACAGGATGTTCATGAACTGCCGGGCCGAATCGAGAATCGACTGCATGATTTCCTTGTCGGCGATTGGCGCGGGCCGCAGCGATTCGGTCAGGGTGCCAGCGCCCAAGCGCTGCGTTTCATAAAACAGTTGATCGAGCTTCGTTCGAGCGATAGCGTCGATAGGACCGGTGTCCTGCATCCAGATTGAACCAGCATCGGTTTTCCCGAACCACTTTGGGAAGAACGGGTTGTTCGCCTGCTGTAAGAACTCTTCTTCTTCTTTCCAGCGGGCACAAAGACCGTCCCAATTTTTGTCTGGGTCCTCTACAAAAGTTAAAACGTTGATGACGGCAGGAATGTGTTTTGGTTCGAGTTGTTCAATGGGCGGGGCGCCAGGGATTCGAACCCGGCCAAGATTGTACTGCTTCGCGAGAGCCGGGATGCCCTCGGACCTTGTTCCTTCATTTGTGATAAGTGCGTTGATGAAAGCCTGGTTAAACGTGCTGGTCTTATCCCCGCTATCTGAGTTCGTTGGTCGCGCCGCACTAGGCTGATTCGAATTTTCCATTTTGATTTGCCTCCATAACATGTGCCAGCCCTACCGGTGATTGCCGTATCTGCGGCTAAACACTTCAGGCCGGACCATTGTCGCGGAGGATCAAATTGAACGCGCGTTCTCCGACTTTCGCGGTCGAGAATTTCTAATTGAGCAGAGGAGAGGTTCCCAAGCTACTTTTTCGCTTTTGTGCTTGACTGGATGTCAGATGTAACGCGCGTTCCATCTGGCTTTGCGCTGAGATCCTTTGCACTGATAAGCCTGAATTCCAAGCGATGCTGCGGGCTCGTTCCAACTTTCTCCAATGCAGTCAAAGCTGGGGATTCGTCAGCAGCGTCATTCTTGGCCGTAGCTTTCGCCCGAATATTGTGAAAGAGCTTGCGAACGTATCCATCTGCGACTTTTTTCTTCGCATGTTTTTGTGTCAGTTCATAGTGAATTTGCGTTGTCGCAAGGACTTCTTCTAGCGGATTGCCGCTCGCATCGACGAATTTCAACAGACACAGCAGTTCCTTAGTTCCGACTTTCACCTTAAATCCTGGATTCTCAATTTTATCTTGCAGCCAAGCGTTCTTCATGCTGATGTACTTGTAGTAAACTATCGGAAGCGAACTCGCGCCGTCCATCTTCGCTTTCGGGTCTGTCGCGACGTTGTCGTTTTTCCTTAGCCGGGTTTCAATTTCATCGTTGAGATGCTCTTTCATTGCATTTGTGATCAACGACGGAATGGCCTTAAGCGTCTTAGAGAACTCGTCAATTTTCGAGTTTGGAACTATTTGGCGTGAAGCGGACGAGCGGGTAAGCCCAATCGGCTTCCAATACCACGCCAGCTTTACCGCCTTGCCAACTTCATTTAAGGCGACATCGTCAGATGAATCCGCGCATGATAGCGTGCAATTTCGAAAAACTTCTCGGGATTCAAACGGCAAGTCGAATCTGGCACCGAACTCATCGAGTTCCTTTTGCAATTCGCCCATTAGCCGTGGCAGAATCTGACTCAAATTCAAAAGCAGCGGGTCACCGAAACAGCAATTCCGACGCATTTTTGCCGCGGCTAAAATATCGCTCAAGCATTTAGCCAATTGTCGTTGAGGAGGACGAGGCACGATTGGACGCACTGGCGGCTTGGATTGGCTACGCACGGGCGGATATTCCCGTTCAAGCTTCTGAATGATCTTCCAGCGCTCAAACGACTCTGAGCCTGGTTCAGGTGCTCCGTAGTGCCCATGTGAATTAACTGCAACGGCTTTTGTCGCCGCTGCGAGCGGATCTTTTGCGGTGCTCATCTGCTTCCTTTCGCTGGAAGCGTTGATTCGCAAAATAAAGCGTGGAAAACCGATGCGAAAAGTCGGCTTGTCGCTGGCCAAAGCTATCCCACGCCTGCAAGATTCTACATCCGCGGATATGAATCGTCAAAACGAGTCAGATCATCGGAGATCATCGGGGCGGCGTCATCACTGTCTTTAAAACACCGTCCGCCTCGGCCGCGCTTGACTTGGCGAGGCAGGGGCCGCGGCGTGAAATGCCGACCGTGCTTCAGAACGAAAGCTGGCTTTGCCAGCGGCGGAGGCGCAGGGCGTGTCGGGCGACGCCTTCGAGCCATCTGAATGACCCGAAGGCGCGTTAATTACGGCGGACACTCCTTCTCTTCAAGTCGCTGCAAGTAAGCGCCGATCTCTGACATTCGAACACGCCATGAACGGCCGAGTTTTAATGCGCGCAATGTGCCCCGGACAATTTCGCGACGGACGGTTTGGGAACTGAAGCTCAATAATTTTGCTGCTTCACGCAGATCCACCGCCAAAGCCGGATTGAGCGTCTGGGATCTCTGAATTTTCGGCTCCAGATCATCTGGAGGAACAGGCCGCGAAGTCCGACGCTTGGACAGATTTTCATTGATTCCTAAAATGGCGGCAATCTGCTGCCATTGGCCGGGGCTGATTTGAGCGCTGAATTGGACTTGAATTTCAATCGGTTTCACAATTGTCTCCGTAACGTGGAAGACATCAGATTCTGGTCTCGCGAACGATTCGCCTGGGACGTTTCCCTGGTGAGAATCTTCAGATGCAGGATAGGCGACGAATAATGATTTTGTGAGCACTTTTTCAGTCAAAATTCTTGTACCCCGACTTGTACCCCGCGATTTTAACGTCGTTGGTGTGTAAGGGTTTACGTTAATATAGCGGTTTCCTAAACCGGAGGTCTGCGGTTCGAGTCCGCACGGGGATGCTTTTAATACCGTGTTCATCAGTGGTTACATCAACTAGAGCTACTGGTTTTTGAGCTTCCACCATTTTCACCGCTGACGCTTCGGATTCCGCTTCATTTTTTACAAGGCGATCGTAGTACCGCGGGACGAAGGTTCGCGCCGCGCCGCCCCCGGGATCCTTTGGGCCGGGCAAGTCCCTTCGTCCTTGAATCAGGTCGTAGACTGCTTGCGAAGACTGCCGGGGATCGATGAAGGATTCGTCCAGATAAAACTTCTCCTCGACGCTCCCGCCCACGTGCCCGACTTGCAGAGCCACTGCGTCGGGATTGACTCCAAAAGTGCGGGCAAGCGTGATATGCGTTTTTCGTGTGAAGGCATAGAGATCGCGGCCGGCTAGGCGAGTTTCGATTGTGGGACGCAACTGCGCTGCGAGTTCAGCGACTGCCGCCAGTCTTTTTTTCGCGTGCAAGCCGCTTGTCGGGATTGGTTGGCTTTACTGACGTGCGCGGCTCTGGTCGCTGGATTTACAGCAGCGGAAGCCGCGGCGTTCTTTGGCGACGTCGTCGTCGGGGGTTTCGGTGCGGCAACTGCCGGAGAGGTCGGGGGTCTTGAGGGAGCCGGTCCAGTCGCCGCCCAGCAGGTCGGGGCTGGCGCTGTCGGCCCATTCGGCGGCGTTGCCGGCCATGTCGTAGACGCCCTCGGCGGTGCGGCAGTGCGTAAAATGGCCGCTGGGAAGGGGTTGCTTCTGAACGCTGCCATCGAAGCCGGTGGCGCAGGCACCGCTGACGTAGTCGTCTCCATAGGGGAAACGGCGCGCGTCGCTGCCCGAACAGGCGCGCAGCCATTGGGCTTGCGTGCATAAAGTCTTGCCCTGCTTGATGCAAAGATTGCGGGCTTCGAGGAGCGAGACGCCGGTGAGCGGCTCGAGGCCGGGGTGGTTTGGGTATTCGTAGCGGTCGATGGCGAAGGCGGGGACTTTTGCCGAACTCACTCCCCCAATTGGAGAAGGGAGGACGCCCATCGGGATGAGGGCCATGTTCTCGTCGGTGGCGTCGAGCGGGAGGGTCAAGTAGAGGTCGGAATCGCGGGCTTCGCGCGAGACGCTCAGGGGCACTTGCTGGCGCGGCAAACCTTTTCGGAGGAAGGAGATGATGTAGAAGCCGGGCTCGAGTTCCGCCTCCTTTAGGGGCGTGGTGCCTAGGAGCTTGCCATTGTCGGCGGGATCTCCGGAGAGTGGGCGGCCTTGGGCGTCGAGGATTTTGCGGGCGTAGACTTCGCAGACTGCGCCGGGGGAGTCGATCCAGACTCTGCGCATCCCGACGGCTTCGCGGAGTAGCTCAAGGGCCTCGGCATTTTTGGGGTCGCGGTCGGCGGCCTCTTGGGCGGCGAATTCGGCGGCGCCGTAGTTGGGAGCGGCTTGGGTTTCGCCTGGCTGCGGCTGAGGAGGATGCAAGAACAAGCGGGCTTTGAAGATGTAACGGCGCACGTCGGCGTCGGATTCGGCTTTCTGGAGCTTGGCCAGCGCGGCTTTGGGTTCTGGACTATCGGGATATTTCGCCTCGGCTTGGCGGAACTGCTCTTCGGCTTGCGCCAGCAAGGCTTTAGCGCGGAAGACGGCACGTTCAAAACCTGCCGCGCCGCGTGGGGCATCGGCGTTGGCGCCGGCGGCGAGGTTGCGGATCATCTCGCGCGCTTCGTCGAGGCTCTTCTGTCCTTCGGCCAGCGCCGTTGTAAACTGAGCATAGCGATCGGCTTGCCGCGCTCGAGTGGCGGCGCGGGATTCATTTACCGCGTAGATCAATGCGCCTAGTCCGGAAAGGATCATGACCAGCGCGGCGATGACGACCTCTTTGTGGCGCACCAGCTTGCGAATCAGCAAACCCAGCGGGCCGAGAGGTTTGGCGGCGATGGCTTCGCCGGCGTTGAAACGGCGAATATCGTCGGCTAAGGCCAGCGCGGAGGTGTAACGGTTGGCTTTTTTCTTCTCAAGGCATTTCAGACAAATCGTTTCGATGTCTGGATTTATGGCAGGATTGAGCTTTCGCGGCGGAATCGGCGGGTCGTCGATGATGTGGCGCAGCACCACCATCGTAGAGGGGCCGTCGAAAGGCAAGTGGCCCGTGAGTAGCTCGTAAAGGCAAGCGCCCGCGGAATATACGTCGCTCTGCGCGTCGATCTCGTCAAGCTTGCCTTCGGCCTGCTCGGGCGACATGTAGGACGGCGTACCCATGGTGGTGCCGGATTGGGTAATTTCGAGGTCCTCGTCTTCGCGGCGGGCAAGGCCGAAGTCCATGAGCTGCGGGCGCTCGTCGTCGCCGATCATGATGTTGGCGGGCTTCACGTCGCGATGAAAAACGCCGTTGAGGTGCGCATGATGCAGCGCGTCGGCGACGCCTTCGATGATCTTGAGCGCCAGGCGCGGCGTGATCTCGCCGTGATCCTTAAGCTGCTTGGCGGTACGGCCTTCGATGAAGTCCATCACGAAGTAGGGCTTGCCTTCGTGCTCGCCGACGGCATAAATCGGCACGATGTTGGGATGCTGCAGGCGCGCCGTGGCCTGCGCTTCGCGCTTGAAGCGCATCACGTCGATGTCGGTCGCGCCTTCGCCGGCCAGCAGCACCTTGATCGCAACTTTGCGTTTGAGTTCGGGATCGATGGCTTTGTAAACGATGCCCATCCCGCCGCGGTTGATTTCTTCGAGGACTTTGTACTGCCCGATAAATGCCGGCAGTTTGCGCGCGCTCGACGATTCGGCGGATGGGTCTTTCGGCGTCGTCGCTTTTGCGGAGCCATGCGCCGCGCCGTTGCCCGCAGCCATCTGCGCCCGAGCATCGAACGTCGCGCCGCAATCCGCGCACTGCACGGCTTTGAGCCGGTCCTTCGACGCCAGCGCCGCCGCGCTCAGGCGCACGCTGGTGGAGCAATGAGGGCAGGTCACGTCCATGCTATGAGTATAGTTGCGTTGGGTGGGAAAAGGCGGTCAAAAAAATGAGGGGAGAATCGAAGCGGTATTAGTGCGGATCGGAGTGGGTGCCACTGGTAGGTACTCCTACCAGTGCGGATCGGGAACACATTCACGCATTTTCCCAACGCCTCCGCCGACAGTTAAGACGCGCTCAACACTCAGTCTCGCGACGTGGTCGATGCGGGTGAGTCTCATGGGAAAGGAGCGGCTCAATCGGGCAAATCGTCCAAGCGCACTTTTCTCCGGCAGCGGCCAGGTGGCGCGAGTGACTGACGCGCTTGATGAACCGGGGGTCGTTCAACAGGCGGTAATCGAACCAATCGGGAGAGGGACTACGACAACCGCTACTTGTCCTTCTTCTCGCGCTTGCCTTCGATGTCGAATTCGGTCTTTTGGCCACCGTTCTCAACCGCACCTTTCCCTTTGAGCGTGTCGCCGGCGATCGTGAACTTGTACTCGACGTGAAACGTGTTGTCGCCAACCTTCCGGTCGGCGGAGAAGGTCAGATCTGCGTCCTTCAGTTTCAAATCAGTGAGTTTCGTCTCCGTCTGGTCGGGCCAGCTCATCGTCCCGGCGATCTTGTCCCCGTCCTTCTTGACCGTGAGTGTGGCCGTGCGCGGCTGGTCGCCGATTTTGTAGTCGCACTTCCACGTTCCGATGGGGTCGATCGTGTCGGCCGCGCCCGCGAGGCCGCAGAACCCGAGCACGAATGCCAGCGAAAGGATCGTCTTCATGTTTGCCTCCAAAAAGGGGTCAGTCCACAGTAATCTGACAACGAGAGCAGAGTAACGCCCGTTATTTGAGAAGTCCAGACTGGAATATCGCGCCGATCAGTTCTTCTTTATTTCGTGCGCGTCCAAGATTCTTGAACCGTTCCGCCTTCAGAGCTATCGGTTATCGTACGACGATAAATCCTCCGCCGAAATCGCCTCCGCGGGAACAAGCCTATAGTGGCGCTCTTCAACGATCTTTACCTCATCGCCATCGCGCGCCAGTTCGAATAATGCGATCAAATCCTTCTCCATGAATTGCGCAGAAATCGTTCTACAGATCAATCTCGGAAATTTCTCAGCGCAGCAAGCCAAGTCCTGTTTTGTTTGAACCGAAGAGAGCCGGTCGTTTCCGCCTTTCGCCTGAACAGGAATGATGTATTGCCGCCCGCGTTTATCGACCGCGACATATACCTCGTCGATTTCAATCTGTCCCATGTTTTTGACGCTCGTCCGCAAGTGACTTTGGAGCGAATACGATGCGACGCCCAGAAAAATGTCCAATAAGCGGTTGTACCGAACCTTTGCGAGCAATGCCTGCTCGTCGGTCAGCGCGTAGGCGGAAATGATTTCGGGCGTTGCGTCAGGGATCTTGATCGCTGCGAGTTCTGGATTTGGAACGATTCTATTTATTGATGCGAGTTTAAACGCATATTGAGATTTTCCGCGCCCTTCGATTATCCATTCCGTACCTATGGGCTGTGTGCGTGTGATTCGTTCGGGCATCGTCATCCGATAACGCAACGAGTAGATTGCATCGCCAAGATTGTCGGGCAGTTTGATTCGCAACTTCTTCGCGAACTCCACAAGCGCATCGCGGTGAAACGGTATTTCGGATATTCCGTCGCGGTACGACGCGAAAAAGATCGACTCGATAAGTTGCTTATAGCGATTCTCGCTGGATTTTTTCTTCGCCATCGAATTGCATCTCCACTAATCGCACGCCCGCGACAACTCGACTTCCTCCTGCTTTCGTTTATGTAGTCCATTCTTTCGATCACGCGGCGCGATTGGAACAGGAATCCGCCAGAATACAGCAGCTTCGCTCATGCCCATCGATAGCAGTGCGGGACATCCAAGGGAAAGTTCGTGAATTGGGCGATAGGGCGTAACGCCGAGCGCGGAAATAATCGATTTTGCGACCGCCCTTGCGAGTGGCGGCGGCACAGAGTTTCCAATTTGCCGGGCTCCATGCCATTTTGTAACGTGAAATCGGAACCAATCAGGGTATCCGTGAAGGCGCGCCATTTCCCGGACCGAAATGCATCGCGCGTAATCATAATGAATCGGGCGCGGGCTTGTGAACGCACCGCGCGCGGAATCCGTTCCTGCGCGAAGCGTGTTGCATACACCATACTTCGGCAATTTGAAGAACCTCGATATTGGCTCGATTTCCCCTTCTTTCGTTTCCGCGAATCGCCTTCGCGAAATCTCTGTGTGAACGGTTCGCATGCTTGACGTAAGAATGCCCGGCTGCCAATCCCGGCGGTATCCGAAATGCCATGAGGATGCTTCGGCGCATCTCAATTCCTGAGCGTATTCGCTCGGCGCGCCCCATTTTTTTGTGTAGACCCAATCTGCGGTCATTAGCTCGTCGAAAGCGTCGGCGTCCGGTAAATCTCGCAGCGCATCAAAACAGGTGGGCGTTTTTGTAATGCCAGTTCGTTCGAACAAGGCTTGTTCGCGTGTTGCGGTTGGCTTGGGGTATTTTGGGACGCGGGTTCCTTTTCGCGCGCCTAATAAAAACAACCTCTGACGGTCCTGTGGGACTCCATAATCCGTTGCATTTAACACCTTCCATGGCGATTCCACGACATAGCCGCTTTCCCGAAATGCCTCAATCAATTCATGCAGGAGCAATTTATGATTGCCGATTGTCAGGCCCTTTACGTTTTCGAATACAAAAGTTTTAGCGTGTAGCTCGGTAACGAGCCGTACAAATTCTCTCACGAGTTGATTGCGTGAATCGTCAAGAATGCGGTGGCCGATCAGGGAGAATCCCTGGCATGGCGCGCCGCCAAAAACGACATCGACGGGCTTTTTGCCAATGTTCGCGAGAGAGCGAATATCTTCCCCGGTTATCGTCGAAACTGAGCGGGCGAGCACTGCGGTCTTAGGAAAATTGAAATGGTGAACCGCCGCGTGGATCGGATCGATTTCGACCGCGGCCGCGATGTCGAACCCCGCCTGTTCGAACCCGAGGGACATTCCACCTGCGCCAGCGAACAAATCTATTGCGATTGGCCTTCTAATCATTATCGAGAAACTCTAAGATGCGTCGCCTGAGCATATCCGGCTTTTTTAGTTTGCATTGCCAAACAACGAGTACAGACCACCCGCTTCGTCGGAGTTCGCGCGCTTGTCGCGCGTCGCGTTTACGATTCAAATCAATCTTCGATTGCCAATAGTCTATCCGGCTCTTTGGAAGACGGCCATATCTGCACTTATGACCGTGCCAAAAACACCCGTGAACGAAAATCACTCGCCGTCGGCAAACAAAGACGAGGTCCGGCTTCCCCGGCAAATCCTTGCGATGCAGCGCAAAACGAAAACCAAGACGATGAACGAGCGAGCGAAGGGCTAACTCCGCGCCGGTGTTGCGAGTATGCACCGCCGCCATAATCTTGCTTCGCGTTTTTTTCGTTACGTGATCCATCGAATGTCAGCGAAAACTCGAATTGGCCAGGGATGCAATGCCGTTGTCTCTGGACAATTCTATGCGCTTCGATCTAACTTTCCAGTATCTGCATGACGGCGCTCGAAGAAAGTGCAACTCCATCGACCGCCATGTCGATCAATTTGATTTACGAACTTTGTGGTCTTACCGCGCGTCCTCACGGAATACTCCCTCATTTTTTCAAAAAATTCATGTATCGAATTCCTCGTCTCGCTCGTCATTAATCTCGGACGGAAACCGCAGCACTTCGCCCGCGCCGCAAAGTCAACCTATCGAGCGCTCGTGTCACTAAAATTTGCTCAAACTTCGTGGGTCGCAATTATCTCGAATGTTGAAACGCTCTAAAATCGGTTGGCTTGCCGCCGCGCTGCTGCTCGCGCTGGGCTTGGCGTCCGCGTTTGCGTTGCGCACGCGCGAGGCTGTTCCCCCCGCTGCCCTTGGGGGTGAGGGGCCGGGGGTGAGGGGTCGCACCACCCCCGACGCCGAAACTAGTCCCCACATCCCAGCCCAATCCGAAAAGCCGGCTGAAAGCCGGCGCTCCGCGAACGCGCCGCGTCACGACGCCGATTTCTGGCCGCAAGTCCCCCACCCCATCGCGCTGCGCCGCCGCACGGTTGTGCCATCCGCGGAGTTGAGCGATGACGCGCTGCGCGATCCGAAGCCGCATGTCTGGCTGCTTCAATTCGGCGGCCCGCTCGAAGCCGCCGACCGCGCTGAACTGCTCAAATCGCACCGCATCGAAATCTTGTGCTCCAGCGCCGACATGTGTGTCCACGCCCGCGCGACGGCGAACGATCTTGGGGCGGCCATCCCCTCACCCCCGGCCCCTCTCCCCCAGGGGGAGAGGGGTGAACAGCGCCCCGCGCTCCTTGGCTGGGCCCGGCTCGACGCCGCCGACAAACTCCTCGACGCCGGCATGGAATCGAGCGGCCAACTGGCCAGCGTGCGCGTGGAACTTTACCCAGGCGGCGACATCGCGCTCGTCAAACAGCGCGCGTCCGAATTGGGCGCGACGATTCTCAAAAGCGGCGCAAATTGGTTCGAAGCGCAGCGCACGTTCGTCCGCGATTTTGCGCTGGCGCTCGCGGCACTCGACGATGTCTACGTGATCGAAGCCGGCCGCCCCGCGTATGTGCTCCATGACGTCGAATCCGAAGACTGCTCCAATGCCACGCCGCTCTTTTCGTCGCCGTACAATCTCGACGGCTCCGGCCTCACCGTGATGGTCCGCGACGATGGGCGCATCTTCGCTCACCCCGATTTCGCGCCTCGGCTTTTGCTCGGTCCCGACGTGACAAACGATCCGACCACGCAGCATTCGACGCACGTGGCCGGCACCATCGGTGGCGACGGCTCATCCATTCCCGCTGCGGGCGCGCGCGGTTTCGCCACAGGTTCGTTGATCGTCTCTTACGATCTCAGCGGCGATGAATCCGCCGAACCGCTCGCGGCGAAACAGAATTTCAATGCGGTGCTCTCCAATCACTCCTACGGCTTCGTCACCGGTTGGGACAGCGGCGTTTTTCACAACAACCAGGCCACCTTCGGACTCTACTCGACCTTTGCGCGCAACTGGGACGCGCTGGTCCGCGCCAATGCGTTGATCATGATCAAATCCGCCGGCAACGACCGCGCCGACACCGGCCCTGGCCATCCGCACGACGGCACGCTCGGCGCCGACGGCGAATACTACAACACCGTCGATGAAACCGGCACTGGTAAGAACGAACTGATCGTCGGCGCCGTCACGGACTCCGCGCAAGCCGGCTCGCCGACGAGCGCGCAATTGGTGATGTCCTTCTCCTCCAGCGGCCCGACTCAGGACGGCCGCTTGCGCCCCGAAATCGTCGCCAACGGCGACACGCTCATCTCCTGCGACAACACGCCCGTCACCGGCGCGACCTACGTGGTACTCTCCGGCACTTCGCAGGCCGCGGCCGTCGTCAGTGGCGCGACTGCGCTTTTCTTGCAGCGCTATCGTCAGTATTTTGGCGCGTCCGCTTTTGCAACTCCGCATTATGTCCGCGCCGTGTACGCGCAGACGGCCACCGATTATGGCCGCCCCGGCCCCGATTTCCTGCACGGTTTCGGCATGCTCGATCTGCAAGCCGCGATCAACCTGCTCGATGCCGACGCCGGCACCGGCGCGCGTGTGATGACTTCAACCATCGACTCCACCACGCCGGAACGTTTCTTTCTCTTCACCAGTGACGGTGTGACGCCGATCAAGGCCACGCTCTGCTGGACCGACGACGCCGGCGACGCGCTCGCTCAAAAAGCACTGGTCAACGATCTCGATTTGCGCCTGGTCAAAGCCGACGATCAGACGGCGTACTTTCCGTTCACGCTCAGCGCCACTTCGCCGGAGCAGCCCGCGAAGCCCGGCATCAACTCGGTCGATACGATCGAACAGGTTGTGTTGCAGGCGCCCGTGGCGGGCAACTATCTGCTGGCCGTGCGCGGCACGACGCTGATCTCGTCCACGGACTTCGCACTGGCCAGTTCGCATGTGCTCACTGAAGTCATAGCGCCGACGCCCATGATCAATGCCAGCAAAACGTCGGGCCAGCCGCCCTTGTTTGTCGGCTTCGACGGCAGCACGTCCACCGCCGCCCCGGGCAGCGCGATCACGCAATACATCTGGTCCTTCGGCGACGGCGCTTCAGCCGAAGGCGCGACGGTCAATCACATTTATCCGCTGGGCACGTACCAAGCCGCGTTGAAAGTGATCGACGACAAAGGCGCGTCGGCCTCCACGTCGGTTACAATTGCCGTCGCCAATAAATTGCCCGTCGCGGTGCTCGACGCATCGCCTTCTTCCGGCGATGCGCCGCTGAACGTGATGTTCACATCCACGGGAAGTTTCGATCCCGACGGCACCATTTCCACATTCGCCTGGGACTTCGGTGACGGCACGTCCGGCAGTGGCGCGACCGTCTCGCACACCTTCGCCGCGACGGGCTTGTACTGGTGTACGCTAAGCGTGACCGACAACGCCGGCGGAGTAACATCTGCCTCAAAAAGCGTCTTCGTTGGCCAGCAATTTACTCCATCGACCGGCCGCTTCAGCGTGAATTTCGCCAAGACCGGAAAAGATTCGATGACGGTCGTGACGCATAACCTCGCCATCACGCCCAACCTCACGCTCCTCGACCTGAGCGGCGAAGTGCGTCTCGGTGAAACCGTCTACCCATTCGTACTGGACGCGAAAGGCAACTTCCATTTTGCGCCACTGACCGTGAAACTTAATCCGCTCCACGCCCAACTGACCGTCTCCCTTGCCGGCACCGACTTGAAAACCGCGCTGTCTTCTTCCAATGTGGCCAACGTCACGGTGAAGGGCGAGAAAGTCTACGTCCCCTTCGCCGTCACCTTCGACAACGGCATGGCCTTCGGCTCAACGGGCCTCGACTTCAGCTATACCGCGCGGCAGGACACGACGGGGCGAGGGACCTTCATCAAGCCGCCCCCGGCAACGAAAGCGCCGTAGGCATTCCGTTAGAGATTTCTAATTTTCTCATTTTCTACATCATCGAATCCCAACTGATTCGTCACAATAGTGCGACTACTATTTTGCCAAGCGACTTTGGCCGATCCTTCAAGTGGAGGCTTGCCATGCGAACCATTCAAATCACTGCACTCACGGTGCTGGCCGGGTTGTTTCTTTTTGGACAGAGCACTTGCGCCTCTGCCTCTGAAGGCTTCGACGACCTGGCCAAGCTGGCCAAAGCCGGCGTGACGGAGGAGGTGCTGCTGGCCTTCGTCAACGCCTCGCCGATTGCATACGAACTGAGCATCGATGAAATTCTGTACCTCAACGATTTGGGCGTGGATTCCAAAGCCATCGCCGCGATCGTGGAGCATGGCAAAGCGATTCACGCCGGCGTTCCGCCCGCGGACGCCGCCGCGGTAGCTCCACCGAAGTTGCCTGGCGACGCGAAAGCTGATGCGGTTGATGCCGCAAATGCGCCCGCCGACGTGGCGAAAGCAGTTCCTGTCGAAAAAGTCGTCGCGCCGCCGCAAGACAACGCGAATGGCCCCGTGCCGATCCCCGGTGGCGAGAACAGTCCGGCGCCCGTGCCTTTCTTACCGCTTGATGGCAACGCACCCGTCGCGCAAGAAACCATTCAAGACGGCGTCAACGCGCCCGTGACCGTCGTGGCGCCGGATGACGGATCGATCAATACCTCGACTTTTTATGAAACGCTGACGCCGTACGGCACCTGGATTCGCTTCGGCGACACGTGGTGCTGGCAACCCAGCGCCACCGTCTGCAACGCCAACTGGCGCCCCTACTGCGATCACGGCCATTGGCTCTGGACCGATTGCGGATGGTGCTGGCAATCCGATTATTCATGGGGCTGGGCGCCATTTCACTATGGCCGCTGGGAATACTGCGACGGCTACGGCTGGGTGTGGGCGCCGGATTGCGTCTGGGCGCCGGCATGGGTAAGCTGGCGCGAATGCGACAGCCACATCGGCTGGGCGCCGCTCCCGTGGGCCTGCCATTTCCATCCGGGCGAAGGTTTCCGCTTCCGCGGAGGTCTCTTCCAATTCGACATCGGCTTCGGACTCGGCTTCAACAGCTATTGCTTCGTCCCGTCGCACCGCTTCACCGAAACCGGCCTTCGCCACCACCTCGCCACGCGCGGCGAAGCCGAAGCGCTCTTCAATCGCTCGACGCTCATTCAAAATAATCTGGTCGTGGAAAGCAATCGCCTGACGCTGCACGGCCCGAGCGTGACGAATCTTGAAAAGCTCACCGGCCACACCATCTATCCGCTGCGCATCGACGACGCCAAAATCAACGCCGGCCAATCGCTCACCCGCACCGCGCGCGAAGACCAGCACAACGGCGTGCTGCATCTCTATCGCCCAGAAGTGAAAGCCACAGCCGCCACCGAAACGCCGGCGACTGTGGCGAAGCAGCAATTGGCGGCCTTCGAAGCCAGCGTGAAAACGCTCGCGCATTCAAACGCGAACCATTCGAACGATGCGGCGATCTCCAAACGCGCCGACGAAATTCGCCAGCAGCAGCTTGAAGCGCAGCAGAATCGTCGCCAGACGCTCGATTCGAACATACACGTCTTCACGCAGAAGGGCGGCCCGTTCGAACTGCAGCAGCAGAACGATCAGCACAATAACAACGTGAACCGTTTCAATTCGCAGCAAAACACAACGCAAGATTCCACGCGGCGCGTCGAAGGCGAACGCAACACGCGCATCGACGTTCAGCGCGAGACGCAAACGCAACACGCCCAAACCCCGCACGAATCGCACGTCGAAACGCCGCATTACGAAACGCCGCATTACTCGCCGCCCCCGCCGCCGCCGGTGCAGAATTCGAATAACAGTACGAATGATGGGCGGCGGCGTTGAACAAATCTCCCCCTGGGATAGGATACGATAGTCGATCATTCGTCAGGAGCATAACAGGTGTCACTGATACTCGATCTCGATCCCTCCACCGAGCGAAAACTGAAAGCCGCTGCGTCGCGAACCGGAACAAGTTCCCAGGAATTCGCCATCGGCGCGCTCAAAGACCGGCTTTCACTGCGGCGCTCTTCAAGCTCGTCGAAACCGGTTTCCATTCCCGCACTGCTTCAAGAAATAAATCGCGGCCTCACGGAAGGTGAATGGCGTCGCTACAAAAAGCTCATCGCTAAGCGGCGCAAGAAGACCCTCACGCGCGCCGAATTGACGGAATTGTGCGAAACTTCCGACTGGCTTGAAGAGGTTGGCGCGCGCCGAATAAAACTCATTACGGAGTTGGCGCGCCTGCGCGGCACTGATTTTGACACGGAGTTTCGAAAGTTGGGGATAGCGCCAAAAAATGTCTAAAGCGGCACTCAAGCTTGCCGTTTTGAAGCGCGCGAATGGCTGCTGTGAATATTGCAAGAGCCAAGTGAAGTATTCTTCGGACTCGTTTTCTATCGAGCATATCGTCTCATGCAAACGACACGGGAGCGATGCCTTTTCGAATCTCGCCTTTGCATGCCAGGGTTGCAACAACCATAAACATGCCTGCACCGTCGCGATTGATCCGCTGAGCGGCGCATCCGTCCGATTATTCCATCCGCGCAACCAACACTGGAACGAACATTTCACCTGGACTGACGATTACTCGATTGTGGTTGGAATCACCGCAGTTGGCAGGGCAACTGTGGCGCGCCTGAAGCTAAATCGCTCTGGCTTGATCAACCAACGAAAGGCACTGGCCTCAATTGGAAAGCATCCTGCATGATGCCGGGAAGCAGGCTGCGCAATCCTCCATCGACAACGCGGACCCTGCCATTATTATGCGCGCATGAACGCTGAAACTACGGCTCCGCCCGCTCCCGCGAGCACCGTCCAAACGGGCGCGCCGGAGACGCGCCATACCGAACGGCATGCGCCGCCACAATTGCTTTCACCGGAATTCATGGCGCGCTTGGGCGCGCTCTCCGTGATCAGCAAAAAAATCCTCGCCGGAAAATTGCGCGGCGAACGGCGCAGCAAAAAGCGCGGCGAATCGCTCGAATTCGCCGACCATCGCCAGTACGCGCAAGGCGACGACTTGCGCCGCATCGACTGGAATCTCTACGGCCGCCTCGAAAAGCTTTTCTTGAAACTCTTCCTCGCCGAAGAAGATTTGAGCGTCTACATCCTGCTCGACGGTTCGCGCTCGATGGATTACGGCTCGGTCAACAAATTCGATTACGCGCGCAAAGTCGCCGCGGCCGTCGCGTACATCGGCATCTGCAACCTTGACCGCGTCTCGCTGACGGTCAACGTCAACGGCAAGGAACACAACCTCTCCGACATCCGCGGCAAAAAGCAGGTCTTCCGCCTCTTCGATTTTCTCTCGAAGATCAAACCCGACGGCAAAACCGACCTCAAAGACGCCGTGCGCCGCTTCGTGCTGCGCAACCGCCGCCCCGGAGTGATGCTGCTGGTCTCCGATTTCCTCGACCCCGCCGGCTACGAAGACCCGCTCAAAACGCTGGCCGGCGCGCGCATGGATTTGTTCGCCATCCACGTCATGGCGCAGGAAGAAGTCGATCCGGTGCTTACCGGCGATTTCCTGCTCATCGACAGCGAGAACGGCGAGAAGCTCGACGTCACCGCCAGCCGCAAGCTGGTCGAAAATTATCAGAAAACGGTGCGCGGATTCTGCTCGTCGCTGCAACAATTCTGCTCGAACCGCGGCGCGTCGTACCTCTTCGCGACGACCGACCTGCCGTTCGAAGCACTGGTGCTGAGTTACCTGCGGACGGCGGGGATGGTGCGGTAAATGCCTTTCACGCAAAGGCGCAACGACCGCGCAACGAGCGCAAAGAATATCTTGGACTTTCCCGAAGCGGCTAAGCCCGTATAAATCTCCTTTGCGACCTTTGCGTGCATTTCCTTTGCGCCTTTGCGTGAAAAATATGGACTCACCCCCCAAGCGCCGCCTGCAATTCTCGCTCGGCACGCTCGTCTTCGGCGTGATCGCCGCCGGCGCGGTGATCGGGATGATCTTCGCTTACTACGAGAACAGAAAGCTGAGCGCGGAAATTCACGCGCTGAAGGAACAGTTCGGATTTTTGACGATCGACGATCCAACGAAGATTTGGGCGCGGTCGGTCGAGACGGATGAGAATTACAAATGGAAGTTTCGGGTTTATGTGCCGCGCGATGGATCCTATCGGATCGGCGTGCAGACGGAAAATGTCGTTCCGGCTGAAATCGACCGGAATTATGCGAACTATCACACGCTCGGCAAGGTCAAACGCGGCGAGTTTGTCATCGATGCGCAGATTGTGCGGCTAACTGACGAGCGCGGGATACTTCAGTTGCGCGTGCCTAAAAACGATGTAACCGACGTTCGCCTTAATTCCTATGGCGCTTTCAATGTCAAATCCCCAGCCACATGGTTCTACAAGACATACGAGTCGAAGGGTCCGCAAGCCCATTCATGTCGCTGGGTGGACGAGGACAAACCGATGGAATTGTTGTCGGTTAAAATGGAGAAAACAATTGGCGATACCGAAGATTTTAACCAGGCGGTACGTGATCCCGGGCCTGGAGTTTTGATCTGGCTGGAGAAGGAACCGCCCCACGAATTCCGTGAATGATGAATCCATGAACAATCCCAACCCTTCAAAACGTCGCTTCCAATTCTCTCTCGGCACGCTGGCGATGGGCGTGATCGCGACGGGGGCGTTCACGGGCATGTATTTCAATTGGCGCGAGAACACGAAGCTGCGTGAGCAATTAGCTGAGGCTCATGAACAAACTGCATACTTGGAGATTGACGATCCACAAAAAGCCTGGATTCGTGCGTTTCCGATTGATGAACCGTATCAGTGGCGCTTCAGGCTTTATTTGCCGAACGATGGAAAATATCGCTTTGGCATTCAAACGGAAGAGGTTTCGTCAATCGGAATAAATCAAAAGCTCGACCACAGCGGATCTGTAGAATCAATGACTAAAGGGGAATATATTGTTAACGCAAGAATAGTATGGAGGTCCGGCGACAGGCGAGTACTTAGCCTGAGCATCGGGAAAAAGGGAGGTAACTCCAATCGTTCAAGCGAATGCTCGTTTCCGCGGGATAATAATAGATTCGATGTTTTTAATTTTTTTCCAATCGGAGATTTCCTGTGCCCTCTTCAAAACAAAAAAGTCTCGTTTGATTTGGACAAGCCATTTATTTTTCTCGCCGTGAAGTGCAACAAAATCACCTCTGAAACAAAATCAGCCGACGGGCGGCAGCACTCGATAAGTTCGGAAAGCACGGACGAGCCGGGGCCGGGAATTTTGCTCTGGATTCAGGAAGCGACGCAAAAGCAATGAAACAGCGTCGGGAAAATTTCCCCTGGCTCCGCCCCCTCGCCGCCTGGTTCTCCCGCGCCAAGCGCCCCATGCCCTGGCGCGGCACGCGCGATCCTTACCGCGTGTGGATCAGCGAAATCATGCTCCAGCAGACGCAGGTCGCGACGGTGATTCCGTATTACGAGCGCTTTCTGGCGAAATTTCCGAGCGTGGCGGCGCTGGCTGCGGCGCCGCTCGATGAGGTGCTGAAATTGTGGGCGGGGCTGGGTTATTACAGCCGCGCGCGCAATCTGCATCGCGGCGCGCGGGTGATCATCGAACGCTTCGGCGGGGAACTGCCGGCGGCGCCGGAGACGATTCGCGAAATTCCGGGGATTGGCGATTACACGGCGGGCGCGATTTTGAGCATGGCGTTCAACCTGCCCGAAGCGCTGGTCGATGGCAACGTTGCGCGGGTGCTTTCGCGCGTGCTGCTGCTCGACGGCGACTGGCGCGGCGGCGCGGGGAAGCGCGCGGTGTGGAGCGCCGCGCGCGAACTGGTCGCGGGCGCGGCGCGCGCCGGCTTGCATCCGGGCGACTTCAATGAAGCGCTGATGGAATTGGGCGCGACCGTCTGTTCACCGCGCGCGCCGGAGTGCGGGCAGTGCCCGATTCGAACGCATTGCGCGGCGCGCAAGAAAGGCGTGCAAAGCGACTATCCGCAATTAAAGGAGCGCGGCGAGTCGCCGGAGTGGCACCTGCGCGCGTGGATCGTGCGCGGAACGAAGGGGCGGATTCTTTTCGCGCAGCGCGGGGCCGAAGGATTGTTCGGCGGGATGTGGGAACTGCCGACGGAGCGCGTGGATTCAACGCGCATTCCCCTCACCCCGCGCGCGGGTACTCGCGTCGGCCCTCTCCCGGAGGGAGAGGGCAACGGCCGTGCATCGTGCGCGCCGATTGCGTTTGCTCGCGTGACGCAGGTGCTTTCACATCGCGTCTTGAAAATCGACGCATCGGAAATCGGATTGGCGGATTGGCGCAAGCGCCTGCCAAATGACCGCGAATTTGTGTGCTGGAGTGGCGTGTATTCCAAATTTAAATGGCTGAACCCGCGCGAAGCGCAACGCGGCGCGCTGGCGCTGCCAGCGGCTCAATCGAAAATTCTGGCGCTGTGTGCTGAAAAAACGGGGTTGTTCGATTAAGCTTCATTTTTATAGGAAATGAATTACACGCGGCCGGCTGCCGTGGCTTTTGACCTTCCGGCTTAAACGGCGGCGTCTTGCTTCGCAAGAGAAGCGTGCAGGCGAGACGCCTGCGCTACGGGGAAAACGCATGGCGAATATCGCAGGGATAGGCGCGCTCGTGATCTACGCCAACGAACCGATCACGCTGGCGGATTGGTACACGAACAAGTTCGGCTTTGCGTTTCAGCGCAACCCGAAGGACAATTGCCATTATGGCGAACTGCGCGACACCTCGACAGGCGCGACGATTTTTCTGGGAATTTATCCGGCGAAGCAGCAGCTTCCCCAAGGCAATCGGGCGGTGATGATCAATTACAAGCTGGTCAACTTCGATTCGTTTGTGGCGAAATTGGAAAAGAGCGGTGTGAAGATAGAGAGCCGCCGCGCGGACGGCGCGAGCAAATTCGCGACGATCAGCGACCCGGAGGGGAACCCGATTGAGTTGTGGTCGGGAGTTTAGCGGAAGTATGAGAGTGCGAGAGTAAGAGGGTATTTCAGTAGGACGGGCTGCCAGCCCGTCCGGTTCAGTGCGTTGAGTGACCGACGAGCTGGCAGCCCGTCCTACGAACCCTACTGAGATAGTACGAGAGTTTTGGAATGCTTGCAAAACGTCTAATACCTTGTCTCGATGTGAAGAACGGCCGCGTCGTCAAAGGCGTGAATTTCGTCGGCCTGCGCGACGCTGGCGATCCGGTCGAAGTCGCCGCGCGTTATGACGCGCAGGGCGCCGACGAGCTGTGTTTTCTCGACATCACCGCCAGCCACGAAGGTCGTCCGACGATTCTGGACGTGGTTCATCGCACGGCGGAACAGTGTTTCTGTCCGCTCACCGTCGGCGGCGGCGTGACCAGCATCGAAGACATCCGCGCGCTGTTGCGCGAAGGCGCGGACAAAGTCGCGATCAATTCCGCGGCGCTCAAAGATCCCGATTTGCTTTCGCGCGGCGCCGACGCCTTCGGCGCCCAATGCATTGTGCTGGCGATTGATGCGAAACGCGCGCCGCTAGCCCCGCCGTTAACCGAACCCCTCACCCCCGACCCCTCTCCCCCAAGGGGAGAGGGGAGAACGGCGGCGTGGCACGTCTTCATCCACGGCGGACGCATCGACACGGGACGTGACGCAGTAGCCTGGGCTGAAGAAGGCGTGCGGCGCGGGGCGGGCGAGATTCTGGTCACGAGCATGGATGCGGACGGCACCCAGGCCGGGTATGATCTGGAGTTGACGCGCATGCTTTCCGAGCGCGTGGGCGTGCCGGTGATCGCGTCGGGGGGCGCGGGAAATTTGGAGCACCTGCTGCAAGCGCTCACTGAGGGCAAAGCCGACGCGGCTCTGGCGGCGAGCATTTTTCACTATGGCACGCACACGCTGGCGGAGGCGAAACAGTTTTTAAAGAAGCACGGCGTGGCCGTGCGGGAAGTGTGAAGTAGAACGAAAAGTAGAACGGAGCTCTTCTCCGTTCAACATGGATGCGAGATTTGAACGGAGCGGAGCTCCGTTCTACGGACGCGGGAACACAAAGGTTGGAGTAGAGCAATGAGCGACGAGATGGAAAGTGAATCTTCGACGATTGAACACGAGGCGCGCGCGATCGACAAATATTTTATCGCGGCGTACAAAAACAACGCAAGCGACTTGCATCTGAAAGTCGGCGAGCCGCCGCTGTTCCGCATCCGCGGCGCGGTAATGCGCGCGAAACTGGCGCCCTTCACGGAAGAACAGATCAACGAACTGCTTCAACCGCTGCTGGGAGCGAAAGAAGTGAAGGAACTCGACGAGCGCGGCGGCGCGGACTTCGCGATCAACATTCATGGCGTCGGCCGCTTCCGTTTGAACGTGTACAAACAGTGCGGACTGCTCTCGATGTCCGCGCGCTGCGTCAAGACGGACATCCCGACGCTCGAGCAACTCAATTTGCCGCCGGGTTTGAAAGCGATTCCCGCCATGGAAAGCGGACTGGTGCTCGTGGCCGGCGTGACCGGCGCGGGAAAATCGACGACGCTCGCTGCGCTGATCAACATGATCAACATGAACCAGCCGGTGCATATTGTCACGATCGAAAATCCGATTGAGTACCTTTACAGCGACGCGAAAGCGTTCGTCGATCAGCGCGAAGTGGGCATCGATCTGCCCGATTTTTACAACGGCCTGCGGCAGGTGCTGCGCCAGGACCCGGACGTGATCCTCGTCGGCGAAATGCGCGATGCCGAAACCTTCGAGGCGGCGCTGATGGCCGCCGAGACCGGGCATCTCGTTTTCGGCACGGTCCATTCCGGTTCGGCGCCACAGACGATTGGCCGCGTGCTCGATTATTTCCCGCAGCCGCGGCACAACCAGATTCGGCAGATGATGTATTTCAATCTGCGCGCCGTGATCGTGCAGAAACTGGTGAAGGGCACGCTGCCCGAAATTCCGCGCGTGCCGGCCGTCGAAATCATGTACTGCAACCCGGCGGTGCGAAAAATCATTCACGACAACGAGGACCGCAAACTCCCCGATGCGATCCGTTCCGGCCGCCAGGAAGGCATGCAGGATTTCAACCAATCCTTCTGCGAACTGGTGAAGCGCGGCATGATCAGCGAGCAAGTCGCGCTCGAAAATTCGCCGAACCCGGAGCAGTTGGCGATGAATTTGAAGGGCATTACGCTCGGTCAGGACCGGGGCGGAATCACGGGATAAACCGCGCGTTTTTTTTCACGCAAAGGCGCAAAGAACGACGCAAAGCACGCAAAGAAGATTCCATTCAAAATGTCTTTGCGTTCTTTGCGCCAGCCTTTTACGCCTTTGCGTGAAACCGAATTTGGATTCAACATTTGAACGCTGAGCTTCCGCCGTCCGCAGCGCGCATCTCCCGCAGGTCCGCACTGGCCTGGACGGTGCTGTTGATCGTCCCCAACCTGCTCCTCTTTGCGTGGCTTTTTCGCGGCACAAGCCTGTGGAAATACATTCGCGACATTTACTCATGCAGCGACGACACTCCGTTTGTGTTCAAACTGCCGATTGCGTTTTTGGCGCTGGGCGGATTGTGCGTGCTCGTGCGCGAAAAACGCGCGGCGCTGTTTTCGAAAATCGTGCGAATCGTTTGTTCATGGCACGGCGCGGCCATTTTCATTGCGGCATTTTTGCTCCTGTTGACGGCGGCTTTGGGAACCGGATTTCCGCTGAGCTTATTGCGCGCAATTTGCGGCGCCGCAGTGCTCTTCTGCGCGGCGGGAATTGGCTCGCGCATTTTTGCATCGAAGCTGGTCTGCCTTGAAACAAAGGCTTTCGATTCGCCGCTGGAAAGACTCGTGCTCAGCTCCGCGCTTGGCCTTGGCGTGCTGAGTCTCGCGGTCTTTGCGCTCGGTTCCGCCGGACTAATGACGTCCGGATTCTGGCGCCTCGCTATCGCCGGATTGTGCGTATGGAATTTCAAACGGATGCGCACGATGCTCGGCGATTTCTCCGGTGCCGCCAAAAAACGGCTCGGCGAAACGAACCGCTTTGCGCTTGCGATTGCAATCTTCGCGGCGTTGTTTTTGATCGCGCATCTGCCGCTGATCTGGAACCTGCCGCGCGAATACGACACGCTCGAATACCACCTCGCCGCGCCCGCGGAATATTTGAGCACGGGGTCGGTGCATTTCTTAAGCGAAAACATTTACGCGACGATGCCTGAAAATGGCGAGATGCTGTATCTGCTGCCGATGCTCCTGGCCGGCGGAAAATTCGACGGCCTTCCGGGCGCGCACACGATTCTGTTCGCGGCGTGGCTGCTGGCGATGGGCGGCGTTTACGCGCTCGCGCGGCGGCTGGAGCGGTCGCTGGCGACTCCAAGCGAGCGCGCGGACTCGATTGCGCCATTGGGCGCGGCGCTGCTGTTTACGCTCGTGCCGATGGGTTCGCAGCTTGTCGCGGACTTTTATGTCGAACCGTTTCAGGCGCTTTTTCACGTCTGCGCGCTGCTGTGCGCCTGCGTATTTTTGAGCGAATTCAAAATCGCGCAGCTTTTCAAAGCGCACGCGATTAACAGCGCGAACAGTTGGGCGTTGTGTGTGGGAATTTTCGCGGGCCTTGCGTGCGGCACGAAGTATTTGGCGCTGCTTTTCACACTGCTGCCGATGGCGGTGTTTCTGCCGGGCTGCTGCGCGCTCGGCGGATCAATTCGCGGAGCCATCGGCGCGGCGGTGCGCTTGGTTTTGCCGGCGTTGATAGTGTTCGCGCCATGGGCGATACGCAATGCGCTTGCGGCGGGCGATCCGATTTTTCCGCTTGGCGCCGTATTGAAACGAAGGCTCGCCGGCGCCAGCGGCATTCCAGACAAGCTTGACCACTACGAAGCCGCGCACCGCGCCGGAGAAATCTCGTGGGCGTCGTTTCGCGAAACGCTGCACAGCCTGATGCCGGGCTTGCGCAGCCGCGCCATCGGCGACGAGAAGCGCCTGGCGCGGCAGCTTTATTTTTTGCAGGACGATATCAAGTTTGGCCCGCAGCTTTGTTTTTTTTCCCTGCCCGGATTGGCCGCGATTGCCAATGAGGAAACCGCGCTGGTTGCGTTTGTTTTTCTGACGGACATGGCGTTCTGGTTTTTCTTCAGTCTGCACAACGAACGTTTTATTTTTCCGCACCTGACGGCGTTGGCGGCGCTGTGCGGATTGGGCTTGTCACGCGTTTGGCGCGTATTGCCGTTGCGCAAAGCGGCGATGATCCTGTGCTGCCTGGCGCTGCTGCTCTTCGCGCCGCTGCAAACACTGTGGGTCTGGGCGCTGTCGTCGCGCGAAGGCGTCGCGGGCGCGGATACGAAAACCGCGGCAGAAGCGCAATTCGCCAGCCCGCTTCCGGCATACATTGCCGCGCAGGTTGTGTCGCAATTGCCCGATAATTCGCGCGTGTTGTTCGTGGGCGAAGCTCAGACGTTTTATTGCGAGCGCACGCCCGCGTATTCCGTTGTTTTCAACACATCGCCGCTTGAAGAAGCGTTGCATAAAACGCAGAGCGCCGACGAGGCCGTTGCGTATTTGCGCGAACGCGGAATCACGCACATCTATTTGAATTACAGCGAGTGGCTGCGGCTCGATACATCCTACGCGCTGAAAGTGTCCGACGATGGGCGCCGCTGGCAATTGGTTCAATGGGAAGAAAGCGCGATGCTGAACGCCGCGCGCGAGACGATGCGGACATATTTAAGGAGGCAGCAGTTTCGGGAATATGCAGAGGCTTGGCCGAGCGGCGTCTTCGCCGCGTATCTCAAATTGACGCCGGCGGAGTATGAACGCCTGGAAGAACTGTTTGAGCGGCACACGCACGTGAAATGGCAATTCGTAAATCCAGAGCATCCGGAATTGATGGAGCTGCAGTTGCGCGAATTGTATTAAATGCTGATTTACTTCGCGCGGCATTTCAGTAGGACGGGCCTCCGAAGCCTATTGCGGGACGGCGGTGGTACCTGAGGCGGCGAATTTTTCGAAATTTAGACGCGCCGTTCCAATGCCGGCATTTAGAATGCATGGGCATCATCGTGATTCCAATTCCGCGAGGTTTTATGAGCGACTCGACGTCCGCGCCGAAGAAAAATCGTGCGTCTTATTCCAGCCCGCTGACCGGGCGCTACGGCGCTTCGGAGATGTCGCACATCTTCAGCGACCAGTTCAAGTTTTCGACCTGGCGCAGATTGTGGATTGCGCTGGCGGAAGCGGAACGCGAACTGGGGCTGCCGATTACGGCAAAGCAGATTGCGCGGCTTAAAGCGTTCGCGACGGAGATTAATTTCGAGGAAGCGGAAGCGAAGGAGAAGGAAATTCGCCACGATGTGATGGCGCACGTTCATGCGTACGGCGTGCAGGCGCCGGACGCGCGGGGGATCATTCATCTGGGCGCGACGAGCGCGTATGTGGCGGACAACACGGATTTGATTCAGCTTCGCGCGGGGCTGCAATTGTGCGCGAAGAAGATAGTGAATGTGATCGCGGCGCTGGCGGCGTTTGCGGAAAAAAATCGCGCGCTGCCGACGCTGGCGTACACGCATTTCCAGCCGGCTCAGCCGACCACGGTGGGGAAGCGCTCGTGTTTGTGGATTCAGGATTTATTGCTGGATTTGGAGGACATCGAGCATGTCGAACGCAACTTGCCGTTTCTGGGCGTAAAGGGCACGACGGGGACGCAGGCGAGTTTTCTGGAATTGTTCGACGGCGACGCGAAGAAAGTAGCGAAGCTTGAAGTGATCGTCGCAAAGGGGATGGGCTTCGAACGCACGCTGGCGGTATCGGGGCAAACGTACACGCGCAAGCTGGATTTCCGCGCGCTGTCGGCGTTGAGCGGGGTTGCGCAGAGCGCGCACAAATTTGCGAACGATCTGCGGCTGTTGGCGCATCTTAAGGAAATTGAAGAGCCGTTTGAAAGCGGGCAGGTGGGCAGCAGCGCGATGGCGTACAAGCGCAATCCCATGCGCGCCGAGCGCATGACGGGGATGGCGCGGCACGTGATCACGCTGCTGCTCGATCCGGCACTGACGGCCGCCGAGCAGTGGTTCGAGCGGACGCTTGACGATTCGTCGAACAAGCGGCTGGCGATTCCGGAGGCGTTTTTGACGCTCGACATCGTATTGGAAACGTGGCTCAACGTGGCTCAACATCTGGTGGTGTATCCGGCGGTGATGGCGGCGCATTTGAAGGCGGAGATGCCGTTCATGATGTCGGAGAATATTTTGATGGAGGCCGTGAAACTGGGCGGCGATCGTCAGGATTTGCACGAGCGGATTCGCGTGCACAGCCATGCGGCGGCGGCGCGCGTAAAAGAGCAGGGCTTGCCGAACGATTTGCTGGAGCGCATTGCGGGCGATCCGTTGTTTGCGAAAGTGCGCGAGAAGATTGGTGCGATTGCGGAGCCGGCGCGGTATGTGGGGTTGGCGGTGGAGCAGACGGAGGGATTTTTGAAACGCTGCGTCAAGCCGGTGTTGAAGCGGCGCAAAGAGTGGTTGGGGTTGTCTGGGAAAGTGAGCGTGTAGGAGTCAGGAGTCAGGGGTCAGGGGTCAGGAGTCAGGAGTCAGGAGTCAGGCTCTGATCTTTGACCTCTCCGACGTCCTCGCGAATTTGGAATGCGTTTTACCGGCTCTTCTCCGCTTTCCCAAACGCCAACCGATTCGCCAGCAGCGCCTCGCCCAGCACCAGCGCCAGCGCGATCATCAACAACGGCAGCGACAAATTATGCCCAAAGCGAATCTTCCCCAGCAGCGCCAGCAATTCCGCTTCACTCGTGACGCGGTGTGCGCCTGGAATTTCGTTCTGCGTTGGTTCCGCAAATTCCAGCACGCCTTCGTCCGGATCGACGTTCACCGCCGCCAATCGCATCTGAACCTTGTTGCCCGCGGTCCATTCGATGGCGTACACGCCCGGCGCGGCGGCGGGGCCGAAATCGTACGACGCATACGCGCCCAGCAATTCCGCTTTCGCTTCGACTTGTTCTTTCGGCGACAACACCAATCGCGCCGACGGCGGCGCGCGATCCTTGAGCAACTGCAGCGAAAGATGATCGCCCACGCGCAGATTGTCCGCGTGCCCCGGCGTCATCAGATGCACCGCCATGCTGTAAATCAGCGGCACAAAACCGACGCGGTACGGCAGCGTGGTCGATTCCGTATGCAGCGACGACGCCACCAATATCACGCGCCCCATCCCATACGGGCGCTCGACAATCGCCGCGTTGCCGTTCGCGAACTTCGCCAGCACCTGCGCGCCGGATCGCTCGTACGGTTCGACGCGCGCGTAGCGGAAAAACGAAGCCGTGCCGAGATCGACCGGCACATCGCCGCGCCGCAAACTTGCAAAGAGCGGATGTTGCACGGCGATGTCGTGGATGGTTTGAAACGGCTGATCCTGCGCCGAATTTGCATCGCCCGATCCCCACGGGCCAAGCATCTTCGCCGGCGCCAGCGGCCCCGCCGGATCGGATTCGCGCGCGAACATGCGGTTGAAACTGTCGGCATCGGTGCCGTTCCCCGCGACCAGCACCAGCCCGCCGCCGCGCGCCACGAAATTATTCAGGAACTTGCGCCCCTCTTCATCGGCCGGCTCGCATTCGACCATGAAAATCACCGAGAGCGTGTCGAAATTCTGATTCGAAAAATCGGTCGGCGTGCAAGTCACCACGTTAACGCCGGTATTCGGCAAACTTAGCGCCTTCTCGATAAAAAACCCGCGCGACTGTCCGCCCTGCGGATTGGGCCGGCAGACCAGCACGCCCAGATACGCGTGCGCGTCGCAGCACAGAAAACGTGCGTTGTCCGCGGCGATGACGTCCTCGCCGAGTTCGGCGGAGATGCTCGTCCAGCCCGCTTTGGGCAAATGCAAATCCGCGCGCACCGCCGTGCTTCCTTTCGCGGGCAGCGCGACCATTTGCTCCGCAGCGGATTGGCCATCCACCTTGAACTTGAGCGTGCGGTTCACCGCCTCCGAGCCGCGGTTGACGATGCGCGCGCGCACGCGGAATGGCGTCGAGACGGCCGCAAACGGCGACATCTGCTCAAGGCTTTCCAGCGTCACGTTGTCCGTCTTCGCGGAGCGCACCGGCACAAGCATCGCGCTGAAATTGCGCGCGGTAAAATCGATGCCATCCAAATCCACCGCACGCTTTTGAAAATCCGAGACGATGTACAGTTCGCGCTGCGCCGCCTCGGTTTCGCGCAGCAAGTCCATCGCCGCTTTCACCTGCGGCCCCAGCGTGCCCGCGCCAAACGACGGCTCGATGTTCTTCAATTCGTTGCTCAGCGCCGCAAGATCGCGCGACATAGCC
>DATGGK010000133.1:0-6919 GCA_035308565.1 Planctomycetota bacterium | reverse complement strand
GTCAACGCCGCCAAAGTAAACGTTGCAGAATGCGCATCCAGTCCTAGACTCTTCATCGCGGGCTCCTTTCGTTGGTGTAAGGCTCTCACTTGCTTAGCCACACTAACGTCTGGATGCCCGTTTTTCACATTACCACTGGCCTTGCCAGTGCGGACCAGAAAAGAACCGGCGGCGGCAAAATGCTAAAAGTTTTGCCATTGGCATTTACGTGAATCGGACGCGCAACGACAACAAGCGGGGTACCGCTTCTTGGCATCCATTTTTTGCCGGCGGAATTTTTCTTTAGTTTGGGCGCGCGGTTCCGATGCGGGCCGGCTGGAAGCTGGCGCTCCTCTTTCGTTCGCCTGAAGGTGGACTACGAACGAACCGTCAGCACCGCGTTTTTCAACACGCCGTTCGTCGCCGGCGTGGTGATTTCGATCGGCGTTTCCGGGCGCGGCGCGGCGGAACTCTTGAGCCATTGTTTGCGCCAGCGTTCGAACATGAACAGCGTCCACAGCGGTTTGCGGTTGTCGCGCCGGCCGCTGAGGTGGTCGTCGATGAGCGTTTGCACGGCGGCTGGCTTCAACAGGCCGCTTTCGCTGAGGTTTCGTTCGTGCAGAGTGTCTTGCAGTTCATCGCGCAGTTTGCCGCGGAACCAGTCGCCGACCGGAATGCCGAAGCCTTTCTTCGGCCGGCGGATGATGTCGTCGGGCAGCACGCCGGAGAAGGCTTTGCGCAGAATGTATTTCGTGAGGCCCTTGCGGTGCTTTAAGCGGCTGGGGACTTGGCCGGAGAGCGCCACGAATTCCGGGTCCAGCATCGGCGAGCGAGCTTCGAGGCCGCAGGCCATCGTGGCGCGATCGACTTTGGTGAGCACGCCGTCGGCGAGGTAGGTTTTGGCGAAGATGTAACCGTCGCGCGTGACAGGATCGAAACGGGACACGCGCGAGAAAAGGTCTTCGACTTCGGAATAAAGTTGGCCGGGTTGAATTTCGGACATCGCGTCGGGATGGATCAGCCCGGGCAGTTCGCCGGGGACAAACGACCCAAGCCACGACCAGAGTCGGTGCTGCTCGGCGACTTTTGCGCCGCGCAGGAATTGTTTGATTCTGAAATCGAAGGAGAAATTGCCGTAGGTCACGGGCAGTTTCGAGGCCAGCGGGCGGACAATGCGGCGATGCACGGCGCCGGGGACGACGGCGTTGTAAAAGCGCAAAAAGCCCAGCGCGCGAAACGTGTCGTAACCGGCGAACAATTCGTCGCCGCCGTCGCCGGCGAGCGCTACGGTCACGTGCTGGCGCGCGAAACGCGCGAGCAAAAATGTGGGCAACACCGACGGATCGGCGAAGGGTTCGTCGAGGAACGAATTGACTTTGGGCAGAATGTTCATCGCCATTTCGGCGCTGAGGTATTCTTCGTGGTGGTGCGTGCCGAGGAACCGCGCCATGCGCCGCGCGTGACTGCTTTCGTCGAAGCGCTGGTCGTCGAAACCGATGGTGAACGTTTTGACGTTGTCCGGCCCCATCAGTTTGACCATCGCCGCCGTCACGGCGGAACTGTCGATGCCGCCGGAGAGGAACACGCCGAGCGGCACGTCGGAGACGAGGCGGCGTTTCACGGCCGCTTCGAGGCTGTTGTAAATGCGCTCGCCCCATTCGGCTTCGGAGACGCTTTCGTCCGGCGCGTCCTGATCGACGAAGGGCATGTCCCAGTAGGTTTCGACGGCGACTTTATCGGTGATGCGCGAATAGGTGAGGGATTGACCGCCGGCGAGTTTGCGCATGTCCTTGAAAATGGCGTATGGCGCGGGGACGTATTCATGCAGGAAATAACGCGCCGCGGCTTGCGGATCGATTTCAGATTTCACGAACGGATGCTGCAACAGCGCTTTGGGTTCGCTGGCAAACGCGAAGAGGCCGTCGTGGTGATAATAGTAGAGGGGCTTTTTGCCCATGCGATCGCGCGCCGCGAAAAGCGTCCGGTGGCGGCAATCCTGGATCACGAAAGCGAACATGCCGTTGAACTTCTCGACGCATTTCTTGCCCCACGCGGCGTAGGCGAGCAGCACGGTTTCGGTGTCGGAGCGCGATTTGGCGTGATAGCCCAACGCGCTCAGTTCGGCGTTGAGTTCGCGGTAGTTGTAGATTTCGCCGTTGAAGACGACGGTCAGGCCGAGTTCCGCATGATGCATCGGCTGCGCGCCGCCGCTCAAATCGATCACCGAAAGACGGCGATGCCCCATCGCGACGGAGCCGGAGATGCGCACGCCTTCGGCGTCGGGGCCGCGCGGCGCGAGCGTGTCAACCATGCTGCGGAGTACATCCATGCCTTCCAGCGCGCGTGGCGATTGTTTCCAGCGCGTGTACCCCGCAATTCCACACATGAACGACCCTCCGCAAACGATGCGACGCACGTCGGTACGACGAACAACGATGAATTGATTGATCGGCGCTACTATAACGCAAAATGCTTAGATCGCCGCTTTAAATTCCGTAATTCTTTTGGAATTCGGCAATAGAGACTTTCGTTCGCTAGGGGAAGATCGTTTTTTTGAAAATGAAATTATCTTAATGTGGGAGAGGCGGAGACTAATGCTGGCGGCATGCGGAATAAATAAGGCCTATAGGACTTATAGGGCGACTGTGTCCAGCGGCGTTCCACATTCACTCCCCCTTCCCCACCATCTCCTTCTCCTTCGTCCCCGCAAATCCCACGTTCGCGTCCGACGTGACGCGCAGTTCATCGCCCGAAAACTTCAGCGTCGCCGTGATCATGTACGCTTGCTCGTAGAAACACAGTTTCGCGGTGAACGTGTCGTCGGCCGTCCATGCGCCGCTGGCGGCGACCGGCTGCATTTTCAACGCGCCCCACGCCGCGCTTCCCTTTTGCCACGCGCCGCGCCCGCAGGCGATGCGCTCCTCCTTGCCGTCCGCGAGGATGACGATTGTGGCATTGTCATTTCCGTCTTCGAGCGAGATCGATTCGAGCTTCTTATCGTTGGTCGGGAAGACATATTTTTTGGCCAAAGATTTCGCCGGCGTCGCGCTTCCTTCCTGCGGTTTAAGCGACAAATTTTTCAGCGTCTGCGCGAGTCTCTTCGCGGCTTCGTCGTCCGCGGGCAGCGCCGCCGGCTTCATCGCAGGGAGCAATTTGTCCCAGACCAAATTCAACACCGACTGCATGTCCTTCACGCCGCTGGTGATCACCAGCACCGCGTCCTGATCGGGCATCACGACGCAGTACTGCCCGAATGCGCCATCGCCGCGAAACGCATTGTGGCGGCAGCGCCAGAATTGATACCCGTAGCCCTGATCCCAATCGCTCTTCGGGTTGCTGCCGTTCGAAACCTGCCGCGTCGTGGCCTCGGTAATCCACGCTTCCGGCACAAGCTGCTTGCCGTTCCACTTTCCTTTCTGCAAATAGAGCTGTCCAAATTTCGCGATCTCCTCCGTGCGCAAAAACAAGCCCCACCCGCCCGCGCAGATTCCCTGCGGACTCGTCTCCCACCGAGCCGGTTCTATGCCCAGCGGCTCAAACAAGCGCGGCTTGAGATAATCGAGCGCCGTCATGCCCGTCGTCTTCTGCACAATCGCCGACAGCATGTACGTGCCCAGCGAATTGTACAGAAAATGCGTGCCGGGCTTGAACGGAACCGGCTGCGCGAGGAACGTTTTCGTCCAAGGCTGCGCGTCCGTATGCTTGGCCTCGACCTGCTGCCCGCAAACCATGCGCAGCAGATCATGCACGCGCATCTCCTTCAGATTTTTGCTCGGCTCAGCGGGCGCGTCGTCCGGAAAAAACTTCAGCACTTCGTCGTCAATGCTGAATTTCCCTTCCGACATCGCAAGACCGACCGCCGTCGAAGTGAAACTCTTGCTCAGCGACCAAAGCACATGCGGCGTCTCCGCCGAATACGGCGCCCACCAGCCTTCGGCGACGACCACACCGTGCCGCAGCAGCATGACGCTGTTCATGTACTGGACGTTCTTGTCGGCGGCTTCGACGAAGGCGAGCACTTCCGCCGAGGAAACGCCCTGCGCTTCGGGCGCGCTGCGGGGAAGGTCCGCGGCGAAACAAACCGATGCGATCATGGCCACGATGCCAACCACAGTTTTCATGCGCGTGCCTCTTTTATGGGAAAGTGTTTTGTGAGGGGGAACATGCTTTGGGGCTTTGTGTCAGTCTTCGCTCCGATCACCCGTCTTCGCCGCCGCCTGTTTCGCATAAATCGCCGGATAGGTCTTGTAAATCCAATCCCTCAACGATTGCCCGCCCGCGCTCTCATGGTACAGCTTGAAGAAATCGTCGATGCTCTTCGCTTTGCCCACCGCCAGATGCCCATATCGCCAGTTAATCTGCTCGCGTTCGGCCTCATCCAACGGCTTGTGTTCCACCAGATGCCTGTAAAACACCGCGCCCAATCCGGAACGATCCGAACCGGAACGGCAGTGCAGCAGCATCGGATATGGCCCGGCGTCCAGGGTCTCCACCAGCGCTTTGAGCGCTTCCGGGTGCGGAAGTTCGCCCAAGCCGATATTAATATCCACGTGAGCGACTTTTTCCGCCAGGCACGCGGCAAGCTCGCCCTGATACCACGCTTCGTTCTTGCGTTCGCCGCGCAGATTCACCACACTTTTCAAACCGCGCTTTTCGATCGCGTCTTTGAAACCGTCCGCCTGCAACTGAGCGCTGCGGTAACATTTTCCAGGCGACACTTCGCGAAAATTGTTGCCCAAAAGCCCGACCTGCCAGAGCAGCACCAGCACCAACCCCGAAAAAGCCGCGCCGCCAATCAGCACTCGCTTGGGCCAGCGCCGGCGTCGTGGAACGGAACTCCTGCTCCGTTCTATATTCGGTGCGGCGAGTGCTTGTTCAGACATTTTCGATTCCTGCTTTCAATAAAAAAGCACGCGAAGAATTTAATCGCAGCACCGTCTGTTGGAAAACGACTTTTAGAACAAATGGACGATCCGTGGTGCAGGCGTCCCGCCTGCACGGCTTTGCAGGCGGGACGCCTGCGCTACAACGAACCTTGAACTTTAAATTTTGCTCTCTACACTCTCGCATTCTTTTGGGCACGCAACTTTGGATACCTCCGCCGCTATCGAACTCCCCTCCCCCGCCCCCGAATCCCCCGGCTTCCTCGCGCCCATCGGCCTCGCCGTTATGGTCTTCGCCGTGTACTTGATCGTCTCGCTGCAAACCACCATCTGGGACCGCGACGAAGCGCGTTTTGCGCGAGCCACCGTCGAAATGGTCCGCAGCGGCAATTACCTGGTCCCGACCTTCACCGGAAAACTGCGCCCCGACAAACCGATCTTGAGCTACTGGCTGATGTCCGTCCCCGTGCGTCTCTTCGGCTCGTCCGAATGGGCCTTGCGCGTGGTGTCCGTCTTGAGCGTCGCGCTCGCCTGTTTTTTTACCTACCTGATCGGCCGTACGCTCATCAGCCACCGCGCGGGATTGTGGGCGATGGTGCTGCTTCCGACCACCGGCCTGATGCTCATGGACGGCGCGGTCGCGACCAGCGACGCGCTGCTGCTGGCGTTCATCACCGGCTCGTTTGCCGTTTTCGCGCGCGCGTTGAAGAATGGGCTAGGCCTCGTTCATCTGATTCTGCTCACGCTGCTTTTCGCCGGCGGCCTGCTGACCAAAGGCCCCGTCGCGCTGATTCCAATTGTGCCGTTCATCGTCATGCAGCTTGCGTTGAACAAAGCCGCCGCGCGCGGCATCCCAGGATCGATTTTGCTGCTGCTCACGGTGGCCGCCGCCGGAGGCATTTTCGCGGCGTGGTTTGTGCCCGCCAACAACGCCACGCACGGCGAATTTTACGAACAAGCCTTCAAACATCACGTGCTGGAGCGCATTAAACAGCCGCTTGAAAATCACGGCGGCCATTCGCTCGGCAATCTGCTCGGTTTTTACCCGCTGGTGATTCTGCTGGGCTTTTTTCCGTGGACGCTCTTTCTTCCCGGAGCGCTGGTGCAGCTTTCCCGCGGCGACAGCGGCGGCAAAATCGGCCGCCTGTTTCTCACGCTTTGGATCGTCACTTTTTTGTTAACCATGATCCTCGTCAGCACCAAACTCCCACACTACATTCTGCCGCTCTGGCCGGCGCTGAGCCTATGCGTGGGCGCGTTCCTCGCCAAAGCCAGCGTCGAAGAACCCAAATCGTACGGCGGCTTCTGGACCTTTCTCGGATGGCTGATGTTTGCCGTGGTCCTCGTCGCGCTGGCCGCCGGCCTCGGCTACGGCCCCGAATACGCCGCTCAACGGGCCGTTGAAAAAGCGGTTCAAGAAGACGGCTCGTGGAGCAACTTCGCGCAGGACTCGCGCACCGCGCGGTCAGTCATAGTGCTGCTGTTGCTGATCGTGACCGTCCCGCTGCTCTTCCGTCCCGGCGCGGCCTCGTTCAAAAACAACGCGCGCGTGCTGGCGATCGCCGCGCTGGTCTTCTTGCCGCTTTGCGCGGTGCTGCTGGCCCCGTCGATCGAAAGCATCAAGCTTTCCAAACGCGCTGTCGATGTGATTTTCAAAGAAACGGCGCACGACGCCACCGTCACGCTGGCCGGTTTCGACGAAGCCAGCCTGATCTTTTATCTCGACGAGCGCCCGTCCGAAAACATCGTCCCCGAAAACAGCGCGACCAAACCCAACCCCGCCGCCAGCCGCGTGGACGTGCGCGACCAAAAAGTGGCCGATTGGTTCAACGCGCGCGGCCGAGCCGTGTTGGTGATCCCCGCCAAAGCGTTGGAACAAGTCAAAGCCAACAAAGCCATCACCCTTCCCGCGAACATGCACCCGGTCGGATCCATCACCGGCTTCAATTATTCCAAAGGGCATTGGGTGGAACTGTTGATCTTCCGGCGCGACGAGTAAACGGTGCTGAGTGCTGAGTCCTGACCCCTGGCTCCTGACCCCTGACTCCTGACCCCTG
>DATGGK010000132.1:0-18233 GCA_035308565.1 Planctomycetota bacterium | reverse complement strand
GGCGAAGACGCGGTATTCGTCGTCTTCCATGATCTGGCCGTCGGCGGCGATTTCGTGAATTTCGAGCGGGTAGGCGACGCGCGTGCCGGTGGTGCGGCGGATGGCGTCGATGTAATCGGCGATGCCGGGCGGGCCGTAGAGATCGATCGGTTCAGTGCCGCCGCTTAGGCCGCGCGAGGCGAGCAGGCCCATCAAGCCGAAGCAATGGTCGCCGTGAAGGTGCGAAATAAAAATGCGGCGCAATGGGGCCAGCGAGAGCTCGGATTTCATGAGCTGGTGCTGCGTGCCTTCGCCGCACTCGAAGAGCCACCATTCGCGGCGCTGATCGAATTGCAGCGCGAGGGCGGAGACGTTGCGGCGGAGAGTTGGGGCGCCGGCGGCGGTGCCTAAAAAAGTTAGCTTCATATCAGAATTCAAAATTCAAAATTCAAAATTTGAACGCCAGTCTCGCCTCTATCTTGGAGAATTTTGCATTTTGAATTTTTAATTTTGAATTTCCCTATACCGCTTCGACGCCCACGATTTCGGGGAAGGCTTGTTTGAGGCGGTTTTCGATCCCCATTTTCAGCGTGACGATGGAACTGGGGCAGGCGTGGCAAGCTCCGCGCAGGCGGAGTTTCACGATTTTGTTTTCGTAGGCGACAAGGGTGATGTCGCCGCCGTCCATGGCCACGGCGGGGCGGATTTCTTCTTCGAGGATTCTGAGGATGCCGACTTCGGATTCGGAGAAGGGGCGATCGGCGCCGGCGCCGGAACCGGCCGGCGGTTCGGGCGTGCCTGCGTTGCCTTTGACGGCGGGTTCGCCACGCTGGATGAAGCTTTCGATGGCCTGCTCGACCAATGGGCGCATGGCCCACCAACTGTTGCCGGGGAGAATCGTGACGGTGACGAAGTTCTGGCCAATGAAGACGCCGGTGACGCCGGGGATGTAATAAATGTCGGTGGCGAGCGGGGAGAGTTCGGCGAGCTGGCGGTTGGGGAAGTCGCGGCCGGGACCGTTGAGCAGTGTGCGGTTGAGGTTGAACTTGTTGCTCAGCGGGTTGGGCGTGTCCTCGGGGTAGATGCGGAAGGGGTCGGGCATGGGAACTCCTCAATGCAAAATTAAAAATGCAAAATGCAAAATTGAACGGCAAACGGCGCTTCGCGCCGGATTCAATTCTTCCGCGGCAATGATAGCGCGCCGGTATTGGGAATTGAAGCGCGATTATGCGGCGTTAGAGATTTCCGCACGATCGCGTTGAATTTTGCATTCTCAATGACTGTTGAATGCGGAATGTTGAATGTTGAAAATGGAAGGCGACATGCTAAACGAAAACGGCTCATTCGCATGAGCCGTTTGTCAGGAGCGGCGGCACTCCTGCCGCCGAAAACCGTTGCCGAATTAAAGGGCGGCAAAAGTGCCGCCCTTCCAAGAATTACGCCGCCGACTTATCTTCGCGCGGATCGCGCTTCCGGCCGCGATCGAAGCGCCGCCCCAGCCGTTCCTGCAGCATCTTGCGCGCGCGAACCAGGCGCACTTCGAGCGACTTCACGCTCACGTTGAGGATGTTCGACATCTCCGCGTAGCTGAGTTCCTGGACGTGCTTCAAGACCAGCACTTCGCGGTAAATGTCCGGCAGGCGCCCGATCGCTTCGAGGATCGAGCCGACGCGCTCGTCTTCGTCCAGCGCCGCGCCCGGCCGTTCATCGACGGAGACGCGCGCGCCTTCGCGCATCGCTTCCGAATCCAGCGCGACCGGCTGCGGCGCGCGCTCGCGGCGTTGAGCCATCGAGAGCGCGACGTTGCGGGTCATGCGGTAAACCCAGGGACGGAACGCTTCGGCGGCCTCTAAGCCGTCGAGGTGCTTGACCACGCGCACGCAGACCTCCTGCGCGGCGTCCTCGGCCAAGTGCGCGTCGCCCAGCACCGAGTAGGCGATGCCGCGAATCCACGTGCGATTCGTCTCGATCAAGCTCGCCATCGCGGCCGAGTCTCCCGTCTGCGCCAAGCGCACTTCCGCGGCCAGCAAGCGCGCCTCCTCGGCCTGCTGCGCATCGTGCTCCGTCACCGACGGAACGACGGGCGCGGCCTTCAGCGCCTGCTTGCGCGCGACCTTGGCGGCGCTGGCCTTCTTACCGAGAAGCGGGAAGCACCGTGCCCCCGTTGAACTGAACTGATGCAATGAGATAGCTTGAATCATGGTTTTGTTGCCCCTTCCCGAAGTCCATTATTCCACGCCTGCACCATGTGTCAACAAGTCCAAAGGCATATTTTTTCGATATTTTAGGCACGTGTGCCATATTGTGCACATGTTCTTAACATAATGAATTAAAATAACTTGCATGAATAGTTCGCATTGTGCTTTGCGTTTTTATGCAAAGCTATGAGCAGGTGGATAATAGAGGTCCAATTAGTATTATCGGACGATGCGCGAAGCGAATATAGCGGAATTATGCGAATTCTTTCGCTGTTGAACTTATTTTAAAAATAGTGGTAGTATTCGCTGCGCACCATGCGCGCAATTAAACCGCGAGCACTTTTTCAAGCCGCTCGCCGCACACATCACATCTGCGAATAAATTTTCGAAAATATGGGAATCCAGCCCCGTCCGCAGCTCGCCTCAAAAATATTTCTACATTCGCGAAACCAGCCTCTTTCCCCTGCATGATTGACGCTGGTCTTCATTTTGCTCTCCGCCTATCGGAAACTTTGCCCCCTTGGGCATGGATGCAGGGGAACAATCGTATGAAAAATGGTCTGAAATGGAGTATTACAGGCGTCACGGCACTCACGCTACTTCTGCTTCTGGTCTTCGAACGGTATTCGTCCGCCACCGCCACAAAACCGCTGACAAAAGGCGGAGCCGCCGTCAAAGGCATCGTGACCGACAGCCATCAGCGCCCCTTGGCCGGCGCAACCGTTTATCTTATCAATACTTCGCAAATCGATATGACGCCGATTACGCCAGCGGACATCCTCAGCGGCAAGGCGGAAGCCTACGACGAACCGCTTGAAGACATCGTCAACAATCCCGTCACGGTTAAGACGCTTCCAAAGGGCGTAACCGACAAGAACGGTAAATTCTCCGTCAAGGGCGTTGACAAGACGGCGCGCTATTACGCGTTCACAGTTCCGTCCGCCAAAGATCCAGACCACATCCCCGGCGGAGATGCCAGCCGCGCGTCGTTCTCACCTAAAACTGTCGGCATACTAAATATTCGAATGAGCTGGCAAGTGCCGTCGGATTCCACGTACATCGGCACAACCGCCTGCTACGTGTGTCACGCCGCGGACGCGGATGCCGATGAGCAATCGTGCAAACATCACGGCCACGCGCTGATGTTCCACAAGATGAATCAGGACAGCGCCAACCAGGATGCGGCGGACCATGTCGGCTCCAATTGGAACGATTTCGCCAACAAGTTCACCTTGGCGACCGACTACAAGACGCCCGTGGCGCCCGCGACCTCCATCGAAACGCTATACTTCCAGGAATACAACAGCACGAGTTCGAACAAGTTTGTGATCTATGAAAACACGCCGGGCACAATAAACCCGACGATTTATGTCAAGGCATTCCTGTGGAAGACTGCGGCGGGCGTCTACAATATCACGCTCCAAAACGTGATTACGCCGACTGACCCGAATAACTTCGCGACGTTTGTCGTGCCCATGACCATGGGCGGTTACATCCGGCAGCGCATCCTGGTGAAAGTCCCGAACTTGAAGGGCCTATACAAGATGCTTAGCTACCAATCGCTCACCGGCTCGGCCTCGCAAGGCACACAGAGCGGCTACGACCGTTCGCGCAAGCCGTTTGTGGAAGGGGGCAGTGGAGGCGGCAGTTTCACCGATTTCTTCGACACCACCAAGAATCTGATCAAGTTCCCGACGAGTGCCACCTCGAATATCAGTTGCGCCGTTTGCCATCTGGGGGGCGGAAGCTATGCAAGTTTCACCGATCCAGCGACCGGCGAAACGCTGGCGCACACCGTGGCCGATCCCAACGGCGTGATCGATCTGGGCGGCGACGGATCGGCCCAGGACGTGGGCGTCAATTGCGAACAGTGCCACGGTCCGGGTTCGCGCCATCGCGAAGAAGCGCTTAAGTCCGTGCAGAACGCCGGCGTCGGCAAACCGTCCGTCGATACGACCGCCAAGTTCATCGTCAATCCGCAGATGTTGGGCGCGGATCGCGCCAGCCTGATCTGCGGGCGCTGCCACGATACAAGCGGCATTCTGGCCAATTCGTCAACCAACTTCCCGCCGGTGGGGATCAGCCGCGCGCAGTTCCTCGCCAACTATGCCAACCCGGCGAACAAGGGCGCGCTCCCGTCGTCGTTCTGGCAGGATGGCACGCACCAGAAGGGCGGTCACCATGGATTCGTTTATTCCAACTGGTTGCTCTCGAAGCATTCACGCAACGAAATGCGCATGATCGCGTGCGACGATTGCCACAACGCCATGGGCAACAGCCCGTACCGCTATTCGCTCTTCGGCGACCCGGATGTGACCGACGGCACCGGCCTCTGCCAGCAGTGCCACTCAAGCGTGGTCATCGGCGACCACGTGCTGCAGCAAACCGGCAGCGTGATGAAGAGCGAAGGCATGCGCTGCCCCACCTGCCACATGCCGCGCGTGGGCAAAGGCGGAGCGGGGAGAGTCGCGACGTTGATCGGCACGCCAACGGGCGCGGCGACCGACGTAAATCTGGAATACTGGGAGAACGACCAATCCTCGCACGTCTTCGATGTGCCGAATAAATTCAACGCGGGTGTTGCGGGGCAACTGCCGGGCAATGCCATGCCGATACCGTACACCAACTCCTGCGGCACCTGCCACGATGCATCGAAGCTGCAGTTCCAGGCGCCACAGTAATTGGAGGGGCGGCACTCCTGCCGCCCATGAATTTTCGAACCGAAAGCCTGCCAACGGCGCGCATGTTTTCGGATTCTGGAGCATGAGCGCGCTGCAAAACGAAGGAGGATCTCAAAATTATGCGCAGTAATTGGAAGTGCAGCGGCGCCGCAATCGTAGTTGCGCTGCTGATCTGCCTGGCCGCGGGGGCCAGGGCGGAAGACGCGACTTATGTGGGTGCTGAGAAGTGCAAGAACTGTCATTCAACACCGCGCAAAGGCGATCCGTTTGGAACGTGGGAGAAAAGCAAACACCACGCTGCTTACGCCAACCTGGCCGGCGACGAAGCCAAAAAGCTAGGCGCGGCGAAGGGTGTGGCAGAACCTCAGAAGGCCGCCGAATGTTTAAAATGTCACGTCACGGCCTTCGAAGCCCCCGCAAGTCAGAAAGGTAAGAAGTTCGACGTGACTCAGGGAGTGCAGTGCGAGTCGTGCCACGGTCCGGGCTCGAAACACGTGGAAGCCCGGTTGAAAGTGGAAGAAGCCGAGGACGACAAGCTGGTGGAGATTCCGAAGGACGAAATCATCACCGAACCGACTGCAGAAACCTGCCGCAAGTGTCACAATAAGGACGGCCCAAATTACAAGCCGTTCGCGTTCAAGAAGTACCTGAAGGAAATGCAGCATCTGGACCCAAGAAAGAAACGCCCCGCGGATTTCATTGACAAAATGCCAGACGATCCAAAGGACGATCCCGATGCCGCGAAAGTAGAGTTCAAGCACTAGAAATGTTGGTTGCAGTTGCTGTACCGCAGTAGGCGGGGGAGTTTGAGAGTTATTGACTGTGTTCGTGTATCCGACGTTGCCCGTGCTCCACTCAAACTCCCCCGCCGGTATTAACCGTAGAACGGAGCTCCGCTCCGTTCAATTTGGAACTGTGGAACGAACGGAGCTCCGCTCCGTTCGATTTGGAATTGAGGAACGAACGGAGCAGAGGTCCGTTCTACAGGAGTTTCCGCGATGGACCGCTTTCCGGGCAAATTGATTCTGCTGGTGCTGCTGGTGCTATTCCTCATCGGCGGCGTCCTGGCCATCATCGTCCGCTCCGAAGAAAGCGGCGCATCAAAAACCGTCCCCGCCGTCACCCAGCTTCCAAAAGATTCGCAAAAAGACAAAGACGACAAAGCCGCTCCGGAAAAAGAGCCGCTGCCCGAAAAAGAAATGCCCGGCACCATCGCCGTCGCTCCGCCGCCCTTCACGCGCGGCATCTTTCCCTGCATGGGTTGTCACGAAGACCTCAAACCCAACACCACGCAACGCAAGCTCACCATCCGCCACAAAGACATCATCCTGCAGCACGACGAAAAAAATCGTTGGTGTCTGGATTGCCACACCAGCGGCGACATGAATCACCTGCATCTGGCCAGCGGCAAATTAATCGAATTCACCGAATCGTACAAACTCTGCGGTCAATGCCACGGCCCGACATTGCGCGCGTGGGAAGCCGGCGAGCACGGCAAACGCACCGGTTCGTGGGACGGCGAGAAGCAATACCTGCTCTGCGCCAACTGCCACAATCCGCATTCGCCCCATTTCAAACCGCTCAAACCCCTTCCGCCGCCCGTGCGGCCCGAAAATCTGAGGTAGCACTATGGATTCGATGGCGGCAGCCGAAACGTGTTGTGGTGGGGCAGGCATTTCGGCCTGCCAGGATGCGTCCTCTTCCTCGCATGGCCCCGCGCCCTGCGAGGCCGACGCACCCGAGCCCGGCGGCCTCGATCGCCGCACCGCGCTCAAAGGCATCGTCGCCGGCTTGATGGCACTCTCCACGTCCGCCTGCGTTCCTACTGGCCCGGCGGTCGAAGAATTTCTGCAAAAGCATTTCAAAGAACTTTCGAAGAACGAACTCGACGCCCTGCTGGCTCGTTTAGAAAAAACCTATTCCGAACAGCTCGGCAAAACCATGACCGTCAAAGCCACGCCGCCACAGGAAGGCGTCTCCTTCGCCTACGCGCTGGACATCTCCCGCTGCATCGGCTGTCGGCGCTGCGTGTATGGCTGCGTCGAAGAGAACAACCAATCGCGCAACCCGCAGGTCCATTGGATCACTGTCCTTCAAATGGACAAAGAGAAGGGCGTCGATTTTCATCACGCCGACGCCTACTACAACGCCGAAACCGTGCCGCAGCCCGGCAAATTCTATTTCCCCGTCGCCTGTCAACACTGTTCCAATCCACCCTGCTGCAAAGTCTGTCCCGTCGGCGCGACGTGGAAGGAAAAAGACGGCATCGTGGTCATCGACTACGATTGGTGCATCGGCTGCCGCTGCTGCATGTCCGCCTGCCCCTACGGCGCGCGCCACTTCAATTGGTCCGACCCCAGCATTCCCTCCGACGAGGTGAACACCGAAACCGAATACCTCGGCAACCGCCCGCGCAAAAAAGGCGTCGTCGAAAAATGCACGTTCTGCGTCCAGCGCACGCGCCAAGGCAAATACCCCAAATGCGTCGAAGTCTGTCCAGTCGGCGCCCGCAAATTCGGCAACCTGCTCGACCCCAAAGGCGAGATTCGCTACATCCTCGAGAAAAAACGCGTCTTTATTTTGAAAGAAGACCTGAACACCAGTCCAAATTTCTTTTATTACTTCGGTATCTGATTTTTCATAGGGCCCATAGGCCCTATACGCTCTATAGGCCCTATTTTGTGGAGACTCGCGAATCGTGAAGGAAGTCGTCGGATTTATCAAAGGCAGCATCGCCATCGTCACGCGCGGCGGCCGCGCCTATTACGCATGGATCGCGTTTCTGCTGCTGCTGATTTTGCAAGGCGTCGCGGCCTACGTCGATCAATCCCGCGCGGGCATGATCATCACCAACATGCGCGATCAGGTTTCCTGGGCCTTTTACATCGGCAATTTTACTTTCCTCGTCGGCGTCGGCGCCGCCGCCGTGCTGCTCGTGATTCCGGCTTACATTTACGATTGGAAACCGATCAAGGAAGTGGCAGTCTTCGGCGAACTGCTCGCGATCTGCGCGATGATCATGTGCCTGCTCTTCGTGACCGTGGACATGGGCCACCCGGAACGCTTCTGGCACTTGATTCCGTTCATCGGCCGCATGAATTTTCCCTCGTCGCTGCTGGGCTGGGACGCATTGGTGCTGAACGTTTACCTCATTTTGAATCTGGTCATCGCCACGTACCTGATCTTCTGCGGCTTTCGCGGCAAGGAATACAATCACAACTTCGTCGTCCCGCTGGTGCTCGGTTCGATTCCGATGGCGATCAGCATCCATACCGTGACGGCGTTTCTGTACAACGGCATGGCCAGCCGCCCCTATTGGAATTCCGCCATTCTCGCCCCGCGCTTCCTTGCCTCGGCCTTCTGCTCCGGCCCCGCGATCTTGTTGATTCTCTTTCAGATTCTGCGCAAAACCACGCGCTTCGCGATCAAAGACGAAGCGCTGCACAAGATCGCCGAACTGATGGCCTACGCGATGGGCTTCAACCTGTTTCTCGCGTTCGCCGAAATCTTCAAGGAATACTATTCCGACACGCAGCACCTGATTCACATCCAGTATCTCTACGGCGGACTGCACGGCCATCAAAGCCCAATCGCCATTTACGGCTGGGGCTCGCTCCTGCTGGGCATCGCCGCGTTCCTTTTGTTCTTGATTCCCGCGACGCGCAAAAATCCGGTCACGATGAACCTGGGCTGCGTGATGATTTACATTTCCGTCTACATCGAAAAAGGCATCGCCCTGATCATCCCCGGCTACACCCCCGACACGCTCGGCCAAGTCTACGAATACGTCCCAAGCCTCACCGAACTGCGCATCTCAATCGGCATCTTCAGCGTCGGTTTCCTGCTCTTTACACTAATGGTAAAAGTCGCCATCGCCGCGATGTTCGGCCGCGACGACCCCGCGCCGCAACCCGTCCCGGTTCCGTCCTTGGCGGCAGGCGAATAAGACGCGCGCGCCGGAGCGCCGGCCTTACCTGCATCGGAGCGCCGGCTTCCAGCCGGCCCGCATCGGAAATGCGCGTCCAAATTTCACAAAAATCCACGCCGGCAGTTTAATCGCCGTTCCCCGACTTCGGGAGCGGCGCGCGCATTGTGGATGCCGCGGGAAAGCGGCGGAGCAGCTATGTGCTTCGGATGGTCTTGAGCCACTCGCGGAAGGCGCTTCACTGACGCGAAGTTCACGCACTGGAATCGGACGCTGGCAATTGACTTTAGTTTTTTAGCGATCACTGCGGTTGCAGATAGGTTTTTACAAGCGCGGTAAGTTTGTAAAACTCGGAGAAATGACAGAACGGCTGCTACAGTCCACTCTTCTTGCGCTTGTCGCGTTGAATGTCATTGGGCGCGCCGGCGACGACCGCCATGGCGACGAGGTACTTTCCATTGACGCGCAATTTCCCGGCGATGGTCGCGATCTTTTTATCCAGCGGCTTGAGTTTTTCAAGAATCTCATTCGACGCGGCCTTTAATTCGTAGACCTTGCCGTCCTTTGCCGCAAATTTTCCGATCGAGCCGTGATCGTCGGCCGCGCCGCTGTTCTCCAGCGCCACCAAACCGACGAACACGGATTTGTCTTTGTCCATGTTGTCGTCGCCAGCCGCGTCTTCCTTCGCCGCGATCTTCGCTTCGTCCTCGGCGCTGGGCTTGGTTTCTTCCGCGCCGGCGCACGCGCATGCCACGAGCAGAATTGACACTGAGAGAAGACTGAAGTTTCGTCGGTGCATCTGCCACACTCCTCTATTGCCCTTGCAGGCTGAAAACCTGTACGACACTCACGCGCTGGCGTTCCCGCTTCCTTGCGGTCGCGGCTCGTGTCGTCATTGCAGGCCGGAAGCCTGCGCCCCAATTACTCGGCATCCCTATGGTAATCCAGAACTTTCGGCGGCGTCATGTACGTCACGGATATATCATCGAAGACCGGAGTATCCAACAAATATTGCGAAGAGGGGTCCACGGTTTTGCCCGCCGTCGGATCGATCAGGAAATTGACGGGATACAAGAATCGCACGCGGTAGCGCAGGTGGCTTGTCAAAACGCGGACGGGCGTCGTGTCGGTCCCGATGCGATTGAGCGCGTTGGGGTCGGTGAGCGTCTGCCCCAGGACTTTGCCGCCCGTGTCGCTGTTTCCTGCCGGGTCGTCCACCAATTCGACTTCCACGCCTTGTGTATCGAACGATTGCACCGCGTACGCGGACGGCGGAGGACGGTCAACGCTGACATCGCGTTTTTGGCGCCCGTTTCCGTCGCTGCTTGCATCGTCCACGACGCTGTCGTCGTTGTACAACTCGTAGTCAAACGGTCCCTTGAACGGCATCTTGACGTTCTGGCGCGAGCTGCCCAGATAGGTGATGTGTTCAATGCGGTTGAATTTTGCGCCGCTCGTCGTTTTGTATTCATGCATGAAGCGCGGCGTGAAGACCGTCCACGACGCGCGCGCCAAAACCACTTCCTCTTTGGCCAGCGTTTGCAATCCCGCGCCATTGAGCGACTGCAGCATCGACTGCGACGTGAACGTCGGCGCGCTGCCTTTGTCCGCCGGATTGAGCGGCAGGTAATAGCGGCTCAAACTCTGCTCGCGCACAATCCGGTCGTTCGCCCAATCGGGCTGGCCGGAGTCAACCAGCACGCGGTCGCGGCTGGAAATTTTCAATTCGTCAATCACGCCGTACGTGCCGTCGTCGGGCATGTAGCGATAGTGGTAAAATAAGTCATTCAATCCCGCGCCTTGCGTCTTGCCGCCGTAATTCAGATTATTAATGCTGAACACTTTGGCTTGATTGGTCACGCCCGGCGGATCGGCCCAATCCCACTTCACGTCCTGTCCTGTGTTGCCGTTCGGATCAAGCGGTCCTGGGTTGCCCAGCACGCCGGGCATATCGTTGATTCCCACCGCCGAACGGAAGCACCAGAAGAAGTTCGGCTTCCATGTGTTCGCGCCCTCCATATTCAACTGCGTGTCGATGAAGGGGCGAACGTGGTGCTGAATTGTGCTCAAATTTCCCGGACTGTTGTAATCGGCCTGACTCGGCTCCTGCCGCAGATGCCCCGTCGGGCCACCGGGCGTTGCTGACGCAATATCCTTCGTGAAAAAATTGCGGCGTATGCCCGTGAAGTGCCAGCGAAACGGCTGCACGCGGTACGCGGGCGATTCCTGCGAGGTGTTGTTGGCGTGCGGCACCCAATCCCATCCGCCGTACAAGTAGCCGCCGAAATCAAAGTCCAGCACGCCGTTGGCGTCGCCTTCCCAGAATGCGCCGAGGTCGTTGGTCCGATATCGGTTCGCGCTGTGGCCGGCGCCCGGGCTTAGGTCGCTGAACGAAAAGAAGTATTGGCCGTTTTTGAAAAGATAAAGCCCGCGCGCCCAGCGCTGCTGCGAGCCGGGGTTCGACGCGTTGAACAATTCGTGCGTGCGGAAATCGCCCTGGTCCCACGCGGGCTTGACCCACATGCTGATGTCGTTGCCGTCCGCGGAATCGGGCTTGAAGTTTTCCTTGTTGTCGCCAAAGAGGTACTTGAGCGTCGCCGTGTTCCCGGAGACACCGGGTCCGGACAGGTACACGCCGTCGGTGCGCAGATTCCCCTGCCGCAGCGTCACGTTGTTCCAATAATATTTGGGATTCAATCCAGTCAGCGCGGCGTTCAGCGACACGAAATAATAAACCAGCCGGTTGCTGTTGGGATCGCCCGCGTTGAAGGGAGGCAATCCAGGATCGTTGACCACGATCGTGTCGTTCATCACGCCCAGCAAACTGGTGGTATCCACCACGCGGAAGTAGTGGCCCTTATTTGTAAAAGTGCCTGTGCCGACGTGCGGCATCTTGGCCTGTTCGTGCCCGTTGCCCACGCAATCGGCCGTGTCCAAATCGCCGTCGAACGACGCTAGAAACGTATCCTTGTCGTTGTTGGGATCGTAAGCCGACGTGTTTGTCGCCAGCAGAATTTGCCCGTCGTACGCGGCGGGGATAATGCGATTGGCCACGACATCCGGCGTGTTGACATCGACCTGCCGCGTGTAGGCGTTGCGCTTCTGTCCGGCGGAAACTTCCGGATCCACCACCTCTTTGTTGTGCGAGTTGGTCTTGCCCGACGTTGGGCTGCGCACCGTATAACCGAGCGGCACAAGCGGCTCTGGCTGCGTCACCAGCGCTAGGCGGTCCACTTGATTGAATGCGTCGCGCGTGACCTGGCCGCTGTAGGTGGAACCGGTTTGGCCGGTCGCCGTGGTGATATGTCCCTGCACGAATTGCCGCTGCGTCGTTTCCCGCCACACGTCGTAAACTTTCACCAATTCCGTGGCCTGACGCTCGGCCAGCACCTGCCCGTTGGCTACGACTTGTCCGATCGAGCGGATTTCGTAAATGCCATTCGAGTCGAAGGAGAATTCGGTGGTCGAGCGATTCATGTCGGATTTGTCGATCATCTCGTCAGCTTTGTAACGGTAGTTGCGTGTCACGAACGCGCCGGGCGGCGTGGGCGGAGCGCGTTTGGACGATCTGATGTAGTCGTCAAGCATGAAGATGGGCGCGCATCCCGGCGTCACCGGGTCGGCCACGGTCGTGCCGCCCGGTTTGTTCGTGTAAATCATCACCGGTTCCATCTCGCTGAAGTTCCGGCCCCAGCGGTTGATCCATTCGATGTTCGGGTTGAATTTCAGCAAATCGGTGTTCGGGTTGAAATGCGCCATCACCATGCGCGCGACGGATGCCTTGTGCTCGTCAGCGCCATAATTGGTTCTAAGATCGTCCCAGGGTTTGACGACGCGGAAATAAAAATCGTCCCACGTGCGAAACGGCCCGCGCGGATAGACGTGGCGGTCGCCGGCACTCGCGCCGGCAATCGGAATGAGATTGACCACGTCGAGCGATGGGAATTTCGGATCCTTGTCGCGCGCCAGCAAAATGCGGTACGCCAGTTCCTGCGCTTCATTAATTCCCAGCGATCCCGCCGGGTCGAGCGAGCCGTATTTGTTCAAATAGCTGAAGTCGTACTTCGCGCTCGCGGGCGTAACTGGCATCGGACGATTGAACACGGGCTTTCCGGAATCGGATGGCAAGCGTTTCAATCCATTATAGGTAGTCAAGCGCGCTTCCAAATCGAAACTCTGCGGATCGGTATTGTTGGCGTACCAGGACGCTTTTATTTTGGCCAGGTCCGCGTCCGTCCCCACCGCCATCGGACTGCCGTGCTGAATATTGATGCCCATAAAAAGCGCGGCCAACACTTTGTCCGAAGCCGTATTGATGTTGACCGGCGCTCGATGAATGCAGAGCGGGTGGCGCTTGTAATTGACGTTGGGATTCGGAACAAACGAGCCGTCCGGGTTGGTTTTCGGAAGATAAACATATCCCGCTGGCGGCATTTTCCGTGGAAAGTCGGTGAAGGTTTTCCCATCCAAATCTTCAAGCTGCGCTTCTTCCGCGGCCATGATAATGTACGCGCTGACGGGGCCGGGTGCGACGGTCATCTTGTCTTGCTCGGCAATCGCGATCCAATCCGCACCGTTGGTCGCGATGCGGCGCAATTGACCCGCGCCGTGTCCGTTGATGATGGAAACATAACTGCCGCGCAGCGAACCGCGCAAGTTCTGAGGATCGCCGGAAAGATCGTCGGCGATCCAGCTTTTGTCGCGGTCGATCAGAACCTGATAATACACGCCATTCACCGACGTATCAGAAACCCATTCGAATTTGCCAACGCAAACAGTATTCGTATCCACCCAGGAATCGACGGTGATGTACGGGCGCAGCGCGGCAAATTTGAGTTCGATCTCCAGGCGTTCGAGCGGGTGATTTGGCCGCCCGTCGCCGTCGCGCTCGAGATAAGTCAGCGCCTGCCTGACATCGTCGAGACTGCCGAATGGTCCGTGCTTGGCGCGGTAACCGGCAATGGCGTAGCCATCGCCATACAGCGCGGCGCCATTGCTGCCTTGTACCGGACGGCCCTGGCCATCCAATTCATAGTAAAGGTCCACTTTGTCTGCCGTGTCTTTTTGATTTTTTCCGTAAAGGCCGGCGTCAGCGCCTTCGTCGGCCCAACGCTTGGGCTGTATCATGTCCAGATCGGCGGCGACCAGCGGCGCACCGATCACGCGGCACAAATTGTCGAGCACGACAGCGAGATTGTCGCAGGCGTTCACGTTGATCTTCGCGGCGGCGTCTTCCACCAGCAGCGTGAAGCGGTCGCTTTTGTCTCCCGCGGTGTTGCTTAGCGAGCCGCTGTATTCCGCAGGTTGGGCGTCTTTGAGATTCTTCGCCGCAAAGGAAATTCTGCGTTGAGCCCCGTGCAGATAATCGACCTGGTACCACGGCGCTTCAGGGTTTTCCGTATCCTCGCTGGCAAGGCGCCGCAGGTTCGCGACGGCATACGCGAATCCCGCGTCCGTCATCATCGCGGCGCGCACGCTGTCGCCATATCGAAGCGCCGTTTTGCTTTGCGAGACGGCGAGCGAATAAAATCCAGTGCCCGTGGCCGCGAGAATCGACAGCACTCCGGCCACCATGATCAGCGTGACGCCGCGATGCTGGGTTGGAGGCCACACGGTCATCGCTGTTCTACGGCTGCTCATTGTCACACCGAGGATGAAAGCCCTTGAGCGCGCGTGAGTATACTGCGTTCGATTTTTTTGGGGTGCGCAATTTAAGGCACGCGGCCGTCCACCGCCGGCGATGAATTTGAGATCAGGATCGCGTTCCTGTCCAAGTAATGTAGCAAAAATGAAAGAAGTGTGTCAAAATCAGGAAAATTAGATCGATTCAACCCGGCGCCCAAGCCTGCGAATCCGCCGCGTCCTGGGTCGATGGGATGTTCGCCATACGTTCGCGCTCTCCCTATTCTGCAATAAGCATGTCGGTCACGCCGCTGACCGGCAGCGTGACGTCGATGCGCGACGCGCCGGTGCGTTTCACGCGGTTCGTCAAATCACCCGCACGCAGCGAACGCAGCGTCTTGAACGGAACGGGCGCCGTGAACGAAACGGTAACCTCCTTCGCCGGTTCGCCCGTGAAATTGGCGAGAAGGATGACGCCGCTTTGTTGCGTCCACAGCGGCCACGCGAGAATCTGATTGACGTTCGTCGTGGCGGGCGCGGACACTTTCGCACTCTGCGCGAACCCGACGATCGCATCGCGCGCGGGACCCGCCGGAAAAACGATCGCCTTTCCGAGCGTGCCGTTCAGCTCCTTGGCCGAATTCATGTAATCAACGCCCGCCGTGCGCGGAACGATTTGCACTTCGCCTGCGCCGTAATTGTGCACAGTCTCCGGCGGCGTAAGTTCCACTTCGCGCTGAAAAATCGGGCGCCGGTAATCAGCCGGTTCGATGATTTGACCGAGCCGCTTGAGATCCCCGGCCGGCTTCCACGAACGCGACTTGACGCCAAGCATGGAATTCCATGCGTCGGTCGGCGTGTTGTACTCGTCCCTCATCCCGGCCCAACCGCTGAGCCACAGTTTGCCGCCGCCATGCACCCATCGTTCGATTTCGGCGGCCGTGGCGCTCGCGATCGATTCGTTGACGGCGTAGAGGCATTGATAGCGGCGCGCGGCGAAGCGGCCATCGGTGATCTCTGCGTCTTCGACGATGTCAACCGGAATGCCTGCGTGCAGCAGCGCGAGGTACACCATCATCTGTTCGCACTGTTCGGTGTCGTCTTCTTTCCACACAGGCCACGCACGCGAATAGAGCAGCGCGATGGCCGCACGCGGCGCACGCCCCTCCCAGAGGATTTCATCGGCCTGGCCGATGTCCCGCGCGAGTTCGGCGACGCCCTGCACCATCGACGCATTGTCGCTCCAGTGATCGAAGAACGTGTAGCTCGGCCCGTAATAGTAGAAATCGAAGATTTTGCATTCGCGCGCGAGGCACGCGAACGCACGCAGTTTCACCGAAGCGCGGTCGGCATCGCGCGTGATGTAGCTGCCCAGCAGCGCCTCGCCCGGGCGCATCGCCGCGCGCGACCAATCGACGAGGAGCGTGTTCAGTTCCAGCGGCAGGCGTGCGCTGCCGGTGCCGCACCAGTCTTCGTTGAAGCCCAGCGTGACGCCGCGCAGGCGGCCCATTTCAAAAATGTCGATGCCGCGCGGGAGCGTGCCGTAATCGTACCACCACGGCGGGCCGGCGTTCACGCGCGTTTGCGTGCCGGGCGCAAGCTCCTGAACTTTGCGCGTGGCCATTGCGTACAGGCGGGCGGTGCAATAATTCCAAAAGCGCAGCGACCAATAAAACAAGCGGCGCTGCTCAACGCTCTTCAGATCACCCTCGGCGCGCAGCTTGAAAAACTGCCGCCAGTTGAACTCCAACGGTTCGACGTGCGGCCAATCTTCCTTGCCGAAAAAACGCGGCTCGAAGCCCTGGCGTTGAATGAATTCGCGGAAGCCCGCCTGGTATTCCGGACCTCCGAGGGGCTGTCCCGCGGGCTCGTCCATCAGGTCGGCGATGACCGCGGGCATGCCGTTGGGATGCGCTTTGCGTGTGTTCGCAATCGCGCGGCGATAGGTGTCGTCGATGTACTTGCTGAGCACGTCCCAATCGAGCGCAATGCGGCCGGCTTTCGTTCTCGGCGGCGATTCAACGTCGCGCCAGTACACGGTGCTGCGGTTCAAGCCGCGCGCCTCCGCCATCGCGCGCAACTGCTGCGGCTGGCCGCCGTTCTGCTCCCAATAGCCGTTCATCCCGAGCAGGCGCGCGCAGTCGAAATCCATCTCGGCAATCGCGGGATCGGTGTAGAACTCACCGTTTGAACGAAAGCCTGTCATGCACCAGATCTTGTTCGGCAGTGGACCGCCGGGGAGATTGAGCGCCTTAATTTCATTCAATCGGCGCGTGGAGTCCTCGCGGATAGTGACCAGCCGCGCCGCATCTTCCTTGAGCTTCGCGGGAATGCGCAGCGAAATCACGCGGCCCGTGTCGGTTTCGGTAATGGAACGCACAATCGAATCGTCATCGCTGGCAGTCGCGACATCGATTCTCGCTTTGATCCCGCCGTCAAGCTTTGCTTTCGTTTCAAAACGAAAAATCACCGACGCGACGCCGTTGGGTATCCACGCGCTCAAATCCACCCATGCCGAGCTTTCGTGTGCAGGAACCCATTGAGCGTCGTCGCTTTTGGCGCCCGTCGTTTTGCCGGCGAAGACGGCGCCCTGTTTGCCTTGTGCCCAGTGCGAGGTGATGGCGACGCGCCATTCGACCGCCGGCTCCAGCAGCGTCACGCGGACCCAGACGGGATTCTTTTGCGCAGGCTCGCCACCGTCACAAGCGCCGATCAGAAGCACGAGAATGAAAAGAGCCTGCCATCGCAACATCGAGATTGTTGGCTGGCGCATCGTGTTGACCCTCAACTGCTCTCGGGGCGCTGACGCTATTGCGCTGGTGAATACACCAGCGCTTTCCGGTCTCCAGGCATATAGTTCCGCGACGGGCAAACTGAATCATCATTCCTTCGCTGCGTCATTCGCGATGACTTCCGCGTAGAGCAGCAATTCAGCCGCGCTGTGGGCGAAACGGGGAGGAACTGTGAGCAGGCGCACCGCGCCGCGTCCGTGTTTCAGGCTCCAAAGCTTTCCGTCTTCGCCACCCGGCACCGCAAAGCTGTAGTAGTTCGGCGCGCGGCCGTTCCGCCAGAACACAGTCCGTTCCGCGGAGTTTCTCACTTCGCCGCTGTTGCCGCCGAACAGGCCGATCGTTTTCGTGCCTTTCGGGACATAAAAATACAGCAGCCACATATCGGCATAGGTGTCGTTCATCGAATCGCCGGCCGCGGACTTCAACGTCATCGGCAGAGCCGAGCTCCAATTCAGCAGTGTGCGGTCGTTGCCGTCATCCAGAGTCAGCTTGTAAAATCCCGCGTCCTTAACGGTAAGGCTCACCGCGTGTTCCTTGCTGTCGGGCGGAGCGCTGCGGTCTTGCGCGGCGAGCGTCTCGCGTTCACCGGCAACGCTGGCGCCGCCGATTTTCCACAGCTCGACGCCACATTTCCGCGGTCGCGATAATGTTCAATAAGCCCTCCGAGTTTGTGAATAAATTAATTTTGCAATTTTTCGGCCCCCGAAACCGCATCGGTAGGCACGGTATTTCGACAAAAGTTGCGCTCCGAGAGGGTTTGAAAACGGCATTTTTCAATTCATTCACAAACTCGGAGGGGTCGCAGAGGGTTTCAACAGAGCCCCTTGCTAACAGTTTAAATGTTTGTTTTGCGCGAAGATTTCATCGCCGATTCTTTAGAGGGTGTTTAAAAAGGGAGCGCGGCGTAAAACGGCGCTTTTTGTCCGGCTCTTCGTTGCGAACTTCAAGCGTTATCTCCTTCGGATAGCGCATGAAGTTCGCGCCTCGATCCGAACAAAAATCGCTCGTTTTCCGCTCGCACCCACTTTTTAAACAC
>DATGGK010000131.1:0-23382 GCA_035308565.1 Planctomycetota bacterium | reverse complement strand
TACAGCGCTTTCAGGCTCCGCGCGAGCGGAGGCCGCGGGTTGCAGAGGGGCTCACAGTAGCGTTGAAGCCGGGAAATTCCGGGGGAGCGAGAGGGCCTCAGTCAAGACGGTTTCAAACGTCGCAACATGCGTCCGCCTTGTTCGGCAACGTCATTGATCGCGGCGCGGCGTTGTCTGAAGTCGAATGGCGCTCCGTTCATCGCGCCCCGCCGCCCTTGTCCAAACGCTCCACCAAATCCGAGATTTTCGAAACGGGCATCAAAGTCATCGATGTGCTCGTGCCACTGGAGTGCGGCGGCAAAGCCGGGCTTTTCGGCGGAGCAGGCGTGGGCAAGACGGTGCTACTCACCGAAATGATCCATAACATGATCGGGCACCAGGAAGGCGTCAGTATCTTTTGTGGTATCCGAGCGCCGTAGCACCTCGACAACCACCGAAAAAATGACTCGATTCTATACACCGGTCGGTTTAACCCACCAAATTAAGGGCTGCCCAATCCCAAAGAACTAAACTAATAGGTTCAAAAGCGATTCTTTCTTGAAAGGACTACCCATGCGTGAAATCGCCCGTGCTCAACAAGGATTCTTCCCCACACAGGATAGAATCGTTCAAATCATTTCAAAGCTGTTCGCTTTTCATAGGGCGGACAGCAGTCATTTCACCGTCCTCGACGCTGGCTGCGGCACCGGCAAAGCCATTCGTGATCTGCGCAACCACTGGCTCGCTCGCGAGCAGTCCCTTCAAATCTCGCTGCTCGGAATCGAATCCGATAAGAGCCGTTTCGAACAGGCCGCGAAGCTGCTTCCGTCCGGCGTCGGCGACGGTGCTGCGCTTTGGTCGGCCATCGAAGACGCGACGACCGACCATCCCGTTTCGCTTTTGTATTTCAATCCGCCTTTCGACCGTCTGCGTGGCGTCGGACGCATGGAGCACGTGCTGTTCAACCGCGTCAAAGACTGGCCCGCGCGCGGCACCGGCCTGCTGTTGATGATCGTGCCGGATTATGTGCTGGCCGACGAAGAAGTTGGCCTCGCCGTCGCCGTGGAACGCGATTTTGAACTGCTCGGCTTGTGGCGATATCCGGAGCCGGAGTACGCCGAATTCAAGCAGTGCGTCCTGCTGGCCCGCCGCCGCGAGAAAGCGCTAAACAAAACGAAGCTGACGTTCCCGCGCTGGGCCAGCAGTCCCGACAAATGGCCGGTGCTGCGCGACGATATGAGGTCAATCGCGACAGTTCAGCCGGTCCAAAAAATCCCAACGCTTCGGCGCATGCGCCTGGGCAACGAAATCATTCTCGACACATTGAGCCGGTCACCGCTTCGCTCGTCCTTGCTGCGCGAAGCCGCCGCGCCTGCGCCGCCGATTGGCCGCCCGCTGTTGCCCTTAAAAGCGGGTCACTTGGCGCTGGCATTGGCGGGAGGGTTGTGCGACGGCATCATCGAATCCAAAGACGGCACAAGGTTTTTGATCAAGGGCACGCTGGCGTCGGCTGTGCGAAAGATCAAGACGCAGGATCAGATCGACGCTGACGGCGCGAAGACCGCTGAGATCGACGTGTATCGGACTCGGTATGAAATGAATGTTCGCTGCTTGCGCCATGACGGCACGCTTGAAAATTACACGTCGGCGGAGGCGGTTAAAGAGGAAGTTAATTCAAGCGGCGATGATGTGGATGGCGATTAGATGTTCGATAACAGCCTTGCCACGACGAACCCGTCATGCCAGGTGCTCTTCTCGCCGTCGAAGGCGGTTTCGGTCGCGAGGATGGTGCCGACAAAGATGACCGCCGCCACGGCGAGGAGTTTTGCAGGCCGGGTTATTTGAGAACTCGCATTTTTCATGATTTCGATCAACGTCCCCGAATCTGGAGTGTGAGGACATGCGAATGCGTCCTTCCGATCCGCGCTGATAGACGAATCGGCTGTCTACCTGTGCCACCGGCCTGCCTCACCTCTCGTGCATCCCCTGCTCCACCATCACCGCGTAGGTATCCTCACCCGACTTATAAATTGCGCTCTCCCCATAATGCACCACTTGCTCGTCTTCCATTTCCACCTTCCTGTCCTTCAGCGGCTTTCCATAATCTTCCTCCGCCATTAGCCTCAGGTACAGGCTCAGCCCCTTCTCCCGTGTCAAGTGCATCTCAACTTGAAGTGTGCCCGAAGCTCCACTGCCGATTTCATGGATAGTCCGCTTCACCTTCCCGTCTTTGATATGGATGATTGTAATTCTGGAATCATGGTGGCTCAGCGACCAAAGCGCCTCCTTCAGTTCCAGCGAGTATCGTCCCGCGAACGGCGACTTAAGCCCCGCGTGGTACACTATTTCGAACGCCTGTCCGCCTTTCAAGTGAATGACCATCACCGAGTCCGATGACATCGGCTCAAAACCTCGTTGGCGCTTGGCAAACGCTGGCGCGTCCTTGATGAGCTTTAGCAATGTCGCCGCCTGCTCACGTTTTTCCTCGCCCGGAAGCAACGGCGCCTCGGTATACACCCGCCGCGCAGGCGATGTGTCACGGTCGTCGATGGGGTTCCTGCCCCAATCGAGCCTGAGCAGCTCGATCTTCTCGATCTCACTCACATCCAGCTTGTCAATCATCTCCGCCGTGCCCCTCGGATGAATGCGCTGCAATTCATCGCCGGCAAAGAGCGCCCCGCTCAAAAAGACCAGCGCGAGACACACCACAAATCCGGTTCTCATGCGTTCCGTCCTTTTATCTGAGTTCGCGTGCGTAACTTCTTCGACTCTTGTTGCGTTACGTTCCTCTCATCGCCGCGATGCCTTCCACCACGCCTTCCACTTTTCGGCGTCGTTCCCGAACTCTTGTTTGGTGAGAACTCGCAATGCTTGTTGCGCGGCTCGCTGAAGATCTTTGTCGGACAACAACTCGATGAGAACAGGTACCGCACGCTCTTCCCCCATTGCGCCAAGAGCGTAACAGGCCATCTCCGCTGGAAGAATTTGAACACAGTTGAGAGTTCCACTCTTTTCGCCGCCCTCGCGCTCATTATCTTTGGTAAGCGCCACAATCTCGTCGTAAGCCTGCGTCGCTTTCAACTCACCCAGGGCTGCCAAGCCAATTCCTCGCACATAAGGCGATTTATCCTTGAGCGCTACCTCTCGCAGAACAGGAATGGCACGTTCATCTTTCAAGATGCGCAAAGCGACGGCGATATTGTCGCGGTCCCTCCCTGTGGCCTTCGGGAGGTCGGCAATCAGGGTCGGAACACCACCCTTGTCGCCCAAACGGTCCAACGTTAATGCGGCTCTCCGTCGGATTTCGACATCATTGGAGTTAAGCGATTCGTGAAGCCGCTTTACGGCTGCGGCCTTTTCTGTCGCCGCCAACTCGCCGATGGATTTCGCGACATGGTCGATGAGAAGAACCGATTTCGGATCGTCGAATTCTTTCCATTCCATCGCGTGGCACGGCTGCGTAAATGCGAAACTAAAAAGCAGCACACTCGTTGCCCACACATGCAATTCGCGCATTACCGACTCCTTTATGTGCGTGATCACAACCGGTGGGATTAGGCGCACATGAACGACACTGTTCGAATATCCCTTACTCCCCACCATCACCGGCGTCAAATTCCCGTTCGATTCGACTTTATCCCAGAAGCACAGGCTGTAATCACGGGTTGGCATCTGAAGGGCGATAAACGGTACCTTGCCGCGTGGACATTGACAAGCTTTAAAAAATCAGAACGAATCGGTGCATTTGCCGTCGTTCCTCAGCGGAATTCAAAATGGAGGTGAAAGAATGAACACGTCTGTCGAATCAGAACCCTTCCCAAAGCTCGGCCTGGCAGAAATAACTCCAGCCGAGTTGCCCAATCTCGAAGTCGTCGTCCGAAACGCCAAAGCCGAAATCGTGGCCAACGTCGGCGCGCAAATCGTGGCGCTCATCGTTTCACCGCAAAACCACGTCCTTTATCTGGAATCGGCCTGCACGAGCGACGCAGGCGCGCACGCGCTCATGGGCAGCGTTTCCGACCCGCGCGGCGCGGTCGAATTCCGATTTTATCGCGTTGGCGACGGTGATTACGTTGAAATCCAGCCGCCAGATTCACCGCGCCTGGCGAACGTCAGGCTGGCCGTCGCTGGCTATTCGCGCCATCTTCATCACGTGGCGATTTTGGACCGCAGCGGGGAATTGATGCTGACGCCGGACGACGAAACGCTGTGGCGCAAGCTGCGGGAAAAGATGACGTGTCCGACGTTGGAGGAGTGGGGGACCGCGGTGATGAAAGAAGTTCACTGGTCGGGGATGCTGCTGGAATGCGAAGCGTTCGGCGTGCCGGAAGGACTGCGGGCATTTGTGCTGGCGGAGAACGCGCAGAAAGTGTTCGACGGGATTATCGCCGTGCATGTCGAGTTGGTCGGCATACCGGGCCGGATTATCGCCTAGGTTTATTCAGCGGTTAAGCCGTTGTATCAAGCGCACGGATGCAAGTGTTTCTCGGGTTGCTTCCCCATCGGCGATGACCACAAGTGTCTCTATTTCATCGCCAACCAACTCCTCGTGAATCAAGAGCTCTTGCGCGACTAATTCGATTGCCTTCCAATTCTCGCTTCTATTGACCCATTCCTTAGCGATTGCGATCCCGCTTTGCAGATCCATATTTAGTTGCTCTAAGGGTTTTGAAGCCATTTCAAAATCGCGGCTGGCACCCAAACGCGCGGCCTGTTCATTACTTGAATCTAAGCGTATTTCGGTCACATAACCGGCAAGGCATGAAATTACGTAATTGCGTGCTGTTTCTGAATCGTCCCAACCGTCCAAACTGCTAACGCTACCAAGTGTACCTTCACTTGGCTTTATCGACGCTTTTACGGGGTGGCAGCCAAAACGTGTATCGGCTACTGCATGAGCGGCCTCGTGATAAGCCTTGTCAGTGTCAGTTTGTGGTCGCATAACGATCTCCCGAGTTAAGTTCTTTATACTGACCTGTGTTTGCTCAAACAAACGCATTTTTTTTTCCAACATTCTTCGAGCCTAAATTTTCTACGAAAGGAGCACGCGATGCCTTTGGCACGTGACCTTAACGATCTCATTCACCGCTACGGCGGCGCGATTGCCACTGCCGCGGAATCCGTCCTCATTCCGCGGCACGTTCCCGGCAATCCGCTGCCCGATTTGTCCGCCATTGAAGCCTGCCGCTCGACTCAGACCGGCAAGCTGTTTACGTTCTACTCCAGCCAGCGCGAAAAGATTGCCGGGGCGCTGGCCGGTTTGAAGGCGAAGGGCCGCGTCTGGCTTATCGCAGAGATGGGCAGCGGCAAGAGCCCAATGTCGCTGGCCGCGGCCTGGTCGCTGCTCAAGCACCGTGCCTTTCGACTCCTCGTGATGTGCCCAGGCCATCTCGTTCGCAAATGGCGCCGCGAAGTGGAGTGGGCAATTCCGGGCGTTGTCTGCAAAGTCATTCGCAAGTTTGCCGACTTGACTGCGTTTGAAGACGCCGCGCGAAATCGCGAATCTCCTATGGTCGCCGTCATTGGCAAAGACACAGCCAAGCTCGGATTCGACGTTGACCGGCCATGTGCCGCACGACGCAGAATGAAACTGCGCGTGCGGCTGGACTCCACCACTGAAATGCTGCCGGGCGACACGCAACTGAGTGAATTTCCGACTGACAATGGCCTTCTTTACGAAGTCACGCGCATCGCCGATGTTGCTTGCTGTCCGCGTTGTGGTCAAGTCGTACAGGACGGTGAGGAAGAAAGCTCAGAGCCGGTGATCTACGACGAGTACATCGCCCGCAATGAGCCGGTTTCCTGCAAAAAGTGCGGCGACAAGCTGCTGACCAACGCCCGCGGCTTCAGGAAGAATCCTCATCTGGACCGGTACATTCAACGTAAGATGAAGGGCGTGTTTGACTTGCTCATCGCCGACGAAGTGCACGAACTGGCGGCGGCGGAGTCAATTCAAGGCAATACGTTTGGAACGCTGGCCTCGGCCTGCCGCTACGCGCTTGCCTTGACCGGCACGTTGATTGGCGGTAAAGCCTCAGACCTCCACGCTCCGTTGTGGCGCATGAGCGCCGAACTGCTCAACCAGCGCGGCTATGATCTTAACGGCTACAAAGGCTCACGCATTTCAGCCATTGCACGGAACGAGCGGGGTTTTGTCACGAGATATGGCGTCATGGAACACAAAATCGTCCGCAACATGGCCGACGATTTCACCGGCTCAATTCACCGCGGCGCGTGCGGACGGCGGAAGTCGTACAAGACCGACGAACGCCCGCGCCCCGGTATTAGTCCCGATCTTTTTAACCACTACCTACTTGACCGCGCCGTGTTCATGGGTCTCGACGAGCTTGGCCCGGCGCTGCCGACGTTGGAACGTGTGCTCATTCCGTGTCAAATGAGCCGCGAACTTGCCGATGCGTACTCGAAGCTCGATGAAGAACTGAAGGACGCCATCAAACGCCGTGTGAACGGCAAAAGCCCGCCCGGACTCGCCGCGACTCGCGTCCAGGCGCTGGGCGCTTATCTCGACAAACCGTGGGGTTGGAATCCGATAACGGCCCCGGCGTTTGACGAAAACGGCCAGCGCTGCGGCACCGAAACTGTGGCTTGGCCCGCCGACCTGGGCGAAGACCATTGCGACAGCAAAGACGAAAAGCTCGTCGAAATCGTGCAGGCTGAATTGCGGCAGAAACGCCGGTGCTGCCTGTACCCGCAGTTCACCGGCGTGCATGACGTGCGCCCGAAGCTGCTGAAGTTGATGACCGACGCGGGCATCAAGGCGCTGATTCTGCCGGACACAGTGAAGCCGGAGGCGAGAGAAGATTGGATAGAACGGCACCTCGACGAAATGGACGTGCTGATCTGCCATCCAAAGCGCGTAATGACCGGACTCGATCTCATCGCCTTCCCTTCCCTCATCTGGTATCAGGTCGGCTATTCCACGCATGTGCTCCGGCAAGCGTCCGCCCGCGCTCGCCGACCGACACAGACACAAGCCTGCAAAGTGTTCTTCCTCTATTATGCGGGAACAATCCAGGAAACCGCTCTGGCCCTCATGGGCGAAAAGGAAGCCGCATCTCAGGCGCTCGAAGGCGTCTTCGACACCGGTGCTCTGCGCGCGCTCATGAACGGCGGCGAAAACGATGACATCCTCGCCGCGCTGGCGACAACGCTCGAAGCCGGAAAGAAGATTGACGCCCGCGCCGCGTGGAACGTCGTCAAGCCGAAGAAGAAAGCTCCGGTCATTCGCGTCGAACCGCGCGCATGGCAGCAAGGGTTCTTGTTCGACATGAACTTTGCTCCAGCCGCGCTGGCTGCATCCGGCGAATGAAAGAAGTGAGGTGCAAATGAATTGGAAACAAGTCCTGTGGGCCGCAGTTATGGGCGCCACAGTGGGCGCTGTCGAAGCGCTAATTGAACAAAGGCGTATGCGAACGCCGCTAAGCGGGCTGCCAAAACGGCAGCCCGCTTCGTTTTCGCGAAGGAGATTCCATGAAACGAAGAAGTGAAAATTTCAGATACCCACATTCGGTCGAATGCGCAATTCGCGGCATCGCCAGCGGAAGCTCAGCCTGTCAAAAGCTGGCGACATTTTTGATCGAGCAGCAGAAACCGGATTTCGATTCACAGGGCCATCTTTTTGTCGAGGCCGCGGACGAATTCAAGAAGGCGTTGAACTGGGCCGAACGGGCCAAACAGAAACCGTGAAAGCGAGGAGGTGGTCCGTGTCGGCAAGAATAGCAAGTCATTTCTACTCAGTGGTTGACGATTGCGCCGTCGTCCGCGCGATGATCCTCATCTATCCCGGCCAAGAGTGGGAATGCAAGCAGCGATCGAATCAAGTGACTGTCGCAGTGTCATTTATTTTGGGGGAGAATGTCGGCGACTGTACCGGACTTTCGCCGGAAGCGGCGCGCTATGAACTGGCGCGGCGCGAAGCGCGGCGACGGCCGGGATTCAGCGCGGAAGTCGTCGGGTTGCTGGCAATATGCGATGAGAGGAATATTTCATACGCCTTGGTCAGCGTGCTGCGCGGGCGGGAGGGCGAATGTCAGAAAGTGGCGACGGCAGCGCAATTCACGATAGCGCGGTTCGAGCGGCGGCAGATGTTTGTTCGCGTCTATGAGATTTGAAATCCAAGCCCGTATTCTCCAACCGATTCACGTCACCCGCGTCAATTCTCAAGCGCTCAATAATCGCCTTAAACCACCGCATTTTGAATCCGGCGCCACGGCTGCAATTTCACGCCGGCGCTTAGCGTTGAACGAATTGCCGGGCTGCGCCATGCGCGTGGCCCGGCTGCGGTTGGGGCTGACGTTTTCTTTTACGTCGAGCGGGGAAGACTCCTTGACATATGTGATATCGTTTCAGGATACACGAAGGCGGCGAGATTGCCTGCTTTCCGCGCCGGCGGGAACCCAAATCCCTTGATCGACGCGCGCCGCTACATGATCTGCGATGTCAGGATTCAAAAGGTCTCGGAGTGAAGAATCAAGAACAAGGTAAGTCTATTTACTGGAAGTCTGAAAGACTCAAGAGCGTGCGTGTCGTTCGCTGCGGCATGCGCGACCGCATGACGGTTACATCAATTTTGCACAGACATGTTTCGATCTTGGTCTTTACGAAGCTGTTACACATAGATTCGCTTTCCCCGTGTACGCTTGACCTGAGAGGGCTCTGATTGAAAGTCCCGTCCATTTACCGGAGAGACGCCATGAGAAATCTACTACTGATTTTGACAAGTCTGTGTTTGACCGTTTGCACGATGGCATCGGATCAGTTGATGGTTGTTCACGAATGGGGCACCTTCACGTCGCTTCAAAACGACGCTGGTGCTACGCTAGGCGGGATCAATGCCGACGACGAAGCGCTTCCAAGTTTTGTCAAAACGCTCAAGCGCGACTTAATCGCCAGTCCCGCAAATAAAGGCTTTGCGCACGCGCGTCCGGACGTGACTATGCGCCTTGAAACTCCAGTTGTGTATTTCCATCCGCCCAAGAACCAGGTTGCGCCGACGACGCTGGACTTCGAAGTGCAGTTCAAAGGCGGCTGGCTGACACAATACTATCCGGACGCGGATGCGCTCGCCCCCGGCATGAGCGAGCGTCTAAAATCAAATACGCTTGGTTCACTGAGCTGGCATGGTCTGCGAGTCGGGGTGGACGCAGCGCCAGCGGAAACGGACCTCAATGTGTGGAAAGCTCCGCGCGCAGTCGATGCAGCAACCGTGGCGAACGCGAAGGGCCAAGCTGAAAAATTCCTGTTCTATCGCGGCGTCGGCTATCTTAACGCGCCGTTGAAGGCCGTGCGCACCGGTCGCGATGAACTGGTCATTCAACCGCAGCTAGACCCGGCGTTGCAGGCAAGCCTTGGTCTGGCCATTCGCACGCTCTGGCTGGCGCACTTCAAGGCCGACGGCACATGCGCCTTCACTGAACTGCGTCCCGACAACTTCATGCTCAATGTGCCGGACTCAAGACTGACAATAAAGACAGCCTTTTCACCGGGAGCATACTCCGCCGAAAACCTGAGTGCTCTGCGTACTGCCATGCGCAAGGAATTGGTCGCCGATGGATTGTTTGCCGATGAGGCCGAGGCGTTGCTCAAAACGTGGGAAGCATCCTATTTCAAGAATGCCGGCTTGAGACTGTTTTTCCTCGTCCCCAAGCCGTGGACAAACTATTACCTGCCGGTCAAAGTGTCCGTTCCGTCGGAGGTCGTTCGAACCATGGTGGGCCGAGTGGAACTGATTTCGCCGGAGAAAAATGCGGCGCTGGACCATCTGGCCGCTGCGACCGATTTCTCCGACAAGGGACTCGAGGCTCTCCAGCCCGACATCAATGTGCTTGGACGCTTTAAGACGCCGTTGTTGGCTGACCGCATGAAAACCCAGCCAACGCCCGGAATAAAACAGGCGATGAACCTCTTCGCCATGCCGGTTTACCAGTTCCCTAACGGTCAATGAACACGATGTATAGCTGGCGCTACTTGCTCGTCCAATCCGCGCACAACAATTCCGCCTGCGCCAGCACGGTCTTCGTTGCCTCCTCCGCCAAGTCCGGCGGGTAGCCGTGCTTTTTGAGGATGCGCTTCACCATCACTGCTTGTCGTTGCAGTGATTTGCAGTGGATTGCGCGGATTTTCTTGAGTGGGCGCACAGGGACTCGAACCCCGGACCTCGTGGGTGTGATACGCCTTTCGACTTCTTCGCAAGCTCACCGAACGTCAACGCTTGCGGGATTTCGCCATGTTCCGCTTGGCGGTTCCTTGGCGGTAGACGTTGCACGGAATTGCGTTGGACTGCAATATCGCGCCCCTCGCGGCTTGGATGAAACGAAAATCAAGACAATTCCTGTTTCGGATAGAGAGTACGCGGTAAACGCGATTAACGCGGAAAGGGGTGCTTAACGCGTTTATCGCGTAACACACACACCGCGTCCGCGCTTGGGGTTCTGCCGCGTGCCCAATTTCTCTCCCCGAATTGCCGCGTTCTGTCGCGTTGTGGGAGTGCATTTCTTTTGGACCGCCCCGTTGCTCGAACGACGCGAGAAACGCACCCACGCGCGCGCCAGGAACGCAAGGACGCGCTGGAGCCAAACCGCCTGCTCAATCGCAAGCCGGATCTCAAAGAACCGCAAAAAATGCGGCATAAGGCGCCCGCAAAACAGACATTCTGCCTCGCGTTGGCCGCTTCATAATGTCTAACTGTACAAACCTGCGCCGGCTTCCTATACTGCAAATCATTGAACGACGTTACGTGACGGAGATTAGTTCGATGGGCACAGGATTTCGTATTTCCGCGGCGTTTCTATTCTTTGCGATTCAGTACATGGGCCGTACTACGACAGCGGCGGACTCAGTCGCCAATACATTTCCGCCCATGATTGCCGGCGCCACCGGCACCACGGACGTGTCGTCGACGGAGTCCACTCAAATCTGCGCTGTGGACAGCGCCGGCAACCGGTACATCGTCGGTTCCTTCAACTTTGCTCAGGACTTCAATCCGCTGGTCGGCGCGGATGTCAAGACGCCCGTTTTCGACACTGCGAATGGTGTGTCGAGCCGTGACGGATTCGTGACCCGCTTCAATGCCGACGGCAGCTACGCCTGGACGCAGACCTTCGGCGGATCCGGCGACGATTATGGGTACTCGGTCGCTGTGAGCAACGGCGTGGTATACGTTACGGGCCAATTCGGCAGCCTAGATTTTCAAATCAATGGCACGGGGACGAAATTCGCCGTGAACGGCGGCAACCGCAATCTGCCCGACGGCTACGTCATCGCGTTGGATGCCCAGACCGGTGCGCCCAAAACCACCTTCGGCGTTGGCGGCAGCGGCATCCAGACCTTCGGCGGGACCAGTTATGACGGGGGGCTCGGCATTACCGTCGCCAATTCGACGCTCTACATCGCCGGTTACTCGCGCAGCACGTTGATTCAAGTCAATGCAACTGGGCCGGGCGCACCAGGCGCGGGCGGCGCGGACGCGATCGTTGTCGTGCTCGATGCGGTGACCGGAAATCCGAAAACCACGTTTGGTTCCAACGCCAGCGGCGTGCAGGCGCTGGGCAGCACTAGCGACGATTTTGCTTTCGGCATTCTGGTTAACGCCAACACCGTGTACGTCGCCGGCTACTATGGCGGCACGTTTAAGATCGCCGGCAACACGCACACGGTTGCCGCGACCACGCAGAACGCGTTCGTTTCGGCGCTGGATGCGACGACCGGCCAAGGCATCGCGGCATTCGGCGTCGGCTCAAGCGGCATCCAGACGTTCGGCGGATCAAGTTTTGCCTCGGCCAGCGGCGTCGCACTGCTGGGCAGCACCATTTACGTTTCAGGATATTTTGGCGGCACGGATGCGAAAGTCGGCGGCGCGGGGACCGCGGTTCCCAATGCAGGCAGCAACGATGCCTATGTCATGGCGTTGGATGCCGCGAATGGCTCGCCACGCACGGGCTTTGGCGTCAGCGGGACCGGCGTGCAGACCTTCGGCGGAACAGGTGCCGATCGCGGCTCCGGAGTGCTCGTCGCCAACAACGCAGTTTACGTCACGGGAAACTTTGCCAGCACCGACGCTAAAATAGGCGGTGCGGGAACCGCGATCGGCACGAACGGATCGAACGACTCCTTTATTATCTGCCTTGATCCCACCACGGGCGCCGCGAAGGCCACATTCGGATTGAATGGCACCGGCATCCAGAAGTTTGGGGGATCAGGCATCGATCTCGGCTTCGGGCTGATGCAATTCAGCAAGACCGTTTACGTCGCGGGGTTTTGCTCGTCCGCATCGGACGTGGGCTTGGGTGCTCTCGGCACAATCAGCACCGCCAACTTCAACAGCTTCCTCTTGCCACTCAATATGAACACCGGAAACTTTCTCGTCGAAGGCAATACCACCATCAATCTCTCTAATCTTCTTCAAGTCTACGACGGAAATCCGCACGTTCCAACTGTGGTGACGACGCCCGGCGGGTTGAGCTATGCGGTTACGTATAATGGTTCATTGACCGTCCCCACCAAAGCCGGCACGTATTCCATTCTGGTCAAAATCACCGACCCCAATTTCACCGGCATCGTGGGCGACACGATGGTCGTCAGTCCGGCGCCCTTGAGCGTTGCCGCCAACCCTGCGAGCCGCCCATACGGCCGGGCCAATCCAACCTTGACAGGGACGCTCACCGGCGCCGCGGCCAGCGATGGTATCAGCGCCAACTACACCTGCACCGCCAGTGCGACAAGCCCCGTCGGCACGTACACCATTACGCCTGCACTGGTGGATCCGAATTCCAAGCTCAGCAATTACACGGTGACGTCCACGAACAATGTACTGACGGTAAATCTGGCGGACCTCTCGGTGACTCCGGATAATTTTTCCAGGCCGTATGCGTCGTTCAATCCGGTATTCACGGGGGTGGTCGCGGGCGTTCAGAACAACGAAGCCATCTCCGCCACCTATTCGACCAGCGCGACAAAAAGCAGTCCGGCGGGCAGCTATGCAATCGTGCCAGCGCTGGTCGATCCGAACCATGCCTTGTCGAATTATGCACTGCATTCAAGTAATGGTACGCTCACGATCATGCCGGTCGAACTCAGCGTCGTCGCCGACGACTTGAGTCGCATGTACGGCGCAGCGAACCCCGCATTGACTGGCACGCTCGCCGGACTCCAAAACGGCGATCAAATCTCGGTGACTTATTCCACGGCAGCCACAACTGCCAGCCCGGCCGGCAATTATGCCATTACTCCAGCCCTGACCGATCCCAACAATGCCCTGCCCAACTACGCGCTGGACCTGCACGCGGGAACGCTAAGCGTGTCGCCAGCGCCATTGTCGGTTGCTGCGCTCAGTGCCAGCCGCGTCTACCGCAGCGTGGATCCACTGTTGTCCGGCAGCGTCACAGGCATTCAAAACAACGATGCCATCAGCGCGATGTATTTCACACTTTCCGAGCAGCAGTCGCCCGTCGGCGACTATCCGATTTACATATCTATGATCGATCCCAACAACAAGCTGACCAATTATGCGGTAACACTCGTTCCCGGAACATTCTCAATTACGAAAGGCACGCCTGCGATAATCTGGCCGGCGCCTGTGCCGGTTTTCGCCGGAATGAATTTGGATCAAACCCAGCTCAACGCAACCGCCAGCGATCTCTTCACCCAGGAATCCATTGCCGGGACCTTTTCTTACACGCCCGATGCCGGAACGGTTCTTGGCCTTGGGCTCGCGCAGCCGCTGCATGCCGCGTTCTCGCCCGACGACAGCACGAATTATTTCACAACCGCCGCGGATAATTCCGTCGATGTCATCCCTGCGCTGCCTGTGGTCATTACCAGTTCGCTCACAGCGTTCGCGCAGCTTGGCGCCGGGTTTAGCTATACGATCACCGTCGATGGCAGCGCGCCGTTCGCATTCAACGCCGAAAATCTGCCCGCCGGATTGACCTTTAGCGGGAATACCATTTCCGGAATACCCACGGCATCCGGCGTGTTCCGAATTCCGCTCTCTGCCAGCAACTTCGGCGGGATGGACACCCAAACGTTGAAGCTGACTGTACTGGGAAGCGGGTCCAATCATGCGCCAGTGATGGCGTCGCCGCCCGCCGCGTTGGTCGATCCGCTTTATACCGGCGTTGCAACGAAATTCTTCGGCCAAGCATCCGACATCGACGGCGACGCGTTGGATTACACCTGGGATTTCGGGGATGGAACGACGGGTGTGGGCGCGTCGGTGTCGAAGGCGTTTGACGCGGCTGGAATTTATTCGGTCACGCTGACGGTCACGGATGGGCAGGCCAATGTCTCTGAGACGCTGGTAATGCTCGTGACCGATCTGCCCGCCAATCGTGTCTTCTCGGTTCAAAAAGTGAATGCCTCGTTTAACTTTGTTCGCCCAAACATGGACATCCTGACTGTCGCGGGGCAAATCCCCGTCGATCCGGGTTTTAGTCGCAGCGGAAAATCAGTTCGGATTGTGATTGGAGGCGTGGACCGGAGCTACACCCTGGACGACAAGGGGGTTTCGCCAGATTTCGCCTTCAGCCTTCAAAGGACGAGCGTCACCATGCCCGATAGCGGGATGGTCGGATTTTCGTTTGTGCTAAAAAAGTCCGCGCTCTATCCAATGCTCAAGGACTTTGGTTTCACACAAACCACTAACAATCCCGCTATCGGGTTTCCGGTGATTTTGGTTCTGGATGGGCATTCACACTATGATCGCCCGCTGGTAGTTTATTCGGTCAAAGGCAATCGGAATGGCCCCGTCAATGCGACGGCGCGTGAGTAGTAACAGGCGGATGTCCTGATCGGGAATCCAGATGCCGAAGTGATTTTGAACAAGCGAATCCAACTCGCGGCCCTTGCTTGTCGCAACGCCGCCCCTGCTCACAAGGGCATTTCATACAGATTTCCCTGGTAGTTACTGTGTTGCTGCACAGTGCCTGCGAGGCAAAAGCCGTGTCTCTCGTAATAGCGACAAAGCCACGCATTACCCGCATGACAATCAAGGCGCAACCGCGTCTTGCCGCGGGCGGACGCGCTCTGCGCAACAGCGAAATATTTCCGCCTCAATACCGCGTCCTCGCATTTCCGGACTGAGCACGATGCTCGAAAGGTAGAGTGCATCGCTCGCGCCGTCTCCCCACCAACGCGCCGGCTCGTCATCGAGACAGAAAGCGCCTGCGAGTACACCATCGACGACGACAGCAAGCACTTTTCCATGCCGCTGCTTCACGCGAAACGACTCCTCATATTCGGCGTGCGCGGACGGTACGTATTGGGCCAGGGCAAGATCGCGGAGTCGCTGCTGCGCGGAACGGGAGAAGGCAAAATAGCCGCTCAGTTCAGATGCAGTGGCTGGACGAATTTCGAAGGTGTTCATGTTTCAAGCGATTTCATTTCCTGGTTATTGCTGAGCGACGCCGCGGCAGCTTGCTGGGACCGCATTAACGCAGTCTTTCCGTGTTCCAGCGCATCTCTAAGTGCCGACACCGCCCGCTCAAGCGCCTCGTTCACCCGCGCCCTGACCAGATTCTCAACAACACGCGCGATGTCATCTCCGTGCTGAACGGCTGGCGATGATCGTGGCCGTTTTGCTCGCGCTTTAGTGCTCGTGGAATCCATTCGCTGCCGGTCGCGCTTGTAAAAACCTTTGACCGCGCCCGTCCCTGTGTTGATCGCCGCCGCGATTTCGTCCGGCGTCTTTCCTTCACGAAGCAACGCCACGATCTGCGCTCCCTTGTTCGAATCCCAACCGATTCTCGGCATGTGCCCCTCGCAAGCTTTGAAAGCTGAAACAGCATCGTCACCATAAATGCAGATTCTGTCAGTCAACGGGTACTGACGAAAGTTGCGATCCTCAAAACAACCTCGCGCTGGGCGCCACAAGCGCCGCGTAGATATTACTTTGGGTCACGCCTACTTCCCCTTTCCCGTTTTGCCCATCTTTGCCGTATAGCTCATCATCTTCGTCGTCTGAAGCACGGCGTTATCGAAAATGAATGTGAATTTCACGCTCACAGGCACATTCCTCGCGCTGGCGTTCGTCAGACCTGCCGCCGCCAGCGTCGTCGCGAATGACCCCTTACCGAAGGTAACTGCATACTTCGCTGTCTGCGCCGCTACGACGCTATTCTTCGCATTAATTGAAACCTTCACCGAATCGCCGCCGTTTTTCGCGCTTCCTTTCACGTTGAGAATCAAGACTTTCGCGACGCCTCCCACGTCGAAATAAACTTTTGCGCCATTGGGATTGAATCCCATTGGAACAAGCAACTGTCCGGCAAACGAGATGGTGTCGCTGCCGGTCTTGGCAAAGTTCAACTTGATCGAAGACGTTGACATTGTTAGCGCTTGAAGCGCCGCCGCCGTAATGGCTGTTCCCGTGGGCGTACTCGCAGCGCTGTTTGGATCGGTCCCTACGGCAGTTTCGAACGCGTCCGCGAAGCCATCACCGTCGCTGTCCGGGCCGCTTCCGACTATCGCAGCCGCCGCGTATACTGTTACCTGCACCGTCGCCAAAACGCCGGAGTCGATTCCGTCGCTGACGATCACGCTCGCCGTGTACAGACCCGGCGCAGCGTAGGCGTGTGTCACGGATGCACCTGAAGCGCCGAATTCGTCGCCAAAATTCCACGTGTAGGTCAATGGGAGATTGTCCGCACTGGCGGCTGCGGCGCTGAACGAGACGGGGACTGTCACGGCAGCCGGATTGGGATTGGCCGACGGCGCGGATAAAAACGCGGGCGGCTGGCCGGGCGTACCTGTGGCGCCGATCGTCACAGCGGGTGCGGTTCCGCTGGTTACACTCAGCGTGTTGCTCCCGGCAGCCGCGCCCAGTTTCCAGCTTCCAAGCGTCGCAATGCCATTCGTCGTAGTTGTATTGCCGCCAACCACCGAGCCGCCGCCGCTCGACACTGCGAATGTCACTGCCGTTCCGTCCACGACCATGTTTCCAAATTGATCCTTCACACGCACAGAAGGGGCAATGGCAACATTCGTGTTGGCCTTGGCGCTCTGATTGTTGCCTGCAATGACCGTGAGCGCGGCGGGAACGTCTGGCGTGCCAGTTGCACTGATCGTTGCAGCGGGTGCGGTTCCGCTGGTCACGCTCAGCGTGTTGATTCCCGCAGTCGTGCCCAATTTCCAGCTTCCAAGCGTCGCGATGCCGCTCGTCGCAGTCGTACTGCCGCCCACCACCGAGCCGCCGCCACTCGCCACTGCAAATGTCACTGGCGTACCGTCGGCAACCGTGTTTCCGAATTGATCCTTCACAAAGACAGAAGGGGCGAGGGCAACATTGGTGTTGACCGTGGCGCTCTGATTGTTGCCCGCATTAACCGTGATCGCCGCTGGCACGGCTAGCACGCCGGCAGCGGTGATGGCCGCGGCGGCTGCGGTTCCGCTGGTCACGCTCAGCGTGTTGATTCCGGCAGTCGTGCCCAATTTCCAGCTTCCAAGCGTCGCGATGCCGTTCATTGTAGTTGTATTGCCGCCAACCACCGATCCGCCGCCGCTCGACACTGCGAATGTCACTGCCGTTCCATCGGCGACAATGTTTCCAAATTGATCCTTCACAAGCACAGTTGGGGCAATGGCCACATTGGTGTTGACTGAGGCGCTCTGATTGTTGCCCGCAATGACCGTGAGCGCTGCCGGCACATCGGGTGTACCCGTGGCGCTGATCGTCGCAGCGGGTGCTGTTCCGCTGGTCACGTTCAGTGAGTTGCTCCCGGCGGTCGTGCCTAATTTCCAACTTCCAAGCACCGCGACGCCGTTGGTCGTAGTTGTGTTGCCGCCAAGCACCGAGCCACCGCCAGTTGACACTACATATTCAACTGGCGTTCCGTCGGAAACTCGATTTCCGAATTGATCCGTCACTAACACAGCGGGCGCAACGGCAACATTGGCGTTGACCGTGGCGCTCTGATTGTTGCCCACATTAACCACGATCGCGACCGGCACATCCGGCGTGCCTGTTGCACCGATCGTCGCGGCGGCTGCGGCTCCGCTGGTCACGCTCAGCGTGTTGATTCCCGCAGTCGTGCCCAATTTCCAGCTTCCAAGTGTCGCGATGCCGTTCGCCGTAGTTGTATTGCCGCCAAACACCGATCCGCCGCCGCTCGATACTGCGAATGCCACTGCCGTCCCGTCAGCGACCGTGTTTCCGAATTGATCCTTCACGAGCACAGAAGGGGCAACGGTAACATTAGTATTGACCGTGGCGCTCTGATTATTGCCCGCATTGACCGTGAGCGCGGCCGGCACATCGGGTGTGCCCCTGGCGCTGATCGTTGCAGCGGGTGCGGTTCCGCTGGTCACGCTCAGCGTGTTGATTCCGGCAGTCGTGCCCAATTTCCAGCTTCCAAGCGCCGCGATGCCGTTCATCGTTGTCGTGCTGCTGCCGCCAGTCACGGAGCCCCCGCCGCTCGCCACCGCGAATGTCACTGCCGTTCCATCGGCGACCATGTTTCCATATTGATCCTTCACAAGCACAGAAGGGGCGATGGCCACATTGGTGTTGACCGTGGCGCTCTGGTTGTTGCCGACATTGACCGTGATCGCGGCCGGAACATCGGGTGTACCCGTGGCGCTGAACGTCGCAGCGGGTGAGGTTCCGCTGGTCACGCTCAGCGTATTGATTCCGGCGGTTGTGCCGAGCTTCCAACTCGCCAACGTGGCAATGCCGTAAACGTCCGTCATAGCTGTGCCGCCGGTCACGGAACCACCGCCCGTTGCGACAGCAAAGGTCACGACAGTACCGGGGCCCACGCCGATACCGGGCTGGAAGGTCAGCGACACAGAAGGATTGATGGCAACGTTCGTGTTTACGGCTGTCGTTTGGTTGTTGCCTGCGGTAATTGCAAGCGTGGCGGGCACTATTGTCCCCATATCATATAGTTCTGTCGCACCGGTGCCGCTTCCGCCAGCGATGAGCACCTTGCCGTTGGGGAGTTTTGTCGCGTTGTGAAGGTAGCGAGGGCTGATCATCGTTTGCGTGGTGAATGCCCACGTGCCGCTGACAGGGTTGTACAGTTCCGCGCTTTTTGTATAAGAAGAATTATCTTCCCCTCCCGTAACCAGAACCTTGCCATTTGGGAGCAAAGTCGCCGTGAAATTCCCGCGCGCGCTGCCCATGGAATTTGTGACCGTCCACGTATCGGTTACCGGATCGTAAAGTTCCGCGCTGCTCAAAAAAAGGTCGGCAAAGCCGCCCGCGACAAGCACCTTGCCATTCGGCAGCAGCGTGGCCGTGTGGTGACTTCGAACGTAATTCATCGTTTGTGCAGTATTCGTCCATGTATCTGTCGCCGGGTCGTATAGTTCCGCGATATTTGTAGGGTAAGAGTTTATGAGCCCTCCGGCCACCAACACTTTGCCATTGAGTAGCAACGTTGCAGTGTGATTAGCGTGGACGTTATTCATTAGATGGCTATTTGTTGTCCATGTGGCAGTTGCCGGGTCAAATAATTCTGTGGTCATGGCAGGACTTACTCCACCCGCCACGAGCACCTTGCCGTTAGGCAGCAGTGTCGCAGAATGAAAATCGCGGTTGCTGCTCATAGAATTTGAAGTGTACGTCCAAGAATCGGCTGCCGGATCGTAAAGTTCGGCGGAATTTAAATAGGAACCATTGTACCCGCCTGCAACGAGTACCTTTCCGTTGGGCAACAGCGTCGCTGAGTACGAATCGCGAGGAGTATTCATCGAATGTGCCGTTGCGGTCCATGTGTTGGCCGCTGGGTTATATAGTTCCGCGTTCGTTACGCCGTTGTTACCCCCTGCAAGGAGCACTTTTCCGTTGGCCATGAGCGTCGCGGTTTGTGAATTATTGCTCAGGGAGTTTGCGGCACTCGTGAAGCTATCGGCGCCATGCGTCAAAGGCGCTGCGGCTAGAAACATCGAAACGAGCGCGGTGGCTGCGATTTTGGGAATGAACTTTTGCATTGCGTACACAGCCTCTGCCTTTAGGTTCCTCAACACCTTCATTACTCATATATACGCCGCATCGATCAGGATATGCATTCGATGGACGTTGTGCTAAATTTTCCGGGCTATTCCTCATGCTTCTTCAAAATATCCCGCACATCCGCCGGAATCCACGACACATCCCACACCCACGTTCCAAATTCACCATGCTGATTGACCGCCCGTACCCATTCATCTAAAAACTCGCGCTTCGTCTTGTTCTGGCGCGACTCCTGCCCCTTGATTTCGAGAATCAACATCTTGCCATTCTTCAGCCTAACCAGAAAATCGGGCCGGAATTTGTGAATGACGCCGTCGAAGACGTACAGAATCTCGAAGCCGAGATGGTCGTTCTTTACCCACGCGCTGACGTGCGAATCTTTGTCGAGGATGTATGACTCGCTGGCTTCCCATGAGCTATCGTACACGCAGAAATTGATATGCGAGCGTTTCGACTCCTCGCAGGGTCGGCCAGTGAACCACGGCAGCATGTCTCCCGTGCTGCGGATGGGGTGCTCGCTGTCGAAAATCGGCGCCAGCGAGAGCGTGTTGGCGAAGCGAATTGCCTTGAAGACGTGATGGACGACTTTGTTCAAGTTCAACGTTACGACGATGCGGCGGCGCAACTCATCCGTCTCGAACAGCGCCGGCGTGATTGTGATGCGTTTGCTGGTGATGAAGCGCTCAACCAACCCAATGATCTGCGCCAGCAGCGCGTCGCGGCCGCCTTCCCATGTCGGCTTCATCTGATCGTACACGTCGCGTGCGACTTCGAAAATGATCCGCTGCGTGCGGAATTTCCGGCCGAGTTCCTGTAAATCAATTTCCGATACGCGGCTGACGTCCGGCTTGCCTTCGACGATGGGCGCCATATCGGCCAGCGTCGCCGTGCGCGAGGCATCCAGTTCCAGAGGCGCGATTTCGCCGAGATTCAATTCGAGCTTCGGCTTGTAGTAATGGTCGATGCGAATCACGTTCGGCCATGAGATTTCGAATTCCGCCGCACGTTGGGGGATCGGCTTGATCTCGGTCTTCGGCTTCGGCGGCGGAGGCGGCGCGCCTTCGCCGCCTTCGTGCGGCAGGAACGTGAAAGGGACGCCGAAAATGTTCACGTACTCCGGGTCGAAGTGGCCGTCCTTATTCAAATCGTAGGACGTGCGCCGCAGTCCGCGCCCGACCACCTGCTCGCACAGCAATTGGCTGGAAAACGCGCGCAGGCCCATGATGTGTGTGACCGTCTTCGCATCCCAACCCTCAGAGAGCATCCCGACTGAAATGACGTTTTGAATCTGTTCACCAGGTTTGCCGGGCTGTCCGACCGTGTCCACCTGCTGGCGCAGTTGCTCGGCCAATTCCTTTTTCGTCAGCTTGCGCTTGGGCGCCTCCTCCTCGCCCTCTTCATCGGCGCCCTCCACGGCGCGGCCAGTCTCCACGCCGGCGCCCATGAAGACCTCTTCCTGCTTTTCAGCTTCTTCAAGCACCTTCGAGTCGATATGCAGCGTCCGCTCAGGGTCGGCCAATTCGTCGATGTGAATTTTGCCGTGAACGAACGCGTAATTCACGCGCGCGGCCGTTTCGGTCCGGTTGGCGACCGTGATCATGACCGGCGGAACGTTGTGTCCGACTTTTTTCCAATCCTTCGCCGTCTCGAGCCAATCCTTGCCGAGCAGATAGTACCCGTTCACAACCAAATCCGGCAGCGGTTCGTGGTCTTCGGCGCGGCGGTTGAGGTCTACTTTGACTTCACTGTCGGCGTAGATGTGGTACAGGCGCGATTTGTAGGTCTTGGCGTTGGGCACGCCGTCGTCGCGGATGACCACGCGCGGCGTCTTCACCAAGCCCGCCTCAATCGCGTCGTTCAAACCGAAATCACTGACGATCCAGCCAAAAAGCGATTCCTCGTCGCTCTTCTTGCCCGATGGCGCGAACGGCGTCGCCGAAAAATCGAAGCAGTTTATAATCCCGCGCGCAGTGTGAATGCGGTCCAAGCCGCCGACCCATTTGGTCGCCTCGTCAATCTCCTCGCTGCTCACGCCGCGCACTTTGGCCTCTGGATTCACGCGCCAGGCGTGGTGCGCCTCGTCATTGATCACGACGATGTTCCGCGCACCGGCCATTTCGGCGAGCACCCCGCGGACATACGCCTCGTCGCTCTTCGCGCCGCGCTTGTCCACGCCCTTGCGTTTGGCAAGCTGCTCGTCGGTCTCCCATTCCAGCGCGTGGCGGTTGCGGATCAGCACTTTGCCCAGGCGCAACTTGTCCATCAGCCCCGGCGGGATGATCTGAAACTGCTCGTAATAATTTCCGGCGGCCTCGGGCTTCAAGACTTCCAATCGGCTTTTCACCGTCAGGCCCGGCGCGACGACGAAGATGTACTTGCTGAAGCGCTTGCCCTGCGGCGCGGTGACCTTGTTGAGCACCTGCCAGGCGATGACCAGCGCCATGACGATGGTCTTGCCGCTGCCCGTGGCCATTTTCGCGCAGAGCCGCTGAAACGGCCCACCGTCGCCGGGAATGACGATGCCCTGCCGCTCCGATGGCGGCGCCTCGGCCAGCCAGATCAGCGTCTCGATCGCTTCAAGCTGGCAGAAGAAAAAGCGCCGCCCTTCACGTTGTTCGCGATCGTGCCAGTGTTCGAGCAGCCGCTTGGTGATCCCCGTCGCGCCCGGATATTTGATGCCGTACGGCGGGTCGATGTAGACCATCTGGACTTTGCCGGCCATGCCCTCCTTCTCCAGCAGGCTGTTCATCACCAGCAGGCTATCGCCGGCGACCAGGCGGTTGGACCAGTTGTGCGCGTGCTTGTAAAAATCCAGCGCCTCGCGCAGCGGCGGATTCTCTTCCATCGAATCGAAGAGCGACGGCTGCTTCAGCACGCCGACGCCGTTCCATTTAAAGCACTGCCTAGTGCCAAGACGCGACGCCAGGTTATACCATTTCGTTTCGTGGTGCTTAAAAACGTAACTAGCAAAGGGATTCGCGATCTTCTGCCCCAGCCGGTATTCCGCGAATTCAGGGTGCACCGTGCCGCTGTAAAGGATAAGATCGCAGCCTATAAACGGCGGCGCTGCGAACGCGATTTTGCTGTTGGCGGTGCGTTCCCGCGACTCCAGCGGCGAATGGCTGAACTCCTGTAGGTCAAAGCCCAGGAATCGAAATTTATCGCCATATTTTTCCATTCCTTTGTTCTGGACGGCGAAGGTCCAGTCCGTTGAAAACCACGGAAACTTCCAGTCTGGGCACTGCAAGTCGTTGGTTTGAGCCTTGCACAGCAAGTCCACCAGGCGCAGGCGTTGTTGCTCTCGTTCATTTAGCTCGATGTCCGCAGTCATTAGAACATCGACAAAGCGGCTAAGGTCCTCGACCGCGATGCTTTTCTGATAGGAGGATGCAATCACGTTCACTTCATCCAGCACGATCAGCACACGCGTCGCA
>DATGGK010000130.1:0-14778 GCA_035308565.1 Planctomycetota bacterium | reverse complement strand
CACAGCATCTGAGCGCCGATCGATGGGTTATGTCCGGTCTGCAATTCGATGTGCAGCGCCTCCCGTTCTTCATACTCGATCATCAGTAACGCGTCGGCCGCGGACGAAACCGTCGATAAATCCACATTGCAAACGCTTGCTGTCTTTGCGCGTATGCCCAGCCACTTCAGCCAGGCTTCGGCGTCGCTCCTCAGCAGGAATTTACCGACTGTATCATACGACTTCGACATGCCCCGCCCCTACCGATTAAAATCTCCAAACCGCCGCGCCAAAATCGATTCAATCAACAACAGCAGCAGCACCGCCACCGCCAGGAAACGCCAGAACTCTTTCGATGCGCCCTTGCTTGAAAACGCGTCTTCGACGCTTTTGACTTCGTCTTTCACGAAGGCGATGTCATTCTGCATCACGCCTTTGAAAAAGCCCGGTTGGTTCGTCACGGCGGCATCGTGCGGAATAAACGCGAGGATGTCGTGGTCGTCGATCGTCGCCAGATCGGACTCTTCGATGTTGCGGTTCACGGCGAAATGGAGCGTGCGCTTTTGTTCGCCGGGGATCACGGCCGTGTAAATGCCGGCGCGTTTGAGCGGCTCGCTTTCGGCGACCGATTTTTCCATGTTGATTTCCATGGTGCTGGTTTCGCCGACCGGATCGGTGAGGCGGATGCCTTCGCGGCGCGCCGCGCCCAGGTCGCCGCGGCGAATTTGCAGCGTGAAGCGTTCGCCGACGAGTTTGTTGCGCTGCAGGTACGCCGGCGTGATCAGATCCAGCGCGACGAAATTCATCAGCGGCATGTAATCGGCCTTTTCGGGCCAGCGCGTCCAGGATGCGTCGGCGCTGGTTCCAAACACAATCACGCGCCCGTCGCCGACTTTGCGCTCGACCGCGCACGGCTCGTCGTTTTCATAAGTGAGAACGACGCGCACATCGTCGCTCTTCGGCCGCGGCACGAATTTGAAGCGCTTGAACGTTTGCAGTTGCGCCAGCGACAGTCCTTTGATGCCTTTGAACTTCGCGATCGCCGGATGATCGAGGAATTTGTCGTTCACCGTTTCCTTCGGGCCGTCGCGGTCGTCGCCACCCACGATTTCACCCAATTTCATCGGCAGCAGTTCATCGAAATCGCGGTTGTAGATTTGCGGATCGACGCGGTCGCCGACGAAAATCAAGAGCGAGCCGCCCGCTTTGACGTACTGTTCGAGCGCTTTGATTTTCTCCGGCGGAATAATCGTGCCGGCCACGTTCGCGAAAATAATCAAGCGGTAGTCGTCGAGATTTTCTTCGATGAACGCGCTGTCCGCGATGACCTTCGGAAAGAGTGGCATTTTGCCGGCGTTGAGTTCCTCGCTTTTGCTCGGCGACAGCGCCTGCCGCAGGTAATCCGTGGCGCTCGCATTCGCGCCGGCGCGCTGCGCGCCATCCACGCACAGCACGCGCAGTTGATCTTCAACATCGACGGCCAGATAGGCCGTATTGTCGTTGGGCAGGATGTCGCCGGATTCAACTTCGATCGCGACCGAATGCGAACCCGGTTCGCCAAACGAATAACGGAACGTGACCGTCTCGGGCTTCGCCTTGGTCAGGTTCCCCATCGTTTCTGTCGAGACTTCTTCGTTGTCGATTTTCAGTTTCACATTCAGACCGCTTTTGTTTTCGGCGGCGAAACTGTTGATTGTGCCGATCAACTGCTTGTCCACGCGCGCCGGCAAAACCTTTTCGTCAATCTCGATGCTGGAAGCGGCGAAGTTGTCGGTGTTGGGATCGCCGGGAATGCGCATGACCACGATATGCGGCTTGGTGTTGGGATTGGAGAACGCATCGGCGATGGCGGCCTCGTCGGCGCCTTCGACTTTGCGCGGCTGCTGATCCGGGCGCAGCCAGGCGTTGCGGGTCGAATCGGTAATGACGATGATTTCCTTGCGCGCGTTCTTCGATTTTTTATCGACGATGACTTTGCACGCCGCCGCGATCGCGCGCGGCAAATCGGTGCCGCCGTCGCCCAGCGTGGCGGAATTGATCGCGTTGACCGTCTCGCTTTTCTTGAGCAATTCCTTGCTGTTGACCAAGCGTTCTTCCTTGGACACATCGGCCGAGCCGCTGCCAGTCAGAAGCACGTCGAGTTCGTCGCTGGCCGTCATCTGGCCGGCAAGGTCGGCGGCGAGCGATTTCGCTTTTTCAAACAGCGGCCTGCCGCCGAGGAGTTGGCCCATCGAATAGGAATTGTCGAGCACGATGACGCGGTGCGTGGCGGGGCGGCCGGAGAAAATCAAGCCGCCAAGAATCGGCCGCGCCAGCGCGCATCCGAGCAGCAGCAAAATCAGCGTGCGGACAATCAGCAGGATGAGCTGCTCGACTTGAAGCCGCCGGCGCGATTTGCGGAAGCTGGCCCAAAGCCAGTGCATGGCCCCCCACACCACCTTCTTATAGCGCTGCTTGTTGAGCAGGTGGATGATGATGGGGATGGAGGAGGAGGCGGCGCCGGCGATGGCGAGCCATGCGGTGGTGAACATTCCGAGTGCTGATTCCTGAGTCCTGAGTTCCGAATTCCCAGCCCAACGCGAAAAGCAACGAATCATGACGCAGCGGCGCGCAAATGTTCTGCGCGAAACACGCCGACGTTCAGCCCCAACGGGGCGAACTATGATAGCCCAGGGCGCAGCCCTGGGAGGGGTGGTGTTGAATTCCCAAAGCCCCAAAGGGGCGAACTAAACGGTGCGCGATTCGCTGGCACGCGAGTACCAATTTAGTTCGCCCTTTCAGGGCTTTGGGCATGCTCCCCACCGCACCCAGAACTGCGCCCTGGGCTGTCGTAGTTCGCCCCTTTGGGGCTAATGGCGACGTCTTGCTTCGCAAGACTCAACGCAGGCGAGACGCCTGCGCTACGGGACTATTTCGCCCGACTATTCATCCTCGCCGCCAAATACGCGCTCAATACCACATCCAGCGGCTGGTTAGTCCTGATCGGGACGAAATCGATCTTGTTGTTGCGGCAGCCGCGTTTCATTTTGTCGCTGAACGCTTGGTATTCCTCCAAATAACCCTTGCGCAGCGAGCGCGGGTCGCAGATCAATTCCTGCCAGCCTTCGTAACCTTCGAATTGCGTCATACTGTCAAACGGGAAGCGGGCTTCAAAGTCGTCAAGAATCTGGAACACAATCACTTCGTGGCGCAGATAACGGAAGTGCTGTAGGCCGCTGAGCAGTTTCTGCGGATCGTCGAAGAGATCGCTGAGGATGACGATCAGGCCTTTGCGTTTGATGCGTTCGGCCAGCTCGTGAAAAATCAATTCGGTGTCGGTTTTCTGCTCGGGCACGATGCTGCTCAATTCGTGAAGCAGCAAGCGCAAATGCGCGGGCGACGCGGAGGCGGGAACGAATTTCTTGATCTTGTTGTCGAAGAGCACCATGCCGACGGAATCTTGCTGGCGAATCAACAAATACGCCAGACTCGCCGCGATGTAGCTGGCGTATTCGAGCTTGCTGATGCAGCTCGGCGAGGCGTAGCGCATGGACTCGCTGGTGTCCATCAAGAGGTAGCTGCGGAGGTTGGTTTCTTCTTCATATTGCTTGATGTAGAAACGATCGGACTTGCCCCAGACTTTCCAATCGAGGTGTTTGAAATCGTCGCCGGGCGAATATTCGCGGTGCTCGGCGAATTCGACGGAGAATCCGTGAAAGGGCGATTTGTGCTGGCCGGAGATGTAGCCTTCGACGATGAGGCGGGCTTTGAGATCGAGGTTGCCGAGTTTGGTCAGCGTTTTTGGATCGAGAAACTTGGATAATTCGGTCGGCATTGAACGCTCGATTTAATTCTTCGGAATGTTTCCGGAGATACAAATAGTTCCACAGAAGGTCACAGAGGCGGAAAGATACTCTATGCGGGCGCGCGCGTTTGTCATGCACAAGACGAAGAAAATGCGGGTCTCGCAGGAATTGGACGACTCGCGCGGGGAAATGCTTCAGGAAATTCGACGATGCAGCGGCAAACATTTCTTCACCCCCAATTTGAAGTTCGGGCCGGACAGGCGATCCATACTTCTGCCGGCGAATGGGTACGGTACAGCACACCGGAGCCGGAAGGCGCGGAGTATATTGCGGTGTGTCTCCCTGCATTCTCACCGACAACCGTGCATCGCGACGGGGTAGTCTAAAAAGGACGTATCTTCCTTTTTCACCGCGCCTCGCGCATCCGGGCCTATCCCGAGGAAAATCGACGATGTTGAAGAATTATTTGGGACGAATCGGCGCTCTGGCACTTCTTGCCGGTGCATTCCTGGCCTACGCTGATGCTGCGGAATCGGGCGGAGTCAAGCCGCCAGCACCAACTGACGAGCCAAAGCCGTATCTGCTCAAGCCCGAAGGCCAGCAGTTTACGTTGCTCAAGAACTGGACATTCGGCAACACGCGGCCGGATGCGACGGTGCGGAACAAGGCCGACTTGGATCAGGAGTTTTACTATCGATACATCTGGGAAAACGGGACGCTCGACAAGTTCAAAACCTACTGGTCCTACCATCGTGATTATCCAGAGGGCGACGCTAAATCGTTGCATGTCTTCAGCGACAACACGCTGACGCTCAAAGGCCGCATCCCGGACGGCGGTGGGCTGCGCGAACGCGGCATTGAGTCGGGAATGCTGCGTGGCAAGATACCGGTGACGCCGGGGATGTATATCGAAATGCGCGCGAAGCTGACTGGCGGCGTTGGGGTGTGGCCGAACTTCTGGTTGGAGGAAGGCGTCCAGTACCCTGACGGAACATTTTCGAAACCGCCCAAGGCGCTGCCGGAGATCGACATCTTTGAGTTTTTCAACTGGGACGGCCGTCCCCAGACGCGCATCATGGTTTGCAACATTCAGACCTTTGGCGGCGCGGCGGCGTACGGCAATCCACACGATATTTTCACCACCTTGAAGGATGTGGGCTACGAACGGAACTTGGACGTCGGCTTCGACTGCTCGAAGGAGTTCCACGTGTTCGCGCTCGACTGGGTTGAGAACAAGCCGATTTGGCTGCTGGACGGCAAACCCATCAAGCAGACTTACTACGAGTGGCACGGGCCTCCGGCACACGTCGTGGTGGCGAATTCCATCGGGTTGAATCTTCCCGGCATGAAACAAACGGAAATGAAAGCGGACGAGAAACAATGGGATTACGTCATCGACTACATCCGTATATGGGAGCACAAACAACCTGCGATGGTGCTCAATTCATTTGAGAATACGGGAGGGCGATTGACGATTGCGGCAGCCGGAAAATGGGAAAGTCCGGTGCTCTCCGCCGCTACGTCGGACGCCGCGAAACTGAAAGCGAATCCGCGGCTGAAGGCCGACATTACCGTACCGCCCGATGCCGCAGACGCCGGGTGGTTTATGGTGAAGCTCGCGATCAATGGAGAGGGGATTGCGCGGACCGAATCGCCGGATTGGCTTCTGGATCGTTGTCCCGGCAAGGCCGGCATCGATAAGTTCACGTTGTCGTGGGACGCTTCGGAGATCGCGGCCAAGCTTCCGGCCAATCCGAATTGGTTCAAAATCGAGATGGTCACGCAAGGCGACCATCCTCGAACGATTCACGTATCGAACCTTCGCGTCGAAGCTGTTTCGGGACCCGCCAGCACGCCGGAACCCAAAGCGGAAGCGCCACAGCCTGCGGCGGCGGGGCCGACGCCTTATCCAGATAAGGACCAGGACTGGCCGGGCAAGGGCGTCATCCGCAAGTTCGGCTTTATGGTGGGCGAACGCAAGGCATTCTGGACACGGCGGCAGATGGATCAGGGAGCCGTGGTGTTCGTCGGCGATTCACTCACGGGCGGCTGGAAAAACCTTGAAAAGGATTTCCCCAAGCTCAAAGTGGCCAACCGCGGCGTCGGCGGCGATGTCAGCCGCGGCGCCTTGTTCCGCTTTAAAGAAGATGCGCTGGACCTGAACCCCAAGGCCGTTGTAATCGAAATCGGCAACAACGACCTGACGGCCATGGGTTCGCCTGGCGATATGCTGTCGAACCTCGCTGACATGCTGGCGCTGGCGGAAAAGGACAGGCCAGGGATGTCGGTGGTGCTCTGCACCATTCCGCCGAGCGCCAATCCCGCGGCGCCCGTAAAAGCGGAAGACCGCAAAGCCATGAATGAAGGCATTCGCAAGCTGGCTGCCGAGCATAAGCACGCGTACTTCTGTGACCTCTTCGCCGCACTCGCCCATGCGGACGGATCGCCGAAGCTTGATTACTTCGCCGCCGACAAACTGCACCTGAACGACGCGGGTCACGGCAAATGGGCGGAACTTCTCACGCCGATTTTCGTCGAACTGAAGTTGCGGTAACCGAGTCTGGAGTGCGGCGCTGAGGTGTGGATGAATTGCGGGACGACATCAGATGGATATCGAAAACTAATCGCCATCCGAATCATCGCCGCTTGAATCTACTTCTTCCGCTGCCGATTCCGCCGACGCGTAATTCTCAATTGTCCCGTCGTTGCGCAGGCAACGAACGCGTCACACAGGCGGTGGATTCCGCTCTGCAAAGCCTCGTTGATGCCAGTACGGATAAGCCAGCGTCACGGTGCTCGCAGCGTCCAGTTTTCCAATCTGTGCCGCGGTGAGATTCCAGCCGACAGCTCCCAGGTTCTGGCGAAGCTGTTGTTCGTTTCGCGCTCCAACGATCACCGTCGCGACCGATGGCCGCTGGAGCAGCCAATTGAGCGCGATTTGCGGGACTGTTTTGCCGGCCTCTTTCGCGACCTCATCAATCGCATCGACCACGCGAAAGACGTGCTCATCCGGGATTGGAGGCCCGATGTCCGTCGCAAGTTTGCTGCGCAGGCGGCTGGTCTCCGGCAGCGGTTGCCCGCGCCGAATTTTTCCAGTCAGCCTCCCCCAGCCCAGCGGACTCCAAACCACCGCGCCGACTTTTTGATCGAGCGACAGCGGCATCAATTCCCATTCGTATTCGCGGCTGACCAGCGAGTAATACGCTTGATGCGCCACATAGCGCGACAAACCGTAGCGCTCGGAAATCGCCAGCGATTTCATCAAGTGCCAGCCCGAAAAGTTCGAGCAGCCGATGTAGCGAATCTTGCCCGCGCGCACCAGATCGTCGAGCACGCCCAGTGCTTCTTCAATCGGCGTCAGCGCGTCGAAGGCGTGCAATTGGTAGAGGTCGATGTAATCCGTGCCCAGCCGCCGCAGGCTTCCTTCAACGGCCTGAGTCAGGTGCTGGCGCGAGGAACCGACATCGTTTGGACCCGGCCCAGAGCGAAAAGTTCCCTTGGTCGAAATAAGGAGTTTGTTGCGTCGGCCCTTGATAGCCTGGCCCAAAATCTCCTCTGCCATTCCCTGCGAATAAATATCCGCCGAGTCAAACATCGTGAGGTCAGCTTCGAGACACACATCGACAAGCCGCGTAGCCTCGGCCACGTCGCTGGAACCCCACGCCTTGAACAGTTCGCCGCCGCCGCCGAATGTGCCCGTGCCGAAACTCAACACGGGAACTTTGAATCCTGAAGCGCCGAGTTGCCTGAATTCCATGATGAATCTCCTCCCGAGCATGAACGAAAATGAATCCGGCTTAAGGTAACAGCACCGTCGAACCCGTTGTCTTGCGCGCTTCCAAATCGAAGTGCGCCTGCGCCGCTTCGCGCAACGGGTAAGTTTGATTGATCGAGACCTTCACCGCCTTGTTTTTGATCACCGCGAACAATTCACGCGCTGCAACCAATAAATCGTCGCGGCTGGCCGTGTAGTCGTTCAAGGTCGGGCGCGTGAGAAACAGCGAGCCTTTCTGCGCGAGAATGCCGGGATTGAACGGCGGCACTGCGCCCGATGCATTGCCGAAGCTCACCATCAATCCACGCCGCGCCAGACAATCCAGCGAATCCATGAACGTATCTTTGCCCACGCCGTCATACACGACAGGCACTCCGGCTCCCTTCCTGATGGCCTTGACGCGCTCGACGAATTTTTCCTTCGATGTAACGATCACATGCTTGCAACCGGCTTTCTTCGCCAGCGTCGCTTTTTCATCACTTCCGACGGTGCCGATCACGACTGCGCCGAGGTGCTTGGCCCACTGGCACAGGATCTGGCCGACGCCGCCTGCTGCGGCGTGCATGAGAATTGTGTCGCCCGTTTTGACCTTGAATGTGCGCCGGACGAGATACCACGCCGTCATGCCTTTAAGCATGACCGCCGCCGCAATTTTGTCATCGATCCCCGCTGGAATCTTCACGAGCCGCGCGGCAGGGCAAAGAATTTCTTCCGCGTAAGCGCCGGGAATCCCCGCGTAGGCGACGCGATCGCCCGTTTTGAATTCTGCCACCTTCTTTCCAGTCGCCTCAACAACCCCGGCGCCCTCCATACCAAGCGTCGCAGGCAATGGCACCGGATACAGGCCGCTGCGGTGATACGTGTCGATGAAATTCAATCCAACGGCGGTGTTGCGAACAAGCACTTCGTTGTCGCCGGGCTGTTTTGCGGCCACTTCTTCCCAGCGCATTTTTTCAGGACCGCCGACTTCATAAAGCCGAATCGCATGGGGCATGGTCTTTTCCTCCGCATCCGCTCGAAAAACGAATCTGATGCACGATCTTGCCGAGTTGTTCGCGGGATTCAAGCCGCCGATGGACTTCGACCGCAGACGCCAGCGTAAATGTTTCAAACACGACCGGCTTGATATTTCCTGCTTCGCTCGGCGCCCAACACTTCCAATCACGGAATTTGTGCTGCCCCTTCACACTTCAAATCGCCGGTCGCCGACCGGCAATGTCTCAGCAGTACGCCGCTCGTGTTGTGCTCGACACGAATGCTGCTTTCTGGATGCAGGGCTGAACAGTCTTCAAGAATGACTTCGCGCAGCACGCCCTTGATGGAAAACCCGCCGCTGTTGTCGGCGGCCAGCCGCTCGCGGCGGTGAATCACGTTTTGAGTGATTTGACCGTCGAAGGAATTGGCTGGACGAACACTCGCCGAGACCACAATCGAGCTTAAGCCTTCGCTTAGTTCGTTGTCAAAATATTGAACATTGAAGTTGGGGCATAGATAGTCCGCCGTCGCCATGCCGTAGTTGAGCAATTCCGCGCAGCGGACCAGCTTGTTGCCGGAATAGATGACATCCAGCGCCGTGCCAAATCCGGCATTCACCCAATTTGCATCTTCGTAGCGATTGCCGATCATCAGCGCGCGGCCGCACAGAGGCACGATGGTGATGACGCTGTGTTCGTCCGGCGTGATGGTGAACGGCTCGGCGAGCGTCCACTCGCGACCCGTGAACGATGCCACGTTGCGCCACTGCGAACTGCCTTTGCCGCTGACCACGCAGGCCACGGCCTTGCGCCAAAGACTGCTGCGCTCGTTGGCCCATTTGGGAAAGACGGGATCAGCGGAGAGGACCAGTTTGGTTCCGTCGATCGATGCGAGTGTCCCGTGGTACGCCGAACCACCCAGGTCGAAGGTGTACGAGAAATCGGACTGATGGACGTTCTGCGCTTCGTGCCGGTTGCGCGCGTAATAAATGTCCTGCCCCACGCCGGCGATGTTTTGGTACGCGGTGGGATAAGTGCTGACGAACTGATTGTCTTCGACGATGACGCCTCGCGAGCCGCCGAGCGAACAGGGCGATTTGCCCGCGAGAATTCTATTGCGCGCAACGACGCCGAATTCGCCCAGCTTCAAGCCTTCACCCTTGGCAATGATGTCGCAATCGCTGATTTCAAAATTGCGGCCAAGCCGCACAGATAATCCTTCCGGCCGTTTGTCGCCGTTCTGTGCCCACAAGTGATCCACTCGCACGCGAACGTGCCGCAATCGCACCTCGCCAAATCCATCGATGCCTGTGCGGTGAGACAGCGGCAGATAAATGCTCATGTCCTCGATTGCAAAATTCGGCCCGCTGATCAATTTCTCCAGCGGTTTCGCCTCGGATTCCTTTGGCAGGCCCTCCTGCGCTCCGCCGTCGATGTTGAATTTGCCGCTGCCCCACCAGAGCGTTACCACTCCCGTGCCTTCACCTTTCAGCACAGTGCGCGGCGGCAAATCGAGTGGACCATTGAGATGATATCGGCCCGCGGGAAAGTACACGGTGCCGCCGCCGTTGGATTTGGCTTTCGCAAGTGCGGCCAGCACACCGTCGCTTCGATCAATCGGCTGGCCGTATTTGGTCAGCGAGCGGCGCATTTCGCGCACCGCGTCAGGGCCGTAGGTATCAAGAACGCTGAAGACATTTGTCGGCCACGGCGCGGGTGAGGCAATTGTGATCGATCCAGCCTCGCACCACGCAGCGGCGCCGCCTTGCCCGTTGTGGACGCGAACTGAATACGTATTTGCGGCCAGATCGGCCGGAACAGCGCAGCGCAGCGTCCAGCCGTCCGAGATTTCCGCGCGCAGCATGATCGGTGCGTCGTTGGCATGGACCAATTGCACGCGGATTTTCGATGCATCGCTTCCCAGGCACTTGCCCGAAATGCGCAGCCATCCTCCAGGCGTGGCGCTCACGCCTGCATCGCCCTGCATCCACCACACATCGGGACGGTTCAAAAGCGCGGGCGCAGACTGCCCGCCGTCTGCAATCACACGGCACGCGAACACGCCCGGCTGAGTACCCGCGGGAATAATGAACTTGAGCGCACCGTCGGACGGTTGAAGCACCGGCAACTTCATCCACACCAGCGCCGGTGCATTTGCAGCCGCGGGATCGCCGTCATCCAATCGCGCAAACGCAACTTCAGGCTTCGCTCCAAATCCGCCGCCGCGAAGGAGCACAGTTTCATCGGGTCGCACGGGGTCCGAAACCCACGTCACCGCTGTTTGGCCTAACGCGGTGCTCGTCGCTAGGATGATGCAAATTGTAAAACGTCGCGGTGTACCATATTTCATTCTACGGTTCTCACTTTGGGAAAGGCCGATTTCGGAGAGCCGATCACGGGCTTGGGCTACTTGCCTTCAAGCTCATAAAGCTCTTCCTTGTCCCCGCGCTTCACGAGCAATGCTGATCTGGTATTAACTTTCTTCCCGTCGATTTCCCCACCCTCCGGCTTCGTGGCCAGCACAATCGTGTCGGTGCGGTCGGGGAAGATCACGCGCAGCGCTTCTCCACCGGCAACGGTCTCGAAGCGCGGAGCTTCTTCGCCTTGCTTCACCGGAACCATCACCACGAAATAACCGGCGTCGCTTCGGGATTGAGGAATCTGCACTTGGATTTGATCCTCTCGAAATGCTTTTCCGAACATCTTTTTGTAGTACCCGGCGAAACTGAATCCATTGGCGTGTCCAAGCGTGCGCGTCCGGGCGGCGAGTGCCGCGGGCTCGGCGACGTAGCAGTGGACGTTGACGCCGTGCTGGCCTGAATAGATCGCGGTTTGCCCGTTGATATCCACCTTGTCGGCAAGACACCAGAGGTTCAGGCAGGGATTCAATTCACTGTTGCCGGGCAATTCGTCGCGAATGACCAGGTAATTATGGCCGAGCGGATCGGCATCCTTGACAAACAAAAATCGGCGCGTCCAAATGAAAGGATGCTTGAGATACATTTCCTGAAAGACCGAATCGTCGAAAAGATCGGCGCCGTGCGTTTCTTTCAGCATATAAGGGACGCGATGCAGGTAACTGATGCGGCGCTTCATGACCGCAAAATCCGCTTGCGGCGTGCTCTTGAACGCCGTCACTTCGCCCATGCGGTCGATGTCGGCGGCGGACTCCGGCGACATGTTCATCTCCACCGCGGTGAACGGCGCCTTGGCGGATTTGCGATACTGTTCGTTCGCGCCGTTGCGCCACCAACTGTCTTTCGGATCGTCCGGCGGTGCCGGGGCCGGAGACGCCGGGCGCACCGTTTCATCGTGATCGAACGTCAGGCCGCCCGGATGCATCCACGTTTCGCGCATCGAGGGCGTGTACATTGCGGCGAAATCCACCATCAGCGGCACGCCTTTGGCATAGAGCGTCCAGGTGCCGCGGTCGTTGTGACCGTGCCCCCAGCAGAATGAGCCGGCGACGACTTGCAGACAGGCTTCGTCATGACGCGGAAATCCATTGCGCATGACGAAACCAAATCCGTTCAGGTGCTCAGAGCCCAGCGCCGGTTCGATGCCGGTTAATCCGACGTCCACCATTTTGAAAGCGGAATCCGCATGTTCGCCAAGGTCGTTGTTGCTCTCGCCGAGACCCCACGCAAGGTTGCGCGCCAGTTGCGGATCTTTGTTCTGAAAGAAACCCATCAGCGGCGCGAAGCAGGGATCGCCGGAATAGTACCCATCGCCCTCCGCGGACATCGAGCGAAAGCCGCCGCGCACATCCCACGGCAGCAGCAACGCAAGCCGCGCATGTGCCGCCGCTCGCAACCGCGTTTCCGCTCTGGTGAGATCGACATCGTTACAGGACGCAAGCGCCGCCAGTCCCATGACCGGCATGGTGATCGCCATGCTGCCATAATGCGGGCATTCCAACGTGACGCCCGAAGCGTTGATCTGATCTTCAATATAAAGGGTAACGACTTTGGCAAGTTGTTCGCGCCATGCTTTTCCCTGTGGGTGATTGGGTAAGAGCGCGGCGATGCGGCAGGCGCGGCATTGTACCTGCGCCATCATGTTCGCCGAACCCCACGCGAATCCGGCGGTGCGCGGCGGCACGAAATCGGGATCGACCGCATAGTAAGTAATGGCTGCCAGCCACTTCCTCAACTCTCGCGCTTGCTCCGGCGTACATGCGGGACTGGACAACGCGTCTTCCGCGAGATCGGCGATGACGCCTTCTTCAATGCCATAGTCCATGTGACCTTTATTTGCCTGCGCGAAATGGCCGACGAAGTGGCTCACCATTGAAAGAGCGTCCGCGACAACCTTCTTGTCCTGTGCGGTCGGAGTAGTCTGCGCATCCAGCCTCTTCTTGACTTCCTCCATCGGCTTGCGCGTGCGCCGGGATTCGTAGCGGACGCGATCTCCTTCCGGCACGAACAACCGCGGATATTTGGCGGGCTCGTCGTAGTTCAATACCCAATCTTTGACGGCATCCAGCCGCAGTCGCCCCATGCGGACATGCCGCAGCATCAAGTCCGCGCCCCATGTTTCCCTCTCGCTCAGCCGCGGTCCCGAACGTTCGGGGATCATGTGACGATCGAATGTTCGCGCAATACCGCCAATTCCATACACGCGCTTTCCAAGGCATGTCGGCGCGCGGAAGAAAACATCGCCGCTCTTCTGCCGCTCGAAGACCAGGCAGTTCGTCTGCGTGTATTGTTTGATGATGGCATCCGGATGAGGATCGAGATCGGGGTGCAGCCATTGGCTGGGGCGCAGGCCCGCGACGCCAAGCATTACTTCAGGCTTTTTGGAATTGTATAAACCCAAGTAAAGAGTCTCTTCGTCACCATACTGCGAGTAGGAATTAATGTAGGCAAAGCGGCCATCCTTGTCATACTTCAATCCACCGTCGCCAAAACTCAAATTGCCATATTTACTGCTGCCATGAAAATCCGCGCTATCGGGTTTCAGTTGCGCGCCGAAGGAAAAATAATAGCAGTTGGGGGCGGGCAATTGCGCATGCGTCTGACCCCACCAGTCCCAAATCAGCGCCTTATCCGGGCTTTCAAATTTCGGATACACATAGGCATATTGCAGCTCCGGCTTCATGCCTGGAACACCGGACATCGGATAGCGCTTCCCCTCCGAAAGGTTGAACTCTTCGCTGACCACCGCGAGATCCTGCCCCGCGTTAAGTTCAACCGTCGCACTGTAGAATTTGCCGCCTTCAAAATCATAGCGCAGTGCAGCTTTGACAAAAACGGGGCCATCGTCCAATAGTTTCGCTGCGTATCCAATGCATTTGCAATCGGTCTGCCACCATCCTTTACCGATCCACTCGCCGTTGCTCAAACGCACACTCAAAATGGGCGGCGGAATTTTCTCCGCTGCGGTGTTGTCCGCGAACGTCATCGTGCTGCCGGCCAGGCGAATGCCCGTTTTCCCGTTGCTCAGTTCAATTTGATCGCCGCCAGATGCCGCGGTCAGATCGGACTTCGGCTGCGGCACTTCTTGCCGACCGGCGCTGAGCGTCCACGTTCCTCGTACATGCGGTTTGAGCGACACCATCATCGACAACGCGGCCGTCTTGACCGATTGGTCGGGCCAAAAATCAATGTTGGAAAGTTGCGCCGCGACGGGTTTGCCCAAAGTATCCTTTACGCTACAGCCGTTCGCCGATGCCTCGCCGCGTTCGAACGCGAGCGAATACGTGACGCGCTCGGGACCCCATTCAAGGCCAAAAGGTTCTTCGATAATGAATGTTCGCACAACTTCTGCATGAGCGCCCGTAAATGCGCAAAGGGCCAGCGTGGCGGCTATGGAGCCGGACTTCAATCTTGGCTGCATCCTGAAATTCCTTGTTCGTCGTATCTGTAGACCCATGCCAATATGTGTTTCTTGAGCGTCAGCAAATGAGGAATAGCGAAATCAGCCGGCGGAGATCATGCCTTTTTTAACCCGCGGATTAACGGCAACGCTGGGACCGAAAGGGCCAATGCTTCCATGCGTGGATGATGTCGGACAACCTGAAGAGAGCTGTGCCGTCCATCGTTCGCATGAACACGGAATAGATTGGTTGCAGCCGTCCGAGCGGCGACTGGATCGATCTTAGAGGGTGCTTAAAAAGTGGGTGCGAGCGGAAAACGAGCGATTTTTGTTCGGATCGAGGCGCGAACTTCATGCGCTATCCGAAGGAGATAACGCTTGAAGTTCGCAACGAAGAGCCGGACAAAAAGCGCCGTTTTACGCCGCGCTCACTTTTTAAACACCCTCT
>DATGGK010000129.1:0-55105 GCA_035308565.1 Planctomycetota bacterium | reverse complement strand
TCCGCGCTCGGGCAGCACCAACAGCACGACGCTGGCCGTGACCGTGGCCGACGTTTCGGTGCTGCCGGGCACGCTGGCCACGCTGCACACGCGCGGCATCATCCGGTTTGGGCCGGTGTTCGATCAGATCAATGTGATCAGCGTCCTGCAACTCAGCCCCGGCGACACGGCCGGCAACCAAACGGTGACGTTCACGCTCAACGGCCTGACGCGCACGTTCCAACTGGACTCGAAAGGGAACGCGGTGACGTCGGAGGCGCGCGTGCATCTGCGCATTCTCAAGTTCACGTTCAGCGGCCCAATCGCGCAGCTTAGCGTGCAATTGAAGGGACATTTCAAAGACGAATTGACGCAGAATGTCTCGACGGACGCGCGCGGCTTGCCGCTGAAAGCGGCGCTGACCGACACCTTCCCGAAGGAAAGTTACAGCATCGTGGCGCCGCTGATTTTCAAGAATAACGTCGCGCGGTTTGGATTTGGAACGACGCTGATTCCGCGATAAAGAACGGACGTTACACGTTACAGGTTACAAGTTGTGTGGCGCGGGTGGACGGAGCGACATCCGCGACTGCTTCCGTTGGCTGGAATATGCAAAGCATCGGTGTTCCTCAAGAAATGACAAATCTGGTCGAACTGCTCGCGTTCGCCGCGGAACGCTTCGGCACGCGCACGTTCGCCGTCGATGCGCCGTCTGGGCGCGAACTTTCGTTTTCGGGATTGAAAGAGTCGTCGGCGTGCATCGCTGCGGCGCTGCGTGAGCGGTTCGGCGTCGCGCCCGGAAGTCATGTCGCGATGTTGCTTCCAAACTGCGTGGAGATCCTGCCAATTTATTTTGGGATCCTGCGCGCGGGCTGCGTCTTTGTGCCGATCAACGCGCGCTTGAAAGCCGACGAATTTCAATTCATCGTGAGCGATTGCGAAGCGCAGGCGGTGTTCGTGCATCCGGCGACGTGGAAGCCTGCGCGGGAGGCGCTGAAGACGCTGGGCTGGACAAAGCCGGTGATCGCCGTTGGCTTCGACACAGCGCCGGAAGGGACGATTGCGCTGACGGAGTTGCTCGTAGTAGGACGGGCTGCTAAGCCCGTCCAGATAAAATCTGAACGTGACGCAGACGGGCTTGGCAGCCCGTCCTACTCTGCAGCGCGCGAGGATGTGGCGGCGATTATTTACACGTCCGGCACGACCGGGCGCCCGAAAGGCGCGATGCTCACGCACGGAAATATTCTCTTCAACATCGAATCGACAATCGCGGGGCACGGCCTGCGCGAGTCCGACGTTCATCTGCTGATCGTGCCGCTGTTTCACGTGACGGGCTTGAACACGATCATGCCGACAGCGCTGTTTCAAGGTTCGCCGATGATCGTGTCGGCGAGCATCGATCCGGAAGAGGTCGTCGAAATCGTCGCGCGCTACAGGTGTACGACTTTTTTCGGTGTGCCGACGACGTTTTATTTGCTGGCGAATCTGCGCGATTTGAAAATCGAAATGCTTGCGTCGCTGCGGCTAATCTGCTATTCGGGCGCGCCGATGTCGCCGCTGACGATCCAGCGGCTGCGCGAATTATTTCCGCGCGTCGAGCTGCATAATTTTTACGGACTCACCGAGACCACGTCGGTCACGACGGTGCTGCCCGACAGCGAAGCGCTCGCGCGCGCGGAATCCGTCGGCGTCGCGCCGCCGGGTTTGCAACTGGCCGTGATGGACGACCACGATAGCGCGCTGCCGCCGGGAGAATTGGGCGAGCTGTGCGTGAAAGGGCCGGGCGTGCTCAAAGGTTATTTCAAGCGCCCCGACGCGACGGCGGAGGCGATTCGCGAGGGCTGGTTTCACACCGGCGACACGGCGTACATGGATTCGGAGGGCTACGTATTTTTGCGAGGGCGAAAAAAAGAAATGATCATCGTCGCCGGCGAAAACGTGTACCCGATCGAAGTCGAGAACGCGATCTGCGCGCATCCGGCGGTGCAGGAAGCCGCTGTCTTCGGCCGGCCTGATCCCGCGCTGGGCGAAGTGGTTCATGCGGCGGCGGTGTTGCGGCCGGGGCAGACGGTGAGCGAGCGCGAACTGCGCGCATTTCTCGCGCCGCGATTGGCGGGATTCAAGCAGCCGCGGACGATTGTGTTTTTGGAAAAACTGCCGCGCAATCCGTCGGGGAAGGTGATGAAACGGGATTTGAAATAGCAGAGGCGGCGAAGCGCTCGCGCGCCGGGCTGTCCAAGCAATCAAAGGAACCGCGTTGACCGCACGGAGCGCTTGCCGATGAAGCTCTTCCGCTTCCATCTCTCCACGCTGCTGCTGCTGTGCGTCTTCGCGGGCGCCGTGCTGGGACTGTGCCTCGACAGCAAACTCTGGCGCTTGGAAAAGTCTGCGTCGGTCGAAAGCAATGTTGGCCCGTGGGCGATTTCCATCGCGAAGGAACATCCGTGGATTTACCAGTCGAAGGCCGCGCTGAATGGCGAGGCTATCTCAAATGAGCTGCCTCCGCCGCGATTGCTCGAAATTATTACATTTGATCGGCTTGAGCGGCGTGTTGATACGGCGGTCATTGCGCCTTATCAGGGAAATCCGTTGGAGGACAGATTCAATACCGACGGCGATATCGACTGGATCATGCTATCTCCTGACCGCCAGCACTTGGCCGTCGGCATGTCCGACCATATTCAAATCTACCGCCGCACGCACGACTACGGCTGGCGCGGCTACGTCGAACGCCCGCTGTTCTGGATCGCGGCGCTTTCCGCGCTTTGGTTGCTGGCGCTTTGCGTGCGTTGGCTCAATACTCCGTTGCACGTCAAAAAATAATTTAACAAACGCGCGCTTGACATCCGCTTCGCACCCGCTTAAATACTCCCCTCTCTTCAAGAAGTTCGCTTTTGAAGGGTCCGTTGCATGGAGCTCATCGGCCGCTTGCGTCGATGGCTTAGGAAGACACTCCTTTTATTGAAACTGCCGGCGGGACGCCGGCGTTCCACTATTCGGAGTCCGGGGCTTCCGCCAGCGAACAACGTTGTTAACTGTACCGCCGGCGTCCCGCCGGCCCGACTTGCCGGCGAGACGCCGGCGGTACAAGGAACTGGACGCGCTTTGACCATGTCTTCCGCAGCGACGATACGCTCGTTTGCCGCCATTATTCTGGCCGCCGGCCAGGGCAAGCGCATGAACTCCGACCTGCCCAAGGTCATGCATCCCGTCTGCGGCAAAACGATGCTCGACTGGGTCGCGCAGGCTGCGCGCACCGCGGGCGCGTCGAAAGTTGTTGTGATCGTGGGACACGGGCGCGATCAGGTCATTAAGTCGCTTCCGCCCGGCGTCGATTACGCGATTCAGGACGAACAAAAAGGCACCGGCCACGCGGCGAAATGCGCCGAAACATTGCTGCGCGATTTCAAAGGGCCGATTGTCGTACTTTCCGGCGATGTGCCGTTGCTGCGCGCCGATACCGTGCGCGCGCTAGTGACCAAGCAAGCTGAGACCAACGCCGCAGCGGTCGTGCTGACCGCAAAAATCAGCGGCGAACATGCTTACGGGCGCGTGATGCGCGACGATAAGGGCATGGTCAAGGGCATCATCGAACACAAAGACGCCTCGCCCGAACAACGCAAGATCGACGAAATTAATTCCGGCACGTATGTGTTCGCCAGCGGCAAGCTTTTCCCCGCGCTGGCGGAACTCAAAGACGACAATTCGCAGCGCGAATTTTATCTCACCGACACCATCGCCGGATTCGTCAACACCGGCCAGCCCGTCGCCGCGGTTCTCGCCAAGACCACGCAGGAAGTGCTCGGCGTCAACACGCCCGACGAATTGCGGCAAGTGGATTCCGCGATGAGCGCGCGGATCAATTCGATCAGCGGCGCGTTCCTCGTGCGCGATCCGGAAATGAGCAACGAGCTCGCCAATAACGTTCGCGTCTTCACCGGCAACGCCAATCCCAAATTGGCGCGCGACATCTGCGCGCATCTGGGCATTCCGCTCGGGAAGGCCGAAGTCGGCCACTTCCCGGACGGCGAAACGCGCGTGCAGATTCAGGAAGACGTGCGCGGGCGCGACGTGTTCATCGTTCAATCCACCTGCGCGCCGGTGAACGATCACCTGATTGAACTGCTGGTGCTCATCGACGCCGTGAAGCGCGCCTCCGCCGCGCGAATCACTGCCGTGATTCCCTATTACGGCTACGCGCGGCAGGACCGCAAACACGACGGCCGCGTGCCGATCACGGCAAAATTAGTCGCCAATTTGCTCACCACCGCCGGCGCGCAGCGTGTCATGTGCGTCGATCTGCACGCCGAACAGATTCAAGGTTTTTTCGATCTGCCGCTGGACCATCTTTATTCGATGCCGGTGCAGATGGCGTACATGAAGAAGCTCGACTTGCCCGATCTCACTATCTTAAGCCCCGATCTTGGCAGAACGAAGCTTACCGAAAAATTCGCGCGCCGTTTGAACGCGCGCCTGGCCGTGATCGAAAAGCGCCGCGTCGGCGATTCGGAAGTCGTCAAAGGCCACGTCGTCGGCGAAATCGCCGGCCGCAACGCGCTGATCGTGGACGACATGATCTCGACCGCCGGTTCGGTCACCGTCGCGGTGCAAACCGCGATCGAATCCGGCGCAAAGAGCGTCATGGTGATGGCCACGCACCCGGTGTTTTGCGGGCGAGCCTACGAGCGCCTCAATGGCATGCCTGTAACCGAATTGGTTGTGACCGACACGATCGAAGTCAAAAAGAAGCCGGAGAACATCAATCTGAACGTGCTGAGCGTCGCGCCTCTTTTGGCCGACGCGATCATGCGCATTCATTTGAACAAGAGCGTGAGCATTTTGTTTGAGGACAAAAACTAAAGAATTCAAAATTCAAAATGCAAAATTCAAAATTAAAGGCAAAACAATTTTGAATTTTGAATTTCTAATTTTGAATTGAGGCGCGGAGCGCCGAGGTTCCGGCGTGTAACCGGGAGAGCGGCCCGCAGGACATAAAATTCGAAGGGGAAAAATGCAAAATTGGGCGCATTCAATTTTGAATTTTGAATTTTGAATTTTGAATTGAGGTTAACATGGCTCGTGAATTAAAAGCAACCGTACGCAGCGAAACCGGGCGCCACGCCGCGGAGCGGCTGCGCCGTCAGAATGTGGTGCCGGCGGTGATTTACCGCGAAGGCAAGCCCGGCACGAATTTGAGTCTCGACGAAAGCGAATGGGTGAAGGTACTCAGTTCAGGCCAGCGCGTCGTGACTCTGAAGATGGACGGCGGCGACCGTTCGGCGTTGATCAAGGACGTGCAATACAATCACCTCGGCACCAAAACGCTGCATGTCGATTTCAACGAATTGAAAGCCGGACAGAAAGTGCGTCTGGCGGTGAGCGTCGTGCTCAAAGGCGTGCCGAAGGGCGCATCAGTCGGCGGGCATTTGAACCACGTCATGCACACGATCCACGTCGAATGTCTTCCGGAGCACATCCCGGAACGCGTCACCATCGACGTTGAACCGATGGAACTCGACGACATCCTGCACATTCGCGACGTGAAACTGGCGGCTGAACTGCACGCCATCGACGATCCGAACCTGGTCGTCTGTTCCGTGCACGAACCGCGCCACGAAGAAGTGGCCGTTGCGCCGGTGGAAGGCGCGCCGACCGAACCGGAAGTCATCACCGCCAAGAAGGAGGAAGCTCCGGCGGAAGGCGCCGCGGGTGCGCCGGCCGGTGGACCTCCGCCGAAGGGCGAGGCGAAGAAGGAAGAGAAAAAGAAATAATTCAAGATTCAAAATTCAAAATTCAAAATTTTGCAAACATAAGTTGAATTTCGAAATTGGATCTCGGAAGCGTTTGAATGAAGCTGATCGTGGGTCTTGGCAATCCGGGAAAGGAGTACGAGAGGACGCGGCACAACATCGGCTTTCGCGTGGCCGATCTCCTCGCCGGATTGGTGAACGAAGGTTTCGACCGGAGGAAGTTCAAGGGCGAATACGCGGATGTGTTGCTGGACGACTTGAAGGGCGGGAAAATCGAGCTGCTGATTGTCAAACCGCAGACGTTCATGAATTGCTCCGGCGAAGCGGTGCTGGGGTTCAGCGGTTATTACAAGATTGAGCTCGACGACATTCTGGTCGTCTCCGACGACGTGAACCTTCCGCTCGGCACGCTGCGCATGCGTTCCGGCGGGTCGGACGGCGGGCAGAAAGGCCTGCGCGATATTTCGCTGCGCTTGGGCAGCCAGAATTATGCGCGGCTGCGCGTGGGTGTCGGAGGGCGCGAAGCGGGCCGGGAACATCCGCCGCAGGATTTGGCGGGGCACGTGTTGAGCCGCTTCGCATCGGGCGAAGAGGAAGTGTTAAAGAAGGCGCTGCCGCAAGCAGCCGAAGCGTGCCTTGTGTGGGCGCGCAAAGGGGCATCGGCGGCGGCGAATTTGTACAATAAGGGATAGTGTTCGCGTCAACTGTGTCGCGAGCGTTGAACGGATTATTTGTGATTTGTGATTTGTGATTTGTCATTTGTCATTGTTGAGTTGCACAGGCGATTTAACGTCGCTGTTCGAGCAAATGACAAATAACAAATGACAACTGCCAAATGACAAATGAGCTTTGGACGAGGAGAGACTAATGGCAGAGACAGCAACAGCAACACCCCCGGCACCCGCAGCACCAGCACCCGCGGCCGCGCCGGCCGCGCCGGTGGTTCAGCCGGTTCCGAAATTGCCGCATGGCGTGCGGCTTTACGAGGCCATGTGGCTCGTGGACGCCAACGCCGGACGCGAGGATTACAACAAATGCGTCGCCGCGATCCGCGAGATTGTCGAGAAGGGCGGCGGCACGTGGATCAACGCCGACAAATGGCACGACGGCAAGATCGCGTACCCGATCAAGAAGAAGAAGCGCGGGTTGTACATCATCAATCACTTCAGCGCGCCGACCGAATCCATACAAAAGATCGACCGCAACGCGCGCTTGTCGGATTTGATCCTGCGCCACATGATTCTGGTGGACGAGGACGGCTTGAGCACGTCGCCGCCGGTGCGGACTCTCGAAGACGAGGACTTCGGCGGCGGATTCGGCATGGGCGGCGGCGGCGAACGGCGGTTTTTTGGCGGCGGCGGCGACAGATAATCGTAGCGCAGGCGTCCCGCCTGCGAGTGTTTTGTGTTATCGATCAGCGGGAGAATGTCATGCCAAATCTCAATCGAGTCATGCTGATGGGCAACCTGACGCGCGACATTGAACTGAAATACACGCCTTCGGGCTTGGCCGTCGCGCAGTTGGGAATGGCGATCAATCGGAAGTTCCGCGACAGCAAGACGAACGAGCTGCGCGAAGAAGTGACGTTTGTGGACATCGACGTTTTCGGCAAGCAGGCTGAAGTTGCGCACCAATATCTGGCGAAGGGTAAGCCCTTGTTTGTCGAGGGGCGTCTGAAGCTCGATCAATGGGACGACAAAACCACGGGGCAAAAGCGATCCAAGCTTAAAGTCGTCTGTGACCGCTTCGAATTCCTCGGCGGCGGCGGTCAGCAGCAAGGTGGCCAGCCGATTCAACGCACCGCGCCGCGTCCGCTGCCGCCGAAGCCGAGTGGCGGCGCCGCTCCCGCAGCGCCGCCGGCGTACGATCCGGGCATGGAAGACCAGGGCCCTCCGCCGGAGGATCTGAACATTTCCGAGGAAAACATTCCGTTTTAGGAAGTGGAGCGGAGCTTATGCTTCGTTGCGCGCACAGTGAACGGAGCGGAGCTCCGTTCTACGAACAAGATTGAACGGAGCGGAGCTCCGTTCTACAAAAGAAGATCATTTAGGAGAAACAGACAGTGAGAGAACGAGACAACAAGAACGAAGAACGCGAGATGTACCGCACGCCGGGCAAGTGCCGCTTCATGAAGGACGGCAAGTGTTTCGTCGATTACAAGGACACGCGCATCCTCGTGAAACTGGTCACGCCGCAAGGCAAACTCTTTTCGCGAAAGCGCTCCGGCGCCTGCGCCTACTGCCAGCGCCGCATCCAGATTGCCGTCAAGCGCGCGCGGCTGCTGGGATTTTTGCCGTTCGTGGGACGCTAATATTTGGAGCGGCGGCAATCTTGCCGCCGACGCGCTCGCTTTGGAGCTGAACGGCGGCAGGAGTGCCGCCGCTCCTCGCGACTCAGGACTCAGTACTTTTTAATTGGAGAGACCGATGAAAGTCATTTTGCGGGACGATGTGGAAAAAGTGGGCAAGCTTGGCGAGATCGTGGACGTGCGCGACGGTTATGCGCGGAATTTTCTGCTGCCCCGGCAGAAAGCGTACCTCGTGACGGCCGACGCTGAAAAGCAGATCGACGCCGAACGCAAGCGCCGCTTGCAGCGCGAGCAGAAGAAGCTCGATGAAATGAAGCAGGCCGCGGACCTGCTCAACGGCCGCTCGGTGACCATCTCGGCCAAAGCGAACGGCGAAGCTCTCTACGGCTCCGTCGGCGCCGACGAGATCGCCAAAGCGCTCACCGACGAGCACAAAGTCATGGTGCCGCCCAGCGCCATCGTGCTCGAAGCGCCGTTCAAAACGCTCGGCACGCCCGACGTCACCGTGCGCTTCGCGCCCGGCGCGGAGGCGGTGGTGAAGGTGTGGATTGTGGCGGAGACGGAGTAGCGTCCGCCAGGGCTTTGAACAACGAATCGCACGAATCTACACGAAGCGGTCTAGGACAAAAATTGCATCGTGAAGAACGCAGGGTTTAAATTCCACTTAAGCACAGCGTTCGTGACGATGCTCACCGTTGGGTTTTGCCTTTGGGCTAATTTGCGACGGCGGACAGAGGAAAATTTCCATTTTCTTTACAGCGGCGTCACCATTGTGGAAAAGGCGGAATGTCAGGGTTGGCCTTTAACCTTCAGTGCAAAAAGAATCGGAAAAAATGCGGACGACTCAATCGCTTCGTTCGCTTATTTTGATTACAACTGGGCCAGTCAACTCTTCGCGCTGCTGCTTGATCTCGCTGTCGCGCTTGGCATCGCGGTGACTGTCGGCATCGTGTTCGAAAGATGGATTCGGCGATCGGATCGCGCGCGCGAAAGGAAATGAATCTATGACGACCGCGCATTCAAAGGTGCTCGCCGAATTAAAGCGCACGAAGCCACTCGCGCAAATCACCGATGACGCCCTTAGGGTTCTCTGCCGCGAATTCGGGTTTGCGGATACCGCTCGCTTTCTCGGCCAATTCTCGCCCCCGGGCGCAAACTATACTGAAGAGCGTCGTGCGGCGCTTGAGCGCGATACGCGGACCGTGGACGATATAGTCAAAGAGTTGAAAAAGTGGAAAAAGAGCGCCGCTCGCAAGCGTGGCCCATAACGCCTATCGACGCACCTGTGCGTTCCTTCCTCCAAATAATCTGCTTTCGGACGTTTCTTTTCCTACGCCCCTAAAGTGTAATTGACGCTTTAGTAACACGAACTGGAGGGGCTAATTAAAAAAACGATGAAATCCCAATAAAACGTTAAACGCGCTTGATTTTTCTCACGGATTTCGCTAAAGTGCGTTTCATTCAATACCGCAGTTCAACATTCAAAAAACGGGGGGCGGGGCGTTCAGCGTTGTTCGATTGCTGCGCGGCTGGCCTGAGACTGGACTACGCCTGTTTGCAGCACGGCTCGGAAGGGGAATCGCCGCTTGCCAATCGAAGACGACGTGCGCTCGTCGAGCCACCGTCCCAGGAAGGGAGCGGAGCCCATGAGCATTGAGAAAATTCTGGAGCGCGTCCCACCTCACAACGCGGAAGCGGAAGCCGCCGTGTTGGGGTCCATGATGATCGATTCCCGCGCAACGGCCATCGCCATCGAGGAACTTGACGCGCAGGATTTTTACGTCGGCCGCCACGCCACGCTCTTCACCGAGCTTAAAAAACTTTTCAACCGCGTCGAGAATCTCGACGAAGTCATCGTCCGCAACGAATTGAAAAAAGCCGGCAAGCTCGACGATGTCGGCGGCCCCGACGCGCTCGCGCGATTGGTGAACGACACCGGCTCGGCCGCCAGCGTCGAAAGCTATTGCAAAATTGTCCGCGAGTTTGCCATTCAGCGCGAATTGATCTCCGCCGCCGGTCGCATACTGATGTGCACGCAGGACCCTGAAGGCCGCGACACACACGAACTCGTGGACCACGCCGAGAAGCTCGTCTACGACATCTCCGACAACCGTACCCACAATGACGCCGCGTCGATGACCGACATCCTCAGCGTGATCGGCCAGCAAGCGGAAGCGGCGTACCTCGCGCGTCAGGAAGGCAAAGAAATCGAATCGCCGGCGCTGCCTACACGCTACGACGACCTTGATCGCCTCATGAGCGGCGGTTTGTGGCCGGGTGAACTGATTATCCTCGCGGGCCGCCCCAGCATGGGCAAAACCACGTTCGCGATCAACATCGCGCGCAACGTGGCCTGCCCGATGGTCCCCGATTTCGAACGCCGCCGCCGCCCCGTGGCCATCTTCAGTTTGGAAATGCCGAAGGAGCAGGTCGCCAAGAACATCGTCTGCGCGCAGGCGCAGGTCTCCGGCTACAAGATGCGCAACTACAGCTTCAGCGAAGACGAATACAATGAAGTAGTTGCAGCCAGCCGCGTCTTGCAGACGGCTCCAATTCATATCGACGATACGTCCGGAATCACCGTGGAACAGCTTCGCGCACGCTGCCGCAGGCTCAAACACCGCCACCACATCGGCCTGGTCGTGGTGGATTACCTGCAGTTGATGTCGCCCTCAGCGGGCTCGAAACGCGGCAACCGGCAGGAGGAAGTCTCCGAAATTTCGCGCGGCTTAAAAGGCATCGCGCGCGAATTGAACGTCCCGATGATCGTGCTCTCGCAGTTGAACCGCAGCATGGAAAAGCGCGACAACGACGACAAGCGTCCCGCGCTCTCCGACCTGCGCGATTCCGGCGCGATCGAACAGGACGCCGATGTGGTGATCATGCTGTACCGCGAAGAGTACTACGACATCGAGAAGAACAAGGAAAACATCAACCACGGCGAAGCGTTGGTGCAGAAGAACAGAAACGGCGGAGTCGGGTCGGCAAAGTTGACGTTTATCAAGGACCAGTTGCGTTTTGAATCGTATTTTCCAGACCAGCCGTCGGGAGGCACTTAGCGCTTGAGACTCCCGACTCGGAAAGGCGAGCCGCTCAACGAGCCGCGACCGCACTGCGAGCCGCGACCGCAAGAGAGCGGGCACTCACGCCGCGCGAATTCCCGCTCCCTAGCGGTCGCGGCTCGTCACATCGCCGCAATCTTCGCGCTCTACGTCGCTCCGTCATATCTATTCGCCGGCGAAGCCAACGCGCCGGAACCGCCGCCGCCCGGGCTGCTCGGCGAATTCGAAGGCCAGAACGTTCAGGACATCGACGTCCGCGGCGCCATCCGCGTCACTGAAAACACCGTTTTGAAACTCATCCGCACGCGCAAAGGACGGCCGTTCGAACAGAAAACCTGGGAAGAAGATTGGCACCGCCTCGACGACTCCGGATTCTTCCTCAACATCCGCACGACCGAACCGATCAAAGTTCCCGGCGGCGTGCGCCTCACCATCGACCTCGTCGAAAAAGCGTCCATCGCCAAGATCGAATTCAAAGGCTCGAAATCCGCGCAGGGCAACAAGCTCAAAACTGTGATCAAATCGCAGGAAGGCGGGCGGTACGATAAAGGGCAAGTCCATCTCGACCGCATCGCCATTGAAAAGCACTATCAGGACCAGGGCTACCGCAGCGTCAAAGTGGATTACAAAGTCGAGGTCGTGAATTCGCACAAGCAGCGCATCGGCGACAAGGAAGTCGAAGTCGAAGACGAAGTGCGCATCATTTTCACCGTCGATGAAGGCAGTTCCGTGGCCGTGCGCAAGATTTGTTTCACGGGCAATCATGCGTTCAGCCAGTCGGAATTGGAAACCGTGATGCAGACCAAGTACCGCCGTTTTCTGCGGGCCGGCGAACTCAAAGACGACGACCTCGAGACCGACAAGAAGCGCATTGAATTGCATTACATGCGCCACGGCTACATGGATGTTCAGATTCAAGAAGTGAAAGTCGAGACCGGCAAAGGCGAGGCGTTCAACTGGTTCCGCAAGCGCAAGCAACTGGCCGATGTGATCATCAACATCGTCGAAGGCCCGCAGTATTTCACCGGCAACGTCAACATCAAAGGCAACGTCGGCGTTTCGCAGCAGGAACTCGAATCGGTGATGAAGGTCAAGCCCGGCACGGTCTTCTCCGAACAGCTTGCGTACGACGACCGCCAGAAAATATTAGACTTGTACGGCGAGCGCGGCCGTCCGTTCACGAAATTGGAGATCGAGACCAAGCTCGTCACCGATCCGGAGCGCACCAAAGCCACGCCCAACATTTACGACGTGACTTTTACGATCAAGGAAGGCTCCGAAGTTACCGTGCGCGAAATTATCCCGCGCGGCAACAACAAGACCAAGGACAAAGTGCTGATCCGCCAGTTGGAATTGTATCCGGGCGAACGCATCGACACGACCAAGCTGAAGATCGCGATCCAGCGCCTCAAGAATCTGCAATACTTCGAAGACGACATCCGCGTCACGCCGGAAGCCACCGATAATCCGGAAGAAGCCAACGTGATCATCGACGTGACGGAAAAGAGCACCGGCGAATTCAACTTCGGCGCCGGCGTCTCCTCGGTGGACGGCGTCGTCGGAAACGTAAGCGTCAAAGAAAAGAACTTCGACATCATGAACTGGCCCAAGAGCTACAAAGATCTGTTCAACGGCATGGCCTTCCGCGGCGCGGGCCAGACTGCGTCGGCCGATGTCAGCGTGGGCCAGAAGCGCCAGAATTATCAGTTGTCGCTCTTCGAACCGTGGGCCTTCGACAAACCCATCCGCCTCGGCGGCACGCTCTTCCACACGCTGGACGATTACCAGGATTTTAAGGATTCAGAGTCCGGCGCGTCGTTTACCGTCGGCCGCCGCCTGTGGGGTCCACGCTGGGACGGCGACATCACTTTCCGCTCCAGCTACACCGACATCGGTTCGACCGACCGGCGCCTGCCGCCAATCCTGTTGGACCAGGACGGCATCTCGATCGTCAACACGATCACGCCGCGCATCATTTACGACAGCCGCGACAGCCTGCTGCTGCCCAGCCGCGGCTGGTTCATGCAGGCGCAGGCTGGCATCGGTTTGGGCGACTACAATTTCATCCGGCCCAGCGCGGACATTGCGCATTACCTCACCGTTTACAAACTCAAGAACGGCGGGAAGCACATTTTCTCGCTGCATGCGCACGGCGAGTTGGTCCAGGAAATGCTGGGTTCGTCGGACGTGCCGCCCTTCCTGCGCTTGTACGGCGGCGGCATCGACAGCGTCCGAGGCTTCGAATACCGCAGCATCACGCCGTTGGAAAAAGGCCTGGCCATCGGCGCCAAACGCGAGTACTACGGCTCAGCCGAATATTCGATACCCCTGTACGAAGAACTCGTCCGTGGCGCGGTATTCTACGATGCGGGCACCGCCTACGGCGCCGGCAACACCGACCCGCATTTCCGCGTGACCAACGACACGTCACGGTTGCGCACGGCCGCCGGCCTCGGCTTCTACATCCGCACGCCGTTCTCGCCCGCGCCCGTGCGGCTGTACTTCTCGCGCGCCATCGAAAAGACGCCGTTCGACCGCACGAAGACGATCGACTTTACGCTGGGAGCGAGATTCTAAACGGCAGGAGTTAGGAGATAGGAGATTGCGGTGCATTTCCCCTCTCCCATGGGGAGAGGGCCGACGAGCGTATTCGCTCGCGGGGTGAGGGGTACATGCGGTGATTCCACATTGCCGAATTCCCCTCACCCCGCGCATGAGTACATGCGTCGGCCCTCTCCCGGAGGGAGAGGGCAACTGCAAGTCCGACCTATCCACTATCTCCTGGATTTTTTCAAGGCCGGCGTGCCATCGCCGTCTGTATACAAACCGATTTTTTTCGGAGGAGGAGTCCGTTGGAGCATCTTAGTCACGCTTGGCGTCCGCGTATTGGACACCGTCTTGCATTGCTGGCCTGCGCGGCCTGCGCGTGGAGTGCAGTGCGCGCCGGCGAAGTGCAGAAGCTGGCCGTCGTCAACGTCTCGCTGGTCTTCGAAAAATACCTGCTGGTCCAGGACGTGCAAAAGCGCATCGATGCCACGCACGAGGCTCGCAAGAAGGAACTCGAAGTCCGCGGCAAGGAACTGGCCGACGGCAACCGGCAGCTTGAAGAACAATACAAGCAGATGGGCAACTCGGAGCAGGTCTTTGACGCCGTGCAGCGCCTGCGCAAAGCCCAATGGGCGTACGAGCGCGACGTGAACCAGCTCAACGAGCAGATTCAAAAAGACTACACGCGCGAAATGCGCGCGGTGTTGAGCGATATTCGCCAGGCGATTCGCATGATCTCCGAAGCCCGGCACTTGGACATGGTGCTGCGCTCCCCCGACACGGATGACCCGAAAATCATCAAAACCGACGCAGCCAAAATGAGCGACCCGGCAGAAAAGGAGAAGGCCACCTTTATCGCGCTCACCGAGCCGCAAACGGTGTCCGAGGTGCTCGAACGCTTTCACCGCAACCCGGTCTTGTTCGGCGCGGACACCACCGACATCACCAAAGAAGTTCTGGATTCGTTGAATGCTGCATTCATGAAACGCTCCGTCGGGGGCGCGAAGCAATAGAGTTGCCGGCGGGCCGTTGACGCTCGCCATTTCGAATAAAAAAGGAGTTAAAAGATGGGCAAGGTTCAAAAGATCGCGGCGGCACTGATGGTGGCGGCGACGATGGTATTAGTGCAGGGCATCGCGCGCGCGGAAGACCGCCGCATTGCGGTGGTCAGCGTCTCCGACGTCTTTGCGCAGTATCAGCGCGTGAAAGCGGTGCAGGATAAGCTGGCATCGGAGTACAAGCCGAAGCAGGACGAACTGCAAAAGAAGGAGCGCGAAGTCAAGCAGCACAAGGAGCGCATTGAAGTCGATCTGCGTCCGAAGAACGATCCGGCCTTGTTTAGAGAAAAAATTGCGCTTGAGCAGGAAATTTTCGATCTTCAGTCCGAGTACGACAAGCTGACCGAGGAGGTCGAAAAGCGGCGCAAGACGGAGATGCAGGCGATTCTGACGGAAATCAAAAGAGCAATCAGCGATATCGGCAAAGGCGACAAGTACGACCTGGTTCTGCGCGCGCCGGAATATGGAATCGACTTTGATCCAGTGAAAGCCGGCCAACCCCGGACTGGCGACGAAGCCGTTACGGCCGCCGAACTCGTCCGCCGCTTCCGCGATAATCCCGTGCTGTACTATGCGCCGGATACGGACATCACGCAAAAAGTGATCACGAAACTCAACGCCGACTACAAACCGGCGGCGGCGGCGAAGTAGCATTTTTCCTCACCCTGCGGCACAATGACGGCGGCCTTTTAATGGCCGCCGTTTTCATTGAACCCCGAGCCGCGCCCGTCAGTAAGCGGCTGTATTCAGACCGAGTTGCCGCTTACTTACGTGCGCAGCTCTGGAGGACTTCACCATGAACCTCACTCTGGGCGACCTCGCCGCGCGCATCGGCGCTGAAATTGTGCGCGGCAGCGCGCAACTGACGCTCTGCGGCGTGTCGAATCTGGAAGACGCCGGTCCGGCGCAACTGGCGCCGTTCACCGACGTGAATTACCTGACGCGGTTGAAGCTCGCGCGGGCCGGCGCAATCCTGAGCAAACGCGGCGTCGATTGCTCCGGCGCGCCGCGCGCCGCCGCGCTGCTGATTTGCGACGATCCGGAGATCGCCTTTCTCGACGCGCTGCGCATCTTCAATCCGCCGATTCCGCGCGCGCCGGGCATTCATCCGACGGCGATCGTCGAAGACGGCGTTGAGCTCGGCACGGACGTACACATCGGCCCGCGCGTTTTCGTCGAACGCGGTTCGCGCATCGGCGCGCGCTGCGTGATTCTCGCCAACACCGTGATCGGGCCAGATTGCATGCTCGGCGACGATTGCTTCGTCAATCCCAACGTGACGCTTTATCCCCGCTGCAAACTCGGAAACCGCGTGATTCTGCATTCCGGCGCGGTGCTGGGCGCCGATGGCTTCGGCTACAAATTCCGCGGCGGGCGCTACGTCAAAGTCCCTCACGCCGGCTCGGTCGAGCTCGGCGACGATGTTGAAGTCGGCGCCAACAGTTGCATCGACTGCGGCGCGCTGGGTCCCACGCGCATCGGCGAAGGCACCAAGATCGACAACCTCGTCCAGATCGCACACAACAACACCGTCGGCAAGCACTGCATCCTCTGCGCGCAGACTGGCATCGCCGGTTCCTGCACGCTTGAAGACTACGTCACGCTCGGCGGCAATGTCGGTCTGGCGGACCACAGTTACATCGGCAAAGGCGCGCGCGCCGGCGCAAAAGCCGGCATCGCCGGCCGCGTCGAAGCCGGACATGACGTGTGGGGCGTGTTGGCGCGCGACAAGCGCCAAGTGCTGCGCTCGCAGGCGCTGACGCTTCGTCTTCCGGAATTAGTGGAACGCATCAAAGCGTTGGAGAAGCGCGCCGACATTTCGAAATCTACGCCCGAAATCGAAGATTAGCCCGTGGTGCAGGCGTCCCGCCTGCACGTTCATTCCTTGTCGTACATCGTCTTCAACTCTTCCGCCGCAAAATCCGGAGACTCCGTTTCGATTCCGCCCTCGCCGGAAATCCGCACGCGGCTGAGCATGATCGCGTTGTCGTACGTCCAAATGGCCAGCCGGTTGCCGTTCAGCGGGAGCGGATCGTCCACCGTCAGTTCCCCGCGCTTCCCGCTCGCCGCGAAAAAATCATCGACTTGAAAAAGCAGCTTCCCGCCGTGGCGTTCCGCGCGGAACTTGAACCAGCGCCGGTGGATTTCCATCGATGCCGGAATCGTCGCCGGAACGCGAACCAGCTCCGTCCCGTCGCGCGTGATGCAACTGCACGTATTGCCGTTCGCGCCGAAACTAAACGTGATGCCCTTGCGCAAATCCGAACCGTCCGACCCGATCGTGACATTTACGTCCCGCGCGTACCGGTACGGTTCGCCGCGCATCCGGTCCATCTTGATTCCAAAATAAAACTCAACCGCCACGTCGCCTGGAAAGCAGCGTTTGGCCCACAATGCCGCGGCCTTCCCGATTTTCGGATCGTTGCCGAGACAGAAAAACGTCCAACGTGGATCGCACTGCCAGCGGTTTGTGATTTCAATCACCGCCGCTCCCGCCGGCCGCCACTCCGTCGGCGCGTTCGAAAAAGTTTCGTTGAGCACGTAACCGCAGTTCAACGCCGTTGCGCCGCCGCGCGGAATTGGCGGCAGCTCTTCGATGGATTCAACCGGCGCCGCGGGACGCTCAGGCGGCGCGGCGCGATCCAATAACAATAGCAGCGCCGCCAGCGGCAGCGCGCACGCGAGAATTCGAAGCGTTGAAAAATGGGTATTCTTTAGCGGCATGAGCGTTGGCATCCAGAATTTGTTCGGATGCCAATGCAAACCGGCCGCGCGCCGATTAGGTCATGCGAAAAAGCGGACTACTTCTGCTCGGTGGGCGGGGCGCTTTCTTTCTTTTCCGGCGTTGAATTGCCGGGCGGCGTGTTGGGTTCGAGCCGGTGCGGCTGGAACGCGTACGGATAAAGCTCCTTGAGCTGATTTTCCATGTAGCCGTGCAATTCCTCGCGCATCGCCTTCATTTCGTCGCGAATTTTCTGCGCGGTTTCGGCGGCGTCCGCCTTCTGCGCTTGCAGCGCTTTGTCGTTGTCCGCACGCGCGGTTTCAGCGAGATTGTTCGACGAATCACGCGACAATTTCATGTCCTGCGCCAGTTGTTCCAGCAGCTTCTTCTGGTTATCCGCAATGCTGGCGGCGATTTCGTCCATGCGCTTGTTCATTTTTTCTGTCAGCCGCTCTTCCAGCGCTTTAACGGTGTCGCGCAGTTCTTCGTTCTGCTTTTTGACTTTATCCACTTCAGGCCGCAATTCGGAAACATCCTTGCTGGCCGCGCTGGCCTGGTTGCGGGCGTCGAGGTCGTCGCAGCCATTCAATAAAAGCAGCGCCGTCGCGCAAAGGGAGAAGGAGAACATCCTGAAGGCGGATTTCATGCGGAACACTCCGTAACTCAAGTTTTTGGAAGCCGCACTTATCGGTCTTTTCACAGCGCGTGTCAAGCGCGTTCCCCATCACATTTTTGTAGAACGGAGCTCTGCTCCGTTCCGCGTGGTTGAACGGACTAAACGGAACGGAGCGGAGCTCCGTTCTACTTGACCTTGCGAAAAAAACGGGCGGCACCGCTGCCGCCCGCGTTCCAACTCCTATCTCCTATTTCCTGCCCTTAAAACTTATCGCCTTCCGGCGCCTTCGGCGGTTTCACCGCGTCGCCCGTCGTTCCGCCGCCGCCCAATGCCCGGCCGCCGCCTTGCAACACGCGAGTGGTGCGGTCGCGCTGGTCGGCCTGAGTCTTCATGATCTCCTGGAATTTCGGGCGGCTTTCTTCGGGAATCAACTGCAGCAGCCGGTCTTCGCCGTCCTGAATGATCTTGCTGGTTTTGTCGCGCAGCGCGCGGATCATTGTCAAGCCCTGCTGAACGTCTTTGGTGTCGTACAGCGGCACGGTTTCGGTGACGATCGCCGCGTTCTTGTCGTAAACTTCCGCGGCCAGCGCGTCCATCTTTTCCTTGGTCTCTTTGTCCGCGCCGGTCAGCACGTCGTTGGCTTTCTTCTCATATTTCTGGCGCAGTTCGACCACTTTCGCCGCCAGCGCGGCCTGCGCATCTGAAATCTCCTTGTTCAGTTTCTTCTCTTCCGCCGTGTACTCGTCGCGAATCCCCTCGACCGCCTTGGTCTGCTCCGGCGTCATCTTGAACACCGCTTCCATCTTCCAGCCGGCGCCGGTCGGATTGAAATTATCCACGCCGCCGACGGGAACTTCGAGCACCTCGCGTTTGCGCGCGCCCAGCGGCAGTTGATCGAGCTTCGGTTCAGCTTTCGGATCGGGCAGATCGAAGCCCAGCAAGCGGCTGATCGCGCTGGTCACATCGCGCGCGCCGGCGATGGCGCCGAACCCGCCGCCGCGCCCTCCGCCAAAATTAAGACCGCCGCCGCCGCCGTTGAAACCGCCGCCGCCATTATTAAATCCGCCGCCGTTGTTTTGCCCATTATTCTGGCCGTTGTTTTGGCCCGGAGTGTATCCGCGCCCAAACCGCCCGCCGCGGTTGCCATTGGCTCCGCCGTTGTTCGCGCCGTTGTTTGCACCATTGTTACCATTATTGGCGCCGTTGTTCGGATTGGCCGGATCCTCGGCCAGCGCGCATACGGAAAGCAGCGCGAACATTGCAATCAAACTCAACAAAATGCGATTCATCAGACCCGCTCCTTTATATGTATTAGTTTTTGCGCATTAACTGCGTTCGCCTCTATAGTCACACAAAAAGCGCGCTTTCTTCCCGCAATTGTGAAAAAAGTTCAATCATGCGCTGAAGGAAGACGGCGAAATCAAAGGCGGTTTGAAAGCCGCCGCTCCAAATCACGAATTTATTCCGCGTCTTGCAGTGGCGTTTGGCCGAAATACATTGTATACGAATGATTCACGTTTCAGTTTCGACAGGTCCGCGATTGGTTGCCGATTGATGCGACACACGCCGCGATTTTTTACTTATCGAGCGCCCTTTCTGGCCCTGCTCGTGCTCCTTTGCGGATGCCACGAAGCGGAATTGTGCTCGCGCATGGAGGCGGTCGAAGCGCGCTTGGAAACGGCTCCGAAACCAAAGGATACGCCGCCGCCCGCGCTCAGTTCCGCGCCGATTCGCCGCGTGGCGACGAGTGTTGGTGCGTACGAGCGCAACGCGAGCCTCTCGCTTTTCGAAATTCTGGCCGCACCCGTCGCGCCATTCAGCGCGACGAAGGAAACGAACGGCGACATTCTTATCCACGGTGAAGGCGAATTCAGCGCCGAAGGCGAAGCGCTGCTCAAGCGCTTTGGCTTGACGCAAGCCCCGCGCCGCGGCCCCGGCTGGGAGCGGCGCATTCGCGAAGCTCAATTCGCGACATTTCAGCACCGCGTCTTGAATGACTCCAAAACCGAAATCGCGGCGGTGCTCGGCGCGCTCAAGACGCCGCACGGCGACGCGCGCCTGGTCTACACCGGCCAGCCGCTGGACGTCGCCACCGCCGATCCGGCGCTGTTCGTTGAAGTCGGCAAACTCAACGCGACGACCAATCAACTCGACGAAAAACGCTACTACGCGCGCAGCGCCCGGCTCTACGCCGGAAAGGACAATCGCATTTTGCTCGAAAGCAATTTCGCGCCCGCGGGCATTGACAAGCCGCTGCCGCCGGACACCGCGCAATTGTCCATCGCGCCCGACGGCGTTGTCGCCGCAGTTTCAAATGCGGGTGCGCGCGTCGAACTGGGGCGTCTCAAAGTTGTCCGGGCGAAAGCCGCAAAGGAATCCGCGCTGGCGCCCGGCTTTTTCGAAGCCGCGTCCACGGAAGCGCCGGACGCCGGCGCAGCGCTGCTGCTGCCCGGACACATTTTCGCCGCCGCCGACGGCGACGATTTGACGCGCGTAAAAGCCGCGTTGCATTGCCATCAAGTCGTGTACGCGCTGCAACAGGGAGTCGTTTCAGCGGCGAATTTGATCGCCGCCGCCGCCGCGCCGGATGAAGCGTTGCCGCTGATCGTCCACGCGCCGCTCTCGCGCGTGACGGAACATCTCAAAGCACTGGGCATCGCCGTCGAAAAAAACAACGAGCGCACCACCATCGGCACCGACGAAGAAGAGGAAGCTGTGGTCAACGCGCTGGTCAAAGTCATGGCGGGCCTGCGGCGGCGCATGGAAGTTCACGAAGAGAATCTGCGCAACGCCGGCAAAACGCGCGACGCCGACGGCCGCTTGAACGCTTATCATCGCAAGACGGTTTCGATCGGACCGAAAGGCGCGCTGATCGAAGGCGTGGACAATTCCGCGCTGCCAAAAACGTACAAACCCGGCGACCCCGACGCGGGCCCCGACGGATTTGTCGTGATGCCAAACGTGAACAAAGCCGTCGAAACCGCTGAATTCAAAGCCGCCATCGAAGAGTACAAATTGCTGAGATCCGCGCTGGAACGCCTTGCGCCAAGACACGTGTTCCCCGATCCGCCGGCCGCGCCGTAAAGTAGAACGGAGCTCCGCTCCGTTCAATTTTCGATTATACTGAACACAACCAAACGCTCCGTTCAATCCCTGATAACACTGAACGGAGCAGGAGCTCCGTTCTACGATGACGATGTCAAAAGATGAATCCCTGCCGGTCGAATCGAGGCCGCTGCCCGTCACCGCGCTCAGCGAAGACCAGCTCGTCGCGCTATTCAAACGCCATCACGAGCCTGCGTTTCGCGCCACGCAATTGCGCGAGTTTGTCTTCGGGCGCGGCGTCGAATCCTACGACGGCGTGACGAACTTGAGCAAAGCGCTGCGCGAAAAATTGAAACTCGAAGCGCCGCTGTATGAGCTTGAATTCGTGCAGACCAGCGAAGGCGACGACGCCACAAAATGGCTCTGGAAAGCCGCCGACGGCGCGCTGATCGAATCCGTCCAAATCCGCACGCCCGACCGCGTGACCTCGTGCTTGTCGAGCCAGGTCGGCTGCGCGATGGGCTGCGTCTTCTGCGCGACCGGCCTGAGCGGCTTCGAGCGGCATTTGAAAGCGCACGAAATCATCGAACAGTTTTTGCAGATGCGCGCGCGCTCCGGCGTCGCCTCGTCGCACGTCGTGTACATGGGCATGGGCGAGCCGCTTCACAATTACGACGAAGTGCTTGCGTCCGTGAAAATGCTCAACGATCCAGTACCGAAGGGCGCGTGCATCGGCGCGCGGCGCATCACGATTTCAACCGTCGGCATCGCGCCGGGGATCCGCAAACTCGCCGACGAAAAGCGCCAGATCGAACTGGCCGTCTCGCTTCACGCGCCCGACGAAGAGACGCGCAAGCAACTGATTCCCGCGTCGAAGCGCTACCCGATCCGCGAGATCATGGACGCCGTCGAAGAATACTCGAAGAAAACGCGCCGCATCGTCACGTATGAATACGTGCTGCTCGCCGGCATCAACGACCGCCCCGAACAAGCCGGCGAACTTGTCGCGCTGCTGCAGACGCATCCGTGCAAAGTGAATTTGATCCCGTTCAATCCCGTCGAAGAAACGGGCTATCAGCGCCCGACGATCGAAGCGCAGGAGCGCTTCAAAGGTATTCTGGAACGAGCGCACATTTCGACGACGATTCGCTATTCGAAAGGAAAAAAAGTGGACGCCGCCTGCGGCCAACTGCGCCGCCGAGTTATGTAATATGGGAATTTTCCTCAGTGAAAAATGAGGACACGCGAATGAAAACAAAAATTGAAATTGGCATTATGGCAATGGTTGCACTGCTCTTCACGGGAATGTTGATATACAAACATTATTTTGCATTCCCGCAAAATTTAATCGACTTAATTAAGCCGGAGCCGAGTTCAGCCGAGGATTGGCGTAAAATCCGCTTTTTAAATGGGGGACCAAAAAGCAGCAATTTGAGGTATTCAATAGCGACGAATCTGAAACCGGCCTTTCAAGTCGAAAACAATACAAGCGTATGGCATTTAAAAGCGAATAATACATTGATTGGGGACGAAATCATCACGAAAGTATGGGGGCACAAAGCCCATAACTCGCTCGAAATCAATTGGAAAACTTCGACAGCCGCTGGACTACCCAGTAGTGAATTGCAAGGGCTGGAGTTTAACGAAGTACTTGATTCGAGTCCCAGCGTAATTTTTGGTGTAGATCCAAAGAATAGATCAGTGAAGTGCATCGGCATTTCGAAATTGAATTATTCTATTATTCCGTATGACTATACCGGCTACAGCTATTTAGCTGCATTTACGGACTCGGATTCTCACCTCTCCGTGATTCCCAAAATAAGCGAGGTAACGCGACAACTGCGCTCCTTAATCGTAGTTGATACGGGTAAGCCCAAATTGCTTGACGAAGTCGAACTCCCTGCTAAAGCTCAGACCCGACCCTATTTCGCTCTGGATCGGAAAAACGGAATTCTCATTGGTATAGGAATGGAGGTTGACTGGATAATCGTTATTGATTTGCGTTCTATGAATAATAAACATAGTTGAAATCATTGAACGTACCGTAGACAAGCGCTTCGTCCTACAGCGCATACCGCCGCAATAACTCCACCGCCCCCTGCGAAATTAGCAAACTCAATACCCCGCTCGCCGCGAACAAAATCAAGAACTCGTACGCAAACAGCGCGAAAATCGCGTGGCGCGAGCAGCCCATCTTTACCATGATCGCAAATTCGTCGCGCCGATTGCGCAGACTCAAGAGCACCGTGATCGCCAGAAACGCCAGCACGCCTGCCGCCGTCATCGCGAAATACGCGTCGAAAACTTTTTTCACGTTGAACACCAGTTTCATCACGCTCGCAATCACTTCCTCCGGCACCACGGCTTCGTAGTCTTCGCCGGCGTTGATTTTCCCTTTCAGCATTGTGCCGCTCTTTTCGGAATTCGGCACGACGATGATCGCCGTCAGCGGGTATTCGTTTTCGTCGCCATGAAAATGAAACGACTTGATGTTCTGCGGCGTGACTTCGCGATATTCGACGACGCCTTGCCCCAGAATCTTCTGCACTTCCGCGCTCACCGCTTCCGGCGACGGCCCGTTCTGGCCGACTGAATTCGGCGCGGTATTATCGATTACGTTGTCGTGTCCGTGCCCGAGGCCTTCGACCGTCCATGCAGTCTTGATGTCCGTGAACACCGCGCGGTCGTCGGCTGTGCCGCTCGGTTTCAGCACGCCGGTCACGGTTAGCTTGAACGAAAATTCGTGTGCGACGTTCAAGAAGCTTCCTTTGTCCGTGTTTAGCGAACCGCCCGATTTCAAATGCAACTCGCGTGCAACGGTGTCGCCGACTACACAATCGCCCAGAAGCAATGGAAAATCGCCCTCAGCGAGCTGCAATTTGCGAAAATCGAAATACTCCGGCACCGTGCCGATCAGTGGAAATCGTTCTCCACCGACGGTGAGGCGATTTGAAACCGGAATCACCAATCCCGCTTTCATCGCGCGCAGTTCTTTCACCAGCTTCTGCGGCACCGGCGGCGGTTTCGGTCCTTCGAAATACAGCGTGTTGAGTGTGAGCTGATGTTCATTCGCGCGCTTCCCGACGAGCAGCGGCGTCGCGCGTGCGCGGCTGGCGTAGACGTCTTCGGCCACGCTGGCCGCGCGCCAGACCACAATCGGAAACGCGATGACGAGCGTCAGCCCCGCGATCAGCAGCAGCGAAATCGCGCGGTTGTACAGGACGTGGCGCCAGGCGAGGAAAAGCATGATTCGAGGTTCAAGGTTCAAGGTTCAAGGTTCAAGGTTTCGCCGCACTCAACGCGGACATTTCAATCACACGATCGAAGTATGACGCCAGCGATTCGTCGTGGGAGACGACCACTGTCGCCGCTTTGTCGCGCGCCGTCGTGGATAAAATCAGCTCAATGGTTTTCAGCGCGTTGGCTTTGTCGAGATTGGCTGTCGGCTCGTCGGCCAGAATTACTTTCGGCGCGGCGATCATCGCGCGCGCGATCGCCGCGCGCTGGCGTTCGCCGAAGGACAAATGCGGCGGGTGCGACCCGGCTTTCGATGCGATGCCCAATTCTTCGAGCGAGCGATTCATGCGCGCGCGCACGCTGGCGTCAAGTTTCAGTGACGGGTTGATGCGGTATGGCAGCAAAATGTTGTCTTCCACGTTGAGATAATCGAGCAGCGCAAAATCTTGAAAAATGAAGCCGATTGTATTCACGCGAAAATCGCGCGCCGCGCTTTCGTGCTTCTGCGTCAAGTCTTCGCCGCACACATTCACGCGGCCGGCCTGCGGCTCCAAAATTCCCGCCATCAAATTGAGCAGTGTGCTTTTTCCCGAGCCGCTTGGCCCGCGCAGCATTACTTTCTCGCCCGGTTCGACACGCAGCCGCGCAACGTCGAGCAGCACGCTGTTCGATCCGGGATATGAAAAGCGAAGCGCCTCGATGTCAATCATGCGAGATTATTTTCGTTGAGAATCCTGCTCGATACGATACGCCAGCCATCCGGCCCTTTGCTCAATTCGAAAACGACCTCGTACGCGTTCACGCGCACGTGCGAATGCTGGCTGTGGCCGAGAATGTATGTGACCATCCACTTCGAATAAATCGTGCAACTGTTTCCGCGCGCGGCGAGCACTTTGAAATCCTGATACTGCAAATCCCACACGGTCACGTTTGCGAGTGCCTGCGCCAACTGCGATTCCGCTTTCGCGAAGACGCAATATTGATGGTCGAGTTCCTTCCCAGCGAACGCCGACGCAAGCAGATCGTACGCCGCGCCGTTGTCCGCGGCTGCATAAATGTCGTAGCACAGGCGGTGGCGTTCTTCGAACGCCTCGCGCGTGGGCGGCGCCTGGTCCGGCACCCGAGCGCGCGCCCACACCAGCGCCAATGCAACAAGCACGAGCCACGCAAACCATAAAAAGCGCCGCGCACGTACTCGGTTAATTTGTCGATCCTCCGGCCTCAAGCTCCCATCTCCTGTCTCAAGTCTCCAGTCTCAAGTCTCACTTCAGCACTGCGGCCAAACTCTCGATGTTGCGCTTCATCACGTCAAAATAATTTCGGCCGGCTTTCGCGTCTTCTTTGTCCAGCGCTTCGCATGGCGAAAAGACGACCGATGTCAGCGCGAATTTCTCTTTCATCAGCTTTTCGTTTTCAGCTTTCGGCGCGTCTTCCCAGAGCATGATCTTCGACGGATGCTCTTTCAAGAATGCGGCGATGCGATCCAGTTCCTCTTTCGGCGGCGTCTCGTTGGGATCCATGTGAAACGATTTCACGTTCAGTTTGTACGCGCGCGCCAGATAATTGTACGCGGGATGCGACGCGCAGAGCTGTCTGTCTTTCGCCAGCGGCACGATTTTGTCTTGAATGAGTTGGTCGAGTTCGTCGAAGCGCTTGTTGAGCGCATCGAGTCCGGCCTTGAATTCAGCGGCGTGCGCGGGACGTTTTTCGCAGAGCGCGTCGCAGATTGCCTGCGCCTGTTTTTTTGCGTTGTGCGGATCGACCCATGTGTGGCCGTCCATGCCTTGATGCGTGTGCGTGCCGGCCGCGCCGTGCGAATGCGTGACGCTGTCTTCGAGAATCACTTCGTTGCCCTTAAGAAATGCGGTCGTGACGACAACCTTCGATTCCGGCAGCGAGACTTTGCCAAAACCCGTTTCGTAATTTGTGCCGTTCATAATGATCAAATCCGCGGCGTGATATTGCTTGACCACTTCGCGCGGCGGCACCCAGAACGCGCCGTCTTCGCCGTCCGGCAGCGGATTCACGACGTTCACGAGCGGTCCGCCGATGGCCTGCGTGAAATAGGTCAGCGGATAAAAGGTGGTGTAAATCGTCAGCGGCTTATCGTCGTCGGCGGCGAATGCAGCCATGCCTGCGAGCGCCAGAACGATGCAAACGGAAATGTATTTACGCATGGCCGGTTCTCCTATTGATGGTGTCGAAGAGAAGCTTCTGCCCCGTCAACACAACGGCGGTCCAGCCGAAACGAAAGCCCCAGGCGGCGGCGAGGCTGAACTGCACGGGAGTCAAAACGAGCGACGCAACCGCCGTGAGCCCGAACACAAGATAATGCAGGCGGTCTTTTGACACCACCCGCAGCGCGCAAAAAACCAGCGCTCCCGCGGCGAGCCATTCGTACGATCGAAGCGCTTCGGCAAGGCCGTTTAGAAAATGCGCGCGCGGCGCTTCGATTTTCGGCGCGGCTTCAGCGGACGATTCGTGCAGCGATGAACCGAATTGGCAGCGCGTGCTGTCTTTTCGAAAATGAAACACCGTTTTTTCACCGCGCCAATTGATGCGCGCAAGCGTCTGCGTGCGCGGATTGTTTTCGAGAAACGCGTCGCAGAACAGCGACGCCTCCGCCCCAATCGGCGGCGCGGTGAATTTGAAGCCGGCGATCCAATCGCCATTTTTGGCGTCCATCGTGAACGAAACCGATTCAGCCGAAACGCTGACGTTATTGACGTCGAGGCGCAGATGCGTTTTGAAATACCGCGCGATGATTTCATTAATGGGGAGCAGCTTGATTGCCGCGTCAATGTGCCCGGCCTTGATCTCGATTTCCAGATTGGACATGAACATGTCCGCCGACATGCGGTAGCGCACCAGCAGTTTGCCGTCAACTTCATCGACCGCCGCGAATTGGTTGTGATTCAAATGCGCGAGAGCCTGAAGGCTCAGCAGGCAGAGCGCAAATATACATGCGGCACGATTCATAACGACATAATAATCCCCGCGCGCATCAAGGAAAAAGGAAAAAGGGAAAAGGAAAAAACTGAAATGCATTCTTTCTTTTTTCTTTTTCCCTTTATTTGACCAGCCAAATCGCCGCCGGCAGCGTCAGCGCGAGGCACAGCGTTTCGAAGACGGCCTGGTTGATCCATTTGATCATTACCCAGCCCGCCAGCGCGCCCAGCAGCGAGAAGAGAAAGAATGGCCCGTCGATTCGGATCGTCTCCGGCGTGATGTAGCCGAGGTACGCCATCAACGGCACTTTGAAACAATTGAGCACGAGAAAAAAGCACGAGCAGGTGCCGACGAATTGCAATTTTGGCAGCTTCATGCGCAGCAAATACAAAATCATGATCGGCCCCGCCGCGTTCGCGACCATCGTCGTAAATCCGGCCAGAACGCCAGCGCAGGCTTCAAAAACCAAACCATGCTCGCCGGGTTGTTCTGGATCGACCGGCTTTTTGCGGAACCAGCGCCACCACACCGACAGCGCAACCAGCGCGATCAGAATCCAGCCGATGACGACGTTGAGTAATTTCGCGCCGTTGGGATCGGCGGCCAGCCGCAACATGCCGTATGAGCCGATGCCAATTCCCGCCGCCGCCCACGGAAACATGCGCAGCAATTTGGACCAGACCGCGTGGCGAAAATAGACGTAGCCGGCGACGAAATCCGCGGCGATCAGCAAGGGCAGCACGATTCCGGGCGAGTTCGGAAAGACATGTGCGAACAGCGCGACGCCGAGAATTCCCACGCCGGGAATGCCCGTCTTCGACAGGCCAAAGCCAAACGAGCCGGCCGCGGCGAGCGTCCAGCCGAGCGAGTTAATTTCAATTGGAGGATTGGACATTGAAGCAACATCTTACGGAGAGTTGAGCGGAGATGAAACGCAAATTCCCAAGCGACGGGTGGCCCACCCCAGCGGGGTGGGCTACCCATTTCATTTGAGGACCCATTCGGCCTTGTCGCCTTCCACCGTAAAATCCTGCGCCGCGTCGCGGCCGGCGATCTTCGCGCGAAATTTCTGCGTCTGAAACGTCGTCGTCTCGTATTTGCGGCCGGCTTCGATTGTCGCGTGCGCGGTTTCGTTGCCGTTATCGACGCGATACAGGCTCACGCTTTCGCCGCTGTCGTTGCGCACGGTCAGCGCCGCCGGCGGAAATTCCTTGCGCGGCGGACGCGGCTTGCCGGGGCGCTCGTAATGCCACGCGTTCTGCTTGAAAACTTTGTCAAGCAGCGCGAAAAATTCCGGATCATATTTTTCGAGCTTCGCGCGCGTGTCCACGTCGTTGTGCTGATAATTGTTGTTGTCGTTCGTGTCGAAATACGATTGAACGCCCTCGGCCCAAAATTCCTTGTGATTTTCCATCGCGTAGGTGCGCAGCCACAAGCCCTTCTTTTTGTCCGCCTCGTACAAATTGCGCAGTTCTTTGTCGAAGGCCGGTTCGATGCTCATCAAGCCCATCTCGTGAATCACGTGGCCGAATTCGTGCACGAGAATGTTCTCGTTGGGATAGCGGTCGCCGGGCAAATGCAGCAAGTTCGCTTCATCGCAGCTCACCGCGGGGCGCTGGCGCGTCGCGCCCAATCCGCGCGCGCGTTTGTTCCAATAATCCTTCGGCGTCAAATCGCTGTGCTCGGGAATGTCGGTGGTCTGCTCGGTCACGGACATGACGGCGAGACGGATTTTATTTTTGACGATCGCCGCGCGAATGTCGTCGCGGCCGTCGAGCATTTTGTTGACGATGCGCGCGGCTTCGAGCATCGCGGCGTCTTTGACTTTTTCGGAGCCGAGGACGGGAAAGCCGCTGGCATCGACGTATTTCTTATAGAATGGAGAGAGTTTCAGCGCGGCTTTGAGCGCGTCGGGAACTTCGGTAATTTTTAAATCGGGCGGAGGCGGGGGAGGGGAGTTAGCGCAAGTTGCGAGCGTGGTCTGAAAAGCCAGCAGCCAAGCAATGCGCGTTAAAATTGGGCGTAGATTCATTCGTGAAACCCAGCGAGATTCTTGCTCATTTTAGCTCTAAGCGGGATATTATGAAGTAGCGAAAATGCAGGATCGATTCAAGAGTGCGAGTCGGCATCGTTTCGAAGGGCGGCCCACCCCAGCGGGGCGGGTCGCGAAGCGACAAGAAGCTCTTCCTGAATCTCACGCACTACACAAATTCGGACGGCATGGGAGTGGCTTCTTGTGCCTTCGGCACCCACCCCGTTGGGTTGGGCCACCCGCGCTGTGGAAATGGAATTTGAAATAATGCAACTGAGAGCACTCCTTTATAGTGCGCTGTGGCTGGCGCTGAGCGCGGCTGCCGGCGAAACGACCGGCGACGCAAACAAGCCCGCGCCGAAGCCGAAGCCGAAGCGCGATTATGTGGCTCGGCTTTCCGACGCCGACATGGTTGTGTTTTCGAAGCGCTTCGAATCGGAATTGTGGCCGATCATGACGCGCGGCAAGGGCGACTGCGCGCATTGCCACGACGGCGACGGGAAATCGCAGCTTGAAATTCCGGACGAACACGCCGACACGGCGTTCAAACATTTGCTGAGCGAAGACCGCTTCGATCCAAAGAATCCCGCCGGAGTTCTGGCGCGCGTCACGTCGAAAGATCCGAAGGTGATGATGCCGCCGCCGGCGTCGAAGAAACCGTGGAGCGAGGCGGAGATTGCGCTGCTGCTCAAATTCGAAGACGAATTGAAGCCGAAACTGCGCGCCGATGCCACAAAGATGGACGAGATTTTCCCCATGGAATTGCTCGGCCCGTACACGGACAAGGCCAGCGATTCAACGGGCAACACGTTCATCACTTTTTATCAGCTCAAGAAAAAAGTGAAGGGCATCTTCAACGACGATTGGCGCCGCGACGACAAGGATCTTTTCAACGAACACATCGCGCTTTTTGGCGGCGCGGATTTCGTGCGCAGCTACAACGAAAGTTCCAAGGCATCCGCGACGTTTCTGACTGGCGTCGATCTGATGGGCCAGGATTTGGCGTCGCGCGCGTACATCCAGCGCAGCGGGCCGTTCGCCGGCCGCGCGAAAAATCTTCCGCCGCCGTTGGAAATGACCGCGCCGAGCGATGCGTACAAAGCCGAAATCACGCGCTTGTATCAGCGCATTTTGTTTCGCGATCCAACGGCCGAGGAAATGGAGAACGCGTTCAAATTCATTCAGAATGTGAGCAAAGCGGAAGCGCAGCTTGCGCTGCAGCCGCAGACGCTGCGTTTCACGCTCACCGTCACGGATGGCGACGGGCTTTCGACGCGCAAAGAATTTTCGATTCCGGTGATCAACGACGCGTGCGGGCTGTATCAGGAATTCATCAATGAAAATGTGACGGGCAAAGAAAATGCGCGCAAAAAACTGAGCTCAACGTTCACCTTCAACGCCGGCGACGACACGGGCATGTTTATGATTTCGAACACGGACACGAATGGCAACGTGTCGCTGTCCGGACTGGAAATTAAAGGGCCGCTGCCGGGCGGTGAGACGAAAACGATTGGGATGAAGGACGCGGCGGTGAAACTTTTTGGCGCGTGGAAATTTGTGGACCGCACCCCGCCGGCGTATGAAGACAACAACGACAACAAGGGCAGCAGTTCGATTGCGATTCCGATTCGCGTCGAGAAGAGTGGGCAGTATGAAATCACGGTGTTGTGGAAACCGAGCGATTCCGGCGGAGGCGGAGGGAAGGGGAAAGGAAATCAAGGCCCCACCGTTAATGCCGACAACGTGCTGGTGGAAGTGCTTTCGCACGACGCGACGCACCATTCCGCCGCCGCACCGGCGCCCGTACCGCCGAAGGGCGAAGCGCATTTCAAAATCGACGAGACTGTGGACAACGTGCCGTTTTTCGATTTGAAGACGATCTTTCAATTCGGGCCGGACGACGGCGTTGAAATCAACAACGCAAACACGAAACGCACGGTCGTCGCGGACGCCTGCACGTTCGCGCTTGAGCCGCGGCAAGAAGGCGCGAAGATCACTGAGAAGTTCACCGTGAAAGGCAACGAGGCCGACGGAAATGCAAAGTGGGCGGAGTTCAAGCCGGGACAATTCAAACCATACAACACGGTCGGTCCGAAACTTTTTTCCGATGACAACTCAAAGAAGGGCGAGTTGAAGCTGCTCTACAAAGCATCGACGCGCAAAGAGAATTGGAAGCCTGACGAGTTTTATCGCGTGCGATTGATTGTGCCGGGCAAAGGCGGCAACGAAACGCAGGCGCCGGTGATTGTGCACGCGCAAAAATCGTCGCCGATTATTGAGCTCAATCCGCCGCTGCGTTTGCACGCCGGCGGCGAAGCAGTGCTGGATGCGTCGAACACTTTCAATTTGCAGCGCAGCGCGCTGAAATTTGCGTGGGTTCAGACGGGCGGGCCGCAGGTGGAAATTACCGACGCGTCCGCGCCGCGCGTGACTTTCAAGGCGCCGGCGCTGGGCGCGCAACAAGCTGCGTGGGAAGGGTTGTGCCGCGCGCTGTTGCAGCATCCGGATTTTCTCTTCACGCGGCCGCCGTCGCTCGCGAAAATCAGCGAAAAGAACGCGCGTGAGAAATTGCAGTTGGTCATGATCGCGCTGGATTTGGTCGGACGCACGCCGACGGAAGCGGAATTGGAGCGCTTGAAAGACGGCCAGCCGCTCGAGAAATTCGTGGACGATTATTTGAAGAGCGTCGAGTTCAAGGACTTTTATTTTCACCGCATCCGACTGACGCTCGAAAGCCACGGCGGCGGCGAGGAGGACGAACCGGCGCGATTGTGGACGTACGTATGCCTCAACGATCTGCCCTTCAAGGAAATCCTGACAGCGGATTATTCGGTGGATGCGTCGTTCAAGAAAGTCCCCCGCCCCGCGTATCATGGCAAGACGGGCGTACTGACGATGAAAGGATTCATCGACGGCAAGCCCGGCCTGCCGCATTTTAATTATGCGGCGGTAGTGTGCGAAAAGTTTCTGGGCTACGTCTTCGAAGTGCCGGCGAGCATCGTCGCTCAGCGCGAAGGCGCGACCGCGGCCTCGACCACGCATCCCGACGGCGTGTGCTACAGTTGCCACAAAATTCTCACGCCGCTGGCGTTTCAGCGCATGAAATGGGACGACAAAGGCAAATTTATCGACAAGGACGAAAAGGGAAAACTCATCGACGACAGCGATCACAACCTGGTGCCGAGCTATCCATTCAAGGGCAACGGCATGGAGGCGTTCGCCGTGCAGGCGCAAAATAAGGAGCGTTTCATCCGCACGATGATACAGACGCATTTCATTTTCTTCTTCGGCCGCGAAATGCGCTACGAGGAAGACGAGCGCGATTTGTACAAGAAATTGTGGGACACCGTGAACGCGAACAATTTCGCGATCCGCCCGATGCTGCGCGCGATGATATTGAGTACGGAGTATTTGGACGCGAATCCGGGGCAGCGGCGGGTGACGGCGAAATAACGACGCACAAACTAAATCTTCAGCAGCTTCGCGATATTTCCGCCGAAGATTTTTTCCTGGTCGGATTTCGGCGCGCCTATTTTTTCGAGCGCTTGCTTCTGGCGCTTGTAATTGTCCTCGCGCCAGCCGCGCGGGAAGGAACTTGAATCGGTGCCGAAAATAACGCGGTCGGGGCCGAAGATGTCGAGCGCGCGTTCGAAGACGGATTCGAGCGTCAGGCCGGGGAAGAGTTTGATCCAACTATTCGAACTGGACGTATCGATGTACACGTTTTTGCAGAGCGTGCCGAGCATCAGCGTCTCTTGAAAAAAACCGCTGCCAAAATGCGGGATGATGAATTTCAGATTCTGAAAGGCGTTGCAGACCGAATGCAGCGCGATGGGGTTCGAATATTTCAGATCGGCGCTGGGCGGCAGTCCGAGCTTTTCCTGAATCGGCATTTTAAACATGCCCAGATGCACGAAGGCCACGACGCCGGCGCGGTCGAGCGTGGCGAAGATGGGGTGGAGGCGTTCGTCGTCGGGCTGGTAATGGTGCATCGCCGGGAAAAAACACGCGCCGCGCAAGCCGGCTTCCTCGACGCCGCGGCGCACACGCTGCATGGCGTCTTGAAGCGTGGGGTTGAGGTAGAACAGGCCGCTGAGGCGGGACGGGTGTTTCTGGACGGTTTTGCCGAGCGCGCCGCCGTCGCCGGTGACGCTGGAGATGAGCACGCAGCGATCGACTTTGTATTTGTCCAACTCGGCGATCCAGCGTTCGCCGAGCGGCACGGAATCGTCGTCGGGAATTTCGGCCTTGAGCGTTTCGGCGGTCTGCTCGATGGGAACTCTGGCCTCATCGGCCCAGAACTGGTAAAAACGGCGGGAGAATAGGTGGACGTGCGCGTCGATGAGCATACAACCTCCTTGCGTGGAGGGGAGACGAAGACGGCGCCTGCTGCAAGACATTAATAGTGTACACGGGGATTGAGAAAAGTGAAGATTCGATCGGTGACGATTTTTGATGGCGGCGGAGCCATGGCGCGAAGAAGGGAGGGGATCGCGCGGGCGGGGAAGGCGGCCGGCGTGATCAAAAGGCGGCTGACGGACGCCGGCTTCGAAGTGCAGACCACGCGCCTCGCGCTTGCGCCGGCGTGTTGCTGGATCGCGGAACTGGATCTGGCAAAGTCGATTGAAGCGGCGCAGACTATTGAGAAGTTGGCGAACGAGGCGGGTCTGGAGTATGTGTCGCTGGGGCCGGTGGCGGTGGAGGCGGAGCATGCGGGACAGATCGCGAAAGTGCCGGAATTAATTGCTGCGACGCGCGCTATTTTTGCCAGCGTCGAGATCAATACCTCGACTCTGCGTCCGACTGCCGAGGCGATCAAAAAGATTGGCGCGCTCACTGAAAATGGCTTTGGCAATCTGCGCTTTGCGGCGCTCGCCTGTTGTCAGGCTGGCATTCCATTTTTTCCGGCGGCGTATGCCGCTGCAGGAGATTTCTCATGCGCACTGGCAAGCGAGGGCGCGGACTTGGCGCTGAATGCGCTGGCGGAAAAGCAATTGCCGGCGGATGCAATGAATGAACTGAGCAGGCGCATTGAATATAACGCGGGGCTAATCGAAAAAGCGTTGGCCGGCGTTCAGGAGGAAACAGGCGCAAGGTTCGATGGCTGCGATTGGTCTCTGGCGACACACCCGGATCCCAAGTGCTCAATCGGCGCGGCCATTGAAAAAATGACCGGCGCGCCGTTCGGCGAATGGGGCACGCTTTCGGCGATTGCAGCGTTGACGAGTGCGGTTAAGCGCGCCGACGTGCGGCACGTGGGATTTTCAGGCGTGTTTCTTCCCATGTTGGAAGACGTGGTGCTGGCGAAGCGCACGCCGCAGATTCGCGATTTGCAGCAACTGCTGTTGTATTGTTCCGTCTGTGGAAGCGGTCTGGACACGATTCCGCTTGCCGGCGATGTGTCCACGGATTCCATTGCGGCTTTGCTTGGCGACGTGGCGACACTTGCGCTGGTTTTGCAAAAACCGCTCACTGCGCGCTTGATGCCCATTCCAGGATTAAAGGAAGGCGAATCGACGCGCTTCGATTTTCCGTATCTTGTCAACGGCCAGACGATGAAATTGAACGGCGGCGGCGTGAAACATTGGGACGATTGGTATATGGGTTGGATTTTGGGTTGAGCCATGGAATCACGTGCGACTTTTATGTCGCCCCTTCAGGGCTTCGGATCGTATATCCGAAGCGAACCCAGGGCTGCGCGCTGACGCGCTTAGCCCTGGGCTATCGTATTTCGCCCCTTTGGGGCTAACGGCGGTGGTGCGCTGCGCGCACCTGTTTTTAGACAGCAGCGATTTGGAGTCTTTCGCCTTGCAAATCCCCGATCTCCTCGCCCCCATCCGCGCGTTGCACGAAAAAATCCGCGACGCTGTTGTCGCTTCGTGCGAGAAGGCGTCGATGGACGAACTGGCGCGCGTGACGCTGGATGAAGAGGGCGACACGATTTATTCGGTGGATCGTGTCAGCGAGGAGTTGCTGGTCGAATTTTTCGAGCGTGAAATTGCGCCGCAGTTGCCGATGGTGCTGATCGCCGAAGGAATCAGCGGCGGCAAAATTGTGCTGCCGCGCGGGACGGCGGAAGAAGCGGCGCGCGTGCGGATCATCATGGATCCGATCGATGGCACGCGCGGGATTATGTATCAGAAACGGCCGGCGTGGATACTTACTGGAGTCGCGTCGAACACGCGCGACCCCTCACCCCCGGCCCCTCTCCCCCAAGGGGAGAGGGGAGAACGGCGGCCGTCGCTGCGCGACGTTGAGTTGGCGGTGATGACGGAAGTGCCGCTTGTGAAACAGCATCTCAGCGATGCGCTGTGGGCGCGGCGGGGTGGGGGAGTGGAGGCGGAGCGATTCAATCGCATTTCGCGGACGCGCACGCCGATTGAGTTGCGGCCGTCGAGCGCGCGGACGATTGAGCATGGGTACGCGCAGATCGTGCGATTTTTTCCGGGCGTGCGCGATGAATTGGCGCGCATTGACGATGAGATTGCGCGCGGGGCGCTGGGGCCGGTTAAGACGGGGAAGGCGCAGTGTTTTGAGGACCAGTATATTTCGACGGGCGGACAGCTCTATGAATTGATCGCGGGGCGCGACCGATTCACGGCGGACATCCGCGCGCTGATGGGGCCGGTCATGGCGCGGCGCGGGTATGCGCTGGGAATTTGCTGCCATCCGTACGATTTGTGCACGGAATTAATTGCGCGCGAAGCGGGCGTGATCATCACTGCGCCTGGCGGCGGGCAAGTGGATGCGCCGCTGGCGGTCGAGGGGAATGTGGCGTGGGTGGGCTATGCCAACGCGGCGATTCAGGCGCAGATAGAGCCGCTGTTGCAGCGGGCGCTGCGGTCGAGGGGATTGATTTGAAATTGGCACGCAGAGGCGCGAAGGCGCAGAGGAAGCCATTCTGCCGACGAGGATTTTTCGGGATGCGTGAGCGTCTTTCCGATTCGGCACTGGCTGAGTACAAGCTGCCGGCGGTAGTTTTTTGGTATTGTGGGAGTGCAACGCCGATCCGCACTGGCAGCAAACGACCGCTGCCAGTGGCACCCCCGTTCGACCGCAGAGCCGGGGTCTTTCAGTTCTCGGCCCAACCGCGGTTGACACGCAATTAATAGGGCCTATAGGACCTATAGGACCAATGGGACCAATGGGACCAATGGGTCCAATGGGCCAACGCCAGCGCGCGCGTTTGGGCCAAGCCCGCGCCGCGAAGAGAATGCAGAAGTGAAAGACCCTGACCGCAGAGCTTTTTTTGATGCAATTCGTCCGCGGGTAATTAGTGTATATGTCCATGAGTTTCGAATCGCTGCTCCCGGTAATGAGGCATGGCTTATGAAACGATTTCGGTTTGCGTTGGTTTTGGTTTTTGCGTTCGCGGTCACAGCCCGCGCGTTTAGCGTTGAAGCGCCGGGGAAGGACGAGCCGGATGCGCTCTTCGACCAAATTGAAAAGCAAAGCGCTGACAATGTGTGGGAGGCGGTCAACCGGCTCGCGAAATTGGGGCGCGGCGACGGCGGCGCGATTTCGGCGAAGCTAGAAGAAAAGCTGGCGGCGGCGACCGATGAAAAAATTCGGCTGGCTTGCGCGCGCGGGTTGTGCCAGCTTAATCGCACCGAGCATGCCGGCGCGGCGCTGGCGCAATTGGTGGAGCACGGCGCCACTGCGGAGATTCGGCGCCTGGCCGCGAATTCGATCGCGCTCGCCGTGTCGCTGTACGCTGACGACAAAATTGTCCAAGCACTGTTGAATGCGCTCAAAAATGAAAAAGACGAGATGGCGCGCATCGGCATCGCGCGCTGTTCCATGCGGCTTTCGAAAATGGCCGAAGGCGGCGAAGCGTTGAAGAACCTGCTGCAAAATTCGACGGACGCCAACGTGCGCGACGAAGCGGCGCTGGTGCTGGCGGAGAATGGCAATCTGCTGATGCAAGGCGTGCAGGAGCGGCTGCTGGCGTTGTATGCCGAGCCGACGGAGCGCGGCGAGCGGGCGCTCAATATTCTCAAGCGCGCTGAAATCAAACGCGTCGAAGCCGGCCCGGCGGATTCGGGCTTTGTCAAAGGCATGGAATTGATGCGCGAGCTGACCAATTCGATTCGCGCACAGTACGCCGACGACACGAAGATCGATTACGAGAAGCTGTTTCAAAACGCCGCGCGCGGCATGGTGAAGGGTCTCGATCCGTTTTCGCAATACCTCGACTCGAACGAAGTCAAGGCTTTGCAGGAAGCGCTGCATCAGGATTACGCGGGCATCGGCGCGTACGTGGGCGTGCAGAACAACACGTTCATCGTCACCAGTCCGATTTTTAAATCGCCGGCGTACGAAGCGGGCCTGCGCGCGCTGGACGTGATTCAGGAAATTGACGGCGAGAAAGTCTCGAAGCTGCTTGAAAAAGGCGGGATGAACGAAGTCATCAACAAGCTGAAGGGAAAAGTCGGCTCGGTGGTGACGATCAAGTACCTGCGGCGCGGTTATGGCAAGCCGGTCGAGGTCGCGATCACGCGCAAGGAGATCAAGGTGGACAGCGTCTTCGCGACGATGCTGCCCGGGGAGATCGCGTACATCCGGCTGATCAAATTCGGCGAACGCAGCACCGAGGAGATGCGCGCGGCATATAACGATCTGATCAAGACGCAGCACGCGAAGGCGCTGGTTTTCGATCTGCGCGACAATGGCGGCGGGCTGCTCAAAGCCGGCGTGGACATCGCGGATATGTTCTTGGGCAACCACAAGCTGATCGTGTATTCGGAAGGACGGCCCGGCTACGCGCCGCGGCACGATTATTTCGCGACGGGCGGCGCGGAGGACGAAGCGCTGCCGATGGTCACGCTGGTCAACGGCGGCACGGCATCGGCGTCGGAGATTGTGTCGGGCGCGTTGCAGGATCACAAACGTTCGCTGCTGGTCGGCGAGAAAACGTTCGGCAAAGGCTCGGTGCAGCAGATTCTCGATGTGCGCGCGACGGGGAACGAGACGCGGCTGCGGCTGACGATCGCGAAATATTACCTGCCGTCGGGGCGCAGCATTCACGAGAAGGGCATCGAACCGGAAGTGGTCGCCAAGCCGCGCGAATTGAACGGCTGGATTTTGGAGACGATGGCGGAGTTGCGGCGCAAGGGCGTGTTCGAAGACCATCTGCGCAAAACGTGGGACGCGAACAAGGACGCGTACATGAAGCTGGCGCTGTTCGACGGCAAGGATTGCAATGCATGGCCGGGCTTCGAGGAATTTTATAAGAGCCTGAACACGATCGCGCCGAAGGACGACATTCGCGCGGAGCTGCGTTATGTCGCGCGCAGTCTGGCGCAGGAGTATCGCAAGAACGAATTCGCCGCGGATTTGGAAGAGGACTCGGTACTGCAGCGCGGGATTTACGAAGTGCTGAAGAAGATCAACGTCGAGGCGAGCACGATTCCGGAGTACAAGGATTTCCCGCAGAGTTTTAAGGAAGTGGCGGAGAAGCCGGAGGAGTAGTTGGAGAGTAGAGAGTGGGGAGTGGAGAGTAGAGAGTGGGGAGTGGAGAGTGGAGAGTGGGGAGTGGGGAGTAATGGTTCGATTCAAGTTATGCAAATCGCTCTCATCGGCTGCGGAAATATCAGCAAAAAATACCTGCTGACGGCGCAGAACTTTCCTATTCTTCGCGTCGCAGCGGTGGCGGATATTGAATTTGCTCGCGCTCGCGAAAAGGCGCGCGAGTTTGGCGTGCCGAAAGCGTGCTCCGTCGATGAACTGCTCGCGGACAAGTCGATTGAACTCGTTGTGAATCTCACTACGCCGAATGCGCACCGCGATGCGGCGCTGAAGGTTATCGCGGCGGGAAAGCATGTGTTCAACGAAAAGCCGCTGGCGGTGAGCGTCGAGGACGCGCGCGAGGTTCTCGAGGCGGCGCGCCGCTCAGGCGTGCGCGTGGGCTGCGCGCCGGGGACGTTTCTTGGCGGCGGATTGCAGACGTGCCGCAAACTGATCGACGACGGCGTGATTGGGCGGCCCGTCGCGGCGAGCGCGTTCATGACCACGCCCGGCCACGAGCGCTGGCATCCGAATCCTGATTTTTATTACCAGCCCGGCGGCGGGCCGATGCTGGACATGGGGCCGTATTACCTCACGGCGCTCTGTCATCTGCTGGGGCCGATCCAGCGCGTGAGCGGTTCGGCGGTCATTACGCGAGCCGAGCGCGTCATCTCCAGCGAGCCGCGCAAGGGCCAGCGCATTCGCGTCGACACGCCGGACCACGTCAGCGGCTCGATTGAATTCGCGAGCGGCGCAATCGCGACGGTGATGACGAGTTTCGCGGTCTGCCACGCACAATTGCCGCGCATCGAAATTTACGGCACGCTCGGCACGCTGGGCGTGCCCGATCCGAATTCGCTGCGCGGGCCGGTGTTGCTGCGACTGGCCGAGGACAAAGAATGGCGCGAAGTGCCGCTCACGCACGGCCATGCCGAACCCGACAAGGAGAAATGGGGCATCGGCGTCGCGGAGATGGCTCACGCGCTGCGGGCGGGGCGCGTGCATCGGGCCAACGGCGAAAATGCGCTGCATGTGCTGGAGGCGCTGCATGCGTTTTTAAAATCGGCGAGCGAAGGGCGGCATCAGGAGGTGAGCGCGCCGTTCGCGCGGCCGACGCCGCTGCGCGCGGGATTGAAGGCGGATGAATTGGATTGACGTCGGGAGCGGCGGCACTTCTGCCGCCGAATGCGTGGCTTGGAACCAAAACGGCGGCAAGAGTGCCGCCGCTCCTGCGACGCGCGGCTATTGAAATCAGACGCGCGAAGCGGTACAAGAGAGCGTGCAGACCATGGGAGCCTTGGCAGAGTGGTCGAATGCGGCGGTTTTGAAAACCGCTAGACGCCGCGAGGTGTCTCGGGGGTTCGAATCCCTCAGGCTCCGTACATTTGTTTTGGTGCGTCCGCATAACAAATGAGCTGGGCGAAGAAATGGTAGATCGTGCTCCAACGTCAACAATGCTCATTGCTAAACGAAGCATGCAAAGGCAAATAGGCGCTGAAGCGCCTGCATGGGCAATGGAGCAACTCATGCAAGGCCGAGATACGCCACATTTGCGTCAACTGGCGGGCGCAAGCGGGAAGGAAAACCCTTTCGAACTTGAAGAATTACTCGACAGAACGCTAATGGAACTTGGCTTCGGCCTTTTAAGCCGCGAACAAGGGGTCTTGGCATACTCGCAGGAGCTAGCTCGCGATTTCCTCGATTCTAAAATCGCAGCAGCCGATCTTCTTGCGGAACTTGAGCATCTGTGTGTTTCTAACGACTATTTCAAAGAACTGTATCCGTTTTATATGCTGCGTTGGGCATACGATGATCTCAAAGAGCAGAACTTCTCGTATTACCGGAGTGACGCAAATAGAGAAAACTTCGATGGAATATTAAGAACGGAAGTTGAGAAATTGCTTAAGTGTCCGCGGTAAACGACCCATGCTCGATCCCTACAAACTCGAAGACCTGATCCACCAAGTTCGCGCGCGCGTCTCTTGGGGTGAAGCGCCGGATTCCATTGCGAAATGGCTGGCCGATGAAGGCGTTGAGCAGAAGACGATCGACGATATTCTCGACGCGGCTTATCGCGAGCGCGAGGCGCAGGTGCGCAAACTGGGCATGTCGGAAATGATCAAGGGGCTGCTCATCGCCGCTGTGTTTGGCGCGCTCTTGTATTTTCGGATCCAATTTACAGTGAATACAACGACTCGCCGCAGCGCATCGGGCTTCGCGTTCTGTGTCGGCGGCGTGATTTTTGGGCTGGTTCGATTCGTGCGCGGGCTGCTGTGGCTGATGCAAGGCAAAAGCGTGCGCGGGTCGGTCGGCGATCTAGACCAATCCGCGTAGCATTCAACTGTAACAATTAGAGCACCGCGCCGTTGCTCGAATGCGTTTCGCTCTCGACACTCTGCGCGGGCGCGCTTTGCTGGCGAAGAGCGCCCATAATGGCCATTGCTTGCGTAACAATGTCCATGAACGAGTGCTTGGGCGCGGGCGATGGCTCGGTAGTGGCGCTGCCGTTCTTGAGGTCGATCACGATGCGCTGCGGAGGGGCCGGCACCGCGACGGTTTTGGTTTTGGTGGGCATCAGCGCGGCGGCGGCCAGGCCGGCACCGAGCGAGATGGCGCAGGTTTGAAAGGGACTATTGCGCACGGCCTCTTTGAGCGCATTGAATGGAAAAACGCCGGCGAGTCCCTGCATTTCGCTGGAGATCTGCTCAAGCGCCGCATCGCGTTTTTTCTGTTCGTCGGCAATTTTCTTGCTGAACATGGCGCCCTCCCCTTCACGCTTTCGTTTTCGAAATCCGAGCGATGCTCCAGAGGACCGAACCGAACGCGACGAACAACGCGAAGCTGTAAACTCCGCCACGCACCAGCGGCGAGAGCCATGCGGGATTGGGCGGTGTTGAAAGCGCGATGTCCGCGGCGCGGTCCAGCAGAATCAATCCGTAAATGCCGACGATGGCCATAAAGACCGCGACGGGGATCATCATTAGAAATCCGACGATCCACGTCATCAGTTTTAGATAATAAATGGTGAGCTGCGATTCGACGGCCGTCAGCGCCGCTCGCGCGGCGTGGGTGAGTTTCGGCCAGATTGAATTCTCCGGAGTTGGCGATGATTCGCGGTTTGGCGCGGCATTGTCTACCGCCGCTACAGCAGAGGGGGACATGGCGAATCCTCCAGGAATGTAGAATAATCGCAACGGAATGGCGCGCCGTGAGCGGTTAATACCGTTCCGTGCGGGCCATCCGTTGCGACGAGGGGTGCCTGATTAACGGCGGAACAGCAGCGCGCCCAGCACCGCGCCGATGCCAAACGCGATCATCACGCTCGTGTACGGCGCGGACCTGATCTTCGATTCAGTTGTGTCGTAGCACTTTTGAAAGGCTTCAGTGCTCCCATCCACCACCGCCGATTTCAATTCGACCGCGCCTTCTTTGATCTTCTGCGTGGCGTTGGCGATGGCGGGTCTTGCAGTCACATCAGTCATGGCAATGCTCCTTTAAAATGGAACACGGGATTTGAGTTTTGAAAACTGCTATTTGCAGCGCACTCGGCAAGTACCAAACGACGTGCCATTACGCGGCCGATTTCGTTCAATGTAAGCGGCGAATTTCAGCATGCCACTTGTGACGACTTTTCGTTTTTGTGCGCGCGCCTCAACGAAAAACCGGCAATACGGGGCGAGGAACTCAATTTTATCTTAGGCATGAAGGATGCTGCGTCGCTTCGGTGGGCCGCTTACTGGCGTGCGCGGCTCTGGGCAACTTTGAGGAGTTCGGACCATGAAAGCTAAACTGTTGACTGTGGTGTGCTGCGTTGTGTCGAGCGCGTTCGCCGCGGATTTTTATCCGGGGGACGATGCTTTCATCAACGAAGCCGCGTTGCATGGCAAGTTTGAATTCAAAGCCGGCGTGCTGGCCGTAAAGCAGGCGCGCAGCGACGACGTGCGAATCTTCGGCGCGCAGGAGATCGTGGACCACACGAAGCTCAACGACCAGTTGAATCTGCTCGCGCGCAACAAAGGCTGGACGCTTCCGTCCAGACTTGACACAACGCACATGGCGATGCTGGACCAATTCTCCGAATCCAATCCCGAGGATTTCGATCGTGAGTATTCGGCGGAGATGGCGAGGATTTACGCGCACGATTACGAACTTTTCGCGAACGCCGCGAAGTTTGCCGCCGATTCCGACTTGCGCGCCTGGGCGGCTCAAGTGCAGCCGGTCATCGAGCACCATCTGACGAGCGTGCCGGAATTGTCTGAGTTCAAGACGGCAATCGTTATCGAACGCAAATAAAGCCCAGCGCAAAACCGATGCCTTCCCCACACCCCGCGGGCGGGTACGCCCGTCGGCCCTCTCCCGGAGGGAGAGGGGAATGGCAATGTGTTTGCGCGTGCACCCATTTTGGACGCTTGCCGGGCGCAGCGTTTTGCGGTATCGTTTTGTCTCTTCAAATTCAAAACATCGTTTAGCGGCGCTGTCATTTATGCGCGCGCGAGGGGAACTTCATGGCCGACCGTTACGCACCGAAACCATCCGACAAATTCACATTTGGACTTTGGACCACCGCCAATCCGGGGCGCGATCCGTTTGGCGAGCCGACGCGCCCGCCGCTCGATCCGATCAAGAACATTCGCAAGATGGCCGAGGCCGGCGCGTGGGGCTTTAATTTTCACGACAACGATTTGATTCCGTTCGGCGCAACGCCGCAAGAACACGCGCGCATTGTTCGCGCCGCGAAGAAGGCCATGTCCGACACGGGCATCGTTTGTTCGATGGCAACGACAAATTTGTTTTCGCTGCCCGTGTTCAAAGACGGCGCCTTCACGAGCAACGATGCGAAGGTGCGCGCGTTCGCGATTCAGAAGACGATGAAGGCGATCGATCTGGGCGTGGATTTGGGCGCGAAGATTTATGTGTTCTGGGGCGGGCGCGAAGGCGCTGAGGTCGATGCGAGCAAATGCGCGTGCGAAGCGATCAAGCGCAACCGCGAGGCGATGAATTTCCTCACGTATTACGTGAAGGATCAAGGCTACGATTTGAAATTCGCGCTCGAAGCCAAGCCCAACGAACCGCGCGGCGATATCTACAACGCCACGACCGGAAACATGCTCGCCTTCATTGAAACGCTCGACCACAAGGAAATGGTTGGCGTCAATCCGGAATACGCGCACGAGACAATGGCGGGCTTGAATTTCACGCATCACGTCGCTCAGGCCATCGAATGCGGGAAGCTTTTCCACATCGACCTTAACGGCCAGAAGATGGGCCGCTTCGATCAGGATTTGCGCTTCGGCAGCGAAGACATCAAAGGCACGTTTATGCTGGTGCGCCTGCTCGAAAACAGCGGCTACGCCGGGCCGCGGCATTTCGACGCGCACGCTTACCGCACGGAAGACAGCAACGGCGTGTGGGATTTCGCGCGCGGCTGCATGAGAACCTATAGCATTCTCAAGGAGAAAGTCGCGAAGCTCAACGCCGACAAGGAAGCGCAGGAGATCGTCAAGCTGGTTCACCGCCACGACAAGGCGCTCGAAAAACTCACCGCGCAGTATTCGACGGAGAACGCAAAGATGTTGCGCGAAGCGAAACTGGATGCCGCGGCGCTGGCGAAGAAGTCGCTGCCATACGAGCGGCTGGATCAGATTGTCGTGGAAGTGTTGATGGGAGTCCGGTAAGCGCAGGAGATAGGAGACAGGAGATAGGAGATAGTAAGACCGCGGCGAAACGCTTCGCGTTTCCTATCTCCTATCTCCCGCTCTTGTGCGCGCATATTTTCCGCTAAATGAAATAAAATTCCCGCCCTTGAAGACTATACAGTATAGTGATAGGGATGGTCCCGCGTCCGCCGCGCGGGATTTGACGGGGAGTTTATGGCAATGGCCGAGGCCGAGCTGGACGAGATCCCACAGGAAGTGTCGGTGACGGCGCTGGCCGTGGAGATGGGGCTGATCACGCAGCAGGAAGCGCAATTGGCCGAAGCGCGGCACAAGGCATTGCATCGCGTTGGCATTCGGCTCACGCTGGGGCAGACGCTGGTCGAACGAAAATTCCTCGATCCCGCTCAAATCAAAACGCTGATGGCCGAATTCGACAAGCGCACCGCGCACGCGGGGCTGCGGCGGAATCAGTATGCGGGCGTGTCGCTGAGCCGCTTTGGGCATTACGATCTATTGGAAGTGTTGAGCCAGAAATCGCATTGCCGCGTGATCAAGGCGCACGACAACATCATGGGGCGGCTGGTGATTTTGAAGATTCTCACGAGCTCGACCAAAGATGACCCGTCGTGGAACGAACGTTTTCGGCGCGAAATGCAGGTGCTCGGAAAGCTCTCGCATCCTAATCTCGTGCAGGCTTACGCGGCGGAGGAAATCGACGGCTGTCCGGTGCTGGCGATGGAGTACGTCGAAGGGCCGACGCTCGGCGAGCGCATCGACAAGGAAGGCATTTTCCCCGAAAAAGAAGCGTGGCTGATCGGGCGCGAGGTGGCGAAGGCGCTGGCCTACGCGGCGAAGCAAGGCATCATTCACCGCGACATCAAGCCCGACAACATCGTCTGCAGCCGCAACGGGCGCGTGAAGCTGATCGACCTTGGCTTCTCCAAGTCGATCGACGACCGCACACAACTGACGGTCGAAGGGACGACGGTCGGCACGCCGTTTTACATTTCGCCGGAGCAGGCGATGGGCACGCGCGACATCGACCCGCGCGCGGATATTTATTCGCTGGGCTGCACGATCTATCACATGCTCACCGGCCAGCCGCCGTTCTGGGGCGATCAAGTTACGGATGTGATGCTCAAGCATTGTGAAGCGGAACGGCCCAACCCGCGCAAATTGGTTCCGACGCTGTGCGAGGGGACGGCGAAACTGGTCCTGAAAATGATCGCGGTGAATCCGGAGAAACGGCCGCCGTCGGCGGATGCGGTGGTCGATGAAATCAACGCGCTGATTCCGACGCTTCCGAAATTGTATTCCGGCGTGCAGGAGGCGCCGCAGCCGATAGCGCGCAGCAAAGTCAAAGAAGTCATGCGCATCCCGGCGCGCCCGCCCGAAAGTTCGCAGAAGAAGGGGTTCTGGAACCGGGTGAAGCGGATGCTGATGCCGAGCAGGCATGTGTGAATTCCGTTGACGCGGAATCCGGGTTAGCTAAGCTAAGCGCATGAAACAGGTCAACGTCCACGAAGCCAAATCGAGCCTTTCCAAGTTGCTTCGCCTCGCTGAAAAGGGCGAGCGGGTTTTGATTGCGCGTTCGGGGAAGCCGGTCGCGGAATTGAAAGTGCTCAGCCCAAAGCAGGCTGGCGCTCGAAAAAAGCGCGCTTTTGGCGGCTGGGAAGAACAGAAGGAAATGTTCGACGCTCTGGAAAAGGTCGATCTCAGCGAAGCGTGGCAGGAATTCTGGAACGAAGACCTCTTGAATCCATGATTCATTTATTGTGCGATACCCACATTTTCCTTTGGCTGGCGACCGGGCAATTGCATCGGATTCGCCGTAAAACGCTCGAGCTCCTGCGCGACTTCGACAATCCCTGTTATCTGAGCGTGGTCAGTGTCGTCGAAAGCGAAATTAAGATGGCCATCGGGAAATTGAATTTCTTTCACGATTGGGAAATCGCTCGCGCTAAGAATTCGTGCCTATGGCTCAATTATGAATCCCGACACGCATTGGCGCTGCGCAACTTGCCGCTCATTCATCGCGACCCGTTCGACCGAATGCTCGCTGCCCAGGCACTGGCTGAGGATTTTACGCTGGTGACGGCGGACGAGTCGCTGCTTGCCTATCCCATCAAAATCCTGCGCGCATAATTTTCTTGCAGCAATTCTTGCGCATCTCTGTCACACAGCCAACGTGCGGAGGATTGCTTCGATGGATTTCATCAAACGGCATGGCGCGCTTCTGATGTTCGTGGCGGTTCTCGGATTCTGCGGCGTTTGGATTTCGGTGAGCTTCGCGTCGTCCAAAGACGCGGACACGGTGAAATTATTCGGCGCCAGCCGGCAGAGCATTGAAGCGGCGCTGAAATCTCCAACTGTCGCCAGCGAGTACGCCTATTCGCCTCAACAAGCCGCGAAATTGAATCACGCCAATGTGTTGAAGCGCAATGCAACGCGCGCGGCGGTGGCGAACGAGGCGATCGGGATGTATGTGGCGTATCCACAACCTTCCCGGCCGCGCGTGACGATCTTCGTCGACGAACCCGCTAAGGAAGTGTTCGCGACGATGGGCACGCTTTCGAATTTCGAGGCGACAGCCGCGACAGGACGAGTTTATTTGAAACTCGATATTCCGAAGAGCCGCGAACAGAACATGATGGAATTGGTGCGCGTCGAAATTTTCCGCGGGAAAACCGCGGAGAGCGTCGACACCGTGAAACCGTACGCGAGCATTGAATTGAATGTTGAAGACCCATCGTTGGTGAGGAGAGTGGAGACGAACGCCGCAAAGGACATTCGCGACCGCGGACCGAAGAAAGATCCGCCTGAATTCAAGCTGCCGGAGACCCTGCGCGCGTATTGTGACAAAAATGCCGAGCCGTTTACGCAATACGCCTATCGTGCGCGGCTCGTGGGCCGCTTCACCAGCGCCGATGGCAAACTCTTGATCGTCAGCAGCCAGGAGATGGTCACGAATGCCGACGGCACATCGCAGATTAAAGATGTGAAGGCGCCGCTCATCCATCGCGCTCCGAAGGATGCCGTGCGGGTGATGCCATCCGATCCGGCATCGCAGGTAAAACTGTATGCGACGGAATTGACGCCGGCGGTGAGCGTCACGACGCCGAGCAACTTCGAATTGCGGCTGAGCGGAATTCGCGGCACGATACCCGACGGGCCGCGCGCGCCAAACACAATCAACAAGAATTATTCCGTCTCATTTGAAGTTCGTCTATGGATTGCGGAGCTGCAGAATTGGGTCACTGCGCAATTGCCGGACGTAGACGAAGGGCAAGTCTTGAGCGGGAAGGCGAGCTATCAATTGAAGCGGTCGGCTCAAAAGAAGGATTACGATTTCACGAACGATCTGCAGTACAAGCTGCTGGAAGTGAACAAGAACGCAACGTCGGTCGTTGCGACGCTTGAGAATCAGCGCACTGGAAAGAGGGAGAATTTTGTTGTCTCGAAATTTGCGCCGCCCAGTCCAATTCAAAACGAATTAGATAAAGTCATTGATGCGCAGAATCGAGAGATGATGAAGAAGGCGAGCGGGAAATAGGAAGATGCCCCTCTATTTCTTCCGCTGCGAGTGCAGCGTACGCAGGTTTCAAATGAATACCGCGCAGATGTGATTCACGGCTCTCAGATTCGGTTCTGGTCATCGTTCATCTCACCGGGATTCCTGTTTGCAGAATTCGCACGCAAATGCCGAATTCTGAAAATGAAGACGGTGCAGCATATCACACCAAGAATGGGGACAAAAAGTACTGCAGGCCAGAATCCGATTAGTTGATATATTCCCGCAACTGGCGCCCAGATCTGCACGCTTTGTGCGGTTCCAGACTCAAGTTGATATAGCTCGTAAGTAATGTACGCCGTCAAGAGGGGAAAGGCAATTGCGGCCGCAATCAACATGCGCCGGTAGTAGCTTAATTGAACATCCGTTGGCGCGTGTTGAACGCGCGGCACGATTTGATCATTTGGAGTTTTCAACGCACGCCAAAAATTAACAGATGCAAAAATCGCAAACCCAGCGAAAAGAATGTACGGCAGTTCCGGCGCTCGATAATAGCGAGATGCAAATATCGGCATCAAAAGCGCTCCAAGCGCGCAAACAGTAAGCACAATGGCCTGGATGAAATAAAATCTGCGCAGCGGCATGAGTATGTGTCTCGCTCCTCAATGCACCAGCTTCTTATACTTAATCCGATGAGGCTGGTCCGCGTCCGTGCCCATCTCCTCGTGCCGCTTCGCTTCGTAGGCTTCGAAATTGCCTTCGAACCAGCGCACTTTGCTGTCGCCTTCGAACGCCAGAATATGCGTCGCGACGCGGTCCAGAAACCAGCGGTCGTGGCTGATGATCACCGCGCATCCGGCGAAATTTTCGAGGCCCTCTTCCAGCGCGCGGAGCGTCTCAACGTCCAGATCGTTCGTCGGCTCGTCGAGCAGCAATAGGTTGCCGCCGCGCTTGAGCAGCTTCGCCAACTGCACGCGGTTGCGCTCGCCGCCGGAGAGGATGCCGACTTTTTTCTGCTGATCGGTGCCGCGGAAATTGAACCGCGCCAGGTACGCGCGCGAGGCCAGACGGTCCTTGCCGAAGTAGACCCAGTCATTTCCGCCGGAGACTTCTTCGTAGACGGTCTTCTCCGGATCAAGGGTGTCGCGGTTTTGATCGACGTAACTGATGTCCACCGTTGACCCGATTTCGACCGTGCCGCTGTCCGGCTTTTCCGTGCCGATGATCATCTTGAACATCGTCGTTTTGCCCGCGCCGTTCGGCCCGATCACGCCGACGATTCCGCCCGGCGGCAGCGAGAGGCTCACGTTTTCCATGAGCAGGTTGTCGCCAAAACCTTTGGCGACATTTTTGAAGACGACGACCTTTTCACCGAGATGCGGGCCGGCCGGAATCTGCAACTCAATCGACTCCTCGCGCACTTCCGCCTGCTCGGCGGCGAGCCGCTCGTACGCGGCGATGCGCGCTTTATTTTTCGCGACGCGCGCGCGTGGGCTCATGCGCACCCATTCCAATTCGCGAGCGAGAACCTTTTGGCGCGCGCTTTCCTGATTCTCTTCGATGCGCAAGCGCGCTTGCTTCTGCTCCAGCCACGATGAGTAATTGCCCTCCCACGGGATGCCCTTGCCGCGGTCCAATTCCAGAATCCAGCCCGCGACGTTGTCGAGGAAATAACGGTCGTGCGTCACCGCGATGACCGCGCCCTTATACTCTTTGAGATGCCGCTCCAGCCACGCAACGGATTCGGCGTCGAGATGATTGGTCGGCTCATCCAGCAGCAGCAAATCCGGCTTGAGCATCAGCGTTTTGCAGAGCGCCACACGCCGCTTTTCGCCGCCGGAGAGTATATTAACGTCCGCGTCGGCCGGAGGCAGGCGCAGCGCGTCCATGGCAATTTCAAGCTGCCGGTCGAGATTGAAGCCGTCGCACGCGTCAATCTGCTCTTGAACGGAGGTGAGTTCTTCGAGCAGCGCGTTCATTTCGTCTTCTGAAAGCTCCGTCGCAAGTTTTTCGTTGATCTCATTGTAGCGATGCAGCAGCGCCTTTGTGCCCGCGACGGATTCTTCCAAGTTGCCGAGCACCGTCTTCGAATTATCGAGCAGAGGTTCCTGCTGCACGAAGCCGATCGTGGCCTTCGCGTAAGGCCGCGCGATGCCGTCGAAATCCTTATCGACGCCGGCCATGATGCGCAGCAGCGTCGATTTTCCCGCGCCGTTGTTGCCGAGCACGCCGATTTTGGCGCCGGGAAAAAACGAAAGCCAGATGCCCTTCAAGACCTCCTTCTTGTCGTGGTACTTGTGGAGGTCTTCCATGGTGAAGATGTATTGCGGAGCCATTTTGTTGGGATTCTCTCCTCGTTTTTCGAAGCAGTTTAACGGCGCATTTGTCATTTGTCAGTTGTGATTTGTCGTTTGTCATTTAAATGCGTTGGCGAGCAATCAATGACAAATGACAAATCACAAATGCCAAATGACAAATCGGTCGTGGCATGGCCGAGCGGGGAGTCGTTTGACAAACAATGGTCCGCCGCCGCCGCTCACCTCGTCGCGACGCGTCCCAGCTCCGCCGACGATTCCGCCCGCATCGCCCTCTGGCGAAAGCAAGAGTGGCACAATTGGTTCCGCTGGCGGCTTTGCCGAAAAGGCTTCGATTGGAGCAAACCGGCTGTGATCCTGCTGCTCGCGCTCGGCTTCGGCGTGTTGGTCGCATACGGCTTTCGCACCGGCGCGTGGTATGTGACCGCCGGCGGCGTCGTCGCGTGGTTCACCGTTGTGAATCTCTCGTTCTTTGTCTATTTTGGATTGACGTTGCCCGGTCCGCCGCTGGCGCTGCCGGCGCCGGTGAAATCCGGCGAAATGATCCGCGCTGAAATGGGGCTGTATCCGAGCGGCTACGAACGGCGCAAACTCGCGCGCGTCTGGCTGCGCATCCAGGCCGACGACGGCGGTCCCGCGCACCGCTTCGAACTGACCTTCGCGAAATTGCCGGACGACATTGAAAAACTGCTCGGCGCTCAAACCACTTGGCGCATGCAGCGTGGCGACGCGCCGCTGACGCGGGCTGTCGTCGACACGCTGGCCGTCTCGCGCGCGGAGATTGACGCGGGGGCGCATTCGGTGAAGATTGTGGCGTGGCGCTGGGAGGAGCAGGGGCTGGCGGGGTTTGAGCGGGGGAGGGGATGAGATGGAAATGCCGTGGCGAATTCCATATCAAGCAAGCGCTGGGTAATGGTATGTTGCATTCTTTTATTCGGATACAGTGGCGTTTTCATTTCGGGTAAGGCTTGGAATAATAATCGTGGCGTCATCATAGAAGGAATGATTCACCTCTGACCCGAAGGGGCGACTCGATTCTGGTGGGGGCTGGCGGTGGCGAGTTGGCTTTTTGTGGCGGTTGCGTTGCTCAGCCTTGTGCGCAGCGCGCGGTTTCCCCGCGCGTTGAAAATGGGCGAAGATTCAATGCTTCTCCCGTTCGGCTTCTTACAAATGCGACATGCTCGAATCCGTTGCGATGAAATTCAATGGGTGCGCGAAGAGTCGATTAAAAGACAAGTTTGGCTTCGGTTTCAAACGAAGTCGCGCAGGCACTCGATCATGATGTCGTTGCTTCCCGATGAAGATATATACGACAAGTTAAGACGTTCCTTCGCAATTGAAACTCGAGGCATTGGCAACTACACGCTGAGATTGCCGAAGTGCCGCCGCCCTTGCCGCCGGATTTGAAGCGCACATGTGCATCGAAAATAAGAAAAATCAAAAAATTCTTCGATTTAGGGTGCAGAAAAACCGCTGCGCTCCTCAAAATGATATATTGTGCATAGGCCATTCGTATTGCTCTGCCATGCACTTCGCAGCGCACGTAGCGCGCTTATCGTAAACTCAACGATCACTGGAAATTGGCTCAAAAATTGTGATTCTCGCAGCGTGCAACATGATCACATTGTGTGGAAATCGCGAAGTGATATATTCTCAGTGCGAGTCAACGGTGTGAACCAAATTCGTGCGTAAAAATGCACATGTGAACTAAAATCCAATGCACCTCGTATTGACAAGCTGTCCCCATCGACTATATTACACATGTGCTGCACATGTGCGTAAACGAAAAGAACGTCCGGTAACACAAGTCAAACAGCCATTCTCGGAGGGGCCAGACATGACACACTCCACTCTTTCCCGCTCGGTCGCTATCGTTGCAATCCTCGCTACATCAATACTTTTGACTCGCTCCGCCAGCGCCGCATCCGGCCCCGATGTGAGCGTCGCACTGTCCAATGGCGTCACCGACATGTCCCCCGGCGGGACTTTCATTTACACTTTGACCATCACCAACAATGGCGACGCATCCGCCAGCGGCGTTCAGGCGTCGTTGTCCATTCCCATCAGCGTCGATCAGGTCAGCGTCTCGGACAGCGGCACGCTGACGCACCCTACGTCTAGTTCGACGCTCGTGACGTGGCCATCCTTCGCGCTCGCGTCGAAAGCCACGGTCTTGCGCCAAGTCAACGTGAAGCTCAATAATCTCCCCGCGGGCACGTCCAAGACGCTCATCAGCACCGCGACGGCCAGCGCCGCCGGCGACACCAACACCGCCAACAACACCGCGACCTACACCAACAATCTGGTCGCGACTCCGGACTTGAACGTCACTCTTACCGACGGTCTCACGACGCTCAGCGCCGGCGCGACCATGATCTACACTGCAACCATCACCAATACCGGCAGCATCGCCACGACCGGCGTGACGCTCAACATCACAGTGCCCTCGCCCGCGACGTTCGTCGTTGGCTCGCAAGGCTCCGGCGTTCCTGCCGCCTTCGCAACCAGCGGGACGATCTGCCAGTTCAAACTCACCAACCCCGTCGCCCCCGGCGATTCGGACAGCTTCCAGCTCCAACTCGCCCTGCCCAGCACGCTCCCCGTGGGCACGCCCAGCACCTTGAACGTCACCGCGACGGTCTCCGATGACGGCGCCAACGGTGCTGACCCGACGCCCTCCAACAACACCGCCACCGACACCGACCTGATTCAAGGCACCGCCGGCAATTTCGATCTCGCCATCCAAATCAGCGACGGTCTCGACAGCATCAGCCCTGGCGCAACGATGATCTACACGCTCACCGTCAGCAACCTCGGCAATGTCGTTGCCAACAACGTGCTGGTCAAAGCCAACATTCCCGCCAATACTACCGTGGTCAGCGGCTCGATCAGCGACAGCGGCTCGGTCCAGAGCGGCTTCGTCGTCTACCCGACGTTCAGCCTCGCCGCCGGCGCCACGGTCACGCGCCAGTTCACGCTCGCGCTGGCTTCGAATCTGCCCAGCCCGGCGCCAAGCTTCCTCTCGGTCACGGGCGCCGTCTCCGGCGACGCCGGCGAACAGTGCACCGCCAACAACACCGCCACCGACTGCGACAAAATCGTGATCCCGCCCACCGGCGTGAATCTCGCCATCTCGCAATGCAACGGCATCACCTCCTGCGTCTCCGGCGGCCAAAGCATTACCTACATCCTGACCATCTCCAACATCGGCAGCAACGACGCCTCCGGCGTGCTGGTCACCGACACGATTCCGACCGGCGTGACGGTTTCCAGCATCAGCGACAGCGGCACGCTTTCCTCCGGCGTGATCACATGGCCCACCTTCACGCTGACCGCCGGCTCGAGCGTCTTCCGCAGCTTTACCGTGCAAGTCAACAATCCTGTGCCGAGCGGCCTGACGCAATTGACCAACGTCGCCAACGTCACCGACGACCACACTCACGGCCCTGAACTTTGCCCGTGCAACAACACCACGACATTGAACAATCCGATCTGCCCGCCGCAAGTGCCCGATCTGTGCATCACCAAGTCCATCAACGGCAATCCGCCCTGTGTGCAGCTTGGCCAGCAGTACACCTACACGCTGATCATTGCCTCGCTGAATTCAGTCGCCACGACCGGCGTTGTTGCGACCGACACGATTCCCGCGAACACGACTTTCGTCTCCGCCAGCAACGGCGGCACCTTTGCCAACGGCGTGGTCACCTTTAACATTGGCGCGCTGGCCGGCAATTCCTCTGTCACGCGCACGGTTACGATTCAAGTGGCGAGTTCCGTCGCCGCCAACATTACGAGCATCACCAATTTCTGCGCAGTGACCGACGACGGCTCGCACGGCGCGGACAGCAACACCAGCAACAATACCTATTCGATCACGACGCCGATCTGCCAGCAGGCCCCGGACTTGATGATCACGAAGACCATCAACGGCAACCCGACTTGCGTGCAACTCGGCCAACAATACACCTACACGCTGACGATCAGCTCGCTGAATTCGACGGCCACGACCGGCGTCGTGGTCACGGACACGATTCCGGCGAACACCACTTTCGTCGCGGCGAGCAACGGCGGCACGTTCGCCAACGGCGTGGTCACCTTCAACGTCGGCGCGATGGCCGGCAATTCCTCGATCACCCGCACCGTCACGGTTCAGTTGGCTTCGACCGTCGCGGCCAATGTGGTCAACATTATTAATTATTGCTCGGTGACCGACGACGGCACGCACGGCGCGGACACCAATACCGCCAACAACACCTTCTCGCTGACGACGCCCATCTGTCAGCAGATTCCGCCGGACCTGATGATCACGAAGACCATCAACGGCAACCCGACTTGCGTGCAACTCGGCCAACAATACACCTACACGCTGACGATCAGCTCGCTGAATTCGACGGCCACGACCGGCGTCGTCGTCACCGATACGATTCCCGCGAACACGACGTTCGTCGCGGCGAGCAACGGCGGCACGTTCGCCAACGGCGTGGTCACCTTCAACGTCGGCGCGATGCCCGGTAATTCCTCGATCACGCGCACGGTGACGGTTCAGTTGGCGAATAGCGTCGCGGCCAACGTCGTCAGCATCATTAATTATTGCTCGGTGACCGACGACGGCTCTCACGGCGCCGATACGAATACCGCCAACAACACTTTCTCGCTGACGACGCCCATCTGTCAGCAGATTCCGCCGGACCTAATGATCACCAAGACCATTAATGGCAACCCTACCTGCGTGCAGCTTGGTCAGCAGTACACCTACACGCTGACGATCAGCTCGCTGAATGCGACAGCCACGACCGGCGTCGTCGTCACC
>DATGGK010000128.1:0-72996 GCA_035308565.1 Planctomycetota bacterium | reverse complement strand
GAAAACGCCAACGGCATTCCGGACTTGCTTGACGAAGCACGCTGGGCGCTCGATCTGTGGATTCGTTTGCAGGACGAGGACGGCGGCGTGCGCAACGGCACCGAATCTGACGGCGATCCGGACATGATTTCTCCCGCGGAGATCGATCCAAAACGCGACTTCGCGTTTGCAAAAGACGCCACTGGCTCGCTGCGCTTCGCGGCCTGCGCGGCGCAAGCGTCGATCATTTGGTCGTCGTTGAAAAAAGAGGACGAAGCCAAAGCGCTGCTCGACCGCGCGCGGCGCGCGTGGGAGTGGGCGGGCAAACACGATGCGGACAAAGTTCCCGATGCGCTCGTGCTGGCCGCGATTCAGCTTTATCGCGCGACCGGCGAACAGAAATTTCTCGACGCGTTCCACGCGCACAGCGTCTTCAAATCGCAGCCGAATCCGGCGCTTCAAGTCTGGGCGAAGTACGATCAGCGCGACGCGAGTTTTTACTATGCGTTCTGCGCGCGGCCCGTGGATCCGGCGTTGAAGGAAAAAATCATCGTTGCGTTCAAAACGATGGCCGACAGTTGGTGCGCGGCCAGCGAAACGTGCGGCTATCGCCTGCTCAAAGATCCTTGGGCGCCGATGTCGTGGGGCGCCGGCGCGCACCCGCAATTCATGCTGCCAATGATCGAAGCGCAAACGCTCGCGCCCAACCCGCTCTATCGCAAAGGCATCCTCAACACCTGCGATTACGCGCTCGGCTGCAACCCGATGAACCTGGTTTTTTCGACGCGCCTCGGCCAGCGCTGCATCTGGCGCCCGTTCCACGAATACAGCCGCTACTCGCCCAACGGCCCGATCGCCGGCATTCAATGCGAAGGCCCAAGCAAACACGTTGGCGGGGAGAAACCCACAAGCATGGGCAGTTGGTGCGGCACGATGCTATTCCCCGCCGGCCCGTGGCCGATTTTGCAAACGTACTCGGATGTCGCATTGATTCCGGAGATGCACGAAGGCGTGGTGATCAGCCAGATGAAATCGGCGATGGCGTACGCGTATTTGTTGCCGGAGAAATGAAGGCGCACTTGCACGCCGCATGGGCAGATTATAATGGCTATTGGCCACGGTGCCATTATCCGTGGTGTGTTTCGGAGATTTACTTGCCATGTCAACGCTTCAACGGGCGGAGACCGCGGTACAAAAATTGGATGCGAAAGAACTTGCCAAATTTCGACGCTGGTTTGCGGAATACGATGGCAAAATATGGGACGAGCAGATCGAAGCGGACGCAGCCGCGGGGAAACTGGACGCAATGGCCGAAGAGGCGCTGGCGGAGTACCGCGCAGGCAAGGCGCGGGAGATTTGAAACACCTCGCCTCGACGCGATTCTGGGAGTGTTACAATGCGCTCCCCGATGAGGTCAAACGGCTCGCGCGTGAGAACTTTGCGCTTTTGAAGTGCGATCCATCGCATCCATCGTTGCAATTCAAATTCGTGAAGCACGGAATGTATCGGAGCGTACGGATTGGCTTGCATTACCGCGCGCTCGGAGTGCCGGTCAAGGAAGGCGTTCAGTGGTTTTGGATCGGCTCTCGCGCCGAATACGACAAGCGCGTTGGCTAACGTTGCCGCATTGTTGACAATTCCCGAAAAACCCCGCACAATGCCGCGCACTCATTCCGCCGCCACCATTAATAGAAGGAGCGCTCCCATGTCGCAGGCGTCTGCCATTCCCCCATCGACGAACTCTTTCGGACGGCGCGCGTTTCTCGCGGGCGCGTCCGCGCTCGTTGCCGGCGCGGCGCTCGGCCGCGACTACGGGCCGAATGCGCAGCCGATTCATTATCCCGATCCCGACATCGTCGTGCTTGACGAGAAATTCGCGAAGTACAAAATCGGCAATACCGCCATTCAGCGCCTGCACACCGGCACGCTGTGGGCCGAGGGGCCGTGCTGGCATGCGGGCGGGAAATTTCTGGCGTGGAGCGATATCCCCAACGATGTCCAGATGCGCTGGCTCGACGACGACGCGCACGTCAGCGTGTTTCGCCGGCCGTCGAACAACAGCAACGGAAACACCTTCGATTTCGAAGGGCGCATGGTCTCGTGCGAGCACGGCGCGCGGCGCGTGGTCCGCTACGAGCACGACAATTCCGTGACGGTGCTGGCCGACAAATGGGAAGGCAAGCCGTTCAACGCGCCCAACGACATCGTGGTCCATCCCGACGGCGGTATCTGGTTCTCCGATCCCGGCTACGGCTCGATGATGAATTACGAAGGCCACAAAGGCGCGCTCGAAATTCGCGAAGCCGTCTACCGCATCGACCCGAAAAACGCGAAGATCGAAAAAGTCTACGACGAACTCGACAAGCCCAACGGCCTCTGCTTCTCGCCCGATTACAAGAAACTCTACATCTGCGACACCGGCACGAAGCGCATTGACGACATCCGCGTCTTCGACGTAAGCCCCGACAACAAGCTGAGCAACGGCAAGCAATTTGGTACGATGAAAATCAAATGCAAAGGAAGTTCTCCTAATGCGAAGGCTGATTTGATCAACAATGAGACGGTATATTTTCAGCGCGGCCTCGCCGACGGCATCCGCGCCGACACAGACGGCAACATCTGGGCCGGTTCCGGCTGGGTCGGCGAAGGCTACGACGGCGTCCACATTTTCTCGCCCGAAGGCCAGCGCATCGGCATGATTCTGCTCCCCGAAATTTGCAGCAACGTCTGCTTCGGCGGCGCGAAACGCAACCGGCTGTTCATGACCGCGAGCCAGTCGCTGTACGCGGTGTACGTCGAAGCGCAGGGGGCGCATGTGTGTTAAATGCAAAATGCAAAATTCAAAATGCAAAATTAAACGGCGGTGCGGCGCGAGTGTGTGACGTATTGGTTGCAGTTGCCCTCTCCCCCCGGGAGAGGGCCGAGAGGCGCGGCTGTTTGCGCCTCCGGGGTGAGGGGCAGTTGCAACCGAACTGACACTAACCCGTGCGGCGCTTCGCGCCGTAAATTTGGCGGAGAACAGAACGGAGACGCAAAATGAGTAGAGTATTGCCATGTCGAATTGGAAGTCTGGCGCGAAGCGCCATCGCCGTTCATTTTGCATTTTGCATTTTTCATTTTGAATTGAAGTCCGCCGAACTTGCCGTGCCCGACACCGTCGCCTTCGAACGCGGCGTCGAATTCGCGAACCCGGACAACCAGCATCTTCAACTCAACATCGCCAAACCCAAGGATGCGAAGGCTCCCTGCGCCGCCATTCTCTGCATCCACGGCGGCGGCTTCCGCGCGGGGACGCGCGAAGGTTATGACAAGATGTGCCTGACGCTCGCGCAGAACGGCTACGTCGCCGCGACGGTCACGTACCGCCTCGCGCCGAAGTACCAATTCCCCGCGGCGGTGCTCGACTGCAAAGCCGCCGTGCGCTGGCTGCGCGCGAATGCGGCGAAGTATGGAGTCGACTCCGCGCGCGTCGGCGTGATGGGCGGGTCCGCGGGCGGGCATCTGGCCCAGTTTCTCGGCGTAACCGCGGGCGTGAAGGAATTCGAAGGCGAAGGAAACCTCGACCAATCCAGCGCCGTGAATTGCGTCGTGAATTATTTCGGGCCGAGCGACTTTACGAAGTCCTATGGCAAAAGCGTGGACGCCGCCGAAGTGCTGCCGCTGTTCTTCGGCGGAAATCTCGATACGAAAAAGCGCGAACACATCGCCGGCAGCCCCCTTTATTGGGTCACGCCCAACGCCGCGCCGACGCTTTGCATCCACGGCACGGAGGACAAATTCGTCGCCTACGAGCAGGCCACGTGGATCGTCGAGAAGCTCAAAGCCTGCATGGTCGAAGCCGAACTGCTGACGCTCGAAGGCGCCGGCCACGGCTTCAAGGGCGACGACGCCAAAAAAGCCGACGCGGCGATGCTTGCGTTTTTCGACAAGCACTTCAAAAAATGAATGTGGGCAGTTGTTTGTTTCGCGTTTGGTTGCCGTTCCCCTCTCCCTCCGGGAGAGGGCCGACGGGCGTACCCGCCCGCGGGGTGAGGGGAAAGGCATTGATTTGCGTCCGGCGTAACGGATTCGTCGGTTCAACAGTTTTTCATTTTTAATTTTGCATTTTTCATTTTTAATTTTGAATTGATGACCATCTTCATCGACGCCGATGCCTGCCCCGCGCGGGACGAAATACTTTTCGTCTGTAAACGCCACAACCTCGTCCCGATTTTCGTCGCGAACAAATCCATCCCCGCGCTCGCCAGCAATCCGCACGCGCGCATGGAAGTGGTAGAAGGCGCGTTTGACGCCGCCGACGATTGGATCGTCAACTCCGCTCAGCCCGGCGATCTGGTCATGACCGCGGATTTGCTCCTCGCTCAGCGCGCCGTAAAAAAACACGTCGAGGCGATGAACTTTTCCGGCGGCGCGCTCACCGACGACATCATCCACGACCTCGTCGCCCGCCGCGAAATTCAAAAAACGCTGCGCGAAATGAATCTCCCCGCGCACCAGCCCGTGCCGTACAACAAACAGAACCGCTCGAATCTCAAATCGTCGCTGCACACATGGATCGAAACACGACAACGAAATTCAAAATTCAAAATTCAAAATTCAAAATGAACACCGGCACGGCGCGTCAGACGGGTCCCTGCCATTTGACGGTTGTTCAATTTTGCATTTTTCATTTTGCATTCGCTGCGTGAATCAACCCCGCCAATCCTTTCGCCATCAACTCCACCGCCATCGCCGTCAGAAACAATCCAAGGATGCGCGAAATAATTCCGATGAGCTGCGAATTCAGCCGCGCGATCATCGCCGTCAGCAGCAGCATCACCGCAGCAACGCCGATGAACGCGACGATCAGATTCAAGATCACGTGGACCATGCCGAATTCGGCGACTTGCAGCGTGATGAAACTCATCGTCGCCGGCCCCGTCAGAATGGGCGTCGCGAGAAGTGCGACGACGTTGTCGAAGGTCTTGGGCGACGACGGCTCGCTGGTGTCGCCGCGGATCGTTTCCAATCCGAGCAGCAGCACGACGATTCCGCCGGCGACGCGAAACGAATCCGGGCCGATGCCAAAGAGCTGAAAGAGCCACTGGCCTGTCAGCGCAATCGCCAGCGCTACTAGAAACGCGCTGAGCGCCGCGCTCATCGCAATGCGCCGGATGTTCGCTTTTGGATCGCGCCGGTGCAGCGCCACCAGCAGCGGCGCCGACGAGAGCGGATTGAGCAGCACGAAGATTTGGACGATCAGCAGTGTGGAGAGCATCTGAATTCAGAATATGGAATGTGGAATATAGAATATGGAATCGCATTCGATGCATTCCATATTCTACATTCCACATTCCATATTCATATCTATCCTTGAACTAATTTCATTCCAATCTGATACGTCGCCATCGCCGCCAAATACGCCAGCACCGTCATGTACGTGAATGAAAAGACGGGCCATTTCCAGGAATTGGTTTCGCGCTTGATCGTCGCCAGCGTCGCGGCGCATTGGCTGCAGAGCGCGAAGAAGACCATGATCGACAGCGCCACGGGGATGTTGAAAAGCTTGCGCTGCGGCTGGCCGTCCCACGTCGATCGCTGTAATTCGGCCTGCAAACTCTTCGATTCCGCCTCGACGTCCTCGCCCTGATTGAAAATCGTGCCCAGCGTCGCGACGATCACTTCGCGAGCGGGGAACGACGCGATGGCGCCCATCGAAATGCGCCAGTCCCAGCCCAGCGGCTTGAAGACCGGCTCGACGAATTTACCCATGCTGCCGAAATAACTCGTGCGCAGATACTCGCCATCCTTTTCCTTCTTCATCTCTTCGATGCGCTTGTCGTATTCTTCATTGGCCTTGCGAATCGTCATGAACCTGTCCCAGATCTGCTTCACACCTGTCAATTCTGAAAGATCATGCATCGCTTTGGCATGCTCTTGCAAAATCGCCTTCACCTTTTCATCCGGCTCGGCATCCTCGTCACGCGGGCCAAGCTCCTTCAGCGCTTTGTCTCGGTCTTCATCGAATTTGCGCGCGCTCTCCGTCGCCCCCTTCATCGCCTTCTGCATCCATTCTTCCTTCAGCGGATCCATTTCGCGCTTGATGATGGCGGTGTTCTCCGCTTGCAAGCTCTGCACATGCGCTTCGTAACGCGTTTCGATTTCCTTCGAATGCGGAAAATACGCCAGCGCCCAGACCACAATGCTCACCGCCAGAATGATCGTCCCCGCACGGACAATGAACGCCTTCGCGCGGTCCCATACGCGCAGCAGCACGCCCCACCAGTCCGGAATTTTGTACGACGGCAATTCGATTAAAAACGGCGGCGTCTCGCCGCGCAACAGTGTCTTCTTCAAAATCCACGCGACGGGAATCGCGACGATAATCCCCACAAAATACATCGCGAACAAAACCAATCCCTGCAAGCCCAGCCAGCCATGCAGCCAGCCGGTGCTGGGAATGAACGCCGCGATCATCAAGCCGTACACGGGCAGGCGCGCCGAGCAGCTCATTAATGGAGCGACCATGATTGTCGTCAGCCGGTCGCGCCAATTTTCAATCGTCCGCGTCGCCATGATCCCCGGCACCGCGCACGCAAAACTCGACAGCATCGGAATGAACGATTTCCCGGAAAGCCCCACGCGCGACAGCAGGCGGTCCATCAAAAACGCCGCGCGCGCCATGTAGCCACAATCTTCCATGATCGCGATGAACAGAAATAAGAACGCAATCTGCGGCAAAAAAACCAGCACGCCGCCGACGCCTTTGATCACGCCTTTCGCCAGCAGGCTCTGCAGCGCGCCTTCCGGAATCACGTTTGCCACCGCCACGGCCAGCGAATCGAAACACCATGAAATCACATCCATCACCGGCCGCGCGGCGAAGAAGATGCTTTCGAATACCACGAACATCAGCGCCAGAAAAATCAGCGAGCCGCTGAACCAGTGCGTCACCCATTTGTCGATCGTGTCCGATTTCGTCGCCGGCGGCTGCGCGGGCCGCGTCAGCGCGCTGCTCAGCGCGTCCTTAACCCACTTGTAGCGCACGCGCACTTCTTCCGCTGGCAGCGGTGCGGCGCTCGCGCGCTTGCGGCGCGTTTCAAGCTGGTCTGGAAAACCGTTGCCCAGTTTCGCGGCCAGCCGCGTCTCGGCGTGCCCGCCCTTATCGACGAGCGCGCGGAACGCTTCGAGCCGATTAATCGACCGCCCGATTTTCCCCTGCTGCGCGTTCAATTCCGCCAGCAGCCCGTCGATTTCCGTGTTCATCGTCGTGGGAAAAATCGGCAACTTCCCCTGCGGCGGCTTCTTCTTTTCAAGCGTCTTGACCAGGGCCGCCTTCAACTGCTCCATCCCTTTGCCTTTGTTCGCGCAGATGCCGACGACCTTCACGCCCAGCGTTTCTTCGATTTTCTTCGTATCAACTTGAATCCCTTTGCTCTGAGCGACGTCGAGCATGTTCATCGCCACGACAACCGGCAGATTCAATTCAAGCAACTGCGAGATCAGATAGAAATTGCGCTCCGGATTGCTCGCGTCCGCAATCGCCAGAATCGCATCGACGCTCGGCGAACCGGGCAACTGATTGAGCAGCACGTCAACCGCAATCATCTCGTCCGGACTGCGCGCGGCGAGACTGTAGGTGCCGGGCAGATCGATCAGCTCAACCGTCGTCTTCGCGTCCAACTGCGCGGTGCCGACTTTGCGCTCAACCGTCACGCCCGGATAATTGCCGACGTGCTGCTTCAAACCGGTCATGGCATTGAAGAGCGTGCTCTTGCCGGTGTTCGGGTTCCCGATCACCGCGACGACATGCGGTGTGGACCGTTTGTTTTTTTTGGATTCGCGCATTGCACTTTAAATCAAAAAAATAAATCTCACGCAGAGGCGCAAAGGCGCGGAAAAGACCATTTGGCAGTTGTCATTTGTAATTTGTCATTTTTGCTGCACGCCCACGTCAAATCACAAATGACAAATCAGAAATGACAAATGACACATGAGTCTTTCAAAGCAGCCGCACTTCCACATTCTTCGCATCCGCTTTCCGCACCGACAGATTGTACCCCTGCACGCGCAATTCCATGGGGTCGCCCAGCGGCGCAAAGCGGATCACTTGCACCTCCGTGCCGTCGAAAACGCCCATCTCCATTAAGCGCTGGTACACGGCGGTGCCTTCGCCGGAGATGCGTTCGACGCACGCGCGCTGGCCGGGTTTAAGCTGATCCAAGGTAACCAATAAAGGACTGCCTTTGCAATATTAAATCGTTGATTGAAGGCGAACGATACGGACATGCTACCCATTATACGCCAGCACTTCCGCGCCGACTTTCTTCGCGTCATCGCGGCGCAGACAAATGCGGCTGTTTCCAATCTGAATCAGCATCGGGCTGCCGTGCTGAACCATGCGCACCCACGCCCCCGTCACCACACCCAATTCCTGCAAGCGGTCGGACAGCGTACCGTCACCGTGCACCCCCGTCACCACGCCCTCTTCACCCGATTTCCAGCAGCATAGTCGATCCGCACTCATGGCCCCGCTCCTCGCAGCTATCGCCTTACATATTGAGAATGATTCTCAGACCCATCTAAACTTACACCGATTCCGAATGCTGTCCATTTCTTTTCGCCGATTTTGAGAATTATTTTCAATCGGCCCGTATAAGCAGGACGAGCGAGCCTCCGAACGATTACTGTCTCAGGAGAATTGCACGATGTTCTTAACGCTGAAAACATTGAAACGCCATGCAACCAAAGTTATACCAAATCCGCCCTTTTATCGCTTTCTCATTTGACACCAACCACGCCACCATTAACATACAGAATTGCGCTTTCTATTTTAGAGCGCCTTTCCCACGCGCACGTGGCGAAATTGGCAGACGCGCCAGCTTGAGGGGCTGGTGCCCGCAAGGGCGTGCTGGTTCAACTCCAGTCGTGCGCACTTAATCTTGAAATCCAGAACGGACGACCGCTGTTCCATATAGGGGACAGCGCTCCTATGCGGTCCCTCCGCTATCATTCTCCCTTGCCCCCATTCATACATTTTGCACGAGTTATTTGCACAGTTCTCGTGCGCAGTCCCGCGCATTCTCAGCCACACTGCTCTGAGCCAGCCCGCGTTCTGCTCAAATCCTGGCTGAAGTGCTGCCTTTTATCCGCAAATCGCCGATTCTCGCCGCCTCAGCAACTGGCACATTCGTTGCACTAGAGCGAATGAAACGTAGCTGCGGACGACGCCCGGGACGCGGTCCACTCGCATCGGACGCACGAGCCGCACGTGCCAGCGTTCATTGTGGTGCGTCGTCCGCAGCTTTTTTGTTCGTAGTCCCGCCTTTAGGCGGAAAAATTCGCGGTAGTGACATGCGCTACCGCCTAAAGGCGGCTAGCGCACCCGCGCTTGGATTACCGCGCGTGGCGGCGCGCCACTATTTTGCCCTCAATGCATTCACGCGGGTCCGTTTCGAATGCAATACACTATGCCCACAGGCAGCGCGCTTTCAAAATCAAATTCACCCCGCCGCGATCTCCTGCAACGCCTTGATCACCGCGTCCGTCTCCTCCAGCGTGCTGAAAAATCCGGGTGCGAGACGCAGCGTGCCTGTTGGAAACGTGCCGAGATGTTTGTGCATGTACGGCGCGCAATGCAGACCCGGCCGCACGGCGATTTCGAAGGCTTGGTCGAGAATGCTCGCCACTTCCGCGTTGTCGCGGTCTTGAATCGTGATCGAGAGCGCGCCGACTTTGCGCGAGAGGTCTTTCGTGCCGTAGATGGTGAAGCGCTTGTCGGCGTCGAAGGCGTCGATGAGTTTTTTCACAATCGCGCGTTCGTGCGCGAGCACTTTTCCGTCGCCCTGCCGGTTCAAAAAGCGCACGCCCGCCAGCATGCCCGCGATGCCCATCGTGTTCGGCGTGCCGCCTTCGAGGCGGTGCGGCAGTTCGCTGGGCTGCAAGGGGCTGGTGCTGTCGCCGCCGGTGCCGCCTTCGCGCCAGCAGATGAAACTCTCGCCGTCCACGCGCGGGCCGATCAGCAGCGCGCCGGTGCCCGTCGGCGCGAAGAGCGCTTTGTGCCCGGGAAACGCGAGCAGATCGATCTGCGCCGCCTCCATATTAATGGGCACGACGCCCGCCGATTGCGCCGCGTCGGCCAACAACAGCGATTTTGGATTGGCTTTGCGCAACGCCGCGCCGAAATCCTCGATCGGATTGATCACGCCCGTCACATTCGCGCAATGCGTGAGCGCGACGAGACTCGTTTGCGGCGTCACGTGGCGAATAATTTCATCGACGGCCCACGCGCCTTTTTCGAATTCGGGCACCACGCGCGTGAGCGTGATGAATCCGTCGTCGGCCATCTGCTGCAAGGGACGGCTGATCGAATTGTGTTCGAGCGCCGTGGTGATGACGTGATCGCCCTGCTTCACGACGCCTTTGATCGCCATGTTCAGCGCGTCGGTGCAATTGAGCGTGAAGACGCAGCGCGCCGGATCGCCCAGCCCGAAGAATTTGCTGACCGCGTTGCGGCATTCGCCGATCATCGCTTCGGCGCCCGTGGCCATGCGATGCCCTGAGCGCCCGGGATTGCCGCCCATCTCGCGCATGAATAGATTCATGGCCTCGAAGACTTCGGGCGGCTTAGGCCAACTGGTGGCGGCGTTGTCGAAGTAAATCATGGTTGAATTCAAAATTAAAAATGAAAAATTAAAAATGCAAAATTGAGAAGCAACGGATGCTTTTGTCGTTCATTTTGCATTTTACATTTTTCATTTTGCATTTTTACGTTGCTGCCTCAACGGTCGCTGACTTTGATGCGGGCTTTTGCGGTAGCGGTTGCGGTATCGGCTGATTGTCCGGACCGGCGTTGCGGATGTACCACTGATTCAACACGCCGGCGGAAATTAATTGCTTGGCCTCGACGGCATCGGTCATCGTGATCGCGTCGTGCGGACAGATTTCGGCGCAGAGCGCGCAGCCGATGCAGACTTTTTCGCGCACCAGCGTGCTGACCTGGATGTTCCCTTCGCCCGTCATTTCGAGACAATTTTCAGGACAATAATCCACGCAATACGTGCAGCCGGTGCAGTTGACTTTGTCGATGACCGGGCGCGGGCGGTCGGTGATTTTTTTCTTCGGCACGACGCGGTCGAACTGGTCGGTGATGCAACTGACCGGACACACATTACCGCAGACGCCGCAGTCGATGCACTTTTCGTCGATGATGACGTGCAGCGTTTTTTTGTCGCCCACAATCGCTTCGGTGGGGCATTTCGTCGCACAGGCGGTGCAGCCGATGCAAGTGTCATGAATAAAATGCGGCATGAGTGTCCTTTTTCGAATCGATTTGAGTCCGGTCAATCGATGAGGCAATTTTATGGCCAATCGAGCCCGTGTCAATCGGAGCTTTGTTGCGCGTTGGTGTATGCCGCTGTTCCCTCTCCCTCCGGGAGAGGGCCGACGGGCGTACCCGCCCGCGGGGTGAGGGGCGCGTTGCAATCAAGATGCGTTTGTCGCTTCCATTTTCCCTCTCAGAATTTATCATGCGTGCTCTGCATTTTCCGACTGAAAGGGACACATTTTCGACATGAGCATTCTCGTCAACAAAGACACGCGCGTGATCTGCCAGGGCATCACCGGAACAACGGGCGCGCAGCACACCACGTTTTGTTACCGCTACGGCACGAAGATGGTCGGCGGCGTGACGCCCGGAAAAGGCGGCACGAGCTTCGACATTCCCGATGCCGAGACCGGCGGTGGATTTGACGGGAAGCAGAAATCGCCCGGCGCGAAATTGCCGATCTTCAACACCGTCGAAGCCGCGGTCAAAGCCACGGGCGCAACCGCGACGATGATCTTCGTGCCGCCGCCGTTTGCCGCTGATGCGATCATGGAAGCCGCGGACGCGAACATCCCCGTGATCTGCGCCATCACCGAAGGCATCCCCGTGATGGACATGGTGAAGGTGATGCAGTCGCTGCGCAACCGGCCCAACGTGCGGCTGATCGGCCCGAATTGTCCGGGCGTGATCACGCCGGAAGAATGCAAAATCGGAATCATGCCCGGCTACATTCACAAGAAGGGCGACATCGGAATTCTCTCGCGATCGGGTACACTGACCTACGAAGCCGTGTGGCAGGTCACGTGCCTCGGCAGCGGGCAGAGCACCTGCGTGGGCATCGGCGGCGATCCGGTAAAAGGCACGGATTTCATCGACGTGCTAAAGATGTTCCAGTCCGACGCGCAGACCGCGGGCGTGCTGATGATCGGCGAAATCGGCGGCAGCGCCGAAGAAGAAGCCGCCGCGTGGATCAAGAAAAACATGACCAAGCCGGTGGCCGGATTCATTGCTGGCCGCACCGCGCCGCCCGGCCGCCGCATGGGCCACGCCGGCGCGATCGTCTCGGGCAACGCGGGCACGGCGGAGAGCAAAGTCAACGCGATGCGCGAAGCCGGCATCGCCGTCTGCGACAGCCCGTCGGACATGGGCGCGACGCTGCTGAAGAAAATGGGACGCGTGAAGTGAGGGGAGGAGGGAGGGGAGAAGAGGGGGCTTTGGCAAAAATGAGCAATTCTTCCCTCCCCCCTCCTCCCTCCTCCCCCCTCCCTCAAAAAGCCGGCGAAGGCGGCGGACTTCCCAAGGGGCTTTCGCTCTTTCGCTTCATTCTCTTTTCGTTTCTGATGCTTGGCGCGATTTACGGCGGGGCCTCGCTGTACATCAACGCGCTGCCGATTCCCGGCGACACTCCGCCGCATGGAATTCCGTCCGCGCAGTGGGAGCCGTCGCCGCTGGCGCTGCCCTCGTGGATTCTGATCAAAGCCGGCGTCTTCGTGCGGCGCGGCGCCGACGGCTATCGCTTCACCAGCGCGCTGGGGCACGCGGCGTTCGGGAGTCTCAGCGTTGTTCTCGGAATGTTTTTTTTCGCAATAGTCGGCTGGATCGTGGGCGAAATCGTAAGGAAATGGTGGGTGATAAATCGAGGGCGGTAGAATTTGTCTTCGCTGCGCAAACGACGCTTTCAAATTCATCTCTCTACCGCCGTGCTGCTGATGTTCGCCGCGGGCGGAATGATGTGGACGAGTTTAGTTCCTGTCACAGCAAAGTACTTTGGCGGCGAATACGGACAAGGCGCGCTGTCGAAGGAGGATGCGCTGCGATTACCACCGATTGCGCATGTGAGCGGCGTCAGATTTCCGGTTGTAATTCACAGGTTGCGAACGCGCGGATTTCCTTACATCATTTCAGAGTTAACCGACGACATTCAGTTCATTCACGGAGAACCGGTGTCACTTGGCTCAGTCTCCGAAGAATATGTTCGGATTAACGCGGTCCTGTTGAATGTCCTCATCGAAATAGGAGTACTAATTATCGTTTGGTTTCTGTGCGAGCGCTGGATTCGCTGGCGCTCGCGGAAACGCAACCTGTAACGTGTAACCTGTAACCTGAAACGTCCATCCGTTCACCGCGGATGCTTCGCAAGACAACGAGTTATCGTCGCTAATGGTTGAATTTTCCGCCTAAACTGTCGTGCACCCCACTCCTTCTTCCCCGCCACTCCTCCCTCGACTCCGCCCCGCCCGCGCGCTATACTCTTGTTTTCTATTCGTCCGGCAAACGCACCACGACGGTGATCCGATATGGCGCTTGAACCAGAACAACTCTTGCAGCGTGCCGTGCAGGCGAAGGCGCTTGACGAGCAGCAGGGGCGCGCGGCGCTGACGGTCTATTTGAAATTGCAGCAGATGGGCGCGAGCTTCAGTTTCGGCGACTTTCTCGTCAGCCGCGGAATGCTGGCGCGCATGGCCGTGGACACGATCGAGGCCGACACCGGCGAACCGCTCCAAAGCGTCGATACGCTGGGCGATTTTGAATTGGTCGAACATCTCGGCGAAGGCGCCAGCGGCGCGGTCTTCAAGGCGCTTCAAAAATCGCTTAACCGCGAAGTCGCCGTGAAAATCCTTAACACCGACATCGCGCAGGACGACGAAGCCGTCGAGCAGTTTTTGCGTGAAGCGCGCGCGGTCGCGCAGCTCAACCATCCCAACGTTGTTCACGGTTATTTTGTGGGCACCGATCACGGGCTTAATTATTTTGCGATGGAGCTGCTGGACGGCGGTTCGACGCGCCAATTAATGGAAGCCGAAGGTGGGCGTTTGAGCGAGAAGCGCGCGCTGGAGATCGTGCAGCAAGCCGCGCTGGGACTCAAAGCCGCGCATGCGCGCGGGATTTTGCACCGCGACGTCAAGCCCGACAATATTCTGCTCACGGCCGACGGCGTCGCCAAGCTGACCGACCTCGGCATCGCGCAAGTGGTGCGCACGACCACCGACACCGGCACCTTCGCGGGCAGCCCGCCTTACGTGGCGCCGGAGATCATCAAAGGCACGGCGCTCAACGATCCGCGCAGCGACATCTACAGCCTTGGCGCGACGCTCTTCGAATTGCTGATCGGCGCGCCGCCATTTCTGGCCGACGATCCGCAGGAAATTTTGCGCATGCACCTCGACGACGAGCCGCTAGACGTTAAAGCGCTGCGCCCCGAGCTGAATCCGAGGACGGCGACGCTGGTGAAATTGATGTTGGTCAAAGACCCGGAGCATCGAGCGCTCAGCGCCGAAATTGTCGCGAACGCGATCGCGCGGATTTTGCAGGAACTGGCGGCCGCCGGCAGCGCGCCGAGGCCGGCCGTGCAGATGCGTTCGCCGGTGAAGCCGATGGCGAAACCGATGTATCGCCCCGCGCGGCCGGGTTTGCGGCCCGGCTACCGCCCCGCGCCACGGCCCACAGTGAAGAAAATCGCGCGGCCCGTGCAACGCCCGCCCTCATCGCCGGGCATCCCGCAACCCGTGCAACGGCCGCCGTCGTCGCCAGGCATCACGCCGCCCGCTGGAGCAAAGACTCCGCCGCGCCCGGCGGTGCGAGTGAATCCGGCGCTGCGTGCGCGGAGGCTGCGATAAAGTCCCTGGCCCCCTGACTCCTGACCCCTGATCCCTGACTACGCCGCATTCCTCAACTCCGGCGGCGCCGCATTCTGTTCGCGCGGCGCATTCAATTCAATCCGCAGCAGCCTCACGCCCGCCAGCATCAGAATCATCAGCGCCAGCGCCAAGAACGCTTTGCCCACTGAATTCTCGTCGAGTTTCATGTCCGGCCACGCGGCGACGATCATCCCAATCGCCACCAGCGGCATCGACAAAAATGGCGCCGGCCCAAAAAATCCGCCGCTGCAATAGCCTGTGAGTGCGCCGAGCGCCAGCCAGAACACATGCATGCGGAACACGCGCGAGGCTTCAAACGCGGCGCTGATAAACATAATATCTGTGAACGCCGGCGCCAGCGTCATCCGCCCCAGCGCCGGAACGAACGGCATGCGCAGCACCGCCAGCGGTGAGGCCGCGTCCACGCTCTCCGGAATGTGCTGCCAATTGAGCCACGCGTCGAAGACGCCCGCGAACATCAGCAGCGTCACGAAATGCCACGCGCGCCACGCGCCTTGCCCGATCCACGTCCCCAAAAAAACGGCCGCGAACAGCGCGCATTCCAGGCGCATCAACAGCAGCGCCGGCCCCGGCCCGAGCATGTCCGGCCGCGCGTGAAGGTACACATTCCCGCCCGCGCTCGCCCAATCGCGCGGCTTTCCGCCGGACATCGCAAGCGTCTCCGCCGATGGTTTCACGACTTCAAACAGATTCGCCCACCCTTGCAGCGCGAACATCCCCGCCAGCGCCAAACCCGCGCACACCAAAAGCGTCCGCGCTTTCACGCGGCATCCTTGTATGGCCAGCGCCGTGAACAACCCCATCCCGAAGACGCTCAAACGCGGCGCCATCCGCGCATACAACCCCGTCCATCCCGCCGCCGCCTGCAAATTCACCATCCACACCGCAAACACCAGCGCAATCAACCCCGCCGACAACGCAACGCGCCCCGCGAATTCGCCCGCCGTAGGAGCGGCGGCACTCCTGCCGCCGTGATTCGTATTCCTCCCTGAAGGAACGCCTTCAATCCCGCCACCTGTGCTCGCACTTGCAAGCGTGGCTCCCGCGCCATCGACAACGTGCGCGTCCACGACGCCATCGCCGCCGTTCGCGTTCACGCCGATTTTTTTTTCAGGAAACGAATGCTGCGCGCTCATGGCTGTTCCGCGAGCCGCTTTTTGCGCCGCTGCGATCCAGTCGATTCGTTGGGATCCAAATTCTCCGGCGGCGCATCGTCGAAACGCGTTCCAGGCAGCGGCTCGACCACGCTCGCCTTCGCATTCTCCGCCTTCACCGTCGGACGGCTCTCCGAGCCGTCCACCTTGCGCGGCACCGCCGGCGCGTCTTTGGTTAGCTCCGGCATTTTCGCCGAATTGAACGGCGTGGGCGCTACTGCGGGCACATCCTCCGGCAACAACTCCGCCGCCTTTGACTTCGTGTCGCTCAACGGCACCACATCCGCGATCTCCGCCGGCGCAGCTTTGAATTTCGGAAGCGGCTTCATCGGCAGCAATTCCGCATCGTTTGACTCCGCCGCCTCCGCGCCGGAGCGCTTCTCAATGGCCTCGAACTCTTCCTTTCCCTGCTTCGCCCACCAACTCAGCGCCCCGTCAACATCGCGGAACGGCACGCCGCTGATCGACACCAGCGTGGCGAGCGCCTGCTTCCTGATCTTCTCGTCCAAATCGATCTTCGCCAGCATCCGAATCAGCGCCGGCTGAGCTTCGCGCACTTTCAACCGCGCCAGCGTCAGCAGCGCATATTGACGCACCACCGGCGACTCGTCCTTTTCGATCAACTGAACCAGCTTCGGATTCGCGCTCAAAAAAATGTGCGCGTAATGGCACGCCTTCACCGCTTGCGTGCGAATGTCTTCGTTCGGATCGTCCAGCAGCCTGACGAAGACCGGCTCGCTCTGCACCCAATGCTCCGGAATCATCGACAACTGCCCCACCGCGCGCTTGCGCACTTCCGTGTCTGGATCGATCACCGCAATTTTCTGCAGCAGCGCCACGCCTTCGTCGAGTTTCTCCCAGCCCGCCGCATCGACCGCAATCACGCGCAAATCCGAGCGCGCCGCGGTGTTCGTCAGCAGCGGAATCAACGGCTTGGCCGCCTCCGCCAGCCGAATGTGCGACAGCACCCACGCGGTATAATAGGTCACCTGAGCCGTCTGCAGCGCATCGGCCGCTTTCTCTGGTTTTGCGTAACTGGCCCGGAACAATTCCGCCGTCTCCGGCACCGCGCGCTTCCCCAACGAGACCAGTTTTCGCGCGCAATCCTGCGCGTTGACCGTGTAGGCATCCATGTCCGCGATGCTGTACTCATCCGGTTTCGCGGGCGCATTTTTCGCCGCCGCCTTCGCCTCTTTGGCTTCCTTCGCTTCTTTCGCCCGAGCCTCGCGCGCTTCCTTGTAGCTCAGCTTCGACGCGTGCACTTCTGCTTTCTGGTTGGTGATTTTGAAATTCAGAAACTGCTCTAGCAACTCATGCGCGACTTCGTCGTAGTTTGCCGATCCGGTGAACTGCGCGTCCGCCGCGTCCAATTGTTCCTGCGTGACGCGGCGGGGTGGCGCAGACATTCCTGTCTGCGGCCTGGGAGTGGCGGGCGGCGTAACCGGCGGCGGCGGCGGTTGCTCGGCCCAAAGCGAGCCCGCCACGCTCGTTAATAATGCAACAAGAAACAAGTCGCCAAACACGCGGCGCATACGTCCTCGCATTCCAGAAAATTGGAGCGAACGCCCCACAATAGACACGAAACGATGAAAAAGGTCCAGAAAAATCTTGGGAACAGGCCGCGACCGATGCGCGGCGGCATTGGAGAACTGCCGTTTCATTGATCGAATTTACCAGACCAGCGCCGTGAGCGCCCGGAGGACATTTCGCCCCCCTTCATATATTCGCGGTCTTGAAAGCCCATTATGATTTCCCCGCCTCGGGCTTCTGGCGCGCTGCAAATATCTTCGCCGCCGCCCACGCCGATGAATCGCCCTGGTTTTTCGCGGATTCCTCCAGCCGCTGATAATCGCCGGCGAACATGCACAGTTCGTAGTACGATGGCGTGATCGTTCCTCGCTGTTCCGGCGCGGTGTATTGAAAACGCTCGCGCCAGAAATTCAGCGCCTCCGTTTTTTTGCCGCATTGCCAGTACAGCAGCAGGATCGCTTCCAGCGGAAAGCTCTCCATGCTGTGCAAGTCGTACGTGTTCAGCTTGTCTTCGAAAAATGCGATCGTCTCCTCGGCGTTCTGCCCGAGCACCGCGCGGTAATAGCGCGCGTAATCGCTGTACCCGCCTTCAAACGGCGCGCGGCCCTCGTATTGATGGCGCTTGTCGAGCAGCTTGCCGTATTCGCTAAAACTCAGCGCCATGATCTGCTCCGGCTGCGTGTCCACGATCACGCCGATGCGGCAGACCGAAATCAAATGCGACGGGTCCGAATGATAATTCGCGTTCTCGAACATCCACGGCCGGTGGCGCACCAAGTCGATCAAATCCGTTTCGGGCGGGTATTCGTTGAAGCGCTCGAAGATTTGTTTGCGCGCGTTTAGCACCAAATCCTTGTAAATCGCGCGCACCAGCATCGCCGCGCCGGCGCGCTTGTCGCTTAAATCGGACGAAAATTCCGTGTCGTATGTCGAAATCGCGCGGCACAATCCGTCGCGCTCCAGCGTGATTTCAAATCCGCGCAGCGGATGCACGCCCTGGCCGATCGCGATTTCCAGAATCTCGTCGCTCGCATTTTTCGGATCGATTTTTTCGATGGCTTCGCGGACCAGCGCGTTGTCGCCGATCGTCCGGAAATAGCGCCACGCTTGAGCGATGTTGTTTTCAGCGAGGTATTTCGCCCCAATCTCGCGGCAGACCGTTTCGACGTAATTTTCATACGTCTCGCGCGCATCCGGCGGCGCGCCTTTCAACTCGCCGGGATTAATGAGCGGCAAACCCAATTCGACGCGCTTTTTTAACAGCTTCGCGCGAAACAGCGCATGATGCTCCGGACCTTCCGCCAGTTTGGCAATCAGCGCGTCAAGCGCCGTGTTGACATCCTGCGCAAAAAGAAGATTCAGCGATTCGTATTCTTGATCGGTCATATTTCAAAGTCCGTAAAATGATGCATTCAAATTGCGCCACCAACTGATTTGCAAACGAGGAAGTAGAAAAACCGCGCAGTGGTTTAGCCGTTGTTCTCCTGTCTCCTGACTCCTGCCTCCTGACCCCTGCCCTTCTCCCGCGCGTGCTTCACAATATGCCCCGCTTCGGGAAGGATGATTTTCTCCATCGCCAGCTTGCACGCCTTCGGACTGCCCGGCAGGCAGAAGACCACTTTGTCTTTCATGACTCCGGCGGTGGCACGTGAAAGCAGACAGGCCATGCCCACTTCAGCGTGGCTCAACACTGTGAACATTACGCCGAACGCCGTCAATTCGCGGTCGAACAATGGGCGCGCGGTGTCGATCGTCAGATCCATCGGACTGATGCCGGTGCCGCCCGTGCAAACGACGATGTCCAATTCGTGATGTTCTCGCAGCGCGCACAGCATCGACGCGATCGACGGCGCATCGTCCTTCACCACTTCGTACCAGACGATCTCGTGGCCGGCTTCCGCCAGCGCGTCGCAAATATATTTTCCGCCGAGATCGTTTTCTTTGCTGCGCGTGGTGGACAATGTCATGACCGCGGCGCGCAATTTTTTCGGCGCGGCTTGGCGGTGTTGCGCGGCGGAATCGGGGGCGTTGCATGGCAAATCCATGCGTTTATTTTTAACGCCAATCGGACGAACTGAAAGTGCCAATCGCATGAGCTTTGGTACAGGCATTGCGAGATGATTACGAGTGCAAGGCTCTATCCGCCGGGAGGTGTCAAAATGCCAGCCAAACAGAGAGCAAATTCGGAACGGCCGCACAAAAGCGAGCGGCCCATATCGCATCAACATCATCTACGCAACGCAAAGAAACAGCAGGAAATAGAAGATTCTTTGGAGGGAGATGTTCGCGACGAAGCAAGCACTTTCGCGGTGCCGGGCAAAACCATCAAACCGCCGCAACGCTAAAGTGCTTTGTCGCAATAACGAGAACTCGGCCATGATGCGCAAAAACATTTCTCTCGGCAGAATACTGGGAATATCCATCGGCTTGGATTATTCCTGGTTTCTCATTTTCGCCCTCCTCACGTGGATGCTGGCGGCCACTTACTATCCCGCGGAGTTTAAGGGCTGGCAACCGCAGCAATACTGGCTGATGGGCGCGGCAACGGCGCTGCTCTTTTTTGCCAGCGTGCTGCTGCACGAACTCGGCCACGCGGTGGTCGCCAAAGCTTTCAACGTGCCCGTGCGCAGCATCACGTTATTCCTGTTCGGCGGTGTCGCGCAGCTTGGCGCCGAACCGCCGAGCGCGCTGGCTGAATTCGCGATCGCCGTGGCCGGCCCGCTGGTCAGCATTGCGCTGAGCGTGGTCTTCTTTGCGATCACGATCGTCGCGCCAAATATTCCCGAAGTATTTGGGCCGGCAAAATATCTTTCGTTCATCAATTTTATGCTCGTCGTCTTCAACATGATCCCCGGATACCCGCTGGACGGCGGGCGCGTTTTGCGCGCGCTGATCTGGGGAGCAATAAAAGACATGCGCCGCGCCACGATCATCGCCGGAAATATTGGCCGCGGCTTTGGCTACCTATTCATCTTCCTCGGCGTCTTGAGCGTCATGACCGGCAATCTCGGCGGATTGTGGATCGCCTTTATCGGCTGGTTCCTCGACAACGCCGCAACCGCGGAAGTGCATCGGGCTGAGTTTCGAGGGCTGCTTGCGGGCCACAAGGTTTCCAACGCGATGAATCATTGCGATGAGGTTCCGGCGAACTTAACGCTTCAGCAATTGGTCGATGATCACATTCTTGTGCACGGCCATCGCACTTTCCTGGTGCGCGACGGCGATGAGACCATCGGTGCGGTCACCCTTCACGAAGTAAAAGATGTCCCGCGCGAGCAATGGGCGGCGAAGACGGTTCGCGACGCGATGGTGCCGCTCGATAAAATCCGGCGCATCAGTCCGGAAGCCGGACTGTGGTCCGCGCTTCAGCGCATGGAACGCGAAAACGTGGACGAGATGCTGGTAATTACAGCCGATCGCATCGCGGGCCTGTTGAGCCGCGACGACGTGGCGAAGTATCTCGGCATGGTTCAGGAACTGGCGTGAAAGAAACGCGCCAGCCATTTCGCCAGCGAAATGCACGCGACTGCAAGAATGACTGTATAGCTTAAGTATAAAAGCCACGGCATTCCAATAGGCCGGTAATAAAAATCAACGCTAATCTCGCCGGCTGGTACTTTAATACATCGAAAAATGAAATTGCCTGGAACAACCTCGGTTTCCACGCCATTGACTTTCGCGTGCCAGCCGAGCGCCCAGCGTTCGGTAACAAGCAGCCAACCTTCTGCGGGCGCAGTGACGCGCAGACTCAGCGCGTTGGGAGTATATGAAATGATTTGAGCCGGCATGTCGAGCGGAGCCTTCAGTTCCGCAAGATTGCTTTCAGCAGATTCAGTATTCGCGTGGTGCAATAGCGAATCGCGAGTATGCCGCACAATTGGCGCCGCGTTAATTGCAAGCGCTCGTGCCTTATATGCCTCAAAGTTTGCCGGTGAAGGTATTATCTCCGGCGCGTCCCGCGCAAACCAAATCCTATTTTCCCCAATCGCCGCATTTGCCAGCAAAGGCGTATCGGCAATCTTCCGATGGTATTCATTGCTTAGCGGCGAATAGCTCTTCAACGCCGAACGCTTCAAAATTAGATTATAGTTGTGAAGCATATTGTACATGTACGGCGGCCTGGCCATTGCTTGCAATTCGCGGTCGAATCCGGTCTTCGTAAAGTTTAGCGACGGATTGTGCTGCTTCTCGGTGTCCGACCAGAATTGAAGCGTGCCGGGATCTTCGCTGCACATGATTGCGCGATTCATTTGAAATGAAAGCGCGCCGTCGATGCAGGCGATAACGACAATTGCCGCTGGAGAAAGCCGGCGGGCAAAACTTCGCGCTATACATGCTGCCGCCAGCAGAAGCCAAATGGCAAAAAGATGAAAGCGGGCCGCGTCGGACAACGTGAGGTAATTTGAAGAACACGCGATCAGGGTCCATGCTATTCCGATAACTGCTGCGAAAACTGCAATTGCTGCTAAAAATCTGCTGGCGCGAACTGAACGCGCAGCCGTTTCAATGTCGCGCGCGGCATAAAGGGCCAAGTATGAAATAGTAAATATCCAATAGTACCTAAAAATCGCCGGATGCCGGAAATAGCGCGTGGGCGGAAACCAATCATAGAGCAAGCCTCGGACGGGCGTATGATACCCAAGCGCTGCCATCAAACAGAGAAGCCCCAGCCCAAAGAGCCACAGCCGCCACCGAATAGAATTCCGCGCTAACAACGATGCGAATGCAAGCACCGTTGCGGCAGCACCAGAGTAAATGCTGATAAGACAAGTATCTGTGTTCGGCCATATCGTTGTGTAGTTATTCATTTTTAAAATAGATACATAAGGACTGGCAAATGAAAAGAGCGCTCGCGGATCGATCACGTTATCGCCAATTGCAACAGATCTGGACAAGACTCCCGCGCGATCTGAGTAGCCGGCCAATTCGATCCCTAATCCCGCCAAGATCGGTGACACGATCAGCAAGCCAAAACATCCGAAAATAGAAGTGACAGCTAAACCGAACATCCAACGCTTTGTCCTCTCGTGAACTTCGCCGCTTTCGCTCCAGGTCATCAGCCGTCCAGCCATCCAAAGTACACAGTAACAGCCCGTCAGCGCGGTCAATCCAATGTATGAGCAAAGTCCCGAAAGCCCCCACAGCAGCGCGGCTTGGAATGCTGGAAGAATGCGTCCCGTTTTGAGCGCAACATCCAATCTCCACACAATCCAGGGTATTACGGACATTGCCGAAAGTCCGCTGATATTCTCGGCTTGCCCGCAGTACACTCCGGAAAACATGAATCCCGCGTTGACACAACAGATTCCCCATCCAGGCGCTTTTAGGTGGCGGCCAAGGTTGACAATCCCCCACGCGCCGAAAACCCAGACCAGAAACCAATACAATTTGAAGCTCGCCAGCGAACCGCCGAAAATATACGCAACCGCGCCTGTGACCGGCGAAAGCAAAAAGAAATCCGGCACCGCATAATCCGGCGCGCCTCCGTTGCTCATTGGATTCCAAAGTATCAATTGATGCGCGCGAACGCTATCCGCCAGGAGTGAATAATACGGCGCCTGCTGCTGCTCTGCATCCCAAATGGGCGTCGAACTTCCTGAGAAAATCACATTCGCGGTGAGGTACAAATAGATCGGTGGAAATAAATATAATAAAAGAGTTCTGGCCCACAGTGGTAAATGACGGCCCGATAAGCGATCGAGTTTCGAATTCGCGGCCGTGCCAGAGGCAGTTGCATTTGTAATGTTCGCCAAGAATCCAATCCATATTCGCTGCGAGAAGCCATGATCGTAGCGTATTGGTGAAACTGATCAACGCTGGAAAAGCACGGCGCATCGAGTATAAGCCGTCGCCGATGATCTACGAATCCGTCAACATCCCGCTTTGGCGGGCGTTGAAAGCGCTGACCGGCCGCAAAATTCTGGATGTCGGCTGCGGCACCGGCGCGCTTGGCGAATTGCTTGCAAGAAACGGCAACACCGTTGATGGCATCACGCATTCGGAGGACGAAGCGCGCATTGCACGCGAGCGGATTGCCTCCGTGCGCGTGATGGATTTGAACGATCCGAACGCGGTCTCCGTGATTGGCGGTGCGTACGACGCGCTGATTTTCGCCGACGTGCTCGAACATTTGCTCAACCCGCGCGCAACGCTTGCGGCGCTTCTTCCGCGACTGAAAAACGCAGGCCGTGTGTATGTCTCCCTGCCAAACATTGCCTGTTTTTATACGCGGCTTGGGCTCTTTTTTGGCCGATTCAATATGTCGAAGAGCGGCGGCATCCTGGATGAAACGCATCTGCATTTTTACACGATGAAAACCGCGCGCGTGTTTCTTGCGGACGCCGGATTGAAGATTGAGAAGATCGATTTCGTGCCCGCGCCAGTCGTGTGGATGTATCAGACGTTTGTGAAAAAGCATGACGCGGCCTCGCGGCAGAATACGAAGATGTCCGAACGCGGCTCGTTTCAATTTTACGAGCGCTGGATTTATCCGGTGGAGCATTTTTTCTCGCGGCTGTGGCGGCCTCTGTTTGCAAACCAATTCATTTTCGTGTGCGTGCGCGCTGAATGAAAAACCTGATCGTCATTCCAGCCTATAACGAGGAGCAGGCGCTGCCCGGCACCATCGCCGCGCTGCAAGCGCTGCCGGACGGATTTGAGATCGTGGTGATCAACGACGGCTCGCGCGACGGCACCGCCGCCGCGGCGCAGGAGGCTGCGCGCGCCAGCCGCCTGCCCGTGCATTTGATCAACATGCCGTCCAATGGCGGCATCGGCGTGGCCGTGCAGGCCGGTTATTTGTTCGCGGCCAGGCGCGGTGGTTTTACGTACGCGATTCAATTCGATGCCGACGGCCAGCACGACGCGTCGTACCTGCAAGCGCTCGTCGCCGAATGCGAAGCCAAACACCTCGACCTGTGCATCGGTTCGCGATTTCTTCAAAAATCGGAAGGCAATTTTCAATCGACGTTGACGCGCCGCGTCGGCATCCGTTTTTTTTCGCGGCTGATCGGGCTGCTCTCGGGCGTGCGCGTCACAGACCCCACCAGCGGCTTTCGCTGCGCCGGGCCTCGCGCGTGGAAGCGTTTTTCGGAACGCTATCCCGACGATTATCCGGAGCCGGAATCGCTCTTCTGGTGCGCGCGCAACAAGCTCAACATCGGCGAAATCCCCGTGCGCATGCGCGAGCGCCAGGGCGGGATCACTTCGATACGTTACTTCAGAACCATTTACTACATGGTGAAGGTGTCGCTCGCGATCGTGATCGACCGGCTGCGCGCGCGCGAAAAAATTTGAAAGGAGTCCGCGATGAGTGCCGAATTGCTGATGCTGATGGGCGGGCTGACGGCGTTTTTACTGACGCTGTATTGGGTGCGCAGCCGCGATTTGCGCGAGAAGTACGCCGTGATGTGGATCTGCGCGGCATCCATCGTGCTGCTCTGTGGCATTTTCCCCGAGGCAATCGAGTTCGCCGCGCGGCGCGCGCATCTCGCGTATCCGACGGCGGTGCTCTTCATTTCGCTGGCCGCGATTTACATTTTTTCTTTCACGGTTTCCGTCTCGCTGACGCACCAGCATCGGCGCAACATCCGGCTGATGCAGGAGCTGGCGATCATGGAGCAGCGTCTGCGTATGCTGGAGGAGGAAGTGCGCAAGCGCTCGTGAGGAGTTTCATTTTGGAGGCGGCGCAGGCTCGGCCACGACGGCGTAGATCGTCGAATTACCATACGTTTGCAGCGCTTTGAGTTTTCCCGCGGCGATCGCGTCGTCGAACGAACTGTAGAAGGAGCGGACATCGCGGTTGATATAGAAATAAGCGATGCCGTTGTCGAAGCACCAGCGCGCGTCGAAATTGGTTTGGATGTGTGCCATGTAATCGTCGAAACTGTACTTGCGCTTCGGATCGCCGACGAGGAAACAATAATTCAACCACTCGCTGTACAGCGGCATCGCCTGCGCGCCGCTGAAGGGATAGAGGTGCTTCTCCTCGTTGATCGCCACCGTTGTTGCGGCCAGACCAATGATCCCCGGTCCATTGCCGATGGTTCGGTCCGCCCACTTCACAAGCTTCAGGTCGTCCACCGACACGTTTCCCATGCATCCTGAATTGGGAATATCGAAACCGGCTTTGCGCACGTCGATCATCGTTCGCCACGGCAGAATGGCCACAATCGCGACGGCCGCTGCGGCAAGCACCGCAATTCGCGCCGGTCGAGCCAGTCTGTCCGCGCATGCATACAAAATCGACGCACACGACGCGACGACAAAAAAGAGCAGCACGACTTGTATGCGGAAAAGCATGAGTTTCAAATAAACGCAAAGCGTGCTCGCGTCCCACGAATCGGAGTTCGCCGAGAGTGCGCCAATCAAAAACGCGGCCAGATATTTTAAAACGAACCATACGCCCGCGCTCATCGCGGCGGCGAGCAGAACGCGCGGAGCTTCTGAGTGTCGCCCCATTGCGAACCAGACAAGTGCGCTCATACCTAACAGCGCCAGAGCGCCAAACGGAAACCATTGCAAGCGCGGACGCCGCAGTACGATTTCTTCGATGCTTGTGTCAAACGCAAGCGGGCGCGCGGAAGCCATCTGCGCAAGCCCTTGGGCTGAATTTAATTTGATCGGATGCGCCGGGAGCACTTGGCCGGACACGCTGGGGCGCTGACCGCCAAAAGCAAGACGGCGATAATATTGATCGCAATAGAGGAGCAGCGCGCCGATCACGAGCAGCGCGCCGGCGTGCGACGCGACGATGCGAGCAAGCGGCATTTTCGCTGCGCGCGCGCGAAAGCAGAGCGCTCCGAGCGAAACAGGCGCCAGCACGAAGAGGAATGGAACGCAGACCGGATTTAACGCAGCCGCCAGCCCTTCAAGCACCGCAACGACGGCGCAAATTGCGTAGAGCGATTTTGCGCGCGTTGCGGGAAGCAGGGTTGGGAGCAAAACGATCGCTGCAAGCAGCGCCGGTGCGCACTGGCGCGGCGCGCCCTCGTAATGAATCCACGGCGCGAGATTGTGAACAGGCAGCAGCAACAAAAATGGAAGCGGCGTCCAATGCAGCAGCCACAGCGGACGGCGCGCGATTGCGCCGATGGCGCTCGTCATCAGAAAAAACGCAACGATGATGAGAAAGATGTGTTGAATGGCAACCGCGCGAACTACGGAGAGCGGCGCAACCGCGGCGGCCACGGCGTTGATCGCGCCAAACCCGGAGGTATAGACGAGTGGTTCGCCGCCGTTGAAAATGCTGTAAGCAACGCCATGGCGCAGGTACATCAGTGCGCTGTAGGCGTGATAAAACGGATCGGTGGATTGAACGTGCAGCGCAGGAGAGACGTCTCGCAGCGCCAGAAAAAGCGCGAGGACGCAAGCCGCGTACATCGACAGCACCAGCAAAGTGCGCCTTAAGTTGTCGAGCGTGAAGACGCGCTCGCGAGAACGCGCGCGGCTAACCAATGCAATGAGATGAACCGCAGTTGCGAGATATTTTAAGACGCTCAGTTCCAACAAACTGTAGCTCGCCGGCCACAGCGCGCCGATGAAATTTCGCAGGTAGAACCAGGCACAGGCCAGCGCCAGTCCGCAGAAAATCTCTGCTGGGAACAGCGCGTAACTGTGCGGTTTGGAATCATCGGGGAGCCAGCGCGTGAAGATATTCCAGCCGAGCCACTTCAAGACGCCGGCGTAAACCGCCAAGCCGAAAAAAAATTCAGCCTGTGCGATTCGGATCGAGCGCGCATCGCCGCTGCTGAAGAGGGCGCAGGCCAGTTCGTAAATTGCCGGCAACGAAAACACGGCCATGAAGGCGAGCCAGTTCGGATCGGCGCACAACAGTACGCGGCGAACGAAAATCGATTCAGTTTTGATTTTAGCTGGCGAGCCATCGGGCATATTCGGCGCGAACCTTGAATGCAGTCGTTTTTCGCGCGGCGCCGCTCGCCGCGCGAATCTGCGAATGATAGGACAGGCATAAAAATTTTGCGCCGGCAAATTCAAAATCTTTCGAAACGCTAAATTAAGTCTTGCGTCAAGACGATGAAAGGGTTATGTAAAAAAATGGTGTGCTCCGCGTGGAGCGCGCGAATCCGCAAAATTCATTTCAGGAGGGTGCTCCGATGGGTAAGGGAAACAACGCTCAGAAAAAAGAAGTGAAGAAGCCGAAGAAAGACAAAGCGGCGAAGAAGAAGTAAACGCCTTTGGCGAATGGCTCCCGGCTGTCAGCACGGCGACGCGCCGTGACTGACTCGGGGTCATTCAGCTTCCGCAGCTTTGCTATTTGATTACCACAAAAAGCCGCCATCACACCGACACATTGCCTCGTCACCTTTGCCGTCGCGATCCTCGCCGGCGCCGTTAACTCGGTGGCCGGCGGCGGGACGCTGTTGACTTTTCCGGTCATGCTGGCGTGCGGCATGGACGCGAAGAGCGCCAATTACACCAACACGGTCGGCCTGGTTCCCGCAGCGTTCATGGGCGCGCGCGGGTTTCGCGGCGCCGAAAGCGTTGGCATTGGGAAGATGTTTTCGTTTTACGTGGTCAGTTTTCTCGGTGGCGTCGTGGGCTCGATTCTGCTGATCGTCACATCCAAAGGCCAATTCGACGCGATCGTGCCGTGGCTGATTCTGCTCGCGGCGATTATTTTTTTGCTTCACGACACAATCAGCCGATTGCTTTTTAAAAAAGCGCCGGACGCGAAGCTGTCCGTTGAACGAGACGCGGTCGCGCAACAAGCGCACGCGCCGCCGCGCAAACGAGCGCTGGCGTTTCAATTTCTGGTCGCGGTCTACGGCGGTTATTTCGGCGCAGGCATCGGGATCATGATGCTGGCGGCGCTCAGCCTGATGGGCGTGGGCGACATTTACCGCATGAATTTCCTCAAGAATCTGGCCGCGTTCGTGATTAACGGAATCAGCTCAATTATTTTTGCGGCGATGGGCGTCGTGTACTGGCCGATCGCGCTGTCGATGGCGGTGGGCGCGGTGATGGGCGGGTGGCTGGGCGCGGGCGCGGCGAAAAAAGTCGGCCCGCGCTGGTCGCGGCGCTTTGTTTCTGTGATTGGATTGGGCATGGCGGCCTATATGATTTACAAACAATTCAGAGGGCCGCACAGCGCATGAAAAACGGCGTCATCATTGTCGATCACGGCTCCACGCGCGGCGAGAGCAACCAAATGCTCGAACGCGTCGCGCAGCTTTTTGCGGTGCGTTTCAGATCAAAACACGACATCGTCGAGCCGGCGCACATGGAAATCGCCGAGCCGTCGATTTCCACCGCGTACAAGAAATGCGTCGAACGCGGCGCGGAACGCATCGTCGTGCTGCCGTTCTTTCTGGGACCCGGCAAGCACTGGACGCAGGACATTCCGCGGCTAACGGCGGAAGCTGCGCAACAATGTCCGGGCACGCATTATCACGTTGCGCCGACGTTGGGAATCGACGATCTGATTCTGGATCTGCTCGACAAACGCATGATGCATTGCGTCGAGCATGAGTATGTGTGCGAAAGCTGCGAGGGGACGGTGCGGTGCGGGAAGTGAGCGCGTTACGGAGTTTGCGGCGACAATTGATTTAAATAAGTTTCGAGTCTTTTGGCGAGCGTTGCCGCACCGCCGCAGGACGAAATTTGGTCACGAATTTCTTTCGCATTTTCAAGTTGCTCGGCGGCCTTTGCCGCGCTAAGCGATTTCTGAAGCTCGTAATCTGCTTTGTTTCTGCTCTCTCTGAGACTGTCGAGTTTCCGACCGATGCTTTCGATCTTCGGATCGAAACGTCCTAATCCGATCAACGCGTTGCAAAGCTTAATGTGACTGATCTGCTGGGTTCCGCCTAAGCCCGCTGTATTTCGAATTCGAGCATTAATCTTGATGACTTCCAGACGAAGTTCCTGATAATCACAATAATACGCTCTGCTTACGGCTGAACGCAGATCGGCCTCTCGGCCATTTCTGACCAATAATTCTTCGGCTGTTTGCAGGAATTCAATCGGGTTCATGAAAGCTCTATGCACGAATAGTTGTCAGTAAATCGTAGAGTGGGCTATGGCGAAGATTTCGAAACAAGTTCAGGATTGTGTCGTTGAATTCGCGCCGCGGCGAATCACTATCGACTTCGAGAACCAGCTTCGAAGGATTTTGCTCGGCCTCGGGTTCTGTTGAAAGCGTAACCGCAAACCTGCGAGCGCCGGAAAATAAACTGCACGCCGCAAACTTGAGTTCTTCCAAGTCAGATTGAAGTCGATTTTGCAGCACGAACGCGGCGGCATCCGGAGAAAGGTCAAATGGCACTGTTGCCGCTCGGGACGCAGCCGTAGGCGCATCGCCCTCCGAGATAGCCGCGCCGGAACTGCTGCTGTGGGCGGTCAAGAGATCATGCTCGTCCATACGGTGATATATTAAACGATCCCGCGGAATCGCCAAAACTAATTTTACTTCGCCTGCTTGCCCAGCCACTCCACCCAATCCGCCTGCAAGTCGTCGAGCGTTTTGCGGCCTGAGATGCGCAGCAGTTCGCTCTCGGCTTTCGTCGAGGCGCTCACGCCGTTGATGATGCTGACGGTGTTTTTGATTCCTTTTTCCTGCACGAGATAGCTGACCAGCGCGAAGCCTTCGGCATAGAAGAATTCCGGATCGCGCGGGTAATCGCGCGAGGCGATCAGGTCGCTGAGTGGAATGAAATCGCGGCTCTTAATGCGCAGGCGCAGGAAATTCATGAAGTATTCCTGGCGGAACGTCGGCTCCATCATCACCGCGAAGCCTTCGTGCAGCGCGCGCGGCAGGGCGCTTTGGTCGGCCATGCTGGAGTTGACGATCAGGTGTGTGATTTCGTGCGGCATGACGGATTTCAGAAGGCGCGGCGAGGTTTGCCACGAGTGGATCTGCGCGTCCACAATGCGCCCGCCTTCATAGGCGAATTTGGAACAGCCTCCGGTCCATTCCGGCTGCGCAGTGCGCGCGGTGTACTCGGCTTGCGTGCGATGCAAAATGATTTTGACTTTGCCGCGCCATTGCGGAGAGAGGCCCATTTTGGCCATGATGTCGGCGCGGCAGAATTCAGCGGCGTCGGCGACTTTCTCGGCGAGCGCGGCGTTGTGATGAACGATCAGGAAATTCTCGGTTTCTTTTGTTTCGGCCGGGCCGTCCGCGGCGGCGGCAAAGGCGGATGAGTCGGCGAGGCCGGAATCGATTTTCCATGTGTCGCCCTTGATCCCCAACTCCGCTTCGATGCGCTGGCGGAGAGTGTCGATGTACGCTTGCGTGGGCGATGCCGCGTGAATCTTCAGCGCGCGGCCGTATTGCTCCGCGGCGGCGGGCAGATGTCCGGCGGCCTCTTCGATCCGGCCTGACACGTATAGCACCGATTTGTTGGCGGGCACGAAGCCGAGCACGCGCTTGATGCTGGCTTGAGCGGCAGCGAGCTCTCCGTGCGCGATGCAGTCGATAATCGCGGGCAGCACACTGGCGACATAAAGCTGCTCGAGCTTGTCGGCAAGCGACGGATCGAATGCGAGCGCGGCCTCGATGTCATTGGCTGCGTCCAATGAAAGTTTGCGTCGCGCGTGGTCATTGGCGCGGCTGACATAGCAGTGCGCGATTTCGGACGAAACCATGCGCCGCGCGTCGGGGGTCAGGTCGATCGCGCGCTCGTAAGCGACGATGGCGCCGTTCCAATCCGAATTCTGCGCGTAGGTATGCGCGTTTGAAATCGCCTCGTCGAGGGCCTTTTCTTCCTTCGCAACTTCGGCAAGCATGCGCTTCGCTTCTTCGGCCAGCAATTCGGGCGTTTTATTTTCGGGATCGAGCTTGATCCATTTTTCGCAGATATCGCGCGCGTCGTTGAGGCGGTGATGGTCCCTGTAGTACTGCGCGGCTTCGGCGTAACCGAGCGCGAGTTTGCGCTTTGCCAGCTCGCCGCCTCTGTCAGCGAGATAACCTTCTTCGAAAATCTGGATGGCTCGGTCGTAGCGCCGCTGTTGCAGCAGTTGCTTGCCGAGATCGAATTTGTATTCCTGCGGCGACTGGCGTTCGATGGAATCGACGTCTTCGGCGCGCAGTTTGATTTCGCCGGAAAGCACGCGCACGACCACGAATTTGTCGTCTTGCGAAATGACTTCGCCCTGCAGCGTGCGGCCGCTTTTTAAATAAATCCAGTCGGCGCGCGCGCACGCACAAGAGATCAGGAGCAACGCGAGCCAATGGCGCATGAAGTTCTTCCTATTGACGCAACCGTGCATTCGCCGCGGGCCTGCGCCCACGACAAAGCTCGCCCCCACCCCTTCCCTTGAAGGGATGACCGAGGACTCGGCGTGATTCCTTCAGCCATTCAATTCAAAAAAAGCAAAGAAAAGAGTTGACACAAAGTACTCTATATAGTAGAGTACTCTTATGGACAGGAAACCGTTTGGGGAGGAATCCATGGAAAATACCGCTCAATCGCAGGACGATCTCAATTTCATCAAAAACGTCGTCGCGCAGCGACAACGAAACGCGGACGGACCGCCCGCCATCTATTTGCTGTGGGGCGTTATCACGCTGGCCGGTTATCCGATTCTGGATTGGCGGCCTGAATACGAGGGCTTGTATTGGCTGCTCATGGGGCCGGTCGGCGGCGCGTTGAGCTTTTACTTCGCGCGGCGTTTCCAGGTCGCGCGCGGCGAAAATTCGCGAACTGAAGGAATGCGCTGGCTGTGGCATTGGCTGTGTGTCACGGCGGCAATTGGATTGATGGCGTTAATGGTTATGAACAAGCAGCTCACACCCAGCGGGGTCGGTCCGGCAATTTTATTGATGGTCACGCTGGGCATGGCGCTCGCGGCCGTTCATTCGCGTTCGCTGCTCATTTGGAACGCACTGATCTTGGCGGCGGGCTACGTCGCGATTTTTTTTATTTCAAGCTATGTGTGGACGCTGATCGGCGTCGCGTTTTTCCTCGGATCGTTGATGAATTTTATTCTTGCGAGGCGCGCCAATGCCCGGACCGAATGATGCGCTGAAACGCACCGGCGAGCGCTTGAACGAACTGAATCCGCTGCTGCAGCACCGCACGCGCCTTGGCGCGCTGGTGCTGCTAAGCGACGCGGATGCGCTGTCGTTCTCGCGCTTAAAGAACCTGCTCAAAGAAACCGACGGCAACCTCGGCGCGCATCTGCGCAAGCTCGAGGAGGCCGGCTACGTCGGCGTGAAGAAAGAATTCGTGGACCGCAAGCCGGTGAGTTGGTACACGCTCAGCGACAGCGGCCTGAAAGTGCTGCGCAAGCATCTTCAGGCGCTGGGCGATGTGATTAGTGCGGTGAACGGGCGCGACAAGACGTGAACGACTTTTTCGACTTTCGACCTATTTGGCGCTGCCCGACTTGTTTTTCTTTGCGGTATAGCTCAGCGTCTGCGATTTTTGCAGAACGGTGTTGTTGAAGATGAGAGAGAAGACGACGGTTTTTGAAACGTTTTTTAAGTCGGCCGTGCCGGTCAAGCCTTCGTCGGCCAATGCACCAGAGAACGAGCCTTTGCTGAGTTTTACGCTATATTTGGCAGTCTGCGCGGCGACGCTGCCTTTCTTGGATTTGATTGAAATCTTCAGCGAATCGTTGCCGGATTTGGATTGGCCCTTCGCGTTCAAAACGAAACCAACATCGTTGCCGCCAACATCGACGAAAACTTTTTGGCCGTTCGGCGCGAAATCCGCAAGAATTAGCAGCGTGCCGGAGAAAGAGATGCTGTCCTTTCCGCCGGTCATGAAATTTAGTTTGATCGACGCTTTCGAAATCGTGAGCGATTGAATCAGCGCGGCGGTGAGGGGCTGGCCGATCGGTGTGCTGGCGGCGCTGTGCGGATCGGTGCCGGCGATCGTCTCCAGAGCATCGGAGAAGCCGTCACCATCGCTGTCGTTGCCGGAGCCAACCAACGGCGCGACCACGGTGACTTGCACACTGGCGGTTTGCGTTGGATTTCCAGGACTGGTGATGGTGACAGATGCCGTGTACGTGCCGACGGCTGCGTATGCGTGATTCACGCTTGCGCCCGAGTCGGTGCCTCCGTCGCCAAAATTCCATGCGTACGTCAGGCCGCTGCCTGTTACGACGATGGAGAAATTGACGGGCTGTCCCACGCCGGCGGTGGACGGCGTTGCCGTGGGGCCGGAGACGATCGTGGACGAGACGGACGTGGTGGCAGTGGCGGAGTCGTCGCTGGTGTTGATCAGCGTTTCGTTGGCGCCGGCCGTTGCGGAATCGCTGATGTTGGCGGTGCCGGCGGGCGCGGTGGCGCTGACTGTGTTGGTGATCGCCAGCGTGACGGTGGCGCCGTTGGCGAGATTGCCGACCGTCCAGAGTCCGTTGGTGTTGTCGAACGATCCGGCGGAGGGCGACGCGGAATCGTAGCTCACGCCGGACGGCAGCGACTGTATGTTCGTGACGGCCACGCCCGAGGCGTCGGAAGGACCGTTGTTTTTGAGCGTGAGCGTGTAGACAAGATTGCCCGCACCGGAACCGGCGACGACGGTGGTGGGCGTGCTCACGACGGTGAGCGTGAGATCGACGGGCGGCGCAATAAAGCCCAGACCGCCGATGCGGCCGGATGCGCCGACGGCATTGGCGGATTGGGTCACGGGCGAACTGAGCACGCCCGTGAGCGGCGCGACGGTGAATCCGGTGATGTTCAGCGTCGTGGCGTTCGCGGCGAAGAGGATCGTGCCGTCGTGGTTGAGCGCGAGCGCATCGGTGAACGTGCCGCCCGAAGCGAATGGCGAGCCGGTCACGGGCGCGAGTGTCGTGCCGGCGCCGCTGCCCGCGATTTGGTAGACGCCGACTTGGTTGTTCGCGCGATCGGCGACCATGTAAAAGCCATTGGGATGCAGCGCGCCGTGCGTGGGTTTGGACAGGCCGGAAGCGAAGGGATCGCCTGTGACCGCGGCGGGAATTCCCGCCGAAGTCGTGTACGCGCGCAAGTTCGCGCCGCTGAAAGTCGTTGAAAGGAGCCTTCCGGTTGCATCGGTTTGCAGCGCGACGGAGTACGAGTCGATGGTGTTGAACGGCGAACCGCTGAGCGCGGTGAGCGCGCCGGTTGTGCTGTTGACTTGAAATCCAGCGAGGAAATTGTTGCCGTTGTTGTTGCCGGAGGTGTAGAAGAAATCTCCTTTGCGGCTAAAGACGGATGAGAACGGGGACGCGGTTGCGGTTGTGAATGGACTGCCCGCCGCGGCCGTGGCTGCCGTCGCGGTAATCACGAAGCTCTCCACCAGATTTCCGTCAGCGTCACCCACAATTAATGGAGAACCGCTTGGATGCACGGCGATAGTGTACCAATTTCCCGTGCCAAGATTGATCGGGCTAAAGGGCAGCGCGGTCAGCGCGCCGGTGTTGAGATCAATGGAGTACGCGCTGACGGTGTTCGATCCGGCGTTGATGGCGTACAATCGCGCGTTGCGGTGATCGACGGCTAACTGTTCACTGGCGTTTTTGCCGCTGCCGTTGCCGCCGGTGGCGACGGGAAATCCCGGGATAGTGAAGAGCGAGCCGCCGCTGGCGTTGGCGATGTAGCCGGCGATTTTATTTCCGGCGACATCGTCGTTGAGCGCGTAGAGGTAGCCATGCGCGGGCGGGATGATGGCACGCGGCGAATCGGAGGCGCGACAGTCAAACAGAATCACGCCGCATAGGAACGAGAGTGCGAGGACGGATACAGCGTTAAGTTTTTGCATGATTTCCTATCGTCTTTAAATGCAAACGTGTTGACGAAAGTTTGTGACGTGATGAGCTAAAAGGTTCACGAGTCGCAGTCGTTTCGCCTGCAAAAAAAAGCCGGAGGCACCAGCCTCCGGCTTTGTAATCGTTGAAATGCGAATGCAATCGCTACTTCGCGTTGGGGTCTTTCTTGTCCGCAGGCGTGCTTCCTGCGGCGGCTTTATCCTTCAGCGCCGTGAGCTTGTCCTGCTGGTCCTTGGTCAGGAGCGCGGTGACTTTTTCGGCTGCGTCTTTGACTTTGGTCCGGTATTCGGTCATGGCATTTTGGTCGGTTCGGTCTTTCGGGCGGGTAGGGAGGTCTTTTTGGATCGCTTCGATCTTGGTCTTCTGATCGTCGGTAATGCTCAGGTCGCTGGCGTGCTGCAAAATGAACGCGATGGGATCCTGGCGCCGTCCGCCGCCTTGAGCTGCATGGACGGGCGCGCAAAGCGTGGCCGCGAGGACGAGGATGGAAAGGGAAAGCAACAGACGCTTCATGACAAAAACTCCTTATGTTAAAAACGATGGCCAACCCTGTTGTCTGAATCGCGCGCCACACGGCGGCAGATTTCAGGGGTCACAAAAGTGCTCAATCGGTTAAAACATTAGTAACGCGGCGGTAACGAAATCTTCCCGTAAACGCATAAAAATTGGCGCTGCCTTCGGCCGCCTGTTTGGACACCAAAGAAATGAAAATTAGCACTATAGTACTTGCGGCACTTTCCTTGTTGCTGACGTTTCGTTCCGCGCGAGCGCTGGAACTGGTGAAGGACGGCAAAGCTGTGGCGACGATCGTTGTGGACGGGCCTGCGCTGGAGCTTGATCAAAAAACTAAGAAGCGGCCTGCCAAACAAGTGCGCAATTTCGCCGCGGATGACGTACACGCCGCGGAAGTGCTCGCTGATTGGATCGAGAAAATCACCGGCGCGAAGCTCTCGGTTTCGCGCGCCGCGCCGAAGGAAGGCGCGGCGATTTTTGTCGGCACCGCGGCGGTGAAAGCTGGGCTCAAACTGGACGCGATCGACAGCCCCAGCCACGAAGGTGTGCGGATTGTTGCCGGCGACACGCGCATCTTGATCGGCGGGCAAAACGGCACCGCGACCGTGAAAGCCGTGTGCCGGTTTCTCGAAGAACTGGGTTGCCGCTGCTTCATGGACAATCCACTCGGCGAAGTCTATCCCAAGACGCAGACGCTGAGCGTCGGCATGCTCGATATTTCGGAAGCGCCGGGATTTTTGCATCGCAACGCGAAAGGGCCGAGCTGGCGCGGCTACGATCAGGCGCTGTGGACGGTGTGGAACGGGCAGGGCGGGATCGATCTGTCGCATTCGCATTCATGGGGCGGTTACGTGCCGGCGTCGGAGTTTGCGGCGCATCCGGATTTCTTCGCGATGAATGCGGATGGGAACCGTGTGGCGAGCGGGTGGCTGTGCACGTCCAATCCGGAGTTGCGCGATTTTTTTGCGGAACGCGTGGCCGCGAAAATTCGGGGCGGCGCGCACAATCCGTCGATTTCGCCGACCGACGGGCGCGGCTATTGCCAATGTCCGGCGTGCAAAGCGCAGGACAATCCAAACGAAACCGAGCCGTCGTCGGGAACGGTGAGCATGTCGCGCCGCTACGTCGATTTCTTCAACGCAATCGGAAACAAAGTCGCCGCGACAAATCCGGATTCGATTCTGAGTTTCTATTGTTACGCTGATTACACGCAGCCGCCGCAGGGGATGAAATGCGCGCCGAATTTGTGCGCGTTCATTGCGCCGATCCGCTATTGCCGCCTTCACGGGATGGACAACCCGCTCTGCCCGTCGCGGCAGCAGGCGCGGGCGATGATCGAAGGCTGGGCCGGCGAGGCGCAGAAAATTGGCTATTACGAGTACGATTATGACCTCGCCGAAGCGACGGTGCCGTTTTCGCGAATCTCGGTGCTCAAGCACGACATTCCATATTTGAAGAGCAAAGGCTGCATCGGGCTGACGATGGAAATGCTTTCAAACTGGCACATCTACGGGCCGCAAATGTATCTGGCACTGCGGTTGGCGTACGCGCCAAACGCGAACACCGATGCGATCATGGACGATTATTTTTCGAAATTCTTCGGGCCGAAAGCCGGGCCGTTCATGAAGGAATATTGGATGGGGATCGATCAGGCCCAATCGAAACTCGATTGCCATTCAGGCGGCTTTCATTGGGTGAATTTGCTTTACACGCCGGAGTTTCTCGAAAAATGCCGGCAGCTTTTGAAGCAGGCGGCCGACGCCGCGGCGGGTGACGCGCAATACGCCGCGCGCGTGGCCGTGCACGCCGAAGGATTGAAAAGCGCTGAAGAATACATGCAGCTCTGGAACGCGATGAATGCAGGCGATTTCGCCGGCGCGAAGGATACGTATACGAAGATAACGGCGAGGTTGGAGCATCTCGCCACTCAGCGCTATGCGAATCGCGAATACGCGTCGAAATATTTGGAACGCTTTGTGAAGGCCGCGGTCGATGCCGGCGCTGCCGCCACGGCGAAGCCAAACAAATTGTTATCGGTGCTCGGCGACGAATGGCGCTTCGCGTGGGACGAGAAGAACGCGGGTATCGAGGCCGGTTTCGCCAAAACCGATTTCGATGACACGGGCTGGAAACGCGTCGCGACGTTCAGCAAAACGCTCAACGCGCAAGGGCTGCCGGATAAACTGACTGTAATGTGGTATCGCACGACAATCGACATTCCCGCGCAACACCCGAAGCTTTCGCTTTTGTTCACGCAAGTCGATGGACTCGCCGAGGTGTACGTCAACGGCGTTCAAGCGCCGATTGTCGGCGCGGCGAAACGGAACGCGCCTTTTGAAGTGGACATTACCGCGAGCGCGCATGCAGGGAAGAATTGCGTCGCGGTGCGCGTGGATCATTCGCGGCTGACCGATTTGTTTTTGGGCGGGATTTTGCGGCCCGTGTTGCTGATCGAGAAACCATAACCCGCGCCCTTGCGGTCGCGGCTCGCAGCGCGCGCTCCTGGACCGCAAACATCGCGCGCCGTTTCGCGTGCGTCGAATCGTCGTAGCCGAGGCAGTGCAAGAAACCGTGCACGCAATAGCGCGCCAATTCTTCCGCGAGCGGAATCTTGCGCGCATTTGCTTCGCGCCGCGCGGTTTCAAAACTCGCCACAACGTCGCCAAGATGAAATGCGCCGGATTCCGGATCGAATTCGCCCATGGGAAAAGAGAGCACGTCGGTCGGTCCATCGTGCTGCATGTGGCGCGCGTTGAGTTCCGCGATTTCCGCGTCCGTGACGAGCAGCACGTTGACGCTGATGCAGGACGGCTCGGAGAGCCGTCTTGCGATCCGGGGCGTTGGAATGAACTGCCACGCGCGCAGAAAGACCGCGCTCAATTCCACTCGTGTTGGTTTCGATGGCGCGCCGCTTCGCCGCGTGACTTCCACTTTTATTTGCGTCAAAACGTCACGCGGCGTGCCCTTCCTTTTCAGGCGGTTCTGACTCGTCGTCGCGGTCGTCTTTTTTCGAATCATCTGAGCCCTTCCGGTCCGTGTCTTCGCGCTCCTCAGCTTGGCTCTCTTCCTCTTCTTCTTCCTGGCCAGGGTAGCGAATTCGCGAATGGAAGCGCGTCACGAGCACGCGAATAAACGCGTCCTCGATCAGCGCCAGATCGGCGAAGGTCAAACCGCATTCGTCGAGCTGGTTGTCGAGCAGCTTGTCCATGATCAGGTCGTGAACCAACTGGCGCAGGCGCGTGGCGCTGGGACTGTGCAGCGTGCGCGAGGCGGCTTCGACGGTGTCGGCAAGCATGACGATGCCCGTCTCGCGCGTCTGCGGTTTGGGTCCCGGATAACGGAAAAACGCCTCTTCGACTTCGACCTCGTTTTCCGAGCCTTCAGCCAGAGCGCCTTTCTCCGCATCGCGTTTGGCGGTGTGGAAAAAATAACTGACCAGCGATGTGCCGTGATGCTCCGGAATGAAATCGATGATCTGCTGCGGCAGGCGGTATTCGCGCGCGAGGTCCACACCGTCCTTCACGTGCGAAATAATCAGCAGCGCGCTTACTGACGGCTTCAAGCGGCGGTGCCGCTCCTCGGCTTCGGGTGTGTTCTCGACAAAATATTCCGGCTTGAGCGTCTTGCCCAGATCGTGATACAGCGTCCCGGCGCTGACGAGGCGCGTGTGCGCGCCGATGGCGTCGGACGCGGGCTCGGCGAGAAAGCGAACTTGCAGCGTGTGCGCGAAAGTGCCCGGCGCTTCGAGTTGAATGCGGCGCAGCGCGGGCTGGGAATTCATGTCGGCCCACTCGAGCAGCGCGGGGTTGGTGAGAATGCCGAAAGTCTTCTCGAACAGCGGCAGCACTCCCAGCATGACCATTCCGCAAATCGGGCCCATCGAACCGACGACGGCCGCATCCAGAAGCGTGGGCAGGCCTTCGTGTGGCCATAGCGTTCCGGCAAAATCCGCTTCGGCGCCCGTGCCGCGCAGCAGCGTCATCGCGACAACCAGCAAGCCTTGCAGCAGGCCGCCGATCACGCCATAGCGAAGCAGATCCAGCCGGTCGCGCAATTTATCCGCGGGAATCGCCGCGCCCACGCCGCCGACGAAAAGCGCGGCGCTAAAGAAAGGCATGCCGCCGTCGATCGGCACGGCCTGCCAGCCGACCGACGCGCACGCAATCAACAGACTCAACCCCAGCAGCGCCAGCAGCGCCACGGCCTGCCCAAACGCCAACGACGCCGCCATGCCCAGAAAAATCACCGGCGCGAAAGCAAGCGTGTTGAATGGCAGTCCTGCATTGAACAAAAGCAGCAAACGCGAGATCGCCAGAATTGCCAGGAATATCAATCCCAGCATGATCAGCGCGCGCCCGCGCCGCCAAATCCCTGGTTCGATCCGCCCGACAATGATGAAAAAAGCGACGAGCAGCCCCGCGGCCAGAAAGAATAGTCCAGCGAGATGCGTCAGCCGCTCGCGCAGCGGCCGCGCGTCTTTGACCGCGGCGTATTCGTAATGCAATTTCGCGAGCATCGACTTGCTGATGTTCACGCCTTTTTTCAGAATAGGTTCGCCCTTTTTGATCTGCACCACGCCGCTGCCCACGCGCGCCGTGACCTCTTTTTTCCATTTATCCGTGCGGCCCTGGTCGAAAATCAAACCCGGTCGCAGTTTTTCCTGCAGATAAATGTTGGTCAGTTGCCATTGCAGCGTGCGCAGCGAGGCGTCCTGATCGGTGCCCATCAGTTCGCGCTTGATCGTGTCCAGCGCTTCCGAAAGGCTGATGCAATCGCGCGCTTCGACCATCGTCGTCTCCTGATTGCCCTCGCGCATGCTCACGCGCACCAATTGCCGCGGTTCAACCAGGCGCATCGCTTCGGTGCGATAATCGTCGTCCGACAAAACCGCGTGCCGGCTGTATTGCCGCCGCACCGCTTCGCGCGCGGCGCTCATCGTCCGGCTGAGCGCCACGCCTTTGTGGCGGTACATTTCGGTGGCCAGCGATTGGAAAGTCTGCGCGGCGTTTTCGGATTGGAACTGCTCGGTGCGCAATTTCTCCAGCGCGTCGGTTTCGCTGGTTGCGTGTTCGCCGATGGAAGCGAGCTTCTCCAAATCGCCCAAAACTTTGTCTTCGACGTGCTCTTCTTCGACGTACACACGCGGCGCGCGCGCGGCGGCTTCGGTTTTGAGGCGCTCTTCCTCGTCCTGGTCCACGTATGAGAAAGACGCGCGCGCGTAAAAATCGAGTGGCGAGGGCTGCGAGACTTTGAACGACGGCGGGAGCACGCCCAAATCCAAAATCAACGCGGCAAGTGCGCAAAACAAGAGGCACAGGAGCACGCCCGGCGGACCTAATCCTTCGCCGCCGAAAAGCCCGCTCTTCGCGCGCGGCGTCCCCACCGGAATAATCGTGGTGATTCCCGTGCGCGAGGTGCGAACCGCGGATTTCATCGGCCCGTTTGCCATTTAACGCTGTTAGTCCTCAGCCTCTTCTTTGTCGTACGCATGCACAATCCGCTGAACCAGCGGATGGCGCACGATGTCCTGCTTTTCAAGATGCACGAACGAGACGCCTTCGACGTCTTTCAAAACGCGCGCCGCATGGGACAAACCGGAAAGATCGCCTTCGGGCAAATCGACTTGCGTGACGTCGCCCGTGACAACCGCTTTTGCATCGCGGCCCAAGCGCGTCAAAAACATCTTCATCTGCTTGGGCGTGGTGTTCTGCGCTTCGTCAAGAATCACAAACGCGCTGTTGAGCGTCCGCCCGCGCATAAAAGCCAGCGGGGCAATTTCGATCACGCCTTTCTCTGAAAATCGTGCGACTTGATGCGGGTTGAGCATGTCATGCAGCGCATCGTAAAGCGGCCGCAAATACGGATTCACTTTCTCCGCCAAATCGCCCGGCAAAAAGCCAAGGCGTTCGCCAGCCTCGACCGCCGGGCGCACCAGCACAATGCGATTAACCTGATTTTTCGAAAGCGCCTCGATTGCCGAAGCCACGGCGAGATAGGTCTTCCCCGAGCCGGCCGGACCAATTGAGAATACGATGTCGTGCGAGCGAATCGCTTGAAGATAGCGCTCCTGTCCGCTGGTCATCGCCCGCACGCGCCCCGCCAGCGGCCGGCCCAGGCCCTCGTCCTTTTCCTTGCGCGCGTGAGGATGGCCATACACGCCGGCGGCTTCGACTTCCTCGTCGCTGCCGTCCTCTTCGACCACGTCCAAAATGCGGTCCACGTCAGCCATCTGAAGATGCTGTGTCTTGCGCACAATCCGCTGCATCGCCAAAAACGCACGCGCGGCGCGGCCGACGGCGGTGTCGGATCCCTCGATATGAAGCTGTTCGTTGCGCGCGAAGATGCTCACTCCCAGCGCTTCCTTCACACGGCGCAGATGACTGTCGCCCACGCCAAGAACTTCGCGCGCGGTGTCGCGGTCGCTGATCTCGATTGTCTTGCGCATCAAAAATTCCAGTAGAACGGAGCTCCGCTCCGTTCAATTTTAGTATCCAAACGGAGCAGAGCTCCATTCGACGGAACGGAGCAGAGCTCCGTTCTACACAAGTCATATCATAGCTTGAATCAGGTAATAAGCAACGGGTCCGGCCACCATCAGGCTGTCGAGCACATCCAGCACGCCGCCATAGCCGGGCACTAGCGCGCCGGCGTCTTTGGCGCCCGCGCTGCGCTTAAGCAGGCTTTCCATCAAATCGCCCATGATTCCGGAGAAGCCGATCAGCAAGCCGAGCAGGGCGGCCTTCCACGCTGCAAAATTGGACAACACGCCGATCGCGTCCCAATGCAAAAGCAGCGCGGTCAGCACGCTGCCAATCAACCCCGCCGCGAGTCCTTCGATTGTTTTCCCCGGCGAAATCAACGGAAACGCCTTGTGGCGCCCCAACAGCTTGCCGACGAGAAAAGCCCACACATCGCAGCCCTTCGCCAAGACGATAGTGGCCACCACCATTTTATGTCCGAAGAGATTCCAGCCCGATACTGGCCCGCCCAACGTTCCGTGGTCGTTCAAGTGCCTGATCTTCATGACAAACGACGGCAGAAAAAAAATGTAGAGCAAGCCCAAGCTTGTGACAGCTACTCCGCCCAAAGTCGGCTGAAGTTTTCCACGATGGGCGGCGAGCAAGAACGTGCCGAGAAAGCCGATCGCCAGCGCGCCGTTCATCAAATTCCAGGCGTTCACAGCCGATTCCTGCGTGCCCGGCGTCGTGAGCCAGCGCATGCAGAAATAATGAACCGCAACCAGGCCGCAGCCGCTGATCGTGCCCCAATTCGAAAACGTCTGATTGCCCGTCGCGCGGCACAGCGGCCAGAATTCGCGGAAAGAAAAATACGCTCCGATAAAAAACACGCAATGGAGCATGAGGCTGTCGTGGAAATAGGCAACGTCAAGCCACAGCGCGGCGGTCAGCGCGGAGATCATCAGCGTTGCGGCGAAAAAACGTTTTGCGAGCATGGGCTTAAATTAAAGATGAATTTTTCAAAATGAAAAACGAAAAACTGAAATACGGGATCGGTTTCACGCACTGCGCTGCTGCGCGGCCGCTTCAATCCGCCGCGCAAATACCCTCACCGCCGCTTCCAATTCGCGCGCCTGAAATTCCGGCCAGCACACCGGCGAGGCGACGTATTCCGCGCCGCTGGCCTGCCACAACAGAAAATTGCTCAGCCGCCTCTCGCCGGCGGTGCGAATCAGCAAATCCACCGGCGGCATCTTCGCCGTGTATAAGGCGCTTTCAAAATCGCGCGCAGTGATTAGCGCCGCGTTTAATTTTCCGGCCGCCGCTTTCGCCGCCAAACTTCGCGCCGCTTCGAGAATCTCGTCGTGCGAACCATAATTAAGCGCCAGGCACAAGTTCAACCCGGTGCCGTCCGCCGTCAGTTCCTGCGATTCGCGCAATTCCGCCTGCACATCTTCGGGCAGCCCCTTGATGTTTCCGATAGAGGTTAAGCGCACGCCGTTGGCAATCAGCTCAGCACGCTCGCTGATCAAATATTTTTTCAGCAGCCTGAACAAAAAGCGGATTTCGGTCTGCGGCCGTTTCCAATTCTCGGTGCTGAACGCATAAAGTGTCAGCGCTTCGACATGCGTCTGCCCGCAATAGCGCGTGCACGCGCGCACCGACTCCACGCCGGCGCGATGCCCATTGATGCGAATCTTGCCGCGCTGCGTGGCCCAACGGCCGTTGCCGTCCATGATGATCGCGATGTGCCGCGGCATACTCTCCGGCGGCGCCGGCGGATCGATCACCGGCCAGCGCGCCGCCGCGTCGATCTGAGACTGCAATTTGGAATTGTAGCGCATGAGAATCCCAAGATAACGACATCGAATCACATGCCAATATAATTAACGAGAAGAGATTTCTTGTCAAACTTTATTTTGCAAAGTTTATTTAGAGCAGTCCGGCTGCGCTTGCGCCGGCCGCTTTTCAATCTCACTCCAAAATCCGAACCGGCGCAACAGGCCAAAGGCCCGCGAGCCGCGAATCGCATCAACCGCCTCGCGCAATTGCGCCAACTCGGCGTCGCAAGCGGCCAAATCGGCGCGCAGTTTATCGCGCTCCGCCAGCAGCTCGCCGTAATCCTTCTGCGCGCGCGCGTCCAGATCGATCAGCGCCTGCGTCATGCGCCCGCTTGCTGTTGAGGCAAGCGCGGCATCGGCGGCTTTCACGTCAAGGCTGTTCAAGGGCGCCGCGCTTGCCACGAGAAACATATCATACGCCGCGAAGATCGCCGGTTCGAATTGAACGTGCTCGAAACCAGCGCCTTTCAATAGCTCGCGAACCGATTTGGGACTGTACAGGAAGAGGTGCTCTTTCTCCGCCTTGCCGCGCATGTGATTCAAAAAATAGTCATTCTCCGCGGTCATTTGTTCGTACGATTTTCCTTCGCGGTAGCTTGGCGTTTGAATCATCAAAATGCCGTCCGGCTTGAGCAATTCGCGGCAGCGCCCCAGCGAGCTCTTGGGGTCGGGCAGATGTTCGAGCACGTCCATCATCACGATTACGTCGAGGGAGGCAAGCGGAATATCTTGCGATTCAATGGGGCCGAGCAGGACGGGAACGTCGAACGTTTTCCGCGCAAATTCGACAATCGACGGACTCAACTCCAGCCCCGCCGCGTCGAAACCCGCTTGCCGCATGAGCGCCACGAATCCTCCATGCGCACAGGCGATTTCCAGAACGCGTGCCGGCGGGAGTTTGTATTTCAAAAGCGCGCGCAGCCAGAAGAGGCAACGTTCGGGCAAATCGGTGCGCGAGCGCTCGACGATGGTGGGGAATCCCAGATCGCCTTCCTGATGCTCGAACCAATATTTTCGCCCATACAAATCCTGTTCGTCATTTTTAACGACGGAGATTTCGGAACCGGCCGACACGCACGCGACCAGCGTTTCGCAGCGCTCGCAGCGAAGATAAGATGGGCCGAATGGGATGAGCGTGTCGTTGCCGCACCAGCATTTTTTTTGCTGTCCCGCGGCGGTAAGGGGTTCTGAAGTGGCGGCGGGTTCGGCGCTCATTTTCGCACCGCCTTGAAGATGGCGCCGCTGTAGCCGCTGGTGCCGGTTTCCATTTCGATGACGCCGCGCAGAATACGCCGATAAGCTGCTCGAAAATTGGGGAAGCGTTCAAGCTGCGCGTGAATTTGCGAGCCAAGTTCGCCGCCAGGTTGAGACACGTGCCAGAGTTGGTCGAAGAACAGAATCAATCGCGAGGAAAGTTCTGGGACGATGGGAATGTGTTCTTCGATTTCAAATCCAGCGGCTTGGATTTTTTGTGCCCACACTTCAGCGGGCAACGCGTTGACGAGGTTGTGATAGTCGATGTGATCCTGTGCAAGGCGGCGCGCCAGATCGGGGGCGCCGGATTTTTCAATTAGCAGCGGAAGCATTTGCCATTCGATGAATTTATCCGTGACCACACTAAGGACAAACGGCGCGCCCGGGCGCAGGTTGCGCGCGATCGCGTTCAGTACGCCATGCAAATTGTCCATGTGTTCGAGCGAGCAGTTGGCGAAGGCCGACGCGTAGGCGCTCTCGTGAATCGGCATTTTGTCCGCGGGCGCGGCGTGAACCGAGCGGTACACGCCGGAATGGCGCGCGGCTTCAGCGGTCGCGGGATTAAAATCGACGCCTTCGACGATTTTGACATCCGGCCAAAGCAGGCGGAAGAATTGTCCATCGCCGCACCCGATGTCGAGCACGGGTTCGATCAATTGGAAGCGGCGATAGCCGGCGAATTCAAACGAGCGCCAGGCGGACATCGAGGGAATGCGCGGGTAAAGCTGGCTGACGCGATCATACGCAGCGAGGATTTCGCCGGGCTGGAGCGTGTGGGAAAGCATTGAAATGAGCCTGGCGTCTCCAATTGTTTAAACACGCGACGACGCGGCGCGACGGGAATTCTGCTTTTCGCGTGTCTTGCCGCATCCCGCGCGCCCAATGTACAGCAGATGCGGCGAAATTCCAGATAGCGCCAAATTTGGCCTGCACGATTGACCCGCCGCTTAATCCTGATATTCTTGTCCTTTTACAGATTTCACCCAACACTGAGGAGAGGTATTCGCCATGATTACAAAAAAACCCGTTCACGTTACCGTCACCGGCGCCGCCGGGCAGATTGGATATTCGCTGTTGTTCCGTATTGCATCGGGGCAGTTATTGGGGCCGGACCAGCCGGTGGTGCTGCGGCTGCTGGAGGTAGACATTCCGGCCGTGCTCAAATCGCTCAACGGCGTGTGCATGGAACTGGACGACTGCGCCTTTCCGCTGCTCGCGGGACTGGTGCCGACGAGCGATTTGAAGACGGCGTTCGATGGTTCGTCGTGGGCGCTGCTGGTCGGCGCGATGCCGCGCAAAGCGGGCATGGAACGGCGCGACTTGCTCGAGAAAAACGGAAGCATCTTCAAGCCGCAGGGGCAAGCCATCGCCAGTTACGCGGCGAAGGACATTCGCGTGCTGGTCGTCGGCAATCCGTGCAACACGAATTGTCTGATCGCGCGCAGCAACGCGCGCGAAGTGCCCGCCGAGCGCTGGTTCGCGATGACGCGCCTCGATCAAAATCGCGCGATGACGCAATTGGCAAAGAAAGCGGGCGTGACCGTGGGCGACGTGAAAAACGTCGCGATCTGGGGCAACCATTCCTCGACGCAATTTCCCGATGCGCGCAACGCGCGCATTGTGGGTAAAGGCGGCTACGACGCAATCGCGGACCACGCGTGGCTGCAGGGCGAATTCATTTCGAGCGTGCAGAAGCGCGGCGCGGCGATCATTGAAGCGCGCGGCCTCTCCTCGGCGGCGAGCGCGGCGAACGCGGCGATCGATTCGGTAGTGAGCATCCGCACGGCCACCGCGGCGGGCGATTGCGCCGCGCTGGCGGTCGCGAGCAAAGGCGAATACGGCGTGCCCGAAGGTTTGCAGTTCGGTTATCCGATCAAAAGCACGGGCACAAGCTGGGACGTCATTTCGGGATTCGAATTGGACGAATTCGCGAAATCCAAGATCAAGATTACGACGGATGAATTGATTGGCGAACGCAACGATGTGGCGGGGTTGATCAAGTAAAAGACAACGATGAACGAGGAATGATGAACGAGGAATGTTGAATGTTGAATGTTGAATGTTGAAGGGGCGGCGGCGCGAATGAATTGTGCCGCCGCCAGCATCTTTCAAATCAGGAATCGTATGGTAGAATAATCACATGGCGAACGTAAGCGACGTGATCGAATTGCTCCGGCATTCACCTAAGCTTCCCGACATCGTCGCGGAGTTGAAGGGCGTATTGGATATTGAATCGCGGCGGCGGCAGCGTTTTTATGAAGAAATGACCGAGGACATGAAGATTGAGTTCATCGACGGTGAGGTTGTGTTGCATTCGCCGGCGAGGAATGTTCATCTCATTGTCACGGACTTATTGAATAAGTTGCTGAGCGCTTGGGTCGACGACCGAAAACTAGGCCAGGTTAAGTCAGAGAAATGCCTCTGTGTTTTTCCGCGCAACGATTACGAACCGGATATTGTATTTTTCACGGCTGAACGAGCCGCCAAATTCGGCCCGGAGATGTTGAAGTTTCCAGTCCCGGATTTTGCCGTCGAAGTACTCTCCGAAAGCACTGAGGAAAACGATCGCGGCGTCAAATTCGACGATTATGATGCGCATGGCGTGCGCGAGTATTGGATGATCGACTGCGCCGCCGAAACAGTCGAGCAGTACGTGCTGCGCAACAAGCGCTTTGAACTGGCCTTAAAATCGGCGAGCGGTGAAGTTGCCAGCGAAGTCATCACGGGATTCCGCATTCCGATCCGCGCGATTTTCGACATGGACGCGAATTGCGCGGCGCTGCGCGCCATGATTCGCCAATAGTCTGCTCTTACATCCGATGCTTCGCCGCCGCCGCATTGGCCGCCTGCGCCACAAATTCAACGTCGCTTTCGGTCATCGTCGGATACATCGGCAGCGTGACGATGGATGCGGCGACTTTGTTCGTCACCGGCAAGTTGAGTTGCGCGGATTTGTACAAGTCCGCATAAAAGGGCTGCGTGTGAACCGGCGGATCGAAATGCACGGTGGCGCCGATCCCTTGCGCGCGCAAGTCGGCGAGGAATTTCGTGCGGTCGATGCCCTTAAGTTTCAGCGTGTACATCTGGTAAACATGTTTGCGTCCGGACATTTCGACGGGAAGGTCGAAGAAATTTCTGTCGAGCAGCGCGTTGTATTGCGCGGCGCGGACCCGGCGGGCGTCGTTCATGTGGGCCAGTTTTTTCATCTGGACCACGCCGCACGCGGCGAGAATGTTGCTCATGCGGAAATTGAATCCCGCGAAGGTCGCCGCACGCAGCCAGGGCTTCTCTTTCTTTTCGCGCGCCCACGTTGACGAGGCCACGCCGTGTCCGGCGATGGCGCGCGCTTTTTCCGCCAACGCGGCATCGCGCGTGGTGAGCATTCCGCCTTCGCCGGTGGCGAGGTTCTTCGTCGGATAAAACGACCAGCAGCCGTCTCCCCAACTTCCCGTCTGCTTCCCGTTCACCGTCGCGCCGATGGCTTCGGCGGAATCTTCGATGAGTTTCAATTTGTGCTTTGACGCGATCGCGGCGAGGCGCTCCATGTCGGCGGCCTGCCCGCCGTAGTGGACGGGCATGATCGCTTCGGTGCGCGGGCCGATCAACGCTTCGACGTGCGCGGGGTTGATGCAGCAATCGTCGTAATTAATGTCCGCAAAGACGCAGTTCGCGCCGCCAGTGACGACGGCGTTGGCGCTGGCGACGAAGGTAAAGCTCGGCAGGATGATTTCGCCTTTGATTCCGTTGGCGTGGACGGCAAGGAAGAGCGCGGAGGCGCAGGAATTCAAACTCACCGCGTGCGGGACGCCGACGAATTCGGCGAAGAGGTGTTCGAACTCGTGATTCATTGGGCCGTGCGCGAGCCAGCCGGACTTCAGGACTTCGCCAATGGCGTGGAATTCCTGTTCGTCCATGTCGGGGATGCAAAGGGGGATGTTGCGTTTCGGTTGCGTGGTCAAGATGAAGTCCTGATGGTGGAGCAGACAAGAATGTCTGCCATCGCCGGCAGACAAGAATGTCTTCCCCGCCAACATAAGCTACTTTTCAATCTGCGGCAGCGCGTGGCCGCAGCGGGGACAATACTTGTAATCGGGCGGGCACTTCAATCCGCAATTCGGGCAAAAAATGGCTGTCCCGAATTCCTTCGGTGTCAACGGAGGGCGATTGTCCGACGGCTCTGTAATTTTCACGCCCGGCGTTTCATCAGGTTTCTTCTGCGTGTCCGGTTTTACGACGACTTGCGTGTCGGGCTTTTTATCAACGACTGGTGGTGTTTCCGGCTTCTTATCAACAACCGGCGGCGTCTCCGGTTTCTTGTCAACCACTGCCGTCGTGTCCGGTTTCTTATCGACGACTGGCGGCGTTTCGGGCTTTTTGTCAACGACCGGCGGAATCTCCGGCTTTTTATCGACCGCGAACGCATCGGGCGGATTTGGCGGAAGCGCGATCATCATGCCGCCTTTGAAAAGTGACATCAGATCTTTGGCGGCTTTGACAAAACTGTCGGCATTGTATTTTGCCGGGTCGTCGATCTCGTCGTTAAGCGCGGTGAGCTTTTCGAAATCGGGCTGGCCTTTCATCTTTTTGTCCATCACGGCGCGGTCTGGATCGGGCGCGGCGCCTTTGAGAAAACGGGCTTCGGTCAGCGAAGTCATCGCGTAGGTGTATTGTTGCGCGGCGCGAAAGCCTTTCTTTCCGGCAGCTTCGCCTTCGGCGGAGACATCGTTGCACAGCGTTTCGGTCTGCGCGCCGTCGAATTTCATGGGCAGGAGTTTTTCAGCGAGCGCATCGGCGGTTTTCGAAATGGTTTCGCAGGCGGCCATGACTTTTGCCGGATCAGACCAGCCCGTGTGAATCGCGGCGATCTGCGCGCCGATCGCGGAGTCCAAATCGGGCGCGACGAGTTTCGCGGGATGGCGCGACATGATCACGTGAGCGGCCAGTTGTTTGTAGCTGTCGAGAATCAATCCGGGCGACGCTTTGCCTTTGACGCGGTCGCTGAGCTGCAGCGCTGCTTCGCGCATGCAGACAAACTGGCCCATGGCCCACGCTTTCACGCCGAAATAATCGCCCTGCGGGCGCCAGTGCATCCACGCGCCATGGCAGAATGAATCCAATTCGAAAGGCAATTCCGGATGGCCGGCCTGGATCAAGTCGGCTTCGATTTTGAGATGGCACGAGACGCACATGTTCGCGCGCATGCGCAGATTTTTCGTGTCGTACAATCCAAGCGTATCGTAAAGCTTGTCGCCGCCAATGGCCACGCGCTGCTGTTGCGTCCAGCCCTTGGTCTGGTGCGGCGTGAGGTAAGCTTGCGAAGGCCCATGACACCCATCGCAACTGACGCCGTCGGTGGGCTTGAAGCGCTGCTTGGCAATGTCCTCGGGATTAATGTCTTTTGCAAAATCCAATTTGATGCGCGATTTGCTTTCACCGTTGGAAAAGCCTGAGAGCGCGTGGCAGCTCGTACAGCGCTCGCTTGTGGTGGCGTCGGCGATGCCGAGTTTCTTGACGATGGATTTCGATTTTTCGTTGAGCAGGCCTTTGATTTTCAGGCGATTTTTTGTGATCGAATCCTGGAAGGCGCGCGCGTGGTAATCGAGGCGCTCCCAGATGGTGGATTCGTCGTGCGCGATGTCGTTGAGCGGTTTTGGGATTTTCTGTTCCTCGCTGTGGCAGCCTTTGCCGCCGCAGGAACCGACGCCCAGGAATTTGATGCCTTTGGGATCGGCGTGTGCGAAGCCCGTCAGCGCTTGCGACAGGCTGTAAAGCACCGCTATCATGCCGATCGAGATTGCTGCAAAAGTGAAGCTGCGCGTGCGTCCGCTCATGGCTGCCTCCGCTCAAAAGAGAAGATGCTTTTAGCACAGTGGGGCGTTGCGCGCAACCGCCGCGTCTCAATCGCTGGCGCGCAGTTGGTTTTGAAGTAAAATTGCAAGGCTCTGAAGGCAGTGAAATTCGAGAGGTATAAGGCAGCGATGAATCAGTCGGACAGCCGTGAAAACTTAACCGCGCGCCCGCATGCGATCCGCGTGCGCGGGGCGCGCGAACACAATCTCAAGAACATCGACGTGGATATTCCGCGCGACAAGCTGGTGGTCATCACCGGGCTGTCGGGGTCGGGAAAATCGAGCCTTGCGTTCGACACGATTTATGCCGAAGGCCAGCGGCGCTACGTGGAATCGCTCTCGGCGTACGCGCGGCAATTCCTCGAGATGATGGAAAAGCCGGAGATGGAGTCGATCGACGGCTTGACGCCGACGATTGCCATCGAGCAGCGCAGCGGGTCGAGCAACCCGCGCTCGACGGTCGCGACGACGACGGAGATTTACGATTACCTGCGCGTGCTGTTTGCGCGCGTGGGGACGCCGCATTGCCACGTCTGTGGGCGGATGATCGAAAGCCAGTCGGCGGAGAAGATCGTCGATGCAATCATAAAAATGCCGGACGGGACGCGGCTGAATATTCTCGCGCCGTTGATCCGCGGCCAGAAAGGCGAGCACCGCGAGATTTTTGCGTCCGCGCGGCGCGAGGGCTTTCAACGCCTGCGCGTGGACGGGAAGATTGTCGATGCGCGTGAGTTGGAATCCGTCGCGAAGACGTTCAAGCACGACATCGAGGCAGTGATCGATCGCGTCGTGGTGAAACCGACGCTGCGCACGCGGCTCACGGATTCGATTGAATTGGCGCTCAAGGTGGGCGAGGGGTTGGTGATTGCGAGCGAAACGGATGGCACCGACCCCTCACCCCCCGCCCCTCTCCCCCAAGGGGAGAGGGGTGAACGGCGGGGCGCAGGCGCTCAGGCTGCACGGGCCGGCGAGACGCCGGCGGTACAGGGGCGAGATCATTTGTTTAGCGAAAAGTACGCGTGTCCGATTCATGGCTCGGGGCTGGAGGAGCTTTCGCCGCGCGTGTTTTCGTTCAACAGCCCGTATGGCGCTTGTCCGACGTGCGCGGGACTTGGCACGAAGATGGAGGTGGACGTCGATCTGCTTGTGCCGGACAAAAAGCTCGACGTGGAGCGCGGCGTGATCGGGCAATTGTGGCGCCTCGGTCATGCGTACGCGATTTGGTACGGGCGCGCGATTCGAAATTTCTGCCGGCGCGCGGGCGTGTCATTGGAAACGCCGATCGAGAAAATTCCAAAGGAGACGTTCAAAGCGCTGCTGTACGGCGCGACGCCGAAGCAGGAGCGCGGCTGGGGCGCGAATTGGAAGGGGCTGGCGAGTTCGCTCACCGAGCGCTTTCATGCGACGGAAAACGAGAACATCAAAGCGCGCATTCACGAATTAATGTCCGATCTCGGCTGTCCCGATTGCAAAGGCGCGCGCTTGCGGCCGGAAGTGCTGGCGGTGCGCGTGGGCGGGAAGAATGTGAACGAGATCGTGGGGATGAACATCGAAGTTGCGACGAAATTTTTCGCGGAGCTTTCGATGGAAGGCGAGAAAGCGAAGATCGCCGCGCCGATCATGAAAGAAGTGCGCGAGCGGCTGGGATTTTTGAACGACGTGGGACTCGGCTACATCACGCTGGACCGAACCAGCGGCACACTCAGCGGCGGCGAAGCGCAGCGCATTCGCCTCGCGAGCCAGGTTGGATCGAAGCTCGTGGGCGTGACGTATGTGCTGGACGAGCCGACGATCGGCTTGCATCAGCGCGACAACGACCGGCTGCTGGACACGCTGATCAAACTGCGCGATTTGGGAAATACCGTTCTGGTCGTCGAGCACGACGAGGACGTGATGGCGCGCGCGGATTGGCTGATCGACATGGGTCCGGGCGCGGGCGAACACGGCGGCGAGATCACCGGGCAGGGCTTGGCGAAGGACTTGGGGAAGTGTGAGCGCTCGCTGACGGGAAAATATTTGACGAAGCAGTTGGAGATTCCGCTCCCGAAGACGCGGCGCGAAAACGACGGGAAGCGTTTTATCCGCATCAAAGGCGCGCGCGAAAACAATCTCAAGAACATCGACGTGGACATTCCGTTGGGGAAATTTGTGTGCGTGACGGGCGTGTCGGGGAGCGGGAAGTCGTCGCTCATTAATGAGGTGCTGTACAAGAATCTCGCGCGCATTTTGAATTCAGCGCGCTTCAAGGGCGGTGCGTGCGACCGCGTGTGGGTGAACACGGGAACGGTCGATAAAATCATCGACATCGATCAAAGCCCGATCGGGCGCACGCCGCGCAGCAATCCGGCGACGTACACCGGCGTCTTCGATGAAATCCGCAAACTTTACGCATCGCTGCCCGAAGCGAAAATTCGCGGCTATAACGGCGGACGCTTTTCGTTCAATGTGAAAGGCGGGCGCTGCGAAGAATGCCAGGGGCAGGGGCAGAAGCTGATCGAGATGCATTTTCTCGCGGACGTGTACGTGCAGTGCGAGCAGTGCAAAGGCAAGCGTTTCAACCGCGAGACGCTGGAAGTGAAATTCAAGGATTTGTCGATCGCGGACGTGCTGGCGCTTTCGGTCGATGCGGCGCTGGCGATGTTCAAGAACCATCCGAAGATTCGCGAAGTTTTGCAGACGCTGCATGACGTGGGCCTCGGCTACATTCGCCTCGGGCAATCGAGCAACACGCTCAGCGGCGGCGAAGCGCAGCGCATCAAGCTGGCGTTTGAGCTGGCGAAGAAAGCGACGGGCAACACGCTGTATGTGCTCGACGAGCCGACGACGGGGCTGCATTTTCATGACATCGCGAAGCTGCTGGACGTCTTGCAGCGTTTGGTGGATCTGGGAAACAGCGCGATCATCATCGAGCACAACCTGGACGTGATCAAGCAGGCGGACTGGATCATCGACATGGGCCCGGAGGGCGGCGAAGGCGGCGGGCGCGTCGTGGCGCAAGGGACTCCGGAAGCGATTTGCGCGACGGCGGGGAGTTTTACGGGGAGGTATTTGAAGAGGCATTTGGCAGTTGAAGGTATGCGCAAGTAGCGTATAGTCAAATTATGGAGATAATCGAATCGGACACGTTCCTTTCGCGTATCACCAAATTAATTGACGATCTCGAATTGTGGGAGTTGGAAGAGTATGTTGCACTCAATCCAATCGCGGGTGCTGTAATTCCTGGAAGCCGGGGACTGCGCAAGTTGAGGTGGGCAATTCCTGGCAAGGCCCGCGGAAAGCGCGGTGGAATGCGGATTATTTATTATTATGTTGTCGATGAGTCCGTTTTTTGCTCGACGCGTATCCAAAAAACCAAAAGGAAGATTTGTCTGCATTTGAGATGGCTCGCTTGATGAAAGCGGTCGAGGAGTGGAGAAATGAAACTTGTTCGTAAGATAAATCTTACCCGCCAGGATTTAAATGCCATGCGCGCGCATACTGGCGCGCGGCCGTCGCCGGCGTTCATCGCGGCAAAAGTGCGCTCAATCCGCGAGCGGATGGAGATGTCGCAAGCTGAATTCGCGGCGATGCTGCGCGTTTCCAAACCGACACTGCAAAACTGGGAGCAGGCGCGCTGCACGCCGGAAGGTCCGGCATTGTCGCTGTTGATGCTCGTGGATCGAGTTCCCGCGACGGTGCGAAAAGTGCTGGCGCGCAGCGCTTAGCAGCCTGCGCTCACTGCTTCCCCAACGCCTTCCGCGCCAATTCCAGATTCTCCTTGATGATTCGATCGTCCGGGTGCAGGCGCAGCGCTTCGGCCAATACGCGTGCGGCGTCGCGGGGATCGCCGAGTTGCAGCAGGGTCCGCCCGAGGCCGTTGAGGGCTTCGAAATTTTCAGGATCAAGCTGAACGGCGCGCTGAAATTCGCGGAGGCACTCGGCGCGCAGCTTTGGATCGTCGAGGTGATCGTTTAAGTAGTACGCGAGGAAATAATGCGTCTCGCTGTCGTTCTCGCCGAAGCGCACGGCCGCGCGCAGGTGTTCTTCGGCTTCGTTCATCTGTCCTTTCTGAATCAGCGCTTTTCCCAATTGAAGGTGAGCGTGGCTGTCGGCAGGATTCTGCCGCAGGCGGACGGTGTTGAGCGCGAAGAGATCCTCCATGTCGGCGCGGGCGCGGTCTTGTTGGAGAATGGCCGCATCGCCTGCTGAATGCGGAACCAACTGCACCCACAGTTCAGCCATTTCGTCGGTTGAGTTCGGGCCGTATTGCACGCGCTTGGGCGGGTCGCTGGGGTTGAGTGGATTGTCCTTCGAGTTGTCGAACGTGTATTCCATTTCAAGGCGGCTGCCTTTGGGAACGAAGACCGGGCGCTTGCAGGTATAGTCGCTTTGCCAGTTGAAATTCCAATCTTTGATCCACAACAGCCGCGTGCGGCTGCCGTCGGGAAGCGTGGCGAAGGCTTTGACGTCTTTTCCCAGATAATGAAGGTGCGGCAGCAGCCCGAGCACGTCCACGTCCACGGGAAGCGTGTATTGCGCGCGTACCGAGTATGCCTTTTCGCCGGCGGGGATGTCAATATCCACTCGGCGCAGCAGCACGATCATGGGATGGACTGTGCCCGGACGATCGGTGAAATAAAAAGCGATGGACGGTTGAATCGGTTCGGGCTTGCCGCTGGGCTGCATGTGAAGCTGAAGCACGAGATCGGTACCGACCGGCAAGCGCCAGGCCATGTCCTCGTGCATGCGCGGGATGCGGCCGGGTTGCCAGCTTGTGAATTGCGAACTGGGCGTTTCCGCGGTGGGCGACGGCGCGTTCATGCCTGGCCATCCAGGTTCGGATTCTTTCCCGTCGAGCCTGCGCGAGCCGTGAGTGTGGTCAATGAAAATGAAGGCGTGATGAATGCGCGTCGTGCCAGCGCGGAATTCGATGCCTTTGACGAAGCGATCCTGCGTGTTGGGAATGGGAAACGCGAAATTGCGATACAGGTCGCGGCCTTCTTTGGGCAGCGTGTAAACGTGCGGCATTTGCACGACCAGATCGGGCGTGCCCAACTGCCATTCCGAATCGAATTTCGGCGGAGCGGGCGCACGCTTCGGATCGCCTTCGGCGGCGCCTTGCGCGGCCCAATTTTTAAGCATGAGGATTTCGTCGCCGCTCAAGCGGCGTTCGCCTTCGAATTCGTTGTAACCGTGCTCGGGCATCCACGGCGGCATGATGCGGCGCTGTGTCAGGCCGGCGATCTGCGCGGCGTGCTTGGCAACATCGGCGTAGGCGATCAACGCAAACGGCGCGGAACCGCCGGCGTGATGGCAGACGGCGCATTGCTTATGGACGACGGGGGCAATGTCCTGCGCGAAAGTCGGGTGGGAGGTGTTCAAGCCCGAGGCATGAGTGAAATACCACGTCGCAATGCCGGCGAAAACAAGCGCAACGCACGCGGCACGAACGATTCGGCGCCATTTGCCGCGGAGCGGAACCTGTGGAGCGGCGGTTTCAGGCGGAGCGTTCTTTTTCTGGCGTTTGTTTTTGCCCATAAAAAATAAAACCGCACGCATTGTAGCGTGCGGTTTCGAAAAAGTCAGGCGCTTTGATGCCGCTACTTCGCGGTGACGTTTGGTTTCGTGTACTCGTCGATCATGTCCTGCGCCTTTTTCGCGGCCATCGTATTCGGACAGCGCGCGATGATTGTTTTGCAGCCATTGGCCAGCATCACCAGCGTATCGTAGTTGAGCTTTACGAACGCCGGATCCTTCGGATCTTTAAGGCCCTTCACGGGTTTCATCTTGTCGTTGATTTGCTCGATGATCTTCCACATGCTCGCGCCTTCGATCTCCTTGCGGATTTGCGAATCCTTTTTCATCGCCGTCAACTCGTCGAATGCTTTTTTGCCGATTTCGTCGCCGGAGAACTGCACCGACAAGCGCTCGTATGTGGACACCGCAGCCAATACATCTTCGGATTTCTTTTCTGCGGCATTTTCCAACTGCTCCTGTCCGCTGCCGTGCAGCGAATCGTACATCATGGTCGCTTCGGCGGCTTCGGCGGAGTCCTTGCTGTTCTTTTTCACGGCGAGCGTTTTGAGGACGTTGCCCAAACCGATGCGCGCGCGAATTTGCGCGGCGAGGGGGGCGAGTTTCACATAAGGACCGGGACCGGCCATCGCGGCGCCGCATTCCTTGACGGCGGCGGTGACTTTCTGTTCAAGTGCTCCGCCGCGCAGGCCGTCGTCGGCGATCAATTTGCCGTCGGCGCCAAAAAGGAAACCGTGCGGAATTCCGCTGACGGCCGCGCCGCTCAGATTGCCGCCGGTGGACGCTTCGAACGCGGCACTCTTCGATTTCATGAAGTCGGCGATTTCAGCGTCGGTCGAATTCTGGCATTCCAATCCAACAATCTCAAAACCTTCCGAAGCGTGCTTCTTGTAGGTGGACGCCCAACTGGGCATCTCTGCAACGCAAGCCCCTCAGTGTGTTCCCCAGTAGACGACAAAGACCACTTTGCCGCTCAAATCTTTTTGTGTGAGATTTGGACCGGACGCATGTTTGCCGATGTTCAGATCGGTGATCGTCATCGCGGATGCGGACGCACAGGCGACGCAGACCGCAAGACACAACGCAAGTTGACGCATGGAAACCCTCCTTAAGCTGTTTGACACGGCAATACCTGTTACGGCTGCAAGAGCGTACACCACGGAAAGACGCAAAATCCCTTCTCAATGCTGCAACGAAGTGGATTTTTTGAAAATACGCTTCGCCGCAAATCGATCATTATCGCACCGAGCGACTGTAGCACGATTTTATGTTTTTGGTAGGAAAAAAGTGGAGCCAACTCACGGAATCATAAACGCGGCTTTTCACAAATCAGAAACGTCCGCGTGCCGTTGTTGAATTCTTTGGCAATTTTTTCGCGTGTCGCATAGAACTCCACAATTATCATTAGACGCTCTCTCTAATCGCCTCACAATTCCACGCCAGTATTCTACCCGATACGCTGTCGTAACCGCCATAAATCTCAGTTCTTCACCGCCTCCGGCGCCTCCTCGCGGTAGCGCCCCAGTGCGCGCAGCTTTTTGTAACGGCGGGCGAGCAGCACGTCGGTGGAGAACGCGCTCAGGTCGTTTAGTTCTTTGAGCAGTGTTTTCTTCAAGAGCTTCGCGGCGCCGGCGCGGTCGCGGTGCGCGCCGCCGAGCGGTTCGGGGACGATGGCGTCCACGATGCCCAGACGCAGCAGTTCGGGCGAGGTGATGCGCAGCGCTTCGGCCGCGTCGGCTTTGCGTTCGGCGTCTTTCCACAATATCGAGGCGCAGCCTTCGGGACTGATCACGCTGAAGTACGCGTATTCGTGGACCAGCAGCCGGTCGCCGACGCCGATACCCAACGCGCCGCCCGAGCCGCCTTCGCCGATGACGACGCAGACGATCGGCACTTTCAAGCCGGACATGACCATCAGGTTAAAGGCAATGGCCTGCGACTGGCCGCGCTCTTCGGCGCCGATGTCGGGCGCGGCGCCTTTCGTGTCGATCAGGCAGACGATGGGCAGCTTGAGCTTTTCGGCGACACGCATTTTCTGCAGCGCTTTGCGGTAGCCTTCGGGCTGCGGCGAACCGAAATTGCAGGCGGAGCGTTCGTGGATATCGCGGCCTTTGTGCTGGCCGATGAGCATGAAGCGCGCGCCGTCCACTTGCGCCAGGCCGGCGAGAATGGCGCGGTCGTCGGCGAAGCTGCGGTCGCCGTGCAGTTCGATAAATTCCTCGCACATCATTTCGACGTAATCGGCGGTCTGCGGACGATGGACATGGCGCGCAAGCTGGATGCGGTCCCACGCGGTGAGATGCGCGAAGATTTCTTTTTGAGTCAATTCGCGCAAGGCGATCTGGCGCGAAATCTCCTGGCTTAGGTCCATGTCGTTCTGCTTGCAAAGTTCTTCAAGCTTGCGGATGCGGTCGTCGAATTCTTTAATGGGCCCTTCGAATGGGAGGTAATGGCTGCTGGTCGGACGCGTGGACATGAGCGGGCTTCCGGGGACGGCGACATTGAAATGAGGGCGATACGATACGGTTTTGCGGGGGGAAATTCAATTTTGTTTTGAAAAGGAGCGGCGGCACTCCTGCCGCCGATATCATTGGAAGCGCCAATAACGGCGGCAAGAGTGCCGCCGCTCCTGTTTAGCGGCTGCGGGATTTTCGCGCTTTGAGCGAATCGAGGTCGAGCATCACCGGCTGGCGCCAGAGGCCGTTGTCGGTGATGGCGGGCGCGGTGTCTTTGCGCCAGGCGTCGCTGCCGTCGGCGGCGATGCTGGATTCGTCCCCCGGTGCGGCGGAGAGCTTGCCGAGTTTCAGCGCGGCGTTGCTTTCGTTGAGTACGACCAAACGGCCACCGGAGAGGGTGACATCGGCTTCGCCGAGCTTGGGCGCTTGAACTTGCCCGGCGCTGACGGTGAGACTGGCTTTGGGCGCGCCGACGGGGTTGTAGTAGATTTCGCCGGCGATCAGCGTCACAGCCGTTTGAGCGCCGAAATTCACGACAACCGAGGAATTGCTTTTTACATAAAGCAGCCCGCCGCCGCCGATGTTGAGCGCAATGAGCGAGGTGCCGGAGGTCACGATTTTGGAGCCTGAAGCGAGGGTGTCGCCCGATTTGGCGCTGACCGACGTGGCGCCGCCGGGCGCGGAAACCTGGACGTCTCCGTTTTTGATGCTGCCGACGGTGGCGATGCCGTTCGCCGGAGGCGGCGTGTTCGCACTGGTCGTGCCCAGACCATTTTGAGGCGTGTTCGGAACCTTTGGGGGAACGACTGTTCCCGATCCGCCCGCGACATCAATGGACGGGACTGGCGGCACAAGTGGATTGGGATTGTTAGGCGCGATTGGATTTGGAATGTTGGGAACAAATGGCACGCCGCCACTGCTGTTTTTCGCAGGGCCTACGACTTCCGTTGGCGGCACCGGCACATTATTGTTTGGCGCCACGTTCGGTGGCGTCGGCACTGTGTTATCGGGCGTGACGCTCTTTTTTGGATCGTTGTTCGCGGTCTTCGAATTCGGCGGAACCGGCTGCTTTTCGTCGGGCACAGCGTTCGTCTTCGGTGCTACATCGACCGCGATTTTCTGATCCGGCTGATTCGAATTGTCTTTCGGCGGGACGACGGGGTTCTGCTGCTGCGTCGCGATCGTTTCGTCGCGCTTTTTCGGTGGCGGGACGTTTCGATCGCCAGGGTTCTTCGGCGGGGCAACTTGGTCAGTGCCGTTTTCAACGTAATTCGGATTGGGGACTGGAACGATCTCTTTTCGATCGTGATCCGCGTCAACTTTGCCTTCGTTCGGAATGATGTTCTCGCCGCCGCTCGTCGCGACTGGGTTGGCGGAACGGTTGATCCACCATGCGCGCACAAAAACGCCAATGGCCAGCAGTGCAGCGATGCTGGCCGCAACGGTGATGAAGCGCTTGCGCCACGGGTTTTCCGGACGCACGAAGACGCGCAGCGAGGGGCGCGATGTGCGGGCGCTTTCCGACGAGGCGCTGCGGATTAGCGGCTCTGTCTTTTGACTTCTCGCCATGGCCGCGGCGGGTAAAACGCTTTTGAGCTTCTCCCGAAGTTTGCCGGCGAGCGCGTCATTTGCGGAAACGTTGCCTTCTTTCAGCAGCACCGCCGTGGAGAGCGCCTGTTTTTGCGCCGCTTCGGCTGCCGGATGTGCCGACATGTAGTATTTTACGTCAGCTCGTTCCTGCTCGGTCAAGTCGCCGGTGATGCTGACTGTGACGAGCGCTTTGAGCTGCTTTTCGCGGATTTTTTGGAGGACCGTGCGGCGCAGCGCGTCGATGGTGGCCTGCGAAACTTCTCGCTCGCCTTCCTTCAGCAGCAGCGTCAATTCGCGCATTTCGTCGAGCAATTCGGTGGCCGCAGGATCTTCATTCAAATAACGTTCGACGGCGCGGCGTTCTTCCGGAGACAGTTCGTTGCTCAGGTAAGCGCCTAGAAGATCGGCTGGTTTGATAATTTCGAGAGACATCGTCGTAATCCAAATATTTCACAGACCATTAGCTCGTTCCCAACAATTCCTATAACTGGTGACAGATCGAGGAGGTCAGTTTACTACCTTATTTCACCATCCGTGTGAAATGCCAAACCTTACAATTCGTTAAGCTTCTCGCTTTCACCCGCGCGCACGCCGTTGGGCGCCCATTCTTTCAGCCGTTCGCGAAGTGCCATTAAGGCTTTGTGGTAACTCGCCTTAGCACCGCCTTCGGTGATCTCAAGCATGCCCGCAATTTCGGAGAAGCGCAGCTCTTCGTATTGCTTCAACACAAAGATCGTCTGCTGCCGCGAGGGAAGGGTCTTTATGGCCTTGTCGATGGCCGAGCGCACTTCATTGGCGGAGAGATTGATTTCCGGAGAGGGAGTGAGTTCTTCTTCGGGGCTGCGGTCGCGGATGCGGCGCTGCTTTTCTTCGGCGCGGATGCGTTCGAAACAGACGTTGAGCGCGGTGCGATAAAGCCACGTGCTGAAGCGTGCTTCGCCGCGCCAGTTGGGCAGTTCCTCATAGGCGCGCATGAAGACTTCCTGTGCGACATCCAGCGCTGATTCCTCGTTGCGCAGCATCCGCAGGCCCAGGTTCAAGACCCGGCGGTGGTTGCTCTCGAACAGTTCACTATAAGCGCTGAGATCGCCGCTTTGAAAGCGCACGATCAACCCGCGCTCCACTGTATCATCCATGCGCACTTCCGGCGAATTGCAGGCGGGCCGCCTGCACCACAAAACTGCAGGCTGGAAGCCTGCACCACACGAGAACCATTCTATTCAGTAGTCCGGCACAATACAAAGCAGACCAACATCAAGACGCGCCAAAAGGCCCTATAGATGCATAATAAGCACTCCGTGTGCCCGTCCCGCAACATTTATATAATATCCTCAAATGCAGCACATGGCAAATTTCATGTGATATGATAAAGTGTCGATGTTGAATGAGGCGGCTGTAAGCAGGGAATCGTTATTTCAGCGTTCGAGGATTTCACCGTGTCAAACGAAATCAAAATTTCCCAGAGCGATCTCGATCTCTATCTCAAGGACCTCAACCATCGCGTCTGGGAAGTGCGGCGCGACGCCTGCGAAAAACTCGGCGAAGGCGGCGACCAGCGCGCGGTCGTGCCGCTGGTGCGCGTGCTGCACGACGGCGTGGGCGCGGTGCGTTTCGCCGCGGCGGAAGCGCTGGGCAAACTGGGCGACCAATCCGCGGTGCCGGCGCTGATCGCGCTGCTGGACTCCAACGACTTCGGTTCGCACGGGCCGGTGATCGAAGCGCTCACTGAATTGAAAGCGCAGGAGGCCATCCCTTATTTCATCCGCTTCCTGCGCGACGACGACGCGCGCATTCGCGGCTTGGCGGCCAATGCTTTGATGCAGCTCACGCGGCAGTTCATTCCATTCAAAGCCAAAGGCACGCCTGAAGAGCGCGAGGAAGCCGTGCAGCAGTGGGAATCGTGGTGGGAGAAGATCGGCGCGCAGTAGTGCGGAAATAAAGTTCGTGCGATGAAATAGGCCTAATAGGGCTTATAGGACCTATAGGGCCTATAAGACTATAGCCCCAATTGCCCGAATGGGCCTTTGAAGTTCCGGATAATGTCTCCAGAGCAATCCAATCAAGATTACCAGCATCCACTACAACGCGGAGTGCTCTATCTCGCGCTTGGCGTGATCGCGCTTGCGCCGTTCGTGTACGGTTCGTATCCGCCGTGGATCAGCGGGCTGACGGCCGGCTTGGTCTGCGCGCTCGGCGCGCTGCATGTTTTTCTGGCGCTGATTTTCAAATCAGATTTTTTTCCTGTACCGCGCGCCCTGCAAATCAGTGCGTATTTGATGTTGGCGTGGCTGGGCGCGATGGTGGCGCGCGATGCGTTTGGCGCGTCGGGACCGACTGTTTCGGCGTCGATCAGCGTGCGCACGCTGCCCTACGCGCTCGCCTATTTTGCGGCGGGCATGCTCGGCGCCTGCTTCAACTCAGCCATCCGCGGCCGCGCGGGAGCGGACACTCTGCGCATCAAATGGGCGTATATCGCGCTGACGAGCACCGGCGCGGTATTGGCCGCGCTGGCGCTGATCCAATGGATGGGCTTCGACGTAAAATCGTGGAGCGCCGAAAAAATTCAGCATCCGCGCGTGAGCGGCATTTTGATCAGCGCCAACCGTTTTGCGGTAATGGAGGCACTGTGCCTGTCCTGCGCGCTGGCGCTGTTTCTGGCGACATTTAAGGAGCCGGACGCCGGGCGGCGCGACGAATTGCGCCGGCGCGCGCGGCAACTGGCGCTGCTTCTGATTATCGCGGGAATGGGCATGAGCATGGTGCTGACTCTCAGCCGGCTGACCATCGTCGCGTTTGGAATCGGGTTGGCATCGATTGCGCTGATCTGGACGGTGCAGACGTGGCGCGAACAAAAGGAAAGCGCGTGGGGCGGATCGCGTGTGGAGCGCATTCAACGCGCCGCATTTCTGGCGCTTCCGCTGATTGTGGTGCTCGGCTACGCGGCGTTGGCGCTAACTTTTGGCGCGCAGAGATTGATGGAACGGCTCACGAAACTGGGTGACGAGGAATCCGGTGAGCGCATGGCCGCGATCAAGGTTTCGACGCAGCTTTTGAATTCGACGGATGCGAGGTTATTCGGCCACGGGCTGGGCGGGTTCGAATACGCCTTCACGCCGATTCAACCGGCGACGCTCGACGGGCGCTGGAATCGCCTGCACAGCGACTGGCTGCAATTGGCCATCGAAGCCGGCCTGCCTGCGCTCGCACTGGCTGTGGCGCTGACTTTTTTCTGGCTGCTGGCGTGGAAGAAGAATCTGCCGCGTGGCGAAGAAGCCACGGCATTTGAATGGAGCGCCGGCTTCCAGCCGGCTGGAAGCCGGCGCTTCGGTAAAGAAGTCGTGCTGCGGCTTGTGCCGCTGGCCGGCGTCGTCACGGTGCTCATCTCTACGGCTCTTGATTTTCCGCTGCGCGAACCGAGCTTGGCGCTGGCGTTCTTTTTTCTGGCGGGAATGCTCGCGCGAAGCGCGGACGTTCAGCCGGCTGGAAGCCGGCGCTTCTATTTGCGCATTCCGCTCGGTATTGCGCTGCTGGCGGCGCTGGGATGGAGCGCATTCATTGCAGGCCGAAACGGCATTGCCTTCGCGGCCAGCCCGTTGTTCGGGCAATGGGACGTTCCATTCAAATTTGGAAAGGACGTGTCTGGCTGGGAACGTCCGACGGCCATTGACCCGGGCGAAGCGCAATTGCATTTTGGCGCGGCGATGGCCGCGTTGAACAGCGTCGATGAAGCCAGAAAGGCAGGCCGGACTTTCACAACGGCTACCGAGGAAGAACGTGCTGCGTGGGCGCGCGGATTGGAGCATGCGCTGGCGGCGCAGGCACTTTCGCCGCGCGATTTCGAAATGCCCTGGGCCGCATCCAGGCTCAGCGCCGCGCTTGGCGATTGGACGGCGGCGGATGCGTTGCGCCGGCGCGCGCTGGAATTATCGCCGGGAAATCGCGTGCTGCTTTTGGAACTCGGTTCGTATTGGCTGACGCGCGTCAAAATGGCGCCGCCGGTCGGTTCGGTCCGCGCTCAGCGAGTAGCTGAGGCGCTGGCGGCGTTTCGAAGTCTGATTCGCATCGATCCGGGCTACGCGCCTGGCATCGCTCAATGGATGGAGAATGCGGATTGCGACCTGGAGGAGATTCTGCAACTGTGGGAAGGCGATTCGCCGCAGGCCTGCGTGGAGCGGGCGATTTATTTGTGGAAGAGGAAGGAATTTGAGAGCGCCGAGCAAGCTTTGGCGCCGCTGACTCCCGCCGCGCTTGCCGCTAGTAAAAAAGAAGCCATCTGGTATCATGCGCTTAAAGGTGCTTCGGAATTCAAACGCCACGCGGACGACAAAGGTGTTTCCGCGTGGTCCAACGCGCTGGAGTTGGAGGCTGTTCATTCGGAAGCGCCGGTGCTGGGCTGGATGACGGTGTTCGCGCGGGATGAATTTGCTGTCGATCAGGTGGAGAAGCTGGCGGCGTTGGGCGAAAAGCTGCGGAATGCGCCCACACTGGTGAACGTTTTGGGGCTCAAGTTACACCAAAACGGGCGGGATTTCAGCGCCTGCAAGCTGCTTGAGAAAACGGCCGGTAACACGGATTATTTGTGCATGTTGTACGCGGAGTGCGCGCTGGCGGCAAAGGATTGGGAAACGGCCGCGGCGCAGGCGGCGCGAGTGCGGCAATTCAGCAGCAACGGCAGCGATTGGACAAAGTGGCTCGCCAATTTTGAATTGCGGCTGGCGCAGCAAAAAAAGCGGTAGACCGAAAGAAGGCAGTCATGGAAAAGCAGCAGACGCAAGGCTCGGAATCCGTGGGCTTCAAGATGCTCTGGATGGAGCTCAAGCGCCGGAAATTCCTGGTGGCGACGATCGTCATTCTGGGCGTTGCCGCCAGCGCCGCGTACACCGCCTCGCAGCAGGTGAAGTACCGCAGCGTCGCGAGCTTGCTGATCGAAAATTTTACGCCCAGTTCGGTGCAGATTCAAAATCCATACGGCGAGGGCGTTCCGCAGGATGTGATCAAGGCCAACCGTATTCTGGCGGAAAGCCGGCCGGTGCGCGAATTGGCGCAGCAACTGGCGCGGGCCGCACGCAACGAAGCGCCGAACAGCCCCTACGTGGATTTTCAGGCGCTCTCCGACGGCCAGTTGCTTTACCTGCAGATTCTCGATCCGGACGCCGAACGCGCCGCGGATTACGCCAACGCGTGGGCCGATGCATTTGTGCAGGAAATGGTGAAGCGCTCGCAGGATTCGATTCGGCAGATTCTGGAACAATACAACAAAACCGTGCCCAAACTATATGAAGACTGGCAGGCAAAGCTGAAGAAGCTCTACGACTACCAGGAGCAGTCCAAATTCAGCGGCGAGCAAAATGACTTGCCCATGCTGCAAAAGGAACTCGAGCCCATCCAGGTGCAATTACAGCAGAAACAGGCCAACTTGTTCAAGCTCCAAGCGGAACAAAAGTACCTTCAGCAACACAATCCGGCGAAATACGAGGATTTGAAAATAATTGAAAGTGCGAAGGAAGACCGGGATTTGGATGCGTTAAGCGCGCATTATCGCGAATGCCGGAAAGCTACTGACGAATCATCCAGGAAGTGGCAGCTCGACAATCCTGAAGTCATCGCCGCAAAGAAGAGCGAACAGGACGCCAAAGTTGAATTGGACGCAGCCGCGGCACGCTTCGCCGCGCGGCATTCCGCTTTGGTGACAATTGAACGCGAAGCCTATGAAGCCTTTAAGGCGGAAGCGGACAAGATTGAAGTCAAGAAAGACGAGATGAACGCGAAGTCGCGGATTTGGGATGGGCTCAAGCACGAAGCTGACGAGGCCGAGAAAGCTTACTACGCGCGGATTAACTCGAAACAAGAGGCCGATTTTGTCGGGTCGGCGAGCATCACCTACGCCAAGAAATGGGAAAATGCCATTGCGCCCACGATGCCCTACCTGCCCAGTTGGAAGCGCAACATCGCCGCGGGATTATTTTTGAGCGTCGTGCTGGCGATTTTAAGCGTCGTGGCGCTGGACAAGCTCGACGATTCCGTGCGCACGCCCAAGGATTTGCAGCGCAAGCCCGGCATCACCTCGATGGGCATGATTCCCGTCAGCGACACGGTGATCAGCGACATGGATGCGTACACGCTGGTCATGCACAAGAGTTTCTCGCTCGTGGCTGAAGCGTTGCGCAATCTGCATATCGGCCTGGAAGTCAAGCACGGGACGCACCGCACCGGCCAGCCGCTGACCATCACCGTGACCAGCGCCATGGCCAACGAGGGCAAGACGCTGGTCTCGTCCAATCTCGGGCTGCTCTTCGCCGGACTGGGGCGCAAAGTGCTGATCGTCGATGCCGACCTGCGCAAGCGAAGCTTGAGCAAAGCGTTCAAATGCAACGACAAGCCCGGCCTGCGCGATCTGATGTCCGGCACGCCGTGGTCGCCGGTGCTGGCGCTGCCCGGGCCGCTGGCCGGCTTCTTCGTGCTGCCCGCGGGCACCTCGTCGCCGGATACGACCGACACGATCCAGCCGGAGAATTTCGAACGCGTGGTCGCGCAGATGAAGCCGGGCTTCGACGTGATCATCTTCGACACGCCGCCGGTATTGCCAATGGCCGATGCCTGCATCATGGGCCAGGTTTCGGACGTGACACTGCTGGTCGTGCGCAGCCGCCGGACATCCGTGCGCCAGGTCGAGACGGCGATGTCGAATCTGACTGCGGCCAACGTCAAGGAAATGGCGTACATCGTCAACGGCGTGGACAGCGACGACGCCTCTGCCGGCGCCTACATCTACGGCTACGGGTACGGCTACGGCTACGGCTACGGTTACGAAGGCGACAAGACGATCGAGAACGCTCCGCGCGAACGGTCGGGGCAGTCGCGCGCGAGAGAAAAAGTTCGCGATTGAGATTCATTCGGTTTCAGGGGTTTCACGATTTCAGGGTTTCACGGTTTTTGCACCCGTCGAATTGGGAGGCGCAGCCGTGTTGTCGCGAAATTGTGAGGCTTGAACATTGTTACTTGAAACTGTGAAACTTTGAAACCGTTTTTGATCGGACAGATTCTTTCTCGCCGGCGTGCCGGAGACGCGCCCTGCTTCGCTGCGCTGCTGCTGCTGGTGCTTTCGATCTTTCGCGCGCACGCGGAAGGCGAATCCGCGACCGGCGCGTACCCGCCGCCGGGACCCGAAGCGCCGCCTCCCGAATTGCACAGCTTCATCGACTCCGTCAAACTCGATTCTGCGCTCGACCCGCGCGGCGTGCAGTTCGGCACGCTGAAGCTTTATCCGTACATTTCCTTCGAGGAGATGCACACCGATAACGCGCGGCGCACGCCGAATCACGAAGCCGAAGACGACCTGGTTTCGGAGGACATCGGTTTCACCTCGCAATTCCACCCGCACGAATGCATCCGCGCGGCAGTCAACTACGATTTCGGATGGCACGATTACGTGCGCAAGACCGAGCGCGACTACCCCACGCAGCAGGCCGGCGCGCAGCTCAGCATCGAGCGCATCGGTGTGCAGGGCATGAGCGTGCTCTTCTACGATAATTTCCTTTTGACCAGCAGCACCGGCGAGCTGGAGAACGAAATCCAGCAATTCGAGAAATACCACACCAACCTGGCCGGCATGACCGCGCAGTACAAATTCAACCGTTTCAAGATCAGCGGCACCTACGAATACGATTTCCTTGAATACGCCACCAAGGCATTTTCCGTCAACGATTACCGCACGCACACCGGCCGCCTCGACGCGGGCTGGGAATGGCTTCCCGGCAAATTGGAACTGTTCGATCAGATTCAACTCCAGCGCGTGTTATTCAATAGCGAGATACCCAACGATTTTGACACCGACACTTTTCTGGCGGGCGTGCGCGGCCGCTATTCGAAGCTGACTTATTCCGTCGGCGTGGGCTACGAATTCGCGCGCCCGCTGTACGCGCGCGGCGTTCATGGCGACGTCGGCTACAACGCCACGATCGCTTACGCGCCGCACCGGCGCATCGCCGTGGACGTCACCGCTTCGCGCAACTTCCAGGCGGGCGTGCTCACCGGCTCGTCGCTGGAGACCAACACCGCCGCCAACCTGAAGATCGTGCTGACGCAGCACGGATTTTTCACGCTCGGCTATTTCCGCAATCAAAGCGACCGGCTCGACGGCGTCCATCAAATATCCGTCGCGTATTCGCCGCGTTTCGAGTATAAGATCGGCCGCAGAGTCTCCCTTTTCACCGGCTATTCGCGCATCGATCGAAGCTCGACCGACAAGCCGGCCGAGTTCAAGATCGACGAAGTCCGCGTGGGCGCGAAGCTGTCGTGGTGAGGCCAGGGGTCAGGAGTCAGAGGTCAGAGGTCAGAGGTCAGAGGTCAGAAAATGTCGAGGACGTGTATATTGATTTTGGCTGTGCGCCTGATGGCCGCGGCGCTGCACGCGGCTGAGCCGCAGCCGATTTCCCCAGCCGCCACGTTCCGCTTCGGCGGCGGCGAGCGGATCAAGGTCTTCGTTCAGCCCGACACGATCGGCCCGGCGCTGGAGCAGCAGGTCTCGATCGACGGCTACATCAATTTGCCCACGGGCGGCGAGCCGCTCAACATCCGCAACAAAACCATCCCCGAAGCCGTTGCGCTGGCCGCCGCGCGTGTCGGCAAGGACTCCGGCCTGCAAAAAGCCACCGCCGGCATCGCGCTGCTCGGCGAACCCATCCGCAGCGTCTTCGTCGGCGGCGACGGCATCAAGCTCAGCCAGAGTGTCCAGTTGACCGGCGCGCCGCTCACGCTTTACGCCGCGATCCTCGCCTGCGGCGGCGTCGCGCCCGACGGCGATCCGACCCGCGTCAGCCTCTCGCGCGTGCAGGACGATGGCAGCGTCAAAGTCGAAACCTTCGACATCACTCATTTCGGCGAAGCCGGCAAAACGCCCACGCTCGGCCCGCTTCTCGCGCCCGGCGACACCATCAAAATCCCGCGCGGCGACGTCTTCATCCTCGCCGGCGAAGTGCTCAAACCCGGCCCGCTCAATCGCCGCGACCTCGGCGTTCCCGTCGGCCAGCCCGTGCGCGTCTCGCACCTCGTCTACGCCAGCGGCGGTTTGAAAACCGGCGCCAACCGCAAAAACCTGCGCCTGATCCGCACCACCAAAGACGGCAAGCGCGAAATTTTATCCGTGGACCTCGACGCCAAGCCCGGCGACGACAAAGCCGCCGCCGCCGATCCCATTCTTCAGGACGGCGACACCGTCGTCGCCAGCCCCACCGGCATGATCGCCGTGCTCGGAAAAGTCCGCGCCGCCGGCCTCTACCCCATGAACGGCGACACCGTCAAACTCAGCCGCGCCATCGCACTCGCCGGCGGCTTCGGCGAATTCGCCAAGACGTCCTCGGTGCTCGTCTTGAAAGCCGGCAACTGGCTCAACCCAATTCACGTGGACATGAGCATCCAAAAAGGATTCCAGGACATGGACCTCGAAGAAGGCGATTTGGTCTTCGTGCCGGAACGGCTCCTGTAATAGCAGACTGGAGACGAGAGACTGGAGACTGGTTCTTCATTTCTCGGGCACTGTAAGATTGTCCGCGGCTTTTTGTGGGTCATCCACGATCAATCCTTTTTCCCGATCAAGCCGCCCGCCCAATTCGCGATCTTTTCCCGGATCGATCAGCAAATAGCCGTTGGGCTGGCCGTTTGCATCTGTTCGAACAATGTAAGAATAATCGCCGCCGAAGGGTGAGATGACCTTCTTGTTTGGGCTGCCAGGAATCTCTTTCAATTGCTCCGGCGCGAACTCCATATAGGGTCCAATCCGTTTCGAACCAGCCGGGAGTTCCGTGCCGAGATAATGGAAAAGAATTTCGGAGCCGCTCCCGCAGTGAAAATCGTCCGGCGGGTAGGCGCCGAAATCGAGCTGGTACACTTGCAATGCAATGTCCAAGTTATGCAGTATCGTTTTTGCGTGCAATTGTTTTGAAGCAGGTCCGCATCCGCAACTGCGCGTGCTCACCGCTGCCACAAATCCCAGCACCAAAACGCCGAAAATAATCCCGCGCAACGTACCGGTCAGTACAAATCCCTTCAGGCGGCGGCTCATCGCGTCCGTCCTTTCGCGCCCGGTTTTATTTCGGCAGCACCGCGCTGTACAAATTATCCTTCGCCGCCTGAGCGCTCGACGTCACAAACCCCTTGTCCGGATCGATCGTCCCGCCGAGCAATTTGTCCAGCCCCGGATCGGCCACCAGGCACATGCGCTTGACGCCGTCGGAATCGATCAGTTGGCGGTACTCGTACTCGCCGCCCAGCGGCGATTTGAATTTCCGGTTCCCGCCGCCGACATCGTCCAATTGATAATCGCGCGCCCCCAAATAGCTCCGCTCCGTCGAGCCGGATTTCTGCACGCGGCAGAGGTAAAACCAAAGCGTCTCCGAACCGTTGGCAAAGGTGTCGTCCGGCGGATACGCGTGGAAATCGGTCTTGTACTGTTCCAGCGCCACCTCAATGGCGACCAGCGTGTTTTTCGCCTTGGCCACTTTGATTTTCTGTTGAACCAAAACGTAGGCGCCAAACAACGCCGCGGCCAGGATCGCGACGATCGCGATCACCACCAGCAATTCCAGCAGTGTAAAACCGGAGCGTACGATGCGATTCATAGGCGCGACCTTCCTATTCATCTCGCCGTTCTTTGCGACCTTTGCGGGTATTTCTTTGCGCCGTTGCGTGAAATGAGTTCACTTCGCCGGCGCGACCATCTGAACCGTGCTGAAAATATTGTCCTTCGCCGCCTGCGGGTCGTCTTCCAGCCAGCCCTTGTTCGGATCGATCGACCCGCCCAACTTCATGTCTTCGCCGGGATCGACGAGCAGGTACGTGCGCTTCTGGCCATCGCTGTCGATCTGCAAACCGTATTTGTATTCCCCGCCCAGCGGCGACATAAATTTCCGGTTCCCCCCGGTGTCGGCATCCTTGAGCTGGTCTTCGGTCGCCTTGATGTACGGGCCGTAGTGCATCTGTCCCACGGTTTGCACCTGGCACAGGTAATACCAAACGATCTCCGAACCGTTGGTGCTGGGCGTGTCGTCCGGCGGATACGAATGCCAATCGTCCTTGTATTTGTCCAAGGCCATCGTCAGCACGTTCATGGTCTTGCCCGCCTGCATGACCCGCGCTTTGCGCCGAAACTGCCCGAAGACAGGATACAGCACCGCGGCCAGAATGATGATGATCGAAATCACAATCAACAGTTCCAGTAGCGTAAAGCCGGCCGGCGTTTTTCGTCGAAGATTCATTGATGAATGCGTTCCTTTTTTGTTCGTAGTCCCGCCTTTAGGCGGAATGGCGTATCGCGACCGGACGCTCAGCCGCCTAAAGGCGGGACTACAAACTCTGATTCCTGACTCCTGACCCCTGCCGTTACAGCCCCTTATAAATCGGAAACACAATCTTCGTCCACTCCAGATTCGCGTCCGTCGCCGCCTGGCCTTCGATCACCGGCCCGTATTGAATCTGCATCTCGATGGCCGCCGGCAGCGTGCGCGGGTTGAGCAGCGTGCGCAGCGCCGGATCGGTCGGCGCCAGCGGCGGGTCGATGATGCGGAACATCACCTGCCGCACGTTGGTCATCATGACCGTCGATTCCGACGAACCCTCCGCGCTCTGGCTGTCTTCGAAAAACTGCTCGTCGCCCAGAATGTACTTCTGCGTCGCCTGCACTTTCGGCGCGCCGGTCACCGAATCCAGGATCACCTGCCCGTTGGTGTCCAGCACATAAGGGCCGGTCAAATCGCGGCGGCGAATCAGCGCGCCGTCTTCAGGCTTCTGCCCCGCTTTGAAGACGTACTTCACGTCCACGTTTACCGGCCGGCCGTCTTCGTCGGTGGACGTCGCGAACGAAATGTACGTCCCGTTGGCGTCGGTGTCGTAAGTCGCGTTGGCAATCTTCGCGTTCGGGCGCGGCGTGTCGAGCATGTTGCCGATCTCCTGCCGCATGCGAATGTTCAGCGCGCGCAGGCGCTCGGTCGTCGAAATGCGCAGGTTCGCGTCGCGCGTGGCCTGTGTGGCCAGCTTGAACACCATCGCCAGAATCGAAAGCAGCATCACCGAAATGGTGATCGCCACCAGCAGTTCGATCAGCGTAAAGCCGTTCGAACGAGGACGAAATCGAGTCGTGTGCATAAATCCTTTACCTTTGACTTGCCGTTTACATTCTGGAATGTGGAATGTGGAATGTGGAA
>DATGGK010000127.1:0-2547 GCA_035308565.1 Planctomycetota bacterium | reverse complement strand
TATTCGTCCTCTACCTTCGGGCCGATTTGGTTGTTGAAATCGGACTGCAGGCGAGAGACCGGCGGCAACGGCTGACTGCGACGGACCTTTCCCGTCAGGCGCGCCCAACCGAGCGGGCTCCACACGACCGCGCCGACTTTCTGGTCGACGCCCAGCGGCATCAGCTCCCATTCGTAATGGCGCCCGATCAGCGAGTAATACGCCTGATGCGCCACGTAGCGCGGGTAGCCGTATCGATCCGACACCGCGAGCGACTTCATCAAATGCCAGCCGGAAAAGTTGGAGCAACCGATGTAGCGAATTTTCCCGGCGCGCACCAGCGTGTCGAGCGTGCTCAAGGTCTCCTCCACCGGAGTCATGGCATCGAATGCGTGCAGTTGAAACAAGTCGATGTAATCCGTGCCCAAGCGCTTCAACGCGCCTTCCACCGCATTGATCAGATGGAATCGCGATGAGCCCACGTCGTTCGGCCCGTCGCCCAGGCGAAACGTTGCCTTGGTGGAAATGAGAACCTTGTCGCGCCGACCGGCAATGGCTTTGCCGAGAATTTCTTCAGCCATGCCGTCGGAATAACCATCCGCGCTGTCGAACATGGTCAAGCCGTTGTCGAGGCAAACATCCACGAGCCGTTTTGCTTCCGGCACGCCGCTGTTGCCCCACGCGGAAAACAACTGGCCTTTGCCGCCGAACGTGCCGGTCCCGAGCGTCAGCACCGGAACGCGAAAACCTGAGCCGCCAAGAAATCGGTATTCCATAAAAAGGATTGGTTCGGGCTTAAATAAGATGCGGAGCCCGGTTTGTCAAACCGCCCTGCTCTGCTCGTTTCATCGCTCCTTCGCAGCCGCGCGCGCCAGAAGCACACGCTGGGTCGGACGATACCCGGCGATGAAGTCGCGATAGAAATCGCTGAACGTGTCGTTCGCGATGGCGGCGCGAACATCCGCCATCACTTTCAAAAACAAATAGGAGTTGTGCACGCTCAACATGCGGATCGCGAGGATTTCCTGCACGTTGTAGAGATGCCGGAGATACGCGCGCGTGAAACGTCGGCAGGCGAAACATTCGCAGCCGTCTTCAAGCGGCCCAAAATTCATTTTGTTCTCCGCATTTTTCAAAATGTAAGTGCCCTTGCGCGTGAACACCGTGCCGTTCCGCGCCACGCGCGTCGGCAGCACGCAATCGAACATGTCCACGCCGCGCGCAATCAACTCCACCAGCTGCGCCGGCGTGCCGAGCCCCATCGCGTAGCGCGGCTTGTGCGCCGGCAGAAACGGCTCGGTCAGTTCCACCGCCCGAAACATCTCCGGCTCCGGCTCGCCCACACTCACGCCACCGATCGCGTAGCCGTCGAACTCCATCGGCACGAGCGCCTTTGCGCATTCCTCGCGCAAAACCGGATTCGATCCGCCCTGCACGATGCCGAACACCAGCTGCCCCGCCGCACGCGGTTGTTCGCGGCATTCGCCCGCCCAACGAATCGTGCGCTCGACGGCGAGCTTCTGTTCCCGCGCCGGCGCATCGTGCGGCGGACATTCATCGAACACCATCGCGATGTCCGAGCCGAGCGTGCGCTGGATTTCCATCGCTTCCTTCGGCCCGAGAAACAGCGGCGAACCGTCAATGTGCGAACGAAACTCCACGCCGTGCGTTTTGATCTTCCGGATCTTCGCGAGGCTGAACACCTGGAACCCGCCGCTGTCCGTGAGAATCGGCTTGTCCCAATTCATGAACCGATGCAACCCGCCCGCAGCGCGGATGATCTCCATGCCCGGCCGGATGTTGAGATGATAAGTGTTGCCGAGAATGATCTGCGTGCCCATCTCGAGCAACTCGCGCGGGTCGATCGCCTTCACGCTGGCCTGCGTGCCCACCGGCATGAACACGGGCGTCTCGATCGCGCCGTGCGCGGTGGTGAGCCGGCCGAGGCGCGCCTTGGTGAGGCTGTCGGATTTCAGCAATTCGAACATGTGAAAGGCATTATGTTAAATGAGTGAAACAAGTTAAATAAGTTAAATGGGCTGCGAGGAATTCGTCCTCGGACTTTGGACACTGGAAGGCCCGGCTGTCGGCCTTCCAAAAATCAGATTGGAATTAATGGAATTATCGTAACTTTTGTACCAAGTCCGCAAATCTTTGATAAAAACGCCGAATCCAGGCCGCCGCTCTCGAAAATTCCCGCAAATCGCTGAATATTTTCGACGGGGATTTCGGGAACTATCGTAATTTCCGTTCGGTGTCCCGCCTTTAGGCGGTCCCGTTCCACTTCAGCCTTCAGCATTTAGCTTTAAGCCTTTCCTACGACCCCCAACATCCCTTATGTCAAAGAACAACTTCGACGCCACCAGCGGCATCGAACCTTTCCTCGGTCGACTTTGGACCTCGGACCGCTTGTCGCGCCATAGCGCAGCGACGGCGGATGGACGTTGGACCGCTCCACCGTCCCACGCGTGAACTATCAACCATCAACTCATTTTTGTAATGCGTTGTTGGCGTTGAATGCGTTGTTGGCGTTGTTGGCGTTGAATGCGTTGTTGGCGTTGTTGGCGT
>DATGGK010000126.1:0-23063 GCA_035308565.1 Planctomycetota bacterium | reverse complement strand
TTGGGCGTGTTGTTGTCGATGCTGAATCTGCTCGAAGAAACAAGCCTCGACGAACTGAAATCTCTGGTCCACCAACTCCTCCCCGACTTCCTGCCAAATGGAACTGACGAAAGCGGATAGATGTGTAGATACCAATGCCGCTGGGGTGGGCCACCCACTCAGCACTCAGGACTCAGCACTCATTTGCCTTCGATTTGCTTGCGCTGCTCTTCGACTTGCTTTTCGTTTTCTTTTTTGATGCGCTCAATTTCCTCGGCGCGTTTTTTGTCGGTTTCCTCCTGCTTGCGCAGTTCTTCCTGCAACTTGATGGCGTCCTTGTCCATCTTTTTCGCGGCGATTTCGATGTGGCGGTCGATGGGCTTGCCTTCGAGCGCGTTGACGGCCTGGGTGACGCCATCTTTGCCGATTTCATAGGGGTTTTGCGCGGCGACGGCGACCATCTCGCCGTTTTCGACGGCTTCGAGCAAGACTTTCGCGGTGTCGTAGCCGACGTATTTGACTTTTCCCGCGAGGCCCTTTTCGCGCAGGGCTTGCAACATGCCCACGGCGCTGGATTCGTTGCAGGCGAAGACGCCGTCGAATTTCGGGTTGGCGGCGAGCAGTTCGTTGGCGCTGCGCAGGGCGTCTTCGCGGGTCGCGCCGGCGTATTTTTCCTGGATGATCTTGATGTTGGGATACGACTTTTTGATTTCGTCGCGGAAGCCGTCCTCGCGGTCCTGCGTGCTGGCGCTGCCGGGAGCGTATTTGAAGAGGAGCACATCGCCTTTTCCGCCGAGCGCTTCGGCCAGCCATTGGGCGCACATTGCGCCGCCGCCTTTGTTGTCGGTGGCGACGTAGGCCGTGTAATCGTTGAAATCCGAATCGACGCCCGAGTCGATGATGACGAGCGGAATCTTGGCGGCCTTCGCATCGTCCACGGCGGCGGTGAGGAATTTTGCGTGGACGGGGGCCAGCACCATTGCATCGACTTTCTGCGCGATGAATTGGCGCACCAGCGACAATTGCGCTTCGGGCTGGTCGCCGGGATCGCCGGCTTTGAAAACGATCTCGACGTTGCGTTCCTTCGCAGCGGCTTCAGCGCCTTCGCCGACCGAGCGCCAGAATTCGTGCGCGGTGCTTTTGGGGATGACGGCGATGACTTTCTTGCCGCTGGCTTTGGCCTTGTCCGTGGCGTCCTTTGAATCGCCGCCCGGCGTGCTGCCGCCGCCGCAGCCGTTTAACAGCAGCGCGAAAGCAAAGGCGATAACGGCACAATAGGACGTTCTCAACATGGACCGCTCCCGTAGTTTCATTGAAAGCAGCGACTATAGTCAAATCCGGTGGATTTCAATGCACTTTCAAAGACGGTTCAAGGGGGTTGGTACTTCAAAGTGCGCTGGTCCAAGGTCTGGGGTCCAAGGTCCAAGACTACCTACTTTGGACCTTGGAACCTTTTAAATCTTGCGGCGCCGCTTCCATTCGGCGATAATGCGCGACATGGAAAAAGGCCGCATCCAAGCTTTTAAATGGTGGCAATTTCACCACACACTGTGGCGCTACAAATACGTCGTCGCCTCGATTGTCATCGTGGGCACGTTCGTGGCGGTTGTGTACACCGCGCGCACGCCCAAGCAATATCGCGCCACGGCCAGCGCCATGCTGGACAGTTTCTCGAACGTCAACTTGCAGGATTACAGCGGCAGTGCCAGCGCGGATTTGTCGCATGCGCACAAACAACTGGCCGAAAGCAATCCGGTCTGGCGGAAAGCGTGCGACGCATCGCAAAAACCGAAGAGCGACAAGGAAGGGAATCCGCTGCTGATCCTGACGCCGGACCAATGCGACAACGCGAGCGGTTCGGTGCGCGCGGACGGCGTGCTGATCTATTTCGACGTGATCGACGGCGACTACGGGGTTGCGCGGCGGCTGGCGTTCGATTGGCGCGATGCGTTCATCGCGGAAATCGCGGAACGCCAGACCAAAGGCGCTGAAGAGCGCCTGAAATCGTTGACCGAAGAGTACAATCGGTACAAAGAGGAATTGGACAAAGAGACGAAGAAAAAGGAAGAAATCTTTAACAATAAATTCGATCCTGAACGCTACAAAGCGGACCCCATTCATGCGATCGTGGCCGCGTACCAGACGGAGATGCGGCAGCTCACGGAAAAGAAGCTCACGCTGGATGAGGAGTTGAAGGCGCTTCGCGATCCCCAACGCGCTCCTCCGACGCTGGTTCTGCTGCAGCACGTCGCTGGCGACGCCACGTTCATGGACCGCTTGCACGAATATAACAAGACTGAAACGGAAGTAAAGGAGGTGAAAGCGAAGTTTCGCGAAGGTCCCGAGTGGGTGGCCGTGGATGCCAAACTCGCCGGAGCGAAGCAATTACTCGAGGAATCGCGCGCCAACTTGATCGTGGCGCTGGAGCATGAATCACAGATCCTCGATAAAGAATTCGCGTTGGCAGAGGAGAATTACAAGAAAAGCAGCGCCGAACTCGATAAAAAGAGCAAGTTGAGCGGCGAGTACAACACGGTCAATACGCAAATCGACAACATCAAACACAATCAGGATTTCGTCAACGATCAGCTTCGCGAAGTTCAAGTCGCGCTGCACACCAATCACAGCAACGTGATTGCGTGGGAAGACCCGCACAACATACTGATGCCGGCGCCGTTCAAACCCAGTTGGCGGCAATACATCAGCATGGGATTCATCATCAGCGTCTTGCTCGCGTGCGTAGTGGTCTTCGGGCTTGAACAGATCGACGACACCGTTCGCACTCCGCGCGACCTTGAACAGCGCCTCGGCGCAACCGTGTTGGGCGCGGTGCCAGCCTGTGGACGGACGAGCATGGACCGCGAGGGGTATTTCCTGGCCAAACAGCAATCCGCCTCGATTGCCGTGGACAGCATGCGCGGCATTCACATTGGGTTGGAAGTGAACCGCAAACCATCGGCTCAGGGCGGCGCGTTGATCGTGACGGTGACCAGCGCGGTGCCGCAGGATGGCAAGAGTTTTGTGACGTCGAATTTGGGCATTCTCTTCGCCAGTTTGGGGCGCAAAGTGCTGGTGGTGGATGCCGATTTGCGCAAAGCGTCGCTGTCCAAAGCATTGGGCGCCGAAGGTCGCGACGGGTTCCTCGAAGTCGTCAAAAATCAGAAATGGACACGCGAATTTGCTTTCAACGGCAAGACGCCGGGTTACTACCTGCTCGCCGCGGGGCACATCGATTCCGCGTCCGCGTCGCTCAATCCGGAAAGCGTCAGCCGGCTGATCGAACAGATGCGCAAGGATTTTGACGTGATCATCTTCGACACGCCGCCAGTGCTTGCGCTGCCGGATGCCTGCGTGCTCGGGCAGATCTCGGACGTGACGGTGCTCGTGACGCGCAGCCGCCACACGCGGCTGGCGCAAGCGGAGCGGGCGGCGGCGAGCCTGACCGCGGCGAAGGTCAAGGAATTGGTGTTCGTGGTCAACGGTGTGGACGCGGTGGATGCCGCAGCGGAAACATACGGCGCGGGCTACGGTTACGGCTATGGCTACGGCTATGGCTATGGGTACGGCTACGGGCGCGAGGAGCAAAGCAAGAAAAAACAGGGTACCGCGGCGCGGCATTCGCAGCCTGCGAAGCTGCCTAAGAGCCATGCGGACGAGGAAGAGGAGGACGAGGAATAGTATTCGTGGCGGAGGGAATAAATGAATGCTCGTCCGGTGACGTTGCGGCTAAATTTGGGCGGAGAAGGAGAGGAGCCAGACTGCATCAATCGACAGCCACCATGGGTTGACCTTGCCCACCATATCGCGCGAACGATGCTTGACCGCGTGGAGAAAGCGTATCCTCACTGGCCGCGTGATGTATCAGTTTCGGTGTTCGATACTGCCGAATGCAAAACTTTGGATGAAATCCATCAGTTTTTAGGCCGTAAAGTCAAAACCGTTCACACGCCAATCTTAGTTGGCCGCCGAGGAGACAAACGATTAACTAGAATCGGGCTGAGTTCAGTAGAAAGGGCGCTGCACGATCTCGGTTTGCTGCCGGCATTTGGAAGCGCGGGCGTTAAAACCATTGATTTTAAGCATTCAAAGTCGGTCGCGCGGCGTTTGGAAATAGGAATTCATCAATAGTTTCGCACTACACGAATCGTTCGAACTGCGCCGCTGCTTTTTGCAATGGTTCTCCTGTATTCAATCTGTTAAAATCCAGTCAAATTAAGCGTTGCGCGCTTGACACGGCCGCGCTCGATAGCGCGTGGTATTGAAATTCGCGAGAATTGACGGGGACGGAGTATGCTCAAAAGTAACATTGCTCATTTCATTGCCGCCGATTTGGATCGTGCAGGCGGGCCGCCTGCACCACAAGGATTGCCCGCGGTGGAAAATTGGGCTGTCGCGTGGACCAAACCGCGCTGCGAACGCTGTGTCGAAGATTATTTTCGACGCGTGCAGGTGCCCTGCTTTCTGCCGCGGGTGGCGCGGCGGCAGATTTACAAATCAGGCGTCAAGAATTGGTCCGCGCCGCTCTTTTCCGGCTACGTTTTTTATGACCGCGGCCAGATCGAACGGCACCGCGTATTTGAATCGCGGAAGGTCGTGGACATTTTGATTCCGCCCGACGCGGGCGCGCTGGCGCGCGAACTTTCGCAGATCGCGTTGGCGCTCGAACGCGATTCGAGCTTGCGCGAAGCGCGCTTTGGCCAGGCCGGACGGCCCGTGAGCGTGATCCGCGGACCGATGAAGGGCCTCGTGGGCGAATTGGTCCGAATCGGGCCGCACAGCCATTTGATCCTGCGCGTGAATTTTCTGGGCAAAGCCGCGGAACTGGTGATTGACGAAGCGTGTGTGGAACCGATTTTAAGCTAGGTTTCCGAGTGCGGGCCCAATAGGCCCTATGGGACGAATAGGCCCTATGGGTCTAATGGACTGAAATTTAGAGAATGAACCGAGAAGTTCTTGTCATACAACCTTCGCGCGGTTGGGTCAGTCTGCGGCTGCGCGAGGTGTGGGCGTATCGCGAACTGCTGTATTTCCTGGCATGGCGCGATATCAAAGTGCGTTATACGCAGACTGTGCTTGGCGCGGCGTGGGCGGTGATCCAGCCGTTTTTTAAAATGGTGGTGTTCACGATTTTCTTCGGAAAGCTGGCGGGCATCGAAAAAATGACCGAGGGCGTGCCGTATCCGCTCTTTGCTTTCGCCGGATTGGTGCCGTGGCAGTTCTTCGAATTCGGACTGACTCAATCCAGCGAAAGCCTGGTGGGGAGCGCGAGCGTGATCAAGAAGGTTTATTTTCCGCGCCTGATCATTCCGCTTTCGAGCGTGCTGGCGGGGCTGCTAGATTTCAGCATCGCGTTCGTGGTGTTGCTGGGAATGCAGGGCTACTATGGAATCTGGCCGACAGCCAACATTGTGTTTTTGCCTGCGTTTTTGCTGCTGGCGATTGTCACGTCGCTGGGCGTGGGACTGTGGCTCTCGGCGCTGAACGTGCAGTATCGCGACGTGAAGTACACGCTGGGATTCATCGTTCAATTCTGGATGTTCTCGTCGCCGATCGCGTATCCCAGCAGCGAGATCAAGACCGCGTGGGTGAAAAGTCTCTACGGACTCAACCCGATGGCCGGCGTCGTGGAAGGATTTCGCTGGGCGCTGCTGGGCGCGCAAAGCGCTCCCGGACCGATGATTTGGGTTTCTGCCGCGGCGGCGCTTTTCATCTTCGTCTCCGGGCTGTATTATTTCCGGCGAATGGAACGCACTTTCGCAGATCTGGTATAAAAGTCCTGAGTGCTGACCCTGAGTGCTGAGTTAGTCGCGGCAAGCCAGGAATCAGGAATTGGGACTCAAGATTTACGCAAGTCCTGCGTGTTGAGTCCTGAGTGCCGAGCGATTCGCCGCTCCAAACTCAGGACTCAGCACTCAGCACTCAGGACTTTTTTATGCGCGTATGCCACTTGGGAAAATACTATCCGCCCGCGCCGGGCGGGATTGAAACCCATTTGCAGACCTTGGCGCGGGCGCAGCGTGCGATGGGACTGGACGTCAAAGTCCTGTGCATGAATCATGAGTCGGGCAATCACTGCGCGCCGGAAGTGGATTTGGGCGTGGACGTGCAGCGCTTCGCGCCGGGCATGACGTTGTTTAAAATGCATGTGTGCCGCCCGCTGCTGCGCGCGATTCGCGAAACGGAAACCGATCTTTTCCACCTGCACGTGCCCAATCCGGTGATGATCCTGCATCTGTTTCTTTCGCGTCCGGAAGCGCCGCTTGTCGTGACCTATCACAGCGACATCATCCGGCAGCAGTTTCGCGCGGCGCTGTTTCGCCCGATCGAACGCGAAGTCTTCAGCCGCGTGCGCAAGATCATGCCGACCAGCCCCAGCTACGTCGAAGGCTCGGGATTCTTAAAGCGCTACCACAACCGCATCGAAGTTTTGCCGATGGGTTTGGAACTGGAGCCTTACCTGAATCCGTCGCGGGTGCATCGCGACAAAGCCGCTGAACTCACGCAGAAATATCCCGGACCGATCTGGCTCACCTGCGGGCGCTTGACGTATTATAAAGGCTTGTCGAATGCCATTCGCGCGCTGAAGCACGTGCCCGGCACGTTGATAATGATCGGCGCCGGCCCGGAGCTCGACGCGCTGCGCGCGGAAGTGGCCGCATTGAAGCTTGAGGATCGCGTCGTCTTCGCCGGCTACCTCACGGATTATCACGACATCGTGCCGTATTACCATGCGGCGACCGCGCTGTGGTTTCCATCGAATGCGCGTTCCGAAGCGTTCGGGCTGGTGCAGGTCGAAGCGATGGCCAGCGGCTGTCCGGTGATCAATACGGACATTCCGTTCAGCGGCGTGGCGTGGGTCAGCCCGCACGAACAGACGGGCCTGACCGTGCCCATGGACGATCCCGAAACGCTGGCCGCCGCCGGGCAGCGTTTGCTCAACGAGCCGGGCTTGCGCGAGCGCCTCTCCAACGCCGCCCGCGAACGCGCGCAGAAAGAATTCGATCACCGGGTGATGGCGCGGCGCTGCGTGGAGATTTACCGCGGCGTGGTCAGACCCGCGGCCGAGATGGCGAAATGAAGCGGGCGCTCAAAGGCATCCTCCAATATTTCGGCTATCAATTGCGCCGCACGCCGAAGGCCGCCACGTGGGCGGGGGCGCAACTGCATAATTGCCCGTATTACGATCAGACGGTGCTTCTGGGCGCGGAGAAAGTGCAGACGGTTTTGGATTTGGGCGCGCATGTGGGGCAGACGGCCGAACGCTACCGCGGATGTTTTCCGCGCGCAAAAATCATTTCGTTCGAGCCTTTTCCGGAATCATTTGCCGCATGCCAGAAGGCCGCCGAGAAGCTTCAGCCGATGGACGTTTATGCGCTTGCCGCGGCGGACGAAATCGGTTCGCGAACATTTTATCTCACGTCCTTTAGCGCGCGCAATTCGCTGCTGCGGCTGGATGAGTCCAAAACGGATCTGTTCCCGGCCGAGTGGAGCAAGCGTGCAGGCGAAATCAAAGTTGAGGCCACGACGCTGGACACGTTTTGCCGTGACAAAAACATCGACCGCGTCGATATTTTGAAAATGGACATTCAGGGCGGAGAGTTGCAGGCGTTGCGTGGGGCGAAGGAACTTCTCGCGCGCCAGGCGATCGACGCTGTCTTTCTGGAGGTTTCCTTTGAAGCGACCTACGACGGGCATCCGCTTTTTTTTGAACTGTATCGTTTCCTGCACGAGGCGGGGTTTGTTTTGTTCGATCTTTACAACTGCCTGAAGGGGACCACGAACATGGCGTTAGTGGAAGGCGACGCGCTCTTTATTCGAAAAACGATTCTGGAAAAGTAGGAATTGCATGAAGCAGTTTATCAAACGGCTTTTGTTTAAGTTTGGCTATCAATTGAGGCACAGTCCCAAGTCGCTGCATTTCGATCCATTTTTCGATCAAGCGTGGATCTTGAAAGACAAACAGGTCGAGACGATCTTCGACGTGGGCGCCAACGCCGGGCAAACCGCGGCGCTGTATCGCGCCCGGTTTCCGCGCGCGAAAATCATCTCCTTCGAGCCGTTTCCGGAATCATACGCGCGCTGCACGGACGCCAGCAGGGCGCTTCAGCCGATGGAGGTGGTGAAACTGGCGCTGGCCGAGAAGAGCGGCAGCCGCAGCTTTTTCTGCACGACACAGGACCAGATGAATTCGTTGTTGAAGTTGGACGACACGCGAAAAGAATTTTATCGCGACAACGCATCTGCGACGCGGGAACTCGAAGTGGAGGTCGCAACGCTGGATGGGTTCTGCGCAAAGAAAGAGCTTGCGCACATCGACATCTTGAAGTTGGATATTCAAGGCGGCGAATGCAGCGCGCTGCAAGGCGCGTCCGGGCTGCTTTCGCAGGGCGCGATTGACGTGATCTATCTGGAAGTTGCATTCGCCGAAATCTACAAGGGGCAGCCGCTGTTTCACGACGTGTTTGAACTACTCACACGCCACGGATTTGTACTGTTCGATCTTTATGGTCTGTATAAAGATGCCAAAGGCTTGGCGCTGATTGCAGCCGACGCACTGTTTATTCGAGCGCCGGTGTTGGAAGCGGCGCGCGCGCGGGCTTCGTAAAAGGCTTTTTGGATGGACGATTTCGGATTCACAAAAGCCAATCCACTATTGCTGTTGACTGAATTTTCCGCGGACGCCGGCGGCGGCGGCGCGGTGATCGTTCGAAGCCTCTTGCGGGGACTAGATCGGGAAGGCGTGTCATGGCTGACGCTGTCGGGACGGGCGTCGCTGGACACGGCGAAATGGCCGGAGCAAACCCGATTGAAGAGCGGATCGGCGGGAAGAAAGCCGGGCTATCAATCGCGTTTCAAAGACAGCTTTTTTTATTCAAAGGCGCTGGCTGAAGAAGTGCTGCGGATTGCGGCCGAGCGAAACGCGCGCGGGCTTTGGGTGGTGCTGCATGGCGCGGCGCTGCACGTCGCAGTGCATTTGATTCGCAGCGGGAAACTGCCGTTGCACGTTTCGGTGCATGACGATCCGCCGTTTTGCACCACGCTGCGTTCGCGCAAACTATGCCTGACGCTTCCGCTGGTGGAGCGGCACTTCGCGTACGTGCTTCGCCACGCGAGGTCGATCGATGTGATCTGCGCGTCCATGTCCGCGCGTTACCGCGAACGCTATCAGGTCGAGGCGTGCGTGGTTCATCGCGGGCTAGAAAGCGGGACCGACAGCGCCGCGCCGGAATTTGACAAACGCCGCGGGCTGGCGATCGGTGTTTTGGGGAACACGTATGACGACAGGCAGATGCGGATTCTTGCGCGCGCGATCGTGCGAGCCGCGGAAGGGCTTGGCGTCGCGGGCAGTTTGACCTTGCTTGGAGAAGGATGCGGCGAGCGGCTGAGGCGGGAATTCGAGGGCCGCTTGGAAATTCGCGCGGAAGGGCATATTGGCGAAGACAAAGGGATTGAGATTTTGAAATCGTGTTTTTTGCTTTATTTGAATTATCCGTTTTCCTGGAAATGCAAGGTGTTCAGGCAAACGTCGTTCCCGACGAAATTGAGCACGTACAGCTTGTGCGGGCGGCCGATTCTCAATCATGCGCCGTTGGACAGTTCGACGGCGGCGCTGGCTGAACTGAGGCCCTATTTCACTTCTTGGCCGAATGAATCCGTGGACGATGGAGCGCGCTTGCTGACCGAGGCGTGGAAGAACGATGTGCTGTTGCGGAGTTTTCATGAGGAAGGCGAGCGATTGCGCGGGCGATTTTTCGATTACGAAACGAATCGAGACACGCTGACGAGTGCGCTGCGAAAACTGAGCAATACAAAATCACTCTTGTCCAACACGATTGCGAAACTCAGATGAAAAATCATGCGCGCAAGCGGATCCGATATGCCGCCCCTTCAGGGCTTTGGATCGTTCGGGCGAAGCAGACCCAGGGCTACGCGAGTACGCTCTGCCCTGGGCTATCGTATTTCGCCCCGTTGGGGCTGAGCAGCGGCGACGCGCATTGCGCGTTTGTTTTGGACGGCAGTGACTCAAAATAGAAGATCCGAATGCGCGTGCGCCAACTGATCTCCGACTTCCTGCTGTATTTGGCCAACCATTTCGTGAACCGCGTTCCGTTCTATTTTGCGCGCAACTTTTTTTACCGGCATCTCTTTGCGATTCGAATCGGAAAAGTCACTGCGATTCACATGGGACAGAAATTATTGATTCGCGGCGGGATTGTGGTGGGCCATCATTCGGTGATCAATCGCGATTGCACGCTGGATGGCCGCGGCGGGCTGCGGATTGGCGACAACGTGAGCATTTCGCCGGAGGTGATGATCCTGACTGCCGAGCATGAGGTGAACAGTGCGGCGTTTGCGGGCGTTGAGCGCAAAGTGAACATCGAGGATTATGTGTGGATTGGAAGCCGCGCGGTGATTCTGCCGGGCGTGACGCTGGGCAAGGGCTGCGTTGTCGCCGCAGGCGCAATCGTTCGGAAAGATGTGCCTCCGTATACAGTTGTCGCTGGAGTGCCGGCCAGGCCAATTGGACAACGCAACAGCAACTTGAATTACGAACTGGAGTATTTGCGTTGGTTCCATTAGAGCGCAGTTCGAATTCGCGAGGACGCTCCGTGATGTCCTCGGGCACCGTTTCGAGCTTGTGAAGAAATCGAAACCGGTGGTGGTTACCCGCGATTTTGTGCCGCCCTTTCAGGGCTGAACCGCGGAGCGGCGCTTCGCGCGACGAACGTGCAGGCGGGACGCATGCACGATGGGTTATTGATTTTTTCACAGGCACTTCGAGGCGACGGCGGCGTTTCGCTTCGCGAAACACGTGAAGGCGAGGACGCCTGCGCTACATGGTCCGTGGCGAGCAAAACAATTATCTGGCACATACTCACCGGCGAATTTCCGCCGCAAAAGGGCGGCGTGGCGGATTACACGGCTTTGATCGCGCGCAAACTGGCCGACGCGGGCGACGAAGTACACGTGTGGGCACCGGGCGCCGATGCGACGCGCGCCGTTTCATCCGAACGATTGAGCGTGCATGATTTGCCGGGCAAGTTTGGATTTCGCGCGCTGCGCCGGCTTGGGTGCGCGCTGCGGCGTGAAAAAAGAGCGCACCGCTTGTTGGTGCAATATGTCCCTCAAATGTATGGCATGCGCGGGATGAATGTCGTGTTCGCTTTATGGATCAAATGGTGTTGTCCGGTGGCGCCGTGGGTGATGTTTCACGAGGTCGCTTTTCCTCCGGTCAAGAGGCCGCTGCGGCACCGATTCTTCGCGTGGGTACAGCGGCGGATGGCGCGCTGGATTGCAAAGTCGATGAGCCGCGGATTTGTATCCGTGCCGCTGTGGGAACAGTGGCTCGACGCGATCGCTCCGGGGCATCGAGCGTGCGAGTGGCTTCCCGTCCCCAGCAACGTAGCGACCTGCGCGGACCCTGCGCGCGTCGCGGCCTTGCGCACGCGGATATTTAATCCGGCGGTTCGACATATCGCAGGCCATTTCGGGACGTTTGGGAATTTGATCACGGACGAATTGGCGCCAAACGTTATTTTGCTGCTGAAGTCGTACCCGGAATGGGGTGTTTTGCTTGTGGGGCGGGGAAGCCAGGCGTTTGCCGAAAAGTTTCTACACGAAAATCGCGAGTTCAAGGAGCGGGTTTATGCGGCCGGTGAGTTGGATGCCGAACGCGTGGCGGAGCATCTGGCGTGCGCGGATGTGTTGTATCAGCCCTATCCCGACGGAGTGAGTTCGCGGCGCTCAAGCGCGATGGCGGGGCTGGCGCTGGGGATTCCGATTGTCACCAATTCAGGCCCATCGACCGAACCCATTTGGCGGGAAAAGCAGATCGTCCGCTTGGTCGATTTCGGAAACGCCGCAGCCGCGTGCGCCGCATTGGCCGGGTGCTCAGCGGATATGGAAAAATGCAAGGCGCTGAGCCAGCGCGCGAGGGACGCATACGAAGCGCACTTTAGTGTGGCGGTGGCAGTCGAAAGGCTGAGAGAAGCGACGTGACGCGCGCGGCGCTTAGAATTGTTTCAAGAGCCTGATTGCAAGCGCGGCCACCCCTCACCCCCGGCCTCTCTCCCCCAAGGGGAGAGGGGAGAATGGCGGTGCTTCGCTATGCAAATCATATCCCCGCGGATTTGAATTCCGCTTTAAAAATGATTTGGCCTAATCCATTCCGCCAAGCCTGGACTTTGTTACGCCGGAGGCGTGCGGCGCGGCGCATTGGCGTGCCGCTTACGCGCACCCGGGATTGGAAACTTCCGGCGCAGTTGCGCGTGCGCGGGGCGATGGCGCCTATTCTCGCGCCGGACGAGCCGGGCACGGCGCTGGCGTTTCTTGATATTCTTATTGATGACTGTTACGGCTTGCGCGGACTGCGCCGGCGGGTCGAGCGGATCGTCGACATCGGGGCCCATGCGGGATTTTTTTCGCTGCACGCGAAGATGCTGTTCCCTTCCGCCACGGTGCATGCGTACGAACCCAATCCGGCGCTAGCGCCGTATCTTTCGCAGCAGGCAAAGACGGGCGGGTTTCAGTGGTTTGGCGAGGCGGTGGCTGAGACGAGCGGGGGGATGAACCTGACCGTCGATTCGGATTCGGTCCAATCGCGCGCGATGCCCCTGGCAGACAGGAATGTCTGCCCCACCGATCAAGCTGTTCCGTGCGTCGCGTTTGCCACGGCGCTTGAACGCATCGGCGGCAAAATCGATTTTTTGAAAATGGATTGCGAAGGCGGCGAATGGAGCATCTTCAGGGATGCGCGGTCGTTCCAAGCTGTGCGCGGGCTGGGCATGGAGTATCATCTTTTCGACGGGCATACGCTCGCCGAATTGACCGACACGGTTCGCGCAATGGGATTCACGATTCATTTCATGCACGCGGATGGGCCGCAATACGGGAGATTGTGGGCGGGGCGGTGAGGCGGGAGGGTGAGATTCGAAAGCCCATTCGCAGCGCGAGCAACCCCTCACCCCCGGCCCCTCTCCCCTAAGGGGAGAGGGGCGAACGGCTTTCGCTTCGTCTTGCAGTGCGATTTCGCCGATAACTTGAAGTCGGATTTCGGAGCTTTTATTCGCACATGCGGATCGCTTTCATCGTCCACGATTACCACCGGCGCGGCGGGCACAGCCGCTACGTCTACGAATTGGCCACCCGCTTCGCGCGCGAGCATGAGGTTCACGTCTTCGCCACGGTCATCGAAGGCGAACGCGATCCGCGCATCAAATTTCATTACATTCCCTCGCTGCGCTTCAGCGAAACCGCCGGCGTACTGACGTTTATTCTGCCGGCAACGTTCCAATTTTTAAAGCGCTTCGACATCGTGCACGCGCAAGGACTGTGCGGCTTGCGCCAGAACGTGACGACTTGCCACATGTGCCAGCCGGCGTGGTACGACGCGCTCAAAACGGCGATGGGCGAACTGACGTTCAAGGAGCGTACGGTTCAGCGACTTGTGCAGCCGCTCGAAAAATATATTTTCCAACCCGCGCGGAGCAAGCAGGTCATCGCCGTTTCGAAGCTGACGCGCCGCAACCTTGACGAGTATTACGGCCGCAAAACGAACGTTACCGTGATCTACCATGGCGTGGACCTGGCCGGATTTCATCCGGACAACCGGCTGCGCTGGCGCGCTGAAATGCGCAAGAAGCACGACTTGGGCAACGACAAATTTGTGGTGCTGTACGTGGGGTACCTGAGCAAAGGCGCGCTGCCGGCGATCGAGACGATTGCGCGGCTCGACGGCGCGCGGCTGGTGCTTGTGTCCGCCACCGATCCCACGCCGTACATGGCGTTCGCCGAGAAATTCGAGGTCTCATCGCGCGTACATTTTCTGCCTTTGAGCACCACGATCGAACGCTACTACGCCATGGCGGACGCGTTTTTGTTTCCCACGGTTTACGATCCCTTCGGGATGGTGGTCAGCGAGGCGATGGCGACGGGACTGCCGGTGATCACGTCCTCCAATGCCGGCGCGGCGGAATTGATCGACCATGGTTTGAACGGATTCGTGGTGGAGCCCGCGTGGAATGTCACGGCTCTGACCAGCAGCCTGGCGCAATTGCGCGACGACCCCGCGCTGCGCGAGCGCATGGGGCAGGAAGCGCGCGCGAAGATCGAGCATTTCACGTGGGAGGACACGGCGGTGGAAACCATGCGCGTGTACGAAATGGCGGCGGGGGCCAAATAAGTCCGATGGGCCTTGAACGCATTCCGAATTCACTGCGGAGTCTTGCTTTCGCAAGACGGACGTGCAGGCGGGACGCCTGCACCACGGGTTAATGGGCCAATGGCAAAGGGCAACATTGCGACTTGGAATTGTTCCGGATTATCGCGAAGAGAATTGGCCCAGCATGGACCACGTCGCGGGGATGCTGCTGGGTGAAATCGCAGCGGGGCACTGCGGCGGTGTGTCGGCGGAAATGCTTAGCCCACCGTTTCAGCGCCGCTTGACACGCGTGCCCGTGCTGGGCAAACCGCGCTTCGCATTCAACGCCGACCGGCTGCTCAACCGCATGCGCGATCTGCCGAAATACCTGGGAAAAAGGCGCGACGAATTCGATTGCTTCCACATCTGCGACCATGCTTATGCCAATGTCGTGCACACGCTGCCCGCGGAACGGACTGGCGTTTTCTGCCATGACCTCGATACGTTTCGCTGTCTCTTCGAGCCGGAGAAAGAACGGCGTCCGCGCTGGTTCAAAACGATGATGCGGCGCGTACTGAAAGGGCTGCAAAAAGCGGCGATTGTGTTTCACACGACATCCGAAATTCGGCGGCAGATACTTGCGCACGGAATCGTGGATGAAGCGAGCGTGATTTGCGCGCCGTATGGCGTGTCGAGCGTGTTTTCGCCGCGGGACGATCCAGATCGTCCGGAAGCGGCGGTGCTCGAAAAACTCGGCGGCGCGCCGTATCTGCTTCACGTGGGCAGTTGCATCCGGCGCAAACGGATCGACGTGCTGCTCGATGTTTTCGGCGCGATGCGTGCGCAGCATCGCGGCGTGCGTTTGCTGCAAGTGGGCGGCGAATGGAGCGCGGAGCAGCGCGAGCAGATTGCGCGCTTGCGTTTGGAACCCGATGTCGTTCACGCAGGACGCCAAGACCAGCGCGTCATCGCGGGGCTATATCGCAAAGCCGTCGCGACGCTGCTGCCCAGCGACGCCGAAGGTTTTGGTTTGCCGGTGATCGAGGCGCTGGCGTGCGGCTGCGCGGTGGTGGCGAGCGACATTCCGCCGTTGATGGAGGTCAGCGGCGGCGCGGCGTTGCATTGTCCCGTGGGTGAAGTTGAAAAATGGGCGGCGACGCTCGATAAATTGATCAGCGATCCGGCGTTTGCTCCGGCGCGCGGCGTGCGACTGAAACGGGCGTCCGAATTTTCGTGGCTGGCGCATGCGCGGACAATTTGCGGGGCGTATCGGAAAATGTGTTGAGGCATTTCGCTACGCGAAAAACGTGCAGGCGGGACGCCTGCACCACGGGCCGGCGGGCGACGCCGGCGGTACAGATAGAGGGCTGATCGAATGAAAATGCTTATCACTGGGGGCGCGGGGTTCATCGGCGTTCATTCGGCGCACCGATTTGCGGGGCAACACGACGTGACGGTGCTGGACGATTTGTCGCGCAAAGGCTCGGCGGCGAATTTGGAGTGGCTGCGGGCTTCGCGAAAAGTTGCGTTCGAACAAATCGACGTACGCAACGCGGAGGCGGCTCGCGCGTGTGTGCGAAAAATGAAACCCGAGGCCGTGCTGCATTTCGCGGCGCAAGTGGCGGTGACCACGTCCGTAACCGATCCGCGCACGGATTTTGAAATCAATGCGCTGGGCACGCTGAACATGCTCGAAGCCGTGCGGCTTGAGGCGCCGCGCGCGGCGTTCATTTATTCTTCAACCAATAAGGTATACGGCGAGCTGCCTGAATTCGGCACGGAGTTGGTGAATGGGCGCTATCAATACAGCACGCACGAGGACGGCGTGACCGAAACGCAGGGGCTCGATTTTCATTCGCCGTACGGGTGTTCGAAGGGCGCGGCGGATCAGTACGTGCGCGATTATGCGCGCATTTACGGGCTGCGCAGCGTCGTCTTCCGCCAGTCCTGCATCTATGGCACGCGGCAATTCGGCGTCGAAGATCAAGGCTGGATCGCGTGGTTTGCGATTCGCTCGGTGCTCAACAAGCCGGTTACAATTTACGGCGACGGGCGGCAGGTGCGCGACGTGTTGTGGGTTGAAGATTTGGTCGATGCGTACGAATTGGCGCTGCAAAAAATCGAGCGCGTGCAGGGCAGGATTTTCAACATGGGCGGCGGGCCAGAGCGGCAATTTTCGCTGCTGGAACTGGTCGAGTTGCTGAACGAATTGAATGGACGAAAGCTTGAGTATTCGTTTGCCGATTGGCGGCCGGGCGATCAGAAAGTTTTCGTCGCCAACGTCTCTGCGGCAGCGCGCGAATTGGGCTGGTCGGCGAAAGTTTCGCCGCGCGAAGGCGTGGCGAAGATTGTGGAATGGGTGACGGCGAATCGGCAGTTGTTTGAAGCATAATGGCTCCGTGGCGCAGGCGTCCCGCCTGCACGTTTTTCGCGAAGCAAAGCATTTCCCGTTGCGCCCTTTCAGGGCGCGGGAATATCCACGCATGGTTACCCCGGGGCGGCGCGCTGGCGCGCTTGCCCTGGGCTAATATGTGCTGGCCTTTCAGGGCAAACAGCGGGGTTTCGCTTCGCGACGCACGTGCAGGCGAGACGCCTGCACCACGGGACAGTTGATTTTTTCGCGCGCCTTCCTCTCATGCGTATTCTTTATCTCAATCCCATCGGCGCGCTGGGCGGCGCGGAACGGAGCTTGCTCGATATCTTCGCGGCGCTGCGCGCGCTCGAACCGAAATGGGAACTGCATCTAATTGCCGGCGCGGAAGGGGCGCTGATCGGCGAAGCGGCAAAGATGAGCGTTCGCGCTGAGGTTTTGCCGATGCCGGAGGAACTTTTGGTGTTGGGCGATTCGGCGATCGGAAGAACGCAGGCAGACAGGAATGTGCGCCCCACGGCAAAATTCGGCGCGGCGTTTCGGCTGCTCAAGCGCGGAGCAAAGGCGGCGCTGAGCGCGCGGCGATATGCGGCGCAGTTGCGCGCGCGCGTTGCGGTGCTTAGGCCGGATTTGATTCATTCGAATGGAATTAAGTTTCATGTGCTGACGCGGATGATGGGAAAAGTGAGCGCGCCAGTGGTGTGGCATATCCGCGATTTTATTGGGGCGCGGCGATTGATGAGCCGCGCGTTGAGGTGGGCGGCGCCGGCGGCGTCGCAGGCGCTGGCGAATTCGGAAGCGGTCGCGGTTGATGGGCGGCGCGTGTTGACGCGCGTGGCGGTGCGCACGGTTTTGAATTGCATCGACACCGATTATTTTTCACCGGGGGCGGCGGCTTGCGCGCAGTTGGATGAGCTTGCGGGGTTGCCGGCGGAGAGCAAAGGGACGCTTCGCGTGGGGATGCTGGCGTCGTATGCGAGGTGGAAGGGGCAGGATTTGTTTTTGAGAGCGGCGGCGGAATTGCGAAAGTCCGCGCCGGAATTGGCGGTGCGTTTTTACGTTGTGGGCGGGCCAATTTATAAAACGCAAGGTTCGCAATTCAGTCTCGACGAATTGCGGGCGCTTGCGCGCGAGTTGGGCATCGCGGAATGTGTGGGGTTTGTGGCGTTTCAAGATCAGCCGGTGGAGATTTATCGCGCACTGGACGTGGTCGTTCATGCGAGCACGCAGCCGGAGCCGTTTGGGCGCACGATTGCCGAGGCGATGTCGTGCGGGCGCGCGGCGATTGCGACGATGGGCGGCGGCGTGGGGGAATTGTTTACGCCGGGTGTCGAAGCGCTTGCGGTGCGGGCCAACGATGCGGGCGAGTTGGCGCTGCGCATCGAATGGCTGCTGAAGAATGCGCGGGTTCGCGAGGAGCTTGGGTTGGCGGCGCGCGCGGTGGCGGTGCAGCGTTTTTCGCGCGCGCGGATGGGGAGGGAGTTGCGAGAGGTATATGGGGGGCTGGTGCGGGGGGTGTAAAGGCGCGCGTGAGAATAGGCCTTATGGGGCCGATAGGGCCGATAAAGGGGCGCGATTCATTAATTAAGAATGTTGCATTATCGGATGGTTGAATTTACAAAGCTAGTCTCTTGGATTGTCGATACCTATTAATGGTGGCCGCTTTGACGCTTACTGGCGTGCGCGGCTCTGGAAAATTGGGCTGCGAATTTTTCAAAACGACGCCGTTTGGCGCGTCTGTTTGCAACACCGAAGGAGAATGACTTTGCGAAATTTAAGCCGCTACATCGTTCTGTTGGCCCTGCTGCTCTGCGCGGCGCTGCCTTGCTTTGCGGAAGGCGGGAAGGAAGGCGACGAGGCTCCCGTGCGCAAGCCGATCGAATTGGGTCCGGACCATCTGCCCAAGTATCACCACGGCTACGAGAGCGGATTGTATTCGACGATCACGGCAATGTACTACTGTGGCACACCGCAGGAATACATGAAGACGAATTTCCGCGAAGGGCGGATTCAAGTGCCCGGCTTCGCCAAGCCGGTTCCGATCCATTACATCAAGCAGAGTTTTCCCGCGCCGCTGGTGGTGGTGATGCTGGGCGGCGACGGCGAAGTGCAGGGGCCGTTCGGCGAGCTTTATCCCTATTGGTACGGGCACGCCGGTTTTAATGTGCTGACTTTCGACAATTCATTTACGCCGCGCTACCCGGATTACTGCGGGCGCGGCGCGGTCGGCAATTTCGATCAGGACACGGACGCCGCGGTTGCGATCATCGACGCTTATGTGAAACAAAGCGCGAAGGACTTCACGCGCATCGGCGTGATCGGGATGAGCTTTGGCGGGTCGCAGGCGCTGATCATGGCGACGAAAGCCCAGCAGGGCAAACTGCCGTTCGAACTGGCGGGATGCCTGGCGTTTTCGCCGCCGGTGAAGTTCCTTTCGACGGCGAAAATCTGCGACGATTTTTTCAAGAACTACCGCTGGAAACAAACGATGGTGCAGTTGGGACAGGAATTCGGAAACCACACGCCGGTGGCGGAAGGTTCGCCGTGTCCGTTCACCGACGACAAAATGAAAGCGGCGCTGGGCTTCGCATTTCGCGATCAATTGAAGAGTGTCGTCGATCGCAACGACCGCGTGTACGGCTTGACCGAGTTGAAACTTCCGCGCCCGGGCGGCGGCGATGACCGCAACACGTATCTTGAAGGCACGAGCTTGCAGCGCTACATCCAGCTTGGGGCGGCTAATTATTGGATGAAAAAGGGCGCGATCAGCGATCCGTACGCGCTGTGGGAGATCCCCAACCTCGAGCGCCTCGTGCCGATGCTGCCCGATTACGCGGAGGCGGTCATCGCTGAGAACGATCCGTTCGATTATCCCGCGGACATCCAGGCGCTCAAAGCGCTGGATGGCGGCAAGCACGTGATCGTGCTTCCCAACGGCGGGCATCTGGGCATGATCACGTCGGAATGGGCGCTGGTGAAGGCGCATCATCTTTTCGACAAGACCAACGGGCCGACGGAAGCGATCAAGCAGCCGGCTCAGGCCGCGCCGAAGACGGAGGAGATCAAGCCGGCATCGACGACGGCGCAGAAGCCGTAACGGCAATTCAAAATTCAAAATTCAAGGTTAGCGGCGCGGGAAATTTCCCGCGCCGTTTTTTTTTTCAGATATTCTTTTGCGTCGATGAAACGGAATACAGCAACGACGGCGCAGCCGTGGTATGTTCGCGCGTTCAAGGCGGATTATCTGGCGCGGTATAAGCATCGTTCGGACGCGCAGGCGCGGCGGGAACTTCCGTTCATCTTGAAAGAGTTGAAGCTTCCGGCGCGCGCGACGGTGCTTGATTTGTGCTGCGGGGCTGGGCGGCATGCGTGCGCGATGGCTGGGGCGCTTCGGCGCGGGCGGGTAATTGCGCTGGATTTGTCGCTCGATTTGCTGCGCGCGGCGCAGGCGAAGAATTCGGCGCGCAGGCGGCTGCATTTTATCCGCGGCGATATGCGGCGCATTCCGCTGGCGAACGCACGGCTGGATGGCGTGATCAATCTGTTCACGTCGTTTGGGTATTTCAAGACGGACGGCGAACACCTGCGCGTCTTGAAGGAAGTGGTGCGCGTGCTCAAGCCGGGCGGGCGGCTGGTGCTTGATTTTTTTAATCGCGCGCACGTGCTGGCGACGCTGGTGCGGCGATCGGAAAGCGTGGAGCCTGGGCGAACGATCGTGATGGAGCGGCGCTACGATGCGAAGGCGCGGCGATTGGTTAAGACGATTCGCGTGGCGGACGGCTGTGCTGAAAAAAAAGGGCGGCAAGAGTGCCGCCCCGCCGTTGTGTTGAGGGAATCGGTGCGCGCTTACAGTTTCGCGGAATTGAAGCGCTTGCTGGTGCGCGCGGGGCTGTCGCCGGTAGGATTGTACGGCGATTTGAACGGCGCGGAATTTGATCCGGAGACGAGTCCGCGCTGCGTGTGGGTTGCGGAGAAAGCGACGGCGTCATGAATGAGCAGGATGAGGAAGAACAGCCGCCGCCAGTGTCGCCGTCACGCGCGCGGCGCCGGCGGAGAAATCCGGCGACGTTTGTGTTGATCGCCGCGAATCTGGCGGTCTTCGGCGCGATGGTGGCCAACGGCGTGGACTTGATGTCGCCGAGCGTGCCATCGCTGCTGAAGTGGGGCGCGAATTTCGGCGTGCTGACGATGACGTCGCAGCCGTGGCGGCTGATCACGTCGTTTTTCGTTCACGTCGGGCTGATTCACATCGCCGTCAACATGTATTCGCTTTACGTGGTCGGGCCGGCGACGGAACGCATCTTTGGCACACCGCGCTATGTCGTCGCGTATTTTCTTTCGGGGCTTGGCGGCGGAATCGCAAGCATCGCGTGGAATCCGGTCGTCGTCGGCGCAGGGGCGTCGGGCGCGATCTTCGGCATTGTCGGCGCGCTGCTGGGGTTTTTCTTTCGGCGCCGAAAGGATTTGGTGCCGGGCGCGTTCAGGGAAAATGTCTCGAGACTGCTTCAAGTGGTGCTGCTGAACGTGATCCTTGGTTTTTCGATCCACGGCATCGACAACGCGGCGCATCTGGGCGGATTGACGACGGGATTTTTCGCGGGATTTATTTTGGCGCCGACGCGCGAACCGTGCTGGCTGAACGCGTTCGAACTGGCGGGGATGGTGGCGCTCTTGGCGGCGCTGGGATTCGGGGCAAACTTCGCGAGACAGCAGGCGGCGTCGGCCGCCAGCGGGCCGATTGCGTCGCAGAGTGGAATGAACGAGGCGGAGCTGGGTAATGTCAAGATTTTCTATTCGGCGGAAATTTCGGACGAGGTGATGGAGCGCTTTGCGGATGAAGTCGAAAAGGTTGGCCACGTGCCGAACGACGTGATTCGATTGACGAAGACACGCAGTGGGATTGAAATTGGTTTCGTTGAGAACAGCGCGGATTTCGATGAGCGGCTTGAGCAGCGAAAGGCGCGGCAGATTGCGAAGGCCGTTTTTCCGGACGAGCACGTGGACGTGGGAATTTACGATAAGAATTGGAAATTGCGGAAGCGGATTTCGCTGGAGGAGAAGTAGAGTGCGCGGCGTGTTGGGGAAATAGGCCTTATACGGCCAATAGGCCAAAAAAAATAGCACTATTACAATGGGGCTATTCAATTCTGTTTGCTCATGAAATGGCGTTCGACATTCACGTGAAAAATCGCGGCCATCGCCCACGCGCTGGGGACGCCGGCGGCGGCCAGCACGGCGAATTTTTCGAAGGCTGTCGCGGTCATTGGCAGCGTGACGTAGACGTGCAGCAGCCAGAGCACGGGAAAATGGACGAGGAATAGACTGTAGGACAAGCGGCCCAATTCGACGGGCACGCGCCATTCCAGCAGACTGATGGGGAACGGCAAGCCGCCGGCGCTCATCCGTTTCGCGCAAAAAATCACAAAACATGCCGTGGCGCAGCCGACGAGGATATCGAGCGCGTAGACGCGCTCGGCGATCCAGTGTTCGTGCAGCACGCCGAGATAGAGCGACGCGGCGAAAAGGACGGCGGCAATGGCGAGCCATGGCGCGGGGCGATCGGTTCTATTTTGGACGGGCTGGCAGCCCGTCCTACTGGCGGCGGGCTGGCATCCCGTGCTACTTGCGGCGGCCATGCCGATGGTGAAAATTCCGACGAACCAGGGACTGGCGGCGTTGTCTTTTCCGTGCAGAAAAAAGTGCGGGGCGGTCGTAAGTGCCAGTGTCAGCAGTGCGGTTGGAAGGCCGCCGATTTTGCGCCAGAGCGGCAGCAGCAGCAGCGCGAAGAGCACGTAGAGCCACCAGAACGCCGCCACGCCCCAGCACGGCGGGTCGATGCTGTATTTCCAGGCATATTTGAGATTCGGGAAGAGCAGAAAATGCGATGCGAGATTGCCGCTCGATAGATTCGGTTCCGGGTTCCACGTGCTGAACAGATCGAGATTGATTCGGTTCATTGTGGGAATTGTCTTGATCAGCAGCAACAAAATTAACAGCGCGACGTAGTATGGAATCAGCAGGCGTTTGGCGCGATGCCACAAAAATCCCGCGGCGCCCCCGTGAAGCTGCGCGTTCGAGAGCAGCGCGTTGCGCATCAGGCTGAAGCCGCTGAGCACCACGAAGACGGCCATCGCTTCTTCGCCCAAGCCCAGCCAATGGATGGCGAGGCGCTGGGCGAGCGAATAATTTTCGTGGAGGCCGAGCGAGGTAATTTCGGTGAAATAGCAATGGTAGAGCACGACGTAAAGCGCGGTGAGGCCGCGCAGGCCGTCGAGGAAAGGGAGGCGCGTGGGAGATGGATTGCCTTGAATCGCCATTTACCGCCATTGGCCTTATAGGTCCTATAGGGCCTATAGGGACAATCCTTATACTCCCGCGTTCAACGCCTTCGTCGGCGTGAAGAATTTGTCGCGCAGTTTCAGCACGGGCATTTCGATCAGGCGCGCCATCACCAAACCGACAATCAGGCCGGCCAGGTTTTCGATGGTAATCAGCAGGTAATAATTGTGCGTCTCGGGCGGCAGGTAATTCTCGACGATTTTCATTACCGGATAATGCCACAAATATACCGAG
>DATGGK010000125.1:0-3009 GCA_035308565.1 Planctomycetota bacterium | reverse complement strand
CTCTCCCCGCGCCGCAGGCTCATTCTGCGTTCGCTGCGCATCGTTGTCGCGCTGCTGATTCTGTTCGCATTGCTGCGCCCCGCCGTGTCCTACACGCGACGCGAGGAACGCCTCCCCGTCGTCGCGATGCTCATCGACGATTCTGCCAGCATGGCCTTTCCCGACGCGCGCGAAAATCCGTTGCTCGAAAACAATTCGCCCGACCGGCGCACGCGCTTCGACACCGCGCGCATCGTCGTTCAAAAACTCCAGGAAAAATTAACGCTGACTCACCGCGTCAAATTATTCACCTTCTCCGACAGCCTCAAATTGCTCGCCGAACTCCCGCACCGCGATTCCGAGAACACGCCGCCGCTGGTGCGCGATGCAATCCTCCCGCCCGAGCACCGCCCCGTCGGCGATTACTCGAACATCGGCGATGCGCTCAAAGATTCCTTGCGCGAGCTCTCAGCCGATCGCATCTCCGGCCTCGTTCTGCTCAGCGATGGCCGCGAAACCGACGGCGCGTCCAAAAAGGACGCCGCCGACGCGCTCGCCGCCGTGCAGGTTCCCGTTCACGCCGTCGCGCTCGGCAGCGAATTCCCGCTCCGCGATCTGCGCATCGACGAAGTTGTCGCCGCCACCGAAGCCAGTCTCGGCGACGTGCTCGGGTTCCACGTCAAAATCACCAATCAAATCAGCGCGCCGCTGAACACTGAATTGACGCTTTTCGAACAGGGCAAAAAAGTCGCCGCGAAAACTCTCACGCTCCCGCGCGGCGAATCCATGGTTACCATCGGCACGATTCCCGAAACCGAAGGCGTACGCGAATTCCGCCTCGTCCTGCCGAAATACCCGGATGAAATCAATACCGAAAACAACGAAGCCGCCGTGCAGGTGAGCATCGTCAAGCGCACGCTCCGCGTGCTGCTCATCGCCGGCGTGCCGACGCGCGAATATTTTTATCTCGTGCCCGCGCTGCTGCGCGATCCGGTCATCGATCTGTCCTGTTATTTGCAATCGGCGGATGTCGATTACGTTCAACAAGGTAAAACGCAGCTCGAGCGACTGCCGCAAACGACCGACGACTGGTCGCGCTACGATGTCGCCGTGCTTTACGACGTGGATCCAAACGGCATTACGACGCAGCAGATCGCGGGGCTCGAAGCGATGGTGAACAAAGGCGGCGGCCTGCTTGTCATTGCCGGAATTGATCACGGGCTGGCAAAACTGGTTCAAGTGCACGCCGCGAAAATTCGCGGGCTGCTGCCCGTCGAAATCGACAAAAATCAACTCCCCGATTACGACCGCGTCTACGATAAGCCGCTGAAAATCGAACGCACTCCCATCGGCAAAACTCACCCGATCATGCTGGCGTCGTCCAACGAACAGCTCAACGAAAAAATCTGGGCGTCGTTTCCCACCTTCTATTGGAGCCATCCGGTTCAATCGGCCAAGCCTAAAGCCATCACACTGCTCTTCACAAATTCCGATGGGAGCAACACGGCGGTGATGGCCATTCACCGCTATGGCGAAGGCGCCGTTCTTCTTTCCGCGATCAACGGCCTGTGGCGCTGGCGTTTTCCCGGCGAGAGCTTCGACTACGATCGTTTTTGGTCGCGCGCGATCCGGTATCTCGGCGAAACGCGCTTGAAAGGCACGCAACAGCAAGTTGCGCTCAGCACCGACCGCCGCAGCTATTCGCCCGGTGAAGACGTTCAAATCAATCTGCGTCTGCTCGACCCCGCGCTGTTGAATCAACTCAGCGGCCAGCAGCTTTATGCGTCAATCAGCACCGCTCAAGAACCGCGACCGCAAGGGAGCGGCAACACCACGCGCACAGACGATGAGATGATCCCGCTAAAACCCGACGCCACCGGCACACCCGTCTACCGAGGAGATTATCGCGCCCGCCGCACCGGGAGTATGCAAATCCGCGCGACTGCGCACGCGCCAGACGCCGACTCCGAAACCAAACCGCTCTTCGATATCGCGCAGAATTTCCTCGTCAAGCTCGAGCCACTCGAAGACCGGGACACCAGCGCCGATCTCGACGGAATGAAAGCGCTCGCCGAATGCACCGGCGGAAAGTACTTCGATTATCGAAACATGAAGGAGATCGACACCCTAACGGCGGCGATCCCGAAAGATCCTCAGATTCTGACCCAAAGCGTCGTCGTCGAAGTCTGGGATGGCACAATTTTTCTCGCTCTTTTTCTTGTGCTGATTTGCGCCGAGTGGAGTTTTCGAAAATGGTGGGGGCTGCTATGAATTCAGAATTCAAAAATCAATATGTAAAGTGGATGAAGATTGCGCTCGCGGTCCATCTTTCATTCTTAAGTTTTCATGTTGCATTTGCCGGCGAAGCCGGCGGCGACGACGCGCAAAAACTTCTCGCCGAAAAGGAGCGCAAAACTGGCCCGACATTTCCGGGTAAAGATCCCGCGTTTCTAATTCTGCCGCGTCCGCTCGAACGTTCCGAAACCGAACGCGAATTGCTCACACCGCAGGTGCGCGAGATGACCGAAAAGGCGCTCGCCTATCTCGCGCACACGCAGGACGCCGACGGCGCGTGGTCGGACGCGCAATTCCCGTCGAACACCGGCGTCACCGCGCTGGCCGCGCTCGCGTTCATGGCCGAAGGCAGCCAGCCGCGCGCGGGACGATTCGGAAAACCGATCGACCGCGGCATGGAATTTCTGTTGAAAAACGTCCAATCCGGCGGCGCGATCGCCGGCAAAGGCAGCAACCCGCTCGGCCCGATGTACGAGCACACCTTCTCCACGCTCGCGCTGCTTTACGCGGCGGGCGACATGCCGTGGCTTCCGGGTACGCGCGATGTCATCGCGAAAGCGATTCAAGTGACATCGCACAGCCAGTTGCTCGACGGCGGCTGGCGCTATCCAGGGCCATTCAAAAGTCGTGAGTTTTCATAGGAGAAATGGCAACGCGAGCGAACACTTCGATTGAGAAAAACGGCTCCCTATGAAAATCAGAAATGAAACGCCGTCGTAAAGTGCATCTCCCTAT
>DATGGK010000124.1:0-77993 GCA_035308565.1 Planctomycetota bacterium | reverse complement strand
TCTACAGTACGCTCTCGATTCGAGACGATGATGTTCACAGTCAAGCCTCCTTTTGGATCGCAGATTCAAGTTCGCCAAACTTTGAATCGTCCAAAAAGGAGGCTTTCTATTTTTCATTTTTTACTTAAAGAAGCAGCATTGAGCTACCCGTCACGTCCGTTGCTTAAAATAATCACGCTTTACGAGCCGGACCGAAATCAATGGATCGAGTTCAGGAAAAGGAAAGTTTGAAAATGAATTCATCGCCATTCGTCGAAACAATGGAAGATCGAAAAGTCACCTACACACTGGAATTCGACGACAAATTCTACATCGTTGAGAACGTCCCCGCGCGAGTATGTGTCGAGACAGGGGAACAGTTTTTTGCGCCCAACACCGTCGAACGCATGCATGAATTAATTCTTGGAAATGAGCGGCCGGAACGGACGATCCAAACTCCCGTGTTTAAATTCGCGACAAAGCGCTCCGCTACAACACGCCTTTCGTCGAAGGCACGCCGCTCGTCCGCGGGTCGAGTTCGCAGGCCTGCCGCAGCGCGCGCGCGAAAGCTTTGAACGTCGCCTCTATAATATGGTGGCGGTTGCGGCCGGAGCGGATTTCGATGTGCAACGTCGTACCGCTCGCGTTCGCAAACGCGCCGAGGAAATCTTCCATCAACTCCACGTCAAACGTGCCGACTTTGCCTTTGCCGAGGCGCTCGGTTCCGGCGGCGCAAAAGCAGGCGCGACCGGACAAGTCCACGGTGGCTTGCGCAAGCGCTTCGTCCAGCGGCACGCTGGCGAAACCGAAACGGCGGATGCCGGCTTTGTCGCCGAGCGCTTTTTTTACGGCTTCGCCCAGCGCCAGGCCGGCGTCTTCCACCGTGTGATGATCGTCGATGTGCGTGTCGCCTTTGCAGGCGATGGTCATGTCGATGGCGCTGTGCCGCGCGAGCGCGGTGAGCATGTGGTCGAAGAAACCCACGCCGGTCGTGACCTGCGACTCGCCCGACCCGTCGAGGTTCACGCTCAGCGAAATGTCGGTCTCTTTTGTCGAGCGCGTCAGCGACGTTTTGCGCGCGGCAGCGCGTTCTGATTTTTTCGTATCGTCTTTCATGAGCTCAAATATTCCTTCAGCGCGGCCAGCAGCGCTTCGATTTCAGCGTCGGCCCCGACGGTGATGCGCAGGCCGTCGTCCAGCAGTCTCGCCGGGAAATATCGGATCAAAATGCCCCGCGCCTTGAGGAATTGATACGCGCCCGCGGCCGATTGCGCGGTTTTCAAGCGCGCGAAGATGAAATTCGACTGGCTCGCAATCGTCGCGATTCCCAGCGCTTTAAGCCCATCGTCGAGCCGCGCCCGCGTGGCGCGCACGCACTGGACATTCCGCGCAGTCCATGCGGCGTCGCGCAGCGCGGCGGCGCCGGCGACGATGGCGAGGCGGTCGAGGTTGTAGCTGTCCTTCACTTTCCACAAGCCTTCGACGATGCGCGCGCTGGCGAAGAGCAATCCCAGGCGCATGCCCGCAAGGCTGTGGCTTTTTGAAAATGTGCGCAGCACGACGACGTTGTCGAGTTCCTTCGCAAGCGCGAGATGATTGGCGTCGGCGAATTCCGCGTAGGCTTCGTCAATGACGAGCACGCCATTTTTCAAACTCGAGGCGAGTGTGCGAATATGTTCGGTCGAATAAACGGTACCCGACGGCGAATTTGGCGCGGCCAGCAGCGTCAGCCGCGCGTCGGTGCCGAACAATTCTTTCGGAAGTTTGAAATCGCGATCAAAATCCACGCTGAAAATTTGCGCCGCTTGCGCGTGCGCCAGCGTTTCATAGAGCACATACGTCGGATACGGATACGCGACGCGCTCGCCTTCCGCGACGAACGCGCGAAAGAGCATGGCGAGCAATTCGTCGGAGCCGTTGCCGTGCAGAATCTGCTCGACCGGAAAGCCGAACACATCCGCAGCCGCCTGGCGTAGCGCGAGCGCTTTGGGATCGGAGTACAAACGCAGCCGTTCGCCGTCGTCGCCCAACTCGGCGCGCACCGCTTCGGCCACGCGCGGGCTGGGCGGATAGGGATTTTCGTTCGTGTTGAGCTTGATCACCTTCGCGCCCGCGGGCGGCTGTTCACCGGGGACGTAGGCGGCCATGGATTCAACGTTCGCTCTCAACTTCGGCATATAAATGAGTTCCCAAAACAATGCAAAAAGAAAAATTCAAAATGCAAAAATGAACAACATATTGACCGAACGCGTTTAGTAATTTTGAATTTTGAATTTTGAATTTTGAATTTTTGTTCGAATCAACACCGCGCGTTTGTGCGCCTCCAATCCTTCCGCATCCGCCAGCGTCGCGATTGCATCAGAAAGGAAGTGCAATCCGTGCGCGCTGGCTTCGATTAAGCCTGTGCGGCGCAGGAAAGAATACACGCTCAACCCCGAAAACGCGCGCGCCGTTCCGCCGGTCGGCAGCGTGTGGCTGGGCCCGGCGACGTAATCGCCGAGCGGTTCGGTGCTGTGCGGGCCGATGAAAATCGCGCCGGCGGTGGTCAATTGTTTTGCGAGGGACGAGGCGTTGCGCGTGAGAATTTCGAGATGCTCCGGCGCAAGATCGTTGGCGAGATCCACGCAGGCGTCGAGCGATTTCGTCACGACGATCAGCCCCCAATCGCGCAGCGACGCCTCCGCAATTTGTTTTCGCGGCAATGTCGCAAGCTGCGATTTCAATTCACTCGCAACTGCATTCGCCAGCGCGGCGTTGTCGGTCAGCAGCACGCAGGACGCCAGCGCATCGTGTTCCGCCTGCGCGAGCAAATCCGCGGCGATGAAATCGGCGCGCGCGGATGAATCCGCAATGATCAGCACTTCGCTGGGGCCGGCGAGCATGTCGATGTCCACGTGGCCGAAGACCGCGCGTTTGGCGAGCATCACGAAAAGATTCCCCGGCCCGATAATTTTTTCGACGGGGCGAATCGTTTTCGTGCCAAACGCCAGCGCGCCGATGGCCTGCGCGCCGCCGAGCCTGTAGATTTCGCGAATGCCGAGAATTTCGCAGGCGCAGAGCACACCGGCGCTCAAGCGCCCGTCTTTGCCGCAGGGAGAGGCGATGGCCAATTCCTTCACGCCCGCGACTTGTGCGGGGATTGCGTTCATCAGCACGCTGGACGGATACGCTGCCGTGCCGCCAGGAACATAAAGCCCCGCGCGGCGGAGCGGCGACCACGCCAGGCCGCATTTCACACCGCGCGCGCCGCTCTTTGCCGCGCGCAGTGCTATGTCCGCCGGCATCAATCGCCTTTGATAATCGGTGATTCGCTCGGCCGCGAGCTCCAATGCCGCACGCAATTTCGGCGAAACTCTCGCTGCCGCTTTGCGGCGTTCGGCGTCCGAAACGCGCAGATTTTTTGGCGTCAGCGGCACGCCGTCGATTTTCTTCGCGTAACGGACTAACGCGGCGTCGCCGTGCGCGCGGACGTCGTCGAGAATGCGCGCGACGACCGCTTCGGGGCGCAGCACTTTTCCGAAGAGCGCTTTCACGCGCGCGCGGTATGGAGCGCTATCGAGCTGCTCCATCGCCGCCAGACGGCCGCACAATTTGGCGACGGCGCGCCGGGCAGTGGAGGTGTTCGCTTTAACAATTCTAATCACATTGACATTCATGCATCATTCTCAGATTACGCGGGAATTCTCACCACTACAATCTCATCAAGCACCTGCCTGCGCCAGCTAATTTTGCGTCTCGCTCCAAAACCGGATTTCATTTCACAATTCGACCTGAAAAAACGAGCTTTGGCGTGTAAATGAAGCAAACGATACCAGCGATGGAGCGAGTATGAGTTTTCGAGCAACGTTTACCGTGATCATGATCGTGGCGTTTCGTTCGGCCATTGCCGCAAATTGGCCTCAGTGGCGCGGGCCGGATGGTACGGGCGTTGGCTCTGAAAGCGAATTTCCAATCAAATGGTCGCAAACCGAAAATATTGCGTGGAAAAAACAGTTGCCTGGGCCGGGCAATTCCACGCCGATTGTGTGGAACGACCGTGTCTTTATTACGCAGGCGATTGACAAGGGCGCTCGGCGCGCGGTGATGTGTTTCGACCGCAAAGACGGGAACGTTCTTTGGCAAAAGGAAATTGCGTTCGCCGGCACGGAGACGACGCACGCGGACAATCCGTACTGCTCGGCGTCGCCCGTGACGGACGGCGAGATGGTCGTCGCGTGGCACGGTTCCGCCGGATTGGTTGCGTACGATTTTTCCGGCAAGGAACTTTGGCTGAAGGACCTTGGCGCGTTCGATCACATCTGGGGCAACGCGTCGAGTCCGCTGATTTATGGCGACAAAGTTATCGCATACTGCGGGCCGGGGCTGAATTGCTTTATTGTGGCGCTCAATAAAAAGAGCGGCGGCGAACTCTGGCGCATTCCGCTGCCCGACGCGCAGGCGAAGAAGCCGGGCGATTTTTTCGGCGCGTGGATGTCGCCGGTGATCCGCTCGTACAACGGCAAAACCGAATTGCTCGCGGCGCTGCCGAATAAGCTGGTCGCGTACAATCTCGACACGCAAAAACCGATTTGGAGCTGCGAGGGCACTGGCCCGCTGAGCTATACCAATCCGCTTTACGGCGGCGACACAATCGTCTACATGTCCGGCTACGGCGGCCCGTCGATTGGTGTGCGCGACGGCGGCGAAGGCGACGTGACGGCGTCGCACCGGCTTTGGCGCATCGACAAAGGCAACCCGCAGCGCGTCGGCTCCGGCGTGATCTCCGGCGACCACCTTTATATCCTCAACGAACCGGGCACGGCCGAGTGCATCGAAACGAAAACCGGCACGAGCGTGTGGAAAAATAAAGTCGCGAGCAATTCGTGGAGCTCGATGGCGCTGTGCGGCGACAAGCTTTACGCCGTTGACATGCAGGGCACGTGCGCCGTGTTGAAGGCCTCGACGGATTTTGCCGAGCGCGGAAAGAACGCGCTGAAAGAAATGACGCGCGCCTCGCCGGCGTTTTCAAACGGGCAGATTTTTATTCGGACGTATCAGAATTTGTATTGTGTCGGGCAGGAGATAGGAGTTAGGAGATAGGAGTCAGGAGTAATGACGGCCACGCCCTCACCGGAAGTGACACGCAGGCTCGCGTGTGCGTCGGCTGCGGTGCCGGCGCCCGCGCGCTTGGAATCGCTCGATGCGTTTCGCGGCATCATCATGCTCTTGATGGCGTCGGGCGGATTGAATCTCGCCGGCGTCGCGAAGGAATTTCCGAACAATTGGTTTTTGAAAATCGTCGGGCCGCAGACCGGGCATTCGGAATGGATCGGCTGCACGTTCTGGGATTTGATTCAACCGTCGTTCATGTTCATGGTGGGCGTGGCGCTGCCGTGGTCGCTGGCCAATCGCCTCGCGCGCGGGCAAAGCAAGCCGTCGATGATGCTGCACGCGCTTTGGCGGGCGCTGGCGCTGATTTTGCTCTCCGTTTTTCTGCAATCGTATTACAGCAAGCCGCCGCACGTCGAGTGGACCTTTCCAAATGTGCTCGCTCAAATCGGCCTGGCGTATCCGTTTTTGTTTTTGATCAGTTTCACGAAACCGCGCGTGCAATGGATCATCGGGTTTGGAATTCTGGCTCTGTACTGGCTCGCGTTTGTGTTGTACACGCCGCCTGCCGGGCTGAGCTATGCCGATTTTAAGATGGAAAAAGATTGGGATCACCTCATGGGCTTCGCCGCGCATTGGGACAAGCATCTCAATTTTGCCGGCGCATTCGACCGCGTCTTCCTCAATCTTTTTCCGCGCATGCCGAACGACCCTTTCCTCTTCAACAGAGGCGGCTACCAGACGCTCAACTTCATTCCATCGCTGAGCACGATGGTCTTCGGTTTGATTGCCGGCGAGCTGCTGCGCGGTTCGCGCGCGTTGACCGATAAAATCACGCGTCTCTACATCGCCGGCGTGTCGGGATTGGCGATCGGATACTTATTGCATTGGAGCGGCGTTTGCCCGATGGTTAAACCGATCTGGACGCCGTCGTTCGCGATTTTCAGCGCGGGGTGGGTGCTGTTGTTTCTGGCCGCATTCGTCACGGTGATGGAATGGCGCGGCTGGAAACGCTGGGCGTTTCCGCTGGTCGTCGCGGGCCTCAATCCGATCACGCTTTATGTCATGTGGCAGATCGTTGCGGGCGATTTTGTGCGCTCGAGTTTGAAAGCGCTCTTCGGCCCGAACGTTTTTCGCCTGCGCGAGGATATTTTTCACGTCGATCCGGCGATCTTCGAGAAAACGTTTGAGCGCCTTGCGCACGTGATTTTCATGTGGCTGGTGCTCTGGTGGATGTACCGGCGCAAGATTTTCATTCGAATTTAGCGCACATTCTTTCGATACTGTCCGCATCATGTGCGGATTCGCGGGGCTGCTGCGCTGGGACGGATTGAGCGAAACCGATGCGCCGAATGTGGCGCGTGCGGCGGGCGTGCTGGCGCACCGCGGGCCGGATTCATCCGGGTTCTGGCGTGACGGACAGATTGCGCTCGGTTTCCGGCGCCTGAAGATCATCGACTTGTCGCCAGCCGGCGATCAGCCCATGACCAATGAAGACGGCTCGCTGCGCGTGGTTTTTAACGGCGAGATTTACAACCACCGCGAATTGCGTGCGGAACTTCTGTCGCGCGGGCGCACCTTCAAATCGCAATCGGACACGGAAGTGCTGCTGCATCTATTCGAAGAATGCGGCGCGGCGATGCTGCCGTGGCTACGTGGGATGTTTGCGTTTGCGATGTGGGATGCGCGCAAGCGCGAACTGTTTCTGGCGCGCGATCCGATCGGCGTCAAGCCGCTGTATTTTGCCGAGCGCGGCGGATGCATCGCTTTTGCGAGCGAAGCAAAGGCGCTGTTCGCGATGGGCGTCGAACGCGAGCTTGATTTTGTTGCGCTGGATCAAGCGCTCACTTACCGCTATGTGCCGGCGCCGCGCAGCGGGTTCAAGGATGTGGAGAAGCTTCCGCCGGGGCATTGCGCGTGGGCGAAGGACGGTGAGCTTTCCTACAAGCGCTGGTGGAACTTATCGCGCGAGGTCGCAGGCGGGCCGCCTGCACCACAAGCCGCGGAGGCGCAGACGCTGGAGCGGCTTAAAGCTGCGACGCAGCGGCGCTTGATATCAGACGTGCCGCTGGGGTTCTGGCTTTCGGGCGGGATCGATTCGGGGATGGTATTGTCGCAAGCTGACGGTGCGCACCCCTCGTTTTGCGCGGGATTTTCGCAGGCGGAATACGATGAACGTGACCTGGCGCGCGCGACGGCAGCGCATTTAAAATCGCCGCTGGAATGCTTCGAAATACCCGCGGACGTGTTCAAATTGTTGCCGCAAGTGGTGTGGCATGCGGACGAGCCATTTTTCGACAGCTCGTGTTTGCCGGTTTATGTGCTCGCCAAAAAGACGAAACCGCACGCGACCGTGGCGCTCAGCGGGGATGGCGGCGATGAGGCGTTCGCGGGCTACGACCGCTACGTGGGCATGCAATTGCTCGAGCGTTATAAACGCACGCCCCGCGTCTTTCGCGCGCTGGCGTTGCGATACGCGAAGTGGCGTTATCCCGCGGCGTCGCGCAGCGGGTGGGACCGGATGCTGCGCTGGCTGGAGAAATGCCGCGCGATGGAGGCGTCGAAGCATCATCCGTATGTGGCGGCGATGGAGCTTTTCAGCGCGGAACAGCGCACGGATTTGTACGGCGAGGCGATGCGCGAGGCGACGGACGGCTGCGACGCGCGCGAGGAATTGGAAGGCGCGCTGCTGCGCGCGCGCGAAGCGATGTATCCGGGCGTCGAGCACGCGCCGGGAAGTTTCAGCACGAAGCCGGGCGCGTTGCAGCACGCGGATTTGCACACGTACCTGCCCGGCGACGTGCTGCACAAGGTCGATCGCATGTCGATGGCGCACGGCGTTGAAGTGCGCTCACCGTTTCTGGATGTCGATCTGCTCAACTGGTCGCTCTCGCTGCCGGATAAAATTCGATTGCCGGGACGTCAAACCAAGCCGCTGTTGCGCGCCGCGGCGGAGCGTACTTTGCCGGCGCAAGTCGCCGGCGCTCGCAAGCGCGGGTTTGGCGTGCCTCTGGACGACTGGTTCCGCGGGCCGCTTCAAAATGAGGCGCTGAATCTCTTTGAATCTTCGCGCTGCGCCGCCGATAAGATATTCAGGCCGCGCTATTGGGAGAAGTTGTGGAACGAGCACCAAAGTGGCACGGCGCAGCACGGCGAGCGGTTGTATGCGCTGCTGGCGGCTGAAGTGTGGCATAGGATTTTTCTTTCAGGAAGCGCGCCGGAGAAAAGACCGTGACGATCGTTTCAAAATTCATGTTTCAGGTTTCAAGTTATGAGCAGTGAATTTCCCGGAACACCCCCGCCTCCGCCCGATTTGATCACGATCAACATCGGCAACACGCACACGTCTGCGACGGGATGGTCGTTTGACGGCGAGCCGGGCGAAACACTGGAGTGGCAGAGCGATTTCAAATCGATGCAGCTTGTGGCGAAGCACGCGGTGGCTGCGCAGGAGATTGTGATTGGCAGCGTGGTCAAACAGTGCACCAGCAAATTGCTCAATGACCTGAGCGTGCTGGGGCGCAAAGCACTCTGCTTCCGCACGGATTTGCCGCCGCGGATTGAAATCGTGCCGCTGCCCGCGGAGCGTGTCGGCGATGATCGGCTCGCGGCGGCGCTCGGTGCGCTGGATTTGGACGACGAAGTGCCGTGGATCGTGGTCGATGCGGGCACGGCCGTGACATGCAACGCGGTGACGCCAGCGCGCGGTGAGCGGCTGCCGCGCTTTGAAGGCGGGCTGATTTTTCCGGGGGCGGCGCTGAGTTTGAAATCGCTCAATCAGGGCACGGCGCAATTACCGGATTTGAAGAGCGGCGCGTTCGAAAAAAGCGGCTTCGATTTCATCGGTCGCAGCACGGAGCAGGCGATGCTCTTCGGCGTGCTGGCGCTGCAAGCGTCGGGCTTGCTGGCGATGATCGAGGGGCAGCGTTCGATGCTGGGCGCGCAGGCGCGCGTGGCGTTCACCGGCGGCGGCGCGGGATTTTTGATCGAAGCGCTGCGGCGCAGCGGCGGGACGGCGTTCGACATTGTGTATCAGCCGACGCTGGTGCATCGCGGGTTGTTTGCGGCGTGCAAGGCGGCGCAGGAATGAAAAGCTTCGTTTCGCTTCGCGAAACGCGTGCAGGCGGGACGCCTGCACCACGGGAGTGCTCGCTTCGCTCGCAGAAACGGGCCGGCGGGACGCCGGCGGTACACGGGCCGCAAAATCGCAAATGGCAAAAGTCGAATGAGCCGTTAAAACAGGCTCATCATGCAACCGGAACAGATTCGAGAATTGCTGGAGGCTGTCAAAGCCGGAACGCGCGCGGTGGACGAGGCCTTTACTCAACTGGCTGAACTTCCTTTCACTGACATCGGCGACGCGAAGATCGACAACCACCGTCCGCTGCGCTGCGGCTTTGCGGAAGTGGTGCTGTGCCGCGGCAAGGAACCGCGGGACGTCATGCGCATTGTCGAGGAAGGCATGCGCCTTGGGCCGCTGATGTTGTGCACACGCGCGGAGAAGCGGCACATCGACGCGGTGCGCGAGCGCTACCCGAACGCGTACGTCAACGCGCGCGGCGGGATCGTGCGCGTGGGCGGGCCGCTCCGGATGACGACGCGCGGCTCGGTCGTGGTCGTGACGGCGGGGACCAGCGATATTCCCGTGGCTGAAGAAGCGCTGGAGACGCTGCGCGCATTTGGCTGCGATGCATTTCACAATTTCGATGTGGGCGTGGCTGGGCTGCACCGCGTGCTGGCGGCGCTGCCGCAGTTGCGGCAGGCGGCGGCGATTATTTGCGTGGCGGGCATGGAAGGCGCGTTGCCGAGCGTGATCGGCGGGCTGGTGGCGTGCCCGGTGATTGCGGTGCCCAGCAGCATCGGATACGGCGCGAGTTTCAACGGCTTGGCGGCGCTGTTGGGCATGTTGAACACGTGCTCAGCAGGCGTGACGGTGGTGAACATCGACAACGGTTTTGGCGCGGCAATGTGCGCGCTCAGAATGGTGGCAGACCGCGACTACCCGATCATCGCGCCCGAAGCGCCGGCGGCGGTTGAAAGTGCCAGTGCTGAAGACGCGAACGCCGAAAAATCCGCCGCACGGGACACGCAGCTTGAGCGGCTTGAGAAAGCCGTCAATCAACTCACCACGATGGCGCAGCGGCCAGTCGTAGTGGAATCTCCGACGATCGAGATTTCGCATCCGAACCAGAGCGAACAGGTCTCGCGGCTTGAGAAAGCCATTGCGGAACTCGCCGCGATTGCGGTGAAGCAGAAGGAGCTTGAAGAGAAGAAGCTCAGCACGAAAGCAACGGAGCAGAGCGAACTGGTATCGCGGCTGGAGAAGACGATCGCGTCGCTGGCGGGGATTTCGAACAAAGCGGTGGTGGTGGAATCGCCGCGCATCGAGATCACGCATCCCGCTCAGCAAAATGGAGCGGAGCAAGTCGTGCGGCTTGAGAAAGCGATTACGGAGTTGGCGACAGTTGCTGCGCGGCAACGCGAGCTTGATGAAAGGAAAATCGCAACGACGGCGGAGCAGAAAGAATGGGTCGCGCGGCTGGAAAGCACTACGAAGAACCTCGCCGATATTTGCAGCGCGCTGCTGAACAAGCCGGTCGTGGTCGAAGCGCCGAAGATTGAATTCGCCGCCCCGGACCAGACGCAGCAGCTTGCGCGGCTGGAGCGGGCCATCGCGGAACTGGCCTCGATTTCAGTGAAGCAGAAAGAAGCGGGCTCGGCTCGGCCCGCGTCCGCGACGCCTGAGCAGGCGGCGCTGTTGGACCGCGCGATTGCGGAGCTTAATGCTGCAGCCTCGCGGCAGATTGCTGCGCCCGCAAGTAGCGGCAGCGCGGGCGTGGATGGCGAATGGGTGGCGCGTTTGGAGCGGACGGTCGAGCAGCTTATGGCGGCAGCCGCGAAGCCGGTTGTGGTCGAGTTAAAAGAGCCGCCACGGCCTCCTCCACCGCCACCGCCTGCACGCGAAGAAGAGCGGTCAGCACATCCGCGCGCTCCGATTCCCAAGCAGAAGCACCCCATCGCGAAGAAAGGCAAGACGAAACGGTAAGCCATGAACGACGCATTCAAAAATCATCTCGCTCAACAACTCGACGCCATCCGCGCCGCCGGTACCTACAAGCGCGAGCGCATCATCACCTCGCCGCAGGACGCGCGCATCAAAGTCGGCGACGGCCGTTCCGTGCTGAATATGTGCGCGAACAATTATCTGGGGCTGGCCGAGCATCCGGAGATTGTGCGCGCGGCGCATGACGCGCTGGAACGCTGGGGCTACGGGCTTTCGTCAGTGCGCTTCATCTGCGGGACGCAAACGATTCACAAGGAACTCGAATCCAAAATCAGCGCGTTTCTCGGCACCGACGACACGATTTTGTACAGTTCCTGCTTCGATGCCAACGGCGGCTTGTTTGAAACGCTGCTGGGCGAACAGGACGCGGTGATTTCGGACGAACTCAATCATGCCAGCATCATCGACGGCATTCGCCTGTGCAAAGCGCAGCGTTACCGCTACAAGAACAGCGACATGGCGGACCTCGAAGCGAAGCTGAAAGAAGCGGACGCGAACAACGCGCGCTTCAAACTCATCGCGACCGACGGCGTTTTTTCGATGGACGGATACATCGCCAATCTCGCGGGGATTTGCGAATTGGCGGACAAATACAACGCGCTGACAATGGTGGACGATTCGCACGCGGTGGGTTTCATCGGCAAAAAGGGGCGCGGCACGCACGAGCACAACGGTGTGATGGGGCGCATCGACATCATCACGGGAACGCTCGGCAAAGCGCTGGGCGGCGCGAGCGGCGGTTACACCGGCGCGCGAAAAGAAATCGTCGAACTGCTGCGGCAGCGTTCGCGGCCGTATCTGTTTTCGAACACGCTGGCGCCGAGCATCGCGGGCGCGTCGTTGAAAGTGTTGGAGCTGCTCACGCGTTCGACGGAACTGCGCGATAAGCTTGAAGCAAACACCGCGTATTTCCGAGCGGAAATGGCGCGCGGCGGATTCAACATTCTGCCGGGGACGCATCCGATTGTGCCGATCATGCTGGGCGACGCCGCGCTGGCGACGCGCTTTGCCGACGCGATGCTGGAGCGCGGCGTATACGTCATCGGCTTTTCGTATCCGGTAGTGCCGCAGGGCAAAGCGCGCATTCGCACGCAGATTTCGGCGGCGCATTCACGCGCGGATTTGGAATTTGCGGTGAATGCATTTGGAGAGGTGAAGCCGGGACTCGGGTTGTGACCGCGGTGACTGAACTCACCGCGGATCATCCTTCCTATTCTTGGCGTGAGTGTTTAGAGATTCCCAGTCAGATACAGGATGAGCAGGATCAGCAGCACCAGACCCAATCCGCCCGACGGCCCGTAGCCCCAGTCGCGGCTGTACGGCCAAACCGGCGCTGAGCCGGCCAGCATCATGACCACAATAATTAACAAAAGTAGGGTAATCATGTGAAAGCTCCTTTCGCCGTTCTTGTACTCCGCAAGAAGAGGGAGCAAATGGGAGGCCCGCTGCGGGCCGCGACGGCAAGGGAGTGGAATTCGTTTTCTCGCCGGAATCACGGCAGCGACGCCGGAATGGCAGTTAGCGCTTTTTCCTGCGTTCGGCGAAGTGCTTATCGATGGCCGGAAGATCAAGGCAATTCAAAACCCGCTCGGCGGGCACGCCGCCTTTGCGCGCGATGAGCACACCCCATTTTTGATTCAAAAATCCGCCAGTGTCATGTGCATCCGGATTAATGGAAAGCATGCAGCCGAGTTCCAGCGCCCGGCCGTGCCAGCGCCAATCCAAATCGAGGCGGTGCGGGTCGGCGTTGATTTCGACGGCGACGCCATGTTCGGCGCAGGCCTTCAGAATCTCGTCAACGTCCACTTCATAGCTCTCGCGCTGAAGCAGCAGCCGGCCAGTCGGATGGCCGAGAATCGTCGTGAATGGATTTTTCACGGCGTTTACAATGCGCGCGGTCTGATCTTTCTTCGAAAGCTGAAAGCGGCTGTGCACGCTGGCGACGATGAAATCGAACTGCGGAAGCTGCTCGTCGGAATAATCGAGTTCGCCGTGTTCGAGGATGTCGGATTCGATGCCTTTGAGAATGCGGAAGCGCTTGCCTTCGTATTGGCGATTGAGGTCGTCGGCAAGCTGATGTTGCGCGCGCACTTTTTCGAAGCGCATGCCGCGCGCGTACGCGGCACTTTGCGAATGGTCGCACACGCCGAAATACTGCTGGCCGAGTTTGCGCACAGTTTCGGCCATCTGCACCAGCGTGTTGGAACCGTCGGAAAAATCGGTGTGGCAGTGCAGAATCCCGCGCAGATCGCTTTCTTCAATCAGGCGTGGTTGCGCGCTGCGTTCGGCGCGTTCGATTTCACCGAGACCTTCGCGCAATTCCGGCTCGATGTACGGCAGGCCCAGCGCGGCGTAAATTTCGGCTTCGTCCGCGCAGGGAAGTTCTTCGCTCCCGCGGCGCAAACCTTCCGGCGTCAGCTCCAAACCGCGAGCGGTGGCGCGCGAGCGCAGGGCGTTGACATGCTCCGAATTGCCGGTCACGAAAAGCAGCGCGGTGCCCAGGCGCTCCGGCAGCGCGATGGTCACGCTGATGTCCGCGCTCGATTCGAGTGGCTCCGGCGGTTCGGAGTCGCAAACGGCGACAAGGTCCAGCCCGCCCACGACTTCGCAGGCGCGGCGCACGGAGCCGGCGGCGAGCACTTCCTTAAAGGAGGGCACGCGGCTTTTGAGCGCCTCGCACGCGGCGCGCGCGCGGTCGTGGGCGGCGTCGATCCGAAGCAGGCCGACGTTCTTGCGTTCAAAGGCGAGGCCTTCGAGAATCTTGTCCTGAAATTTTGCGCCGAAGCCTTTCTCTTTGGCCAGCAGCCCGTCACGACAGGCGCTTTCAAGTTCGGCGAGACTGGAGATTTTCAGCGATTGATAAAGCGCCGCGGCTTTCTTGGGGCCGAGGCCGGGAATTTTTAAGAGATCGAGCACGCCCGCGGGGAATTGTTCGCGCAGGAACTCGAGCGTAGGGTGCGTGCCGGTTTTGTGCAGCTTGATGATTTTTTCTGCAATGGCTTCCCCGACGCCCGGAATCTCTTTGAGCTTGCCTTTGGCGATCAGCTCTTCCAGCGGTGTGGTGATGAGCACCAGATTTTCGGCGGCCACGTAATACGCGCGGATTTTGAACGGCGATTCGCCCACCAATTCCATGCGCTTGCCGATTTCATCGAGCAGCGCGGCGACTGAATGAAGCGGAAGGGGAAGAACGTTTTGCGTCTGCGACATAAGGCCTCCAGAATCCGCTGCGCCTATTGGCGCTGCGTCAGCTTGATTTTAGAGCGCGCGTCGTTCTTGTCCAAAACGATTGCGGGGTGGTAGCCCGTGGTGCAGGCGACCCGCCTGCACGTCCCTATTTTTATTAATCTTGCGCCAAACGGAAAAAACCGGTAAATTCAATGCATTAAGTTTTCTGAATCAAGACGTTCAGTTGGCGTCATCCGCTGCGCTCGGGGAGCGTGAGCGGCACATTTTTATACAAAGGAGAAAGAGCCATGCGTACGCAACGTGGGTTGTTTTTCGTTTGGTTGGCTGCTTTTGGTTTGATGGCGGGGCTGTCCACTTCGCTACTTGGTGCGGACAAACCGGCTGCAAAAGTTGACGTAAATTCGGCGACGGACAAGGAATTGATGGAATTGCCCGGAATCGGCGACGCGTATTCGAAGAAGATCATCGCCGGCCGGCCGTATAAAACAGCCGACGATCTGGTCAAGGCAGGCGTGCCGCAGAAGACCGTGGACAAGATCAAGGATCAGATTACGTTTGGCGCGGCCGCGGCCAAGACCGATGCAAAGACCGACACGAAAGCTGATGCGAAAACCACGAAGACCGATGACACCACGGCAAAAGTTCCGCCGGAAAAGGGCATGGTCTGGGTCAACAAGGACACAAAGGTCTACCACAAGGAAGGCGACCGCTGGTACGGCAAGACCAAGAACGGCGAATTCATGACCGAAGCAGATGCGATCAAATTCGGCGCCCGCTTGTCCAAGCAAGACTAGGCCGAATTTCACATGCGCTGAAAAGCCCCCCTCGTCAAGAAGGGGGCTTTTTTATTTTTTAGGCAACTTTTTACAATTAATCTACGTCAAAATCCGTCGTATACTTGTAGATTCGCAAGCGCAGCGTGTTGAATCGTCATCTTTCTAGTAAGCGCCGCCGGGGCAGTTATTCTTTGGAGTCGCCCATGCACAAAGAGACTCGCGCCATAGTCGGTCTGATGCTGGCGCTCTCGCTTTGGGCGAGCGCCCGCTCAGCAGAAAAGCTGACATTGCATATGGCCGGCGGGCAGACTCTTCGCTGCGAGGTCGTCAAGATCACGAAATCCGATGTGCAGGTCAAAACCGACGGCGGAAAAGACCAGACGCTGCCGCTGCAATTGATCGATGCGCAGGACGTGGTGCTTTGCTACAAGCAGGCGATCGAGCCGTTCAATGCGGAACTGCGCTTCGAGATGGGCGCATTTTTTGCAAAGAAAGAATTATACGGGGAGGCCAAAGAGGAGCTGAACGCGGCGGCCAGACTGGATGATTCCTACAAGGCCAGAGCTGACGAATTGCTGAAGAAATTCCCCGGCGCAACGCCGGAGAAAACAGCGGACGCGAAGACCAGCGACAAACAGCCGGGCGACAAAAAAGTCGCGAGCACCGACAAACCGCCGGATAAATCCAATCCGAAAACTCCGGGCGACAAGGCCGGCGACAGCGAATATTCGAACGAACTGATGACACTGGAGGATTTCCGCAAGAAATTCCTGCGTAAAGATATCCCGCCGCGCAGCGAAGCGCAGATGAAGGAGTTCCTTGCCAAGCGGCTGGGGGAACTCGATGCAAAGGTCGGCGGCAAGTGGCGCATGGTCGAGACGAAGCATTTTTATTGCTTCGCCAATATTCCCGAGGCAAAGCAGGACTACATCGCGAAGAACTGGAACGAGGCGCTGTACGATTTGCTTTGCCGCGTGTTGAGCCATAAAGATGGCGAAAAGTTGTGGAATAACAAGATGCCGATTTATTATTTTTCGGCGTTCAAGCAGTTCCAGAAATTTGCGGCGGAGATCGACAAATCGCCGGGCGCCGGCTATTCGGGCGGCTATTTTTCGGCGGAGGGCCGCGAAGTTCACATCTGCATTCCGTTCATGTCCGAACGTTACAAGTCCGAAGCCGACAAAGAAAAGATGGATTACATGGCGCGCGCCACGCTGGCGCACGAAGGCACGCACGCGTTTTTGCAGTTGTCCGGCGAAGATGTGTACTTGAGCCGTTCGCTGCACGAAGGCATGGCGCAGTTCATCGAATTCTGGTACGAGGACCCGAAATTCTCGGACAAAAAGGAGCGCCTCGGCTATTTGCGCGATTACATCGCTCAGCACCGCAGCCCGCCGGATTGGGACGAATTCAAGGAACGCCCGCGTTCGGGCGGAGACATCTATGGATATTGCAGCGCCTACGCGAAGATCGAATATCTGTACCGGCGCTTCGACAGCCAATGCCTGCCGAAGATGATTAAACAGATCAAGTCTGGCAAACCGGAGAAGGATGCGATGGAAGCGGTCTTCGGTCATCCATTGATGCAGCTGGAGGACGACTATGTACAATGGCTCAAAGGCGCATTGAAGACGAATTTTGATTTTCCTAAAACCGCGCGTTAACCCGCCCCGCCGCTTGTCCGCGCGGAAATCGCGGCTATACTCTTTGATTCTAAAAACAAAAACTTTGAGGCGATGCATCATACATGGCAGACATTGAGATAGCGTGCCACACCGCTGCGTGGGGCGACGACGGGTTCATCAACGCGCTGGCGGACATCGAGAAGGCTGGTTTCAAGAGCATCGAAACCACCACTGGGGTGGTTGAGCAGTTTGAAGACCGGGTGGATGTCTTCAACGAAATTCTGAGCCAGCACAACATGCATCTGGTCGGGATCACCGCGGGCGGAGCGCAATGGCCGGGATCGAGCCTCGAAGAAGAAGTCGAGCGCAGCTTGAATATCGTGCGCTTCTTGAAGAGCGCCGACGCCAAGTTTTTGACGCTGCTCGCGCCACGCCCCAATCCCGACAATCCGCTGGAAGATGAAGACGATTTGATGCCGGTCGCGACGGCTTACGGCGAAATCGCGCGCCGCACAGTCGAGATGGGCATTTTGCCCTGCCTGCATCCGGATACGAGCAGCCATGTCTACGACATGAAGCGGCTGGAGAAATTCCTCGAATTCTCCGACCCGGCCGCGATGAAGCTGTGCATCGACACGTCGTTTCTCGACCAGGCTGGCTTGCCGATGGCGCGTTTCATCAAGGAAAACAAGAAGCGCATCGGTGCGGTCCATCTGCGCGACATTAAACCGCTGCCGAAGAAGAAAAAGAAGGGCGACCCCGGCCCAAATTTCCTGACCGTGGAACTGGGCAAGGGCACGATCAACCTCGAGAACTTCGTCGATACATTGCTCGCCGTCGAATTCTCGGGATGGGCGACGGTGGAATTGGAGAAAGGTCCGCGCACGCTGTTGCAGCAGGCCGTGGCGAGCCACCAATATGCGGCGCAGACGCTGGACTTGGTGCTTTGACGGCAGGAGATAGGAGAACGGCGGGGCCGCTGAGCGGCGTTGCGATATCAACTCTTATCTTCCAATTCCTGTCAAATCCACAAAAACCACTCGCAGTTTATATTTGAAAGCTGAGACTCGCGTCCTGCCGGTGTTGTATATTGTCACGGACATATTTCGAAGGATCACTTTTCCATGCTCGTGCGCCTGGGCTTTGCGTTTTTATTTTTATGCAGTCCGCTGCTTGCGTCGGAGCTTGAGCCTGCGGCGCTGAAATTCTTTGAGGAAAAAGTCCGCCCGATTCTCGCCGACAATTGCTATTCGTGCCATTCGGTCAACGCCAAGAAACTGAAGGGGAAACTGTACCTCGACAGCCGCGAAGGCGTGGCGCGCGGCGGCGAAAACGGCGCGGTGATCGTCGCGGGCGATCCCGACAAGAGCCGCTTGATTCAAGCCGTGCGTTACAAACTCAAAGATACGGAGATGCCGCCGGATGGTCCGCTCAAGGCCGCGGAAGTCGCTGCGCTGGAGCAATGGGTGAAGATGGGCGCGCCCGACCCGCGCACGAGCGACGCGAAACTGCCGACGCTGAATGCGAAGACGATTAATATCGAGGAGGGGAAGAAATTCTGGTCGTTCGCGCCGCTGGCCAATCCTGTGCCGCCGATAGTCTCCAACGAAGCGTGGTGCAAGACGCTGCTGGATCGATTTGTGCTCGCGAAATTGGAGGAGAAGAAAATCGCGCCGAATCCGCACATCGACAAGCGACGATTGGCGCGGCGCGTGTACTTCGATCTGATCGGCCTTCCGCCGACGCCGGAAGAAATCGACGCGTTTGTGAACGATGCGTCGCCAGGGGGATATGAGAAGTTGATCGATTCGCTGCTGAGCAGCCCGCGCTTCGGCGAGAAATGGGCGCGGCATTGGCTTGATCTTGCGCGCTTTGCGGAGAGCCACGGCTTCGAACACGATTACGACCGCAAATACGCGTACCATTACCGCGATTTCGTAATACAGGCGTTCAATGAGGATTTGCCATACGACACTTTCGTGAAATGGCAGATCGCCGGCGACGAACTCGCGCCCGAAAATCCGCTCGCGATGAAAGCGACGGGCTTTCTCGCCGCAGGCGTGCACGCGACGCAGATCACGGCGAATCAGGCCGAGAAGGAACGCTACGACGAACTCGACGATATCGTCCAAACCATCGGCACGGGGATGCTCGGCATGAGTTTCGGCTGCGCGCGCTGCCACGATCACAAATTCGATCCAATTCCGACGCGCGATTATTACCGCTTGGTTTCGACGTTCACGAAAACGGTGCGGTCGGAAGTTGAGATCGACATGGACCGCGCGAACACGATCAAAACGAAAGCCGCGTTTGACGTGGAGCACAAGCCGCTGGCCGAGGCGCTGGAGAAATACGAGCACGAACAACTCGCGTCAAAATTGGCGGCGTGGGAGAAGAGCGACGCGGCGAAGGAACTGCGCGCGAAGCCGCAGTGGATGGTGCTGGACATCGTCGAGTCAAAATCGGAGGGCGGCGCGAATTTTAAGAAGCTTGACGACGGTTCGCTTCTAGCGACGGGCAACAACGCGAAGTTCGACGCGTACACGTTCACCGCGCACACCGATCTGAAAAAGATTACAGGCGTCCGCCTCGAAGCGCTCGCCGATCCATCGATGGTGAAAGGCGGACCCGGGCGCGCGGGGAACGGCAATTTTGCGCTGACGGACTTTTCGATGACGGCATTGGCGCGCGGGGAGAAGGAGGCCAAGCCTGTCAGCGTGAAATTTCAAAATGCGAAGGCCGATTTCGAGCAGAAGGGCTTACCTGTCGCGGCGGCGATTGACGCCGATCCGAAATCGGCGTGGGCCATCGATCCGCAATTCGGAAGGAATCACACGGCGACGTTTGAAGCGGAAAAAGAACTCACTTTCGAAAACGGCGCGACGCTGACCTTCAAATTGCGCTTCAACAACAACGACGGCCATAGCATCGGCCGCACGCGGTTGTCGGTGACGTCGATGACGCCGCCGCTGACGCTGGATGGTCAGGGAATTCCGGCGGGGATTGCGGCGATTCTCGATACGCCCGTGGAGAAACGCAGTGCCGAGCAGACCAAGTCGCTGATGAACTGGTTCAAGCCCCTCGACACTGAATGGGCGCGCCTTAATAAAATCGTGCAAGAGCATTTGGCGAAAGCGCCGAAGGGCAAGCCGGAAATGGTATTGATTTCGAGCGAAGGGACTCCGGCGGTGAGGCTGCACACGCAGGGGCCCGATTTTTATGAGAAGACTTTTTATTTGAAGCGGGGCGATCTTAATCAGAAGCAGGAGGAAGCGCCCGCGGGATATCCGCTGGTGCTGGTGCGCGCGAGCGACGGCGAAAAACATTGGGAAAGCGCGCCGCCGCCGGGATGCAAGACGCTTTACAAGCGCGTGGGTTTGGCGAAGTGGATCACCGATGCGAATCAGGGCGCGGGGAATTTGCTGGCGCGCGTGATCGTGAACCGGTTGTGGTATTACCACATGGGCCGCGGGATCGTGAACACGCCGAGCGATTTTGGATTTCAAGGCCAGCGCCCCGTGGATCCCGAACTGCTCGATTATCTCGCGCGGCAATTGATCGCAAACGGCTGGCGTCTCAAGCCGATTCACAAACTGATCATGACGAGTGCCACGTACCTTCAAGATTCGAAATTCGATAAAGCGAAAGCGGAAGCCGACCCGGAGAACAAACTCTTCTGGCGGCGGCGCAGCGTGCGATTGGAAGCGGAATTAATTCGCGACGCGATGCTGTCGATCAGCGGGCAGTTGGACACGCGCATGTATGGGCCAGGGACGCTCAACGAAGGCGAGCGCCGCCGCAGCGTGTACCTGACGGTCAAGCGCAGCCACTTGATCCCGATGCTGGCGCTCTTCGACGCGCCGAGCGCCACGATCGGCGTGGGCCAGCGGCCCTCGACGACGATCGCGCCGCAGGCGCTGGCACTGATGAACAACTCCTACGTGCGTGAATTCGCTGGCGCGTTTGCGAAGCGCATTGCGCCAAATGCAGAGACGCCGTTCGAAGAATCGGTGAAGAATGGTTACTTGATCGCGCTGGGCCGCGCGCCGGACGCGGACGAACTAAAGGATTCGGTTGAATTCTTGAATGAAATGAGCAAAGAGACGAATCGCGAGAAGGCACTGGCGGATTTTTGCCAGGCGCTGATGGGGTTGAATGAGTTTGTGTATGTGGAGTGACGGCTGGACTTGCGGTTCGATAAGCGATATGATTTTTTATGTCGGATTTAAGGAGTGTCGTCATGATCACAAGCGAGCCTGTTGAAGTGGAATTGTCGGCGCCGCGAATTCGGACGATTGCGGATGTGCCGCCACCTTGGCACAAGGAAACGGAAGCCTTCGACCGGATGTTCGACGAGCTGCTTAAGAATTATGAAAACAAATACGTGGCGATCTGCGGCGGGCAGGTTGTAGCGAGCGGGGACGACGAAATCAAAGTCGCTACTGAGGCGATTAAGAAGTACGGAAAGGTGCCCATTTTCGTTCACTTGGTTTCCGCGACTCCACCAAAACCAAAGCGGATCTTGCCGCCCAGAGTTGTGAGGCGCAAGACTTGAACACGTACAATTACAGCCATTACCTTTCCCCGCCCGGATTACTTGTCTATATTCAAGTTTCGTCACTTGAATCGGATGGCGTCGGCATCGAGACCGTTCCGGCGCTTATCGATACCGGCGCCGATCAAACGGTTTTGCCTTCGGATTTAGTCGACAAATTAGGTCTCGTTGCCGGCGATCAAGTGCTCATTGCAGGAGTAAGCGGCGCCGCGGAAATGGCTCCGACATATTTTGTAGACATTGCGCTTGAGCACATGCAGCCAATGTCAATGATTGTGGCGGCATTCGGGTCGAAGGAATATTGCTATCTTGGCCGCGATTTTCTAAATCGCTACCGCATTGTTCTCGACGGCCCAAAACTGAAATTCACCATCGAAGAGTAAATCCCATGCTCCACTTCCCCCGCTACTTCGCCCCTCCCCCGCCCTCCTGCTGCTCGCGCCGCGATTTTCTTGGGCGCGCCGGCTCGGGTTTCGGCTTGCTAGCGCTCGCTGGACTGCTGGGCGAGCAATTCCCCGCACTCGCCGACGATGCGAAAGATCCGATGGCGCCGCGGCCTTCGCATTTTCCGGCCAAAGCGAAATCGGTGATCTGGCTGTTTATGAACGGCGGGCCGAGCCAGGTCGATACGTGGGATTACAAGCCGGAACTCGACAAGCGCGACGGCAAGGAGCTTGAGGGCTTCGACAAGAACACCGGCTTCTTTCCGGGGCAGGTCGGGCCGTTGATGAAATCGCCGTTTGCGTTCAAACAGTACGGGCAGAGCGGCGCGTGGGCGTCGGAATTATTTCCGACGCTGGCGCAGCACTCCGACGAGATGGCGTTCATCTATTCGTGCTTCACCAATTCGAACAATCACGCGCCAGCGCTTTTCGAAATGAACACCGGCATGAGCCGCATGGGTTTTCCGTGCATGGGCGCGTGGGTCACGTATGGGCTTGGCTCGGAAAACCGCAACCTGCCCGGCTTCGTGGTGATGTACGACACGATGGGGCGCGGCATTCCAAAAGGCCATGCGCTCAATTGGGGCACTGGGTTTTTGCCGTCGATTTATCAAGGTACCGCGCTGAACGCGCAGGGCGCGCCGATCGACAATCTGTATCGCGACAAAACGATGAGCGACGACGAGCAGCGCAAGCAGCTTGATTTGATGAAGAGACTCAACAAGCATCACGCCGAAAATCAGGAGCAAGAGAGCGAACTGGCCGCGCGCATCGAATCGTTTGAGCTCGCGTATCGGATGCAGATGGCCGCGCCTGAAGCGCTGGATTTCGCGAAGGAATCCGAAGCGACGCTGAAGCTCTACGGCATCGGCGACCAGAAATGCGAGCACTTCGGCAAGCAGTGTTTGATGGCGCGGCGGCTGGTCGAGCGCGGAGTGCGATTCGTTCAGATTTACAGCGGCGGCATGGACAACCAGCTCAGTTGGGACGGCCACGAGGACATCAAAGGCAATCACGGCGGTTTCGCGCGCGAAGTGGACATTCCGATCGCCGGCCTGTTGAGCGACATGAAGTCGCGCGGCCTGCTGGATTCAACACTGATTATTTGCGCCGGCGAATTCGGCCGCCTGCCCATTTCGCAAAAAGCCGCCAAGCCCGGTCGCGACCACAACCCGCACGCCTTCACGACGTGGCTGGCCGGCGCGGGCGTGAAAGGCGGCGCGCAGTACGGCAAGACGGACGAGCTCGGTTTCAAAGCCGTCGAGAACCGCGTGAGCATTAATGATCTGCACGCGACGATTTTGCATTTGATTGGGCTGGACCACACGAAGCTGACGTATCGGTTTAATGGGCGGGATTATCGGTTGACGGACGTAGCGGGGGAGGTGGTGAAGGCGGTGCTGGGATAGTTCAAAGTTCCAAGCCGCGAATCACGTGCGCGCTGCGAGTTCGCAATAATCCGGGCGGTCGGAGACGGTTTTGTGGCGGTAGGATTTCACGATTTTGCCGCGGTGAAACAGAAAGGCGCCTGGCATTTGGAGCGCGTCCGTTGTGGGGATGCTTGCGCCGTGCCCGTGCAGCGTGGATTGAATGTAGCGAATCAGCGTGACGGGATTCAGTATCTGCCAGATGCGGGCGCGGCGCAGTTCGAACGCATTGTACAGCGCTTGGCGCGGATCGCGAAATCGCAGCACGTCTTGAAGGCCGTATTTGGAAAAAAACGCGTCGGCAAGTTCGGCTTTGTCCATGTAGACGAAGGCGAGTTTCGCGCCGGTCGATTCGATTTTGCTGCGCACGGCAGCGGCATCCGCGGCGGCTTCGCGGCAGAACGTTCAGCCGAAATGGCGCAGGAAAATCAGCACGAGCGGCGCGGCCATCGAATGCTCAAGCAAGCTTTTTCCGTCTTGCGCGGTTGTGTTTTTTATCGCTTCGTCAAATGGAACTTCGGCGATGCCGCCTTCGGGGCGCTGCGCATTGCGCCACACGGCGATCAAAATCGCGGTGAATGGAATCCACCAGATCAGGTCGTTGAACACATTGATCCAGCCGAAACTCCACGGAATTTCGCCGTTCAACGCGCCGCACAAAAAACCGATGGGGCCGAGCACTTTGCCGAGCCAGCCGACGAGAATCACCGGCCAGTGGCGCAGCGGATCGGATGCGGAGATCCAATAGCCCAGCCCATACACGCCAACGATCATGCCGATGCATTGCCAGAATGAAATCTCGCGGACGCTCAGCGGCGGAAGCGCGAGCCAGTGAAAAATGTGCTGCGGAAACAGAATCATCCACGCGCCCCAGGCGATGTTGTACACGCCGGCGACGAGCAGCACGGGCTTCATCCAGGGGCGGGCGTCGGATTGAGGCATGGCGGCGAAACTCAGAACAATGAACGATGAACGACGAACGATGAACAACGAACGATGAACAACGAACGATGAACAACAAATGCGAAATGATTTATCAATCGTTCGCGTATTAATATAGATTGAATGATCGATTGCGCCACGGACGAATGGATTGAAACGCGGACTATGAAGATTGCCGTCGTTGGGACTGGTATTTCGGGGATGCTGGCGGCGCGGCTGCTGTGCGGGGAACATCGCGTCACGGTTTTTGAAGCGGGGAATTACATTGGCGGGCATACGGCGACGGTGCCGATTGAACTGGGCGGCAAAGTCTGGAATATCGACACGGGGTTCATTGTTTACAACGAAGTCGCGTATCCGGATTTTATTGAGCTGCTGCGCAAACTGGGCGTGGCGACGCAAGCGTCGTCGATGAGTTTCAGCGTGAAGTGCGAGCGGACGGGGCTGGAGTATTGCAGCGGCTCGCTGAATGCTTTTTTTGCGCAAAGGCGCAATCTGTTGCGGCCGGGTTTTTGGCGGATGGTGCGCGACATCCTGCGCTTTTTTCGCGACGCACGCGCGGCGATGCAACCAGGCGGCGAACGCGAAACACTCGGCGAGTGGCTCAAGCGGCGGGGCTATTCGCGCGAGTTTCTCGAATGGCATATCCTGCCGCTGGGCGCGGCGATTTGGTCCGCGGACACGCGGCGGATTGAGGATTGTCCCGTGCAGTTCTTCGTGCGCTTCTTCGATAATCATCAATTCCTTCAGGTGAAGGGGCGCTCGAAATGGCGCACTGTCGTTGGCGGGTCGCGCACTTACATTGAGCCGTTGGTGCGGCCGTTTCGCGAGGCGATACGGTTGAACTGCGCAGTGCAGCGAGTCGCGCGCCTTGGCGATCGCGTGGAGTTAACACTGGCTGGCGGTGAAACGCAATCCTTTGACCAGGTCGTCATCGCGGCGCACAGCGATCAGGCGCTGAAAATGCTCGCGGACCCAAGCGGCGCAGAGCTCGCGATTCTGGGCGCGATGCGTTATCAAGCCAACGACGTGTTGCTGCACACGGACACGTCGATGCTGCCGCGGTGCCGGCGGGCGTGGGCGTGCTGGAATTATCACATTCTGGACCGCGAAATGGATCGAAGCGAAGCGCTGCCGACAGTCACTTACAACATGAACCTGCTGCAAAATCTCGCGGGCGCGCCGGAGACGTTTTGCATTACGCTCAATCGCACGCCGCGAATCGATCCGGCGAAAATTTTGCGGCGGTTCACGTACGATCATCCGCAGTACACGCCTGAAAGCGTGGCCGCTCAAGCGCGCTGGCGGGAAATCAGCGGCGTGCGGCGGACGCATTATTGCGGGGCGTATTGGGGCTATGGGTTTCACGAAGACGGCGTGCGCAGCGCGCTGGCGGTGGGGAAGTTCTTTGGAAAGGACTTGGGCTCGCTGTGAGAAAATCATACGCAGGGGAGCAAGGGCGCGCGCTTTGGAAAAAGGGGAGTGGAACGGAACTCCTTCTCCGTTCAGCCGCTTCGTGTGGAACGGAGCGGGAGCTCCGTTCTACGGATTAAAACGCGATCTGGTAGCTCAGCACGATCTGATCGTTTTTAGGCGAGCGGATGCCTGGGTACCGGAACGTATTCACGTCTTCGTGAACGTTGAGGTAATTGAGCTGGATGCGGTGTTTGTAGGCGTTGACGTAATAGTTGACGCCTGCGGTAAACACGCGCGTTTTGTACACTTCGGTGTTCTGGTCGGGAAGCGCGACGTCTTCCACGATGATGTTTCCGAATTGCTCGTAGCGGAAAGCGAATTCGACGGGCTGGACGAGCTTCGCGAAGAAATTGTTCTTGTTGACGTGATCGGCGAAGATGCTGTCGGTGAGCTTGTAGCCCGTCGATGCGTACCAGCCTTCGCGCCGGAATGGATTGGGCGAAGCCTGCTCGCCATCGGGGCCGCTGCCGAGCCCAAACGCATTGACGGTGAACGGCGCCGTGCGGTCGCGCACCGCGCCGTATTCGCCGCGCATCCACAGGCCGCGCAGGCAACCCATGGGCTTGTACATGGCCCACGCGCCCCAACGGTAGGCGTTAGTGCGCAGGCGGTCGAGCCCCGGAACGGGGTTGCTGCCGTCGGTGCTGTGATCGCCGGATTCGCCGTGGCGGCCATACTCGCCCCACACGCCGAGTTCCAGGCGGCCCAGCAGGCAGTCGGTCCAAATCGGGCGAACCATCAGCTTGCCGGCGAGGTCTTTTGAATCGTTGTCGTCAGAGCGGTTCTGGAAGTCGCCGGCAGTGTCGAAATAATTTCCCGCGCCATCGAAGACGCCGGCCCAATATTGCAAGCGGCCGATCTTGGTGTCGCAATCTTCCCACCACGTGCCGTGAACTTGAACGCCCAAGTCTCGGAAATCGTTGAGGTAGGTGACCATGGCGCGTTCGCAGAAATCGAGATTGGCGCTGCTGCGCACGCCTTCTTCGCCCGCCGGCGGCTTGAACTGGCCGATAGTCACGTCGTGGTGCGGGAGGATGCCGTGGATGTTAATGTAGGCGTCTTGCAGCACGCGATTGCCCAACCCGCCGCCGTTGCGGACAAGGTCGGCGATGGTGGTGCTGTCCGCGCCGGGGAATGTGCCGGGCGGCGGAACGAAGGTGCCATTGTAGTTGCTCATCTGCACCGGGCCGGATTTGAAGAGACCCTGGTTGCTCGGCACATTGGCAAAACTCAGCGCTTCACGCGCCGGGTCAATCATGACCACGGCCGCGATGTTCTCGTGGATGTCCATCGTGAACTTCAATTCGGCGCGGCGAATGCTGTAGCCTGAATTATCGACGAGCTGATTGCCGAACGTGCCGAAGACGTCTTTGCGGTCCTGCGAGATGTATTGCTCCCAAACCTGCAGCAAGCCACTCACTTCAAGTTTGCCGACACGTGTGGTCACCGGCTGATTTTCCTTGCACAGGCAATGTGTATCGGCCATGGCATCGACGGATTCGATCGTGGTCTGAGGAGTGGCCGGCGCAGTCAACTGCCGGCGCAGATCGTCGATCTCTTTGCGCAGATCTTCCACGCCCTTATTCGTATCGGCGGCAGCGGCCCACCGACCCGTCAGCGCGATGGCGCAAACGAGCAGTACTCGACCCAAAAAACGCATGCACTCTCCTCCCCGGCACGGCAGAACGGTCTATGGCCATGAAAGCTGAGGCTATAAAGTTAACACAAATATAATTTTCGACAAGCCGCAGACTGAAAAAAACCGAGAAATTTTCGATTTGAACGGATTCTTCAGGCTACTCTTTTAAACGCATGGGTTTAAGGGCGGTCACGGGGAGGTTAAAAATAGGCAACAAGACGGCCCCTAAATGGGTCAAAGAATAACGTCGTGGATCGGTGCGCAAAAGGGGACGGAACGACGATGCGGTTTTCGCTTTTTACTTTGCTGGTGGGCGTGCTTCTGGCGGCGTCGGCGATGACGTTTGTGCGGCGCTTTCCGGTGTGGAGGTTTCAGCGGGAATTAACAGTAAGCATGGTCTCAATGCTCCAATTTTACAAGCTGAAGAAAGTCAGACTCGCCGATGATTCTTAGCGGATGCCCTTTGCCGATCATTTCTTCTGCCTTTCGATGCTTTGAACTTTTCTCGTGCCCCGCCAATCGGCCGATATCTTGATCACCGACGACAAGAATCGTCGTTTCCTTATTCACCGCTCCGCCAACTGCATATCCGGCCTTAACAGCAAGTTCGGCAGCCTCGCGTCTCGGGACTACAAGCGCTCCGGTGAATACAATGCAGTCTTCCGCGTCGCTGTTCGCGGAGATAATCCGTGGCGAAAGCGCTGGCGAGATTGGCGACTTGACCTTGTCGAGCCATTCGCTGATCGCAATTCCGGTTTGCGAAATCGCGTGAAGCAAAATTTGTCCTGAAGCCCGGGCGTCTTCCTTGGCGTTGTGATGCGCGAACTGAATTTGCAAAAATTTCGCGACGTTTTTCAGCCCATATCCCTTACGTGCAAACTGCGGCCACGCTCGCCGCACAACCGACGCGCTATCCAGCCACGAACAGTTTATTGGAGCAAGCCGATGTTTTTCGGCGGCACGCCGGATTGCGACACGGTCAAAAGAGGTGTGGCATACAGCGACTTGAGTTGTCAGCAGACGACGCAGCGATTCATAAACCTCTGGGAAGAGTGGCGCGGCAGCAACGTCTTCCTCCCTGATTCCATGAATGGATGTGTTCATTTCGTCGAAATAGTCATCGGGATTTATGAGAGTGTCCAATTCTTCAACGGGCACTCCGTCCTTGTATGCGACTGCCCCGACTTGGCAGATGCTTGAGAGATTGGGATTTGCGGTTTCAAAATCGATGGCGACAAAATTCATGGCCCCCCCCGCCGCATGAAACTTTCGAACATTAAACACCGAATTTCTGATCAAAATAAGGATTCCGACGATTCTTGCTTACGCTCCAGCATCGCTAAAAGCGCGTCGGCATCAATTACTCTAACGCCGAACTTTTCGGCGTCCGCGCGCTTGCCCCCGCCGCCGTCTCCCGCCACAAGATAATCCAGTTTTTTCGTCACCGACCTGATTGAGCCGCCGTATGCCACTACTAGCTTTTCGATCTCGTCTCGACTTGTGTACTTCGTGCCCTCAAACTCGAATTCAACCTTTCCTGTCAAGCAAAAGCTCTTCCCGCTCAAGGCGCCACTACTCTGAGCGTCGATTTGCGAATGTGGCGTTTCCTTTATTTTTACGTGCTTGAGCAGCGCCGCAATAAGTTCGGCGCGGTCTTTTAGCCCATTGGCGATCCTGTCGCCGGAAACCCGCTTCTCTTTCTTATTCTCCGAATCTTTCGTACCCTTCTTGCTTATCGCAAGCAGTAGTTGTTCAGGTGTGGCCGCCAAAATTTTCTCGATTGATCCGAAATGGCCGGCGAGTTTCCCTGCGGCTGAGGGACCGAGACCCTTAATGCCTAATGCCACGAGAAATCTGTCCAAGGTTTGCTCGCGTGAACTTTCGATGTTTCTGACGAGCTTTTTCTCGAAGATATTCTCCCTTCGCTTTGATTTCTCTTTAGAGGGCTTTTTTATCAAAAGTAGTTTTTCCTCCGTCAGCGTGTATAAATCCGCTGGCGACTTTAGCAATCCGGCCTCGATCAGTTTTTGAATTATTTCCGCGCCGATGCCGTCGATATTCGCAGCTTTGCGAGAAACATAGTGTTCTAAGTAATCCTGAAGCTGCGATTTACACCCGCCGAGGTTGGGGCACATCAGGTTGGTTTTGGTTTCATCCCAAATCAACTCCGCGCCGCACGATGGACATTCCGAAGGTAGAATGGCCTCGTTACCATTTGGTTTTGACACTTTTTTGACGAATTTTGGAATGACTTCGCGCTCCAACAATACGCGATTGCCCTTCGTGACGGCGGTTTCCTTCACGAGCCGCGCGTTGTGTAAGGTGCAGCGAGTGACTGTCGCACCGAAAAGTCGAATGGGATCGACGATCATTGTTGGGCAGACGCGCCCGCTACGACTGGTTTCCCATTCTATTTCAGTGACATTCGTTTCTCCTTCATCGCGTCCGTATTTGAACGCGATTTTGTAGCGCGGATGGTGGCTGGTAAAGCCAAGTTCGGCGTGAAGAGCAAGATTGTTTACGGTAAATACCACGCCGTCGATGTAATAGGGAAGCGCATCTCGCTCTGCATCGACGGCTTCGACTACGGCGGCGACGTCCGATGGTCGCGCGACGTGCCGGCAGAAAGGCGTTTGAAAGCCAAGAGCAGACATTGCTTTGAAATTGCTCCATTCGGTGACGCCATTCGCTCCGGGGAGTGTTCCAACGCAGCCGTGCGCAGTGAATGAAAGCTGGCGTTCTGCGAATTCCGTCGGGTCAATTAGGATCAAGCTCCCTGCGCAATAATTGCGGGGGTTGGGGCGATCTTTCTCCGTTTTTATGCCGGCTGAAAGAAGGCGTTCAAATTCCTCTTCTGCGCGCGCGAATGCCGCGCGCGAAGCGTAGATTTCGCCCCGAATTTCTATGCGGCCCTTTAAACCTTCCTGAAGTCCTTCAAGTACGTGCGGGATTCCATCAATCTCGAGAGCATTACGTGTAATCAAATTTCCCGTTTTTCCGTCACCTCGTGTGAGAGCCTGAACGAGCAATCCGTTCTGATAGATTAGACTGCATGATGAACCATCAACTTTGTAACACGCGGTCAACCCATTATCTTCTGATTCGGATGCGAACGCCCCGCTGTCTTGTGCCCATCCGACAACGCCTTCGGGGTTTAGTTGCTTTCCCGGTGGATTAACGACCTTATCTATGCTCAACATTGGAACGTTGTGGGTCGCAGTCAAAACATTTTGCTTGAGCGTCACCCTCGGGTGCTGGAAAAAAAGGTGATCGGCGCACTGAGTTTTAAGACTTGAACGCAACTCATCGTACGCCGCATTTGAGATTTCAATTGTGTTATCACGCCAATATCGGTCGAAATGATGCGCTACTCTTTTTGCCGCTTCAAAGATTGCTTGATCAGCCTTGCTTGTCGAGCTTTTATGCGGGTCGCTCTCCTGTATTATCTCTAGCATTCGCCTGACGGGTTCGTCCTTTTCCTTTTTTCGTTTTGGTGTCTTCGCTGGCCTTTCGCCGATGTCCAGCAACACTGGATTTTCTGGGTCGAGAGCCTTCAGCTTTTCGCGCAACAAGTCGTAGTCGGCATCAGGAATTTCAGGCGCGTTCCTTTCCCAATAAAGTTTATCGTGATGCTTGATCTGAGTTACGAGGTCGGCGATTTCTTTTTCGCGTACTTGGCGCATGATTTTTCCCGTGAAAGATTCGGTGTCAGTGCGAATTGAGGGTATGTGAGAAAATGGAGTCTGGCAACAGAATTTTCGCGCAAACGGGCACGCAACTTTTTCGATTTTCTGCGTTCAATAATCTGCGGAATTTGCCGATGTCAAATTCGGAAATGCGATTCGTCGTCCTGCATCACACCGCCTGGCCGGGCCACGCCGACCATTACGATTTGATGCTGCAAGCTGAAATCGGAAGCAGCGACGATGCACGTGTGCTCAAAACTTGGGCAACCGCCGGGGACGAATTCCCAGGCGGCGCGCCTGCGACGGAACTACTCAAATTGCCAGACCATCGACTCATTTATTTGCACTATGAAGGCTGGCTTTCGAATGGGCGGGGGCATGTGTCGCAGGCCGACGCTGGCGAGCTAGTCTTTCTGAAAGAATTTGAAGAGGCTGCGCCAAAAAAATGGGCATTCCAATTGCGTGGAAGCAGACTATCGGGAGAGTTTTCACTATTGCCAAGTGCGGATGCGGTCTATCTTTTCGAGAAAAAGCGCTAAATCGATAACATTCTATTGCACTTGTGCATTATTAACAGTACGATTCGGCGAAGGCACTGTGGCACTGGAAGGCGGAGCACGTGAGCGGAGCGCGGATCGATCTTCACAACCATTCGACCGCATCGGATGGGCGGTTAACGCCCTCTCAATTGGTCGAAATGGCGAAGCATCGCGGGCTTGCGGCGATCGCCCTGACCGACCATGACACCGTTGCCGGGCTGGCCATGTTCCACGAGGCCGGCAAGAAGCGCGGCATCGAAACAATTTCGGGTGTCGAAGTTTCGGCGGATTTTGATAAAGGCACGATGCATATCCTTGGGTTGTTCGTCGAGGCGAACAACCAGGAGTTCCGCGCGTTTTTGAAGCAGCTTGCCGACGGCCGCAAAGTCCGCAACCCGCAGATCATTCACAAGCTCAACGACCTCGGCATGAAAATTACCATGCGCGAAGTCGAGCAGGAAGCGGGCATGGCGGACAACGGCCCTGGCGGAGGCGCGATCGACAAAAGTGTGGGCCGCCCGCACATCGCCGCGGTGTTGATCCGCAAGGGTTACGTCAAAAACAAGCAGGAAGCGTTCGAAAAGTACCTCGCCAAAGGCAAGCCCGCCTACGTGCCGCGATTCGTGGCGACGCCCTCGGAATCCATTCGCCAGATTCACAAAGCCGAAGGCTTGGCCATCCTGGCGCATCCGTTTTATTTGAAAGCGGAAGACGAGGCCGAGTTGCAAGGCATCGTCGCCGATCTCAAGAAGAAGGGCCTCGACGGCATCGAAGTCTATTACAGCACGCACACGCCCGAGCAGCGGGCGCTGGCTGAAAAAATCGCCCGCGAACTCGAACTACTCGAATCCGGCGGAAGCGATTTCCACGGTGAAGACGGCCGCAGCGGCCAGCGCGTGGACATGGGCACCGGCATCAACGGCACGCTGCACGTCCCCTACGAAGTGCTGGAGAAGCTCAAAGAAAAGCGCATGAAGCGGAAATGACGAGCCGCGACCGCAAGGGAGCGGGATTCACCGTTCCAGAGTTTCAAGTTTCAAAACGCTTTCCTGAATATTTCCTCCACAACTCCGCCGCCACTTCGCGCGCTTCGATTTCCGCAGGATGATTGCGATAGCCCTTCACGACAAATTTCAGCAGATAGGAAATAGGGAACCAGAGCGGGTGCGCATTGAACTGCCGCACGTGGACCAGTTCGTGAAAGAGCAATTCGATTTTGCCTGGCGTTTCGAAATCGAACGGTTCGCGCAAATGAATGCGGCCCCACAGCGTGATGCCGATGTATTTTTTGCGGAAGCCGGGGAGCCAGTCGAAGGGAATGCGCGGGCCGCAAAAAATGCGGACGCGCCGCAGGTCAGGCGCGCCGGGCATGTGCGCTTGAATCCAGCGCGCGAGGGGTTGGGGAATGATCAGTTCGGGCATTCTCGCAGGGCGCGTCTCCAGCGCGCCGTCCAGGCGCAATACACTGAAATGGGCTGAAGTGCAACGAGTGCGTTTGGAAACTTCGCATGAATGAAATCGAATAAGCGCTGCCGGTAGGGGCCAACTTTCACAAGTTTGGCATCGACATACGCCGCCCACTGGCCCTCGCGGCCGTCAAATTGGCCGGAGTTCCAGTCTCTTTCGAATGCGTCAAGCGCCGCGCGCGCGTCAAATTGAGCGGGTTGCGTGCGCACCTTCGCGGGTTCAAGCGTTGCGGTACTCATTTCAAAGTCTCCTCGTCGCATGTCATTCTACGGTACGCTCGCGCCGGGAGTCAAATGTTTCGTGCGCGCACCAGCGTTTCGGTTGGCCCTTGCGGACCCCGCGCGCTGGCGGATCGTCGGAACCGTTTTCCCATTGACTCTTCGCAATTTGCGAAGATCATCGAATGGGCCGAGAGCGTGAGGATGCATCTTATTTCCAGGAAAAAGCTGCGGGAGTTTTGGGAGGCGCACCCTGATGCAATGGGGCCGCTGCAAAGTTGGAGTAAAATCGTTGAACATGCGAGGTGGAGTTGTTTCGCGGATATGCGCAAAGTATATGGGAGCGCCGATCTCGTTGGAAGATTCGTAGTGTTCAATGTCGGCGGCAATAAGTACCGGCTGATCGCGGCCATTCATTTCAATCGCGGCAAAGTTTACGTTCGGCACATTCTAACGCATAAGGAGTACGATGGTGGAGCATGGAAAAACGATTAAACGAAGCGGGCCAGTACGCGATTCGTACTTGGATTTGATTCGCGCATTCCCGCTTCGGCCCATCCGCAACCGGCGCGAATTAGACGCGGCTGTTCATGTGATCGACGGGTTGCTTGACAAGGAATCGCTTGATGCGGGGGAGGCCGATTACCTTGACGTGCTCGGCGATCTTGTCGCTGCGTATGAGGCCGATGATGTGCCGCGAAGCAACCCTTCCGACGCCGCGCTGCTGGCGCATTTGCTGGAAGCCCGCGGCGTGACTCAAGCCGAGGCGGCGCGTCAAATGCAAATCGCCAGTTCGACGCTCTCCGCGGTGCTCGCCGAGAAGCGCAAGTTAACTCGAAGCCACATTGAAAAGCTGGCGGAATTTTTCCATGTTGCGCCAGCGGTGTTTTATAGCGGTCGGTGAAGCTGGCAGTATTCGCGCATGTTGCATTCTCCACGCGAATTCCCCTCACCCCGCGGACGATACAGCCGTCCGTCGGCCCTCTCCCGGAGGGAGAGGGGAACTGCAACCAAACCGACGCGCACCCCTCCAAGAATTGCCCTCGAATTCCTCTGGAGGAGATGGTTGCGCTGCTTTAGAATTACTTAGGGAGTCACCGCCATGCCAACCGTTCAACATCACTACACGCAAGAGGAGATCGAGCGCATCGGCGAAGAAATTTATCGCCGCGACATCCGTCCAAAGGTTATGCCGCGGCACAAGGGAAAGTTCCTCTTTCTGGATATTGAGAGCGGTGACTATGAGATGGATGAGGATGATTTAATCCCGTATACTTAGTTCGTATTGGTTTCCAAACACCGTACCACCTTGGCGGCAGCAGCAGCCTCGACGAAGAGAAATAAGAATGACGGGCAGCGTCAATTCCAAGCTGGAAGCGACACTGCCGCTGACGGTTCACGGGCCTGCCCGCGAGCAAGTCGTCACCGCAGTGATTGACACCGGCTACGACGGTTTGCTTTCAGCGCCAAAATTGAAATCTAGAATTCATGAACTTGATTTACCGCTTAAATTGGTTAGAAAACGGCTATGAAGACAGCCATCTCAATTTCCGACGACACGCTGCGATCAGTCACGCGTGCGGCCAAGCGCTTGCGCGTTTCACGCAGCGAATTTTTTGCGCGCGCGGCAAAATGCTATTTGAAGCAAGTCGATAAGTCCGCGCTGACCCAACGCATTAACGCGGTGCTTGATAAAATCGGACCTACCCCGCTTGATCCAGTGCAGGCTCGTCACGCAAAGAAGATGATGCTCAAGGTCGAATGGCGATGAAACGCGGGGAGATTTATTGGGTGGATTTTGGCGACCCGCGAGGCTCCGAACCGGGCTATCTCAGGCCGGTACTGATCGCCCAGGCCGATAGCTTCAACGACAGCAAGATTGCAACGACGGTCGGCATTTCATTGACGTCGAACTTGAAATACCGCGCGCTGCCGGGATGCATTTTTCTGTCAGCCGGCGAGTCTGGTCTTCCCAAGGACAGCATCATCAACCTGACCCAGATCCAGACCGTTAACAAGGACGAAATCGGAGAATTGATTGGACAAGTTCCCGACGAATTGATGGCGGCGATCGATTTTGCATTGATGGAGGTATTGGGGTTGTCGTAAATTATCCATGATGGCGACCGCCGCAACGGCGACCCGCTGGTCGGAACGCGCTTGCTCAACGGCTGTAAAATGGACGCCGATTTCGTCGCGGGCGGGTCGGTGCGGGTCGTGCCGCTGTGATACGTCCCGAGACTCGAAGACTGATAGCATCGTGGTGCAGCGGATCGGGAATCGAAAGGACATTTATGAGTAACACGGCTACGGCTGCTGATTTCGGAACCAAACGGCGGTATGTCCTGCGCCAAGTCGCGAAGTTGCGCCACGAAATCGAAGCTCTCATGGACTACCTCGATTTGCTGGACGCCCGCGCGCGGAATCTCGGCAAGCCGCGCCTGACGACGGCGGCCGTCAAGCAGCGGCTTGGGCTAAAATAACGGTGGCGAGTTGTTTGAAGCGCCGCACGGCTTTGCAGCGCCAATGCCGATGATCGTTTTAGTAATCCCATTTCCGTTTGACAACCCGCAAGGACTGAGCGATATGAGCGGTATGAATTGGCGCGAACGAATCGTTGTGAATCCTGCCATTTGTCATGGCAAAGCGTGCATCAAAGGCACGCGCATCATGGTCTCGGTGTTATTGGACAATCTCGCGGCGAATCTCGGGACCGAGGAGATTCTGGCGAGCTACCCGTCGCTGCGGCGCGAAGATGTCCACGCGGCCATTGCGTACGCCGCGGAATTGGCGCGCGAACAATGGGATAAACGATTCGACATAGCCGGGCGCGGCTCGTTTTCGCATTCGGTCCTCACTTCTCACGGGGCGCGAGGGCTGCGCAATTTGATGGGCGCGGGTTTGCGGATGGGTTGAAGCGCAACGAGCGCGTTTGGAAACTTCGCGTGGATGAAATCGAATAGGCGCTGCCGGCCGGGGCCAACTTTTACAAGTTTGGCATCGACATACGCCGTCCACTGGCCTTCGTGGCCGTCAAATTGGCCGGAGTTCCAGTCTCTTTCGAATGCGTCAAGCGCCGCGCGCGCGTCAAAATGAGCCGGTTGCGTGCGCACCTTCGCGGGTTCAAGCGTTGCGGTACTCATTTCAAAGTCTCCTCGGCGCACGTCATTCTACGGTGTGCTCGTGCGGGGAGTCAAATTGTTTCGTGCGCGTCCCGGTATTTCCCGCGTCCCGGTATTTCCTTGACACACGGGTTCATTGTCGCTTAAATCTCCAGAAGGATAGCGCGTTATGAGCAACGTTCAAGAAATTGAAGAAGCGATCGTCAAGCTTGCGCCGCCAGACCTCGCAAAGCTGCGCGAATGGTTCGCTGAATTGGACGCAGACGATGTGGACCGTCGTTTGGAAGAAATGGTCAAGTCCGGTCATTTCGACGCCCTCGCGGAGCAGGCATTGAAGGACTTGAAGGCTGGAAAGTGCGCGGAATTGTGACGCACCGCACTGCTCCCAGCTTTTGGCAGCACTATAACGCGCTGCCACTTGACGTGCGGCGGGTCGCAGACGCCAACTTTCAACTTCTGAAGAAAAATTCGAGACATCCCTCGCTGCACTTCAAAAAAGTCAACAAATACTGGTCGGTGAGAGCCGGAATTCACTACCGCGCGCTTGCCGTCGAATCGGGCGATGAGATGGTCTGGTTCTGGATTGGTCCTCATACCGATTATGAAAAGCGTCTGTTCGGATCGTAAACCGCCCGCCCAAATTTCAAACTGCCCTGCCGCCGCCAGTGGCACCCGCGCAAATAGGTGACTGTCCTGAATGGCGCATACTTAAGGACTCTGCACATGTGCTTTTAGTCAGGCCACACGAATGGACTGCGGCCGAAATACACGTGTGCAAAATGCTTAAGTATGCGCCATTCGTGACTGTCCTGACTGTCCCTGTTTTTCAGCGCGATGGCGCGGACGACAAGGATGCATCGACGTGCCGGGGTCAATGGGTTGGGCTTGCGCGAGCGCAGGGCCGATCCGCACTGGCGGCAAACGGCCGCCGCCAGTGGCAACCTCGCAATCAAACTGGGTGCGAGGGGTGTCGGTGCCACCCGCCTTAGCGCTATGGCGCTGCCAACGACGCGCGCGTTGGCACTTCCGTAACCTCAATAGTCCTAAACCGTGCTGTGCCGCGCTGAAGATAAAGGCCCGTAGCATGACTATCGCGCAGCTCCCAATCAACGAACAATGAGAAGCGTGGGTAGTCGAATCGATAATAGATAAGATCCTTTTTGTTGAGAATTACCCTGATGGAATTCTTGCGGACTTGAACGAGTAAGTCATAATCCATACCCATTTGCATGGTATTGGTACGGCGCGTCTCGTTATTATCCGTCGTGCCGTTAATGTGTTGCAAAACTGCAGTGCTTCCGCCGAATCCACACAAGCACAATAATACTTGCTGATCGCAGCAAGGCAAAATCACACATGGGTCCGAATCTTTTGAAGTCAACGCCATCACTATGTGGAGATCGTATTCCGCGCCAATCTTGTTGGGAAATTGAATCCTGCTGCTCTTAATGGATTTCGTGCATTCCAACGCTCCGTCCACGAGCTTCCACTCGCCGTTAACCGCATCTCGTGCGGGATCAATCAGCTTAAGCACGTCCGTAATTTTCCGTGGCATTGCTGCGACCGCCTCATCCAAACGTTTTTCAACTTTGGCTTTCGCAAGTCCTGTCAACGATTGAACCGCCTTCGCATACCAATAAGCAGCGCGTGCATGACAAAGAACCCTATCGTCATTATCGGCCGCTTTATCGCCCGATTCCCAAATTGCGTCCCCCACCGCGTACTGCGCCGTTGCATCCTGCGGCGCTGATAGCTCCTGTTTTATCAGCGAGATGAACGCCGCGTTCTTCGATTTCGAAATAAACGCCGCCGCGTGCTCGATGTCGCCCGCCTGAAGCTTGTACTTCCCCAGCGTCAAATTCGCCGCCGCATCGTCCGGCTTGTCGATAAGCACTTTCAGCGCCGACGCCACTTTCGCCAGCTTCGCATCCGTTATCTTCGACATCGCCGCGCTCAACTGCGCTTTCTTGAAATCCTTGAAATCGCTTTCAAATCCCGCCGCCAGCTTGTCGAGAATCCCCGTCAAGCGCTCCAACTCGCCCGCCTGCGCCGCCAGCGCCGCCGCCTGCGTCAGCAGCACATACCGCGCCGCCGGATCGCCGGCCGATTCGTCCGCCTGCTTATCCAGTTTCGCCGCCAGTGCCGCTTTGTCCTTCGGCGCGCTCTTCGCGAACTCCTCCTTATAGAGGTCCTTGATCGTCTTCAGCGCTTCTTTCTGTTTCGCCGCCGCGGGCAGCGCGACTTTTTTGGCAGGATCGACAGGCGCGGTAGCCGGATTTTCCCGCGCGCTCGCGCCTGAATTCGCCGCGCCGGTTTTCTCCAATGTGATTTCCTTAAGGAGGCGGTCTTGCGCCTGCAAACTCAAATCCGATCCCTTGAAGCGATCCGCCACTTCATAGAAACGAACCGCGATCAGCAGATGCTCATTCGGATGCGCGTTGGCGTAAGCCTCCGCGCGATTGAAATACGTCTGCGCTTCGTCGGCCGGCGGCGCGGCCTCGATTTCCTTCATGCGCTGCGCGATTTTGGCGTTGATCGCGTCGCCTCCCTTGAGGAACGCCTCCATCTGCTGGAGCGTCATTTTCTTCTTGCACCAATACAGGTCCGAATTCATTTCTTGGGCTTTCGCGTCGTCCTTTTTGGCTTCGTAGATTTCCTTGGCCTGCCCAAGAAAAATCGCCGCCGAAACAATCGCGTCGGGTTCGTTCTGCGAAAGTTTAAGCGCGGCGATGCCTTTGGCTGCAAGCTCGTCAGCGTCTTCAGCGCGCGCGGAGACGGTGAGGAGAAGCGAAGCGGCAAGGATGAACGGAACGAAGGAGCGCATACGGAGACCCTCCGGTGTGGAGGCGATGTTATAGCAGATTTTAGAGAAGAAGCTCAACAGCGCATTTCTCTTGTTGCTTATGATGCGCGCGCCAGTAAGCCGCATTCCAGATTCCGCGCCGCTTCCGGCACGAGCCGCGACTGCGGGTGGGCCACCCTGACCTTTAAAAATTGTCCTGGTTCTTCGATTCTTGAGCGGGCTGCTTGGGCGGCGCGACGGCGGCGTTGGGATTCGGCGGCGGCGTGATGACAATGGTTTTGATCACGTCGTCGATGGGTTTGCCTTCGGTGATTTTGTCGATGGCTTCTTTCACGGCGTCTTTGAGATCGGGGTCTTTGTCCTCAGAGAATTTTTTCAGGCCGGGCAGGGCCTCCTTGGCGTCGGGGCCAATGCTGGCGAGGATTTTCGCGGCGCGGACTTTCGAATCGGCGTCGTTTCCGGGGAGCGGATTGGCGGGCGGCGGCACATTGGCCTGGACCACCGGCGCGGGTTCGTCGATCACGTCGATCAAGTCCTTGGTGCCGGTTTTGGCTTCGGCGCCCAATGCGAGCAGCAGTTCGCTGGCGAGTTTGCGCACGGCTTTGTCGTCGTGGGTGAGGTAATTGACCAGATCGGGAGCGGCGGCTTTGTAGGCGGCGCCCATTTTCTTCAGCACGTCGGCGCATATCCGGCGCAGGACTTTATCGTCGTCGTCAAGGCTCAAAACCAGATCGTCCACGGCTTCGGCGGCATCGGGGCCGAGCGCTTCGAGAACTTGCGCGGCGTACTTGCGGCCAAGCTTGTCGTCGCCGTCTTTGATTTTGAAGACCAGGCTGTTGACGGCATCCTTCGCGGCCGGGCCCATGTCTTTAAGCAGGTCCGCGGCGATTTTCTTGATTTGAACTTTCTCTTCGTCCAATGCGCTGGCGAGATCGTCCGCAGCGTCGCCGCCGATGGTTTTGAGTTCGGCCGTGGCGGCTTTCACCGTTTCTTCCTTTTCAGAACCAAGCTGTTCGATCAAGTCGCGGACGTGATCGGATTGCAAGGATTCCTCGACGACTTTGAACATGTACTCGAGTTTTTCGTTGCGCACGACCGGTTCGGCGGACATCAGACCGGCGACCAGCGGTTTGAAAGATTTGTCGTTCACGCTCAGGACTTGCCCGATGAGCTTGACGCGAGACGCGGCATCGTCGTGGACTTTGGCGTCCTTCGAATTGATGTTCTCGATCAATTTGGCGAAGTAGGGCTTCTTGGTTTTTTCAGCCAGCGGCGCGAGCGCTTGCAGGAAATCGGTGACGGCCGCGTCGCGCACGACAGTGTCGGCGGAAGCCATGTTGCGGAAGATGCCGGGCCAGTCACGGCCATCGGCGCTCACTTTCGGTTTGATCTCGGTGGCGACCGGCGGCGTGTCGGGTTTGTCGCCGGCGAAGGCGCTCGCCAACACGAAGCTCATGCAAGCCAAAAGAAGAGATCGATTCATCACAAGTGGTTCCTCAAGGGAGTTTTCGGTCGTATGCGGAGAACTCGGGGCCGTTTTGAATGTCGCACGGCGCGCTACTTATATAGTATAACACGCCAATCCTTTGAAAAGAACGCACCTAATTGCAAAAACTTCAAAAGACCTTGGCGTAAAAAGCCGCTTTATTGGCGCGAAAAACGATCCGCAATTTGTGAGGCTAGTTGACTGGCTGCTGCCGATGCCGGATACTTTGGAGCAGAGGCGGATCGTCCGCATCACAATATCTTGAACAACACCCCTACCGACCCCTCCCCCTCCTTCGAAGACTCCCTCCGGGAGCTTGAAGCCACCGTCGAACGCCTCGAAGCGGGCGAATTGCCGCTTGAGGAGAGCTTGGCGCTTTTCGAAAAGGGCGTCGGCTCACTGAAGCGCTGCCACGCGATTCTTGATCAAGCGGAGAAGCGCATTCGCGTATTGGTGCAGGGCGTGGACGGGGCGATCGGTTTGCGCGACGTGCCGGCGGTCAGTCCGAGCGCTGAACGGAGCGGGAGCTCCGGTCCACCTTTGCCGCGCAAAAAATCCGGGAAGCAGATGGTTGACGGCGAAGCGCTTGCGCGGCACAATGTTGCGCCTCAGGCTATATCGGAACCGAAATCGGGCCAAGACCTTCCGGAGCAGGATCCCTTCCAGGAGCCGGATGAACCAGGCCCCGGAGGATCGCTGTTTGGCGTCGCGAAATAGAACTTCCAGCCCGCGCATTCCGCCTACGGCCCCTCACCCCGGCCCTCTCCCCCAAGGGGAGAGGGAGAGCGACGGTGGCCCGCCGCTGAGTCACGTGGCCATCGCCAAGGCGTTCCTCGAAAAGTCGCGCGAATTGGTGGACCGCAAGCTCGATGAGTTGCTGCCGACCGAAGCGGTCTGTCCCGGCACCGTCCACAAAGCCATGCGCTATTCGATCTTCGCGGGCGGCAAACGCTTGCGGCCGGCGCTGGTGCTGGCTGCGGCGGAGGCGGTCGGCGGAAGCGTCGAAGAGGCGCTGCCGGCGGCGTGCGCGGTGGAGATGATCCACACGTATTCCCTCATCCACGATGATCTTCCAGCGATGGACGATGACGATCTACGGCGCGGTCGGCCGACCAATCACAAGGTCTTCGGCGAAGCGATGGCGATTCTCGCGGGCGATGCCCTGCTGACTTACGCGTTCGAAGTGCTCACCATTAATGCCAAGCCTTCCACCGCCGCTGCACTGGTGCGCTCAGTCGCCAAGGGCGTGGGCACTTTTGGCATGGTTGGCGGGCAAGTGCTCGACATGGAAGGCGAGGGCAAAACCGCGACACTTGAATCGGTTCGCGCCATTCATCGTTGGAAAACGGCGGCGCTGATCGCGGCATGCTGCGAAGCCGGCGCGCTGGCGTCGGGTTCCGGGCAAACGGAAATTGAGCACCTCGCGGCGTACGGGAAAAATATTGGGCTGGCGTTTCAGATTGTCGATGATATATTAGACCTCACTTCGACTCCAGAAGCATTGGGCAAAACCCCCGGGAAGGACGCCAAGTCCGGCAAGGCGACCTATCCGGCGGTGCTTGGTGTCGAAAAATCGAAAACGGAAGCTAACAAACTGGCTGGCATTGCATTTGATTCGCTCAAAATCTTTGGTCCGAAGTCAAAGACTCTTGAAGCGTTAGGCCGGTTTGTGCTCGAAAGGCAGTCCTAGATTTTGGATCGCGGAGAAGAGACCATGAGTGATCAAGCCATTTCGGCGAAGCCCAATGCCACATCCGAGCGGATTCTCAAGCCGCTCGAAGCCGTCGCGCTCAAAGCCGGCGCGGTCATGGGCGCCGAACGTCCGATCATCGCGTGCGCCATCCCGCGCCCATTTCTCCCAAACATCACTGGCCCGGAGGATGTGAAGCGAATTCCGCTGGAATACCTGCCGGAACTGGCGGCTGAAATCCGCGAGAAGATCAACTCGACCGTGCAGGTGACCGGCGGGCATCTCGCCTCCAATCTCGGCGTCACCGAATTGACCATTGCGCTGCACCGCGTCTTCGATTTCAAGAAGGACCGCTTGGTGTTCGACGTGGGCCATCAAGTCTACGCGCACAAAATGCTGACGGGCCGTTACAACCGCTTCCACACGCTGCGCCAGAAGGGCGGCATCTCCGGCTACCCCAATCCTCACGAAAGCGCCTACGATCTGTTCATGACCGCTCACGCCGGCTGCGCCGTCAGTTCGACGCTGGGTCTGGCCGTCGGCGATCATGCGCAGAAGAAAGACTCGTTTGCAGTGGCTGTTGTCGGCGACGGCGCGATGACCGCGGGGCTGGTCTTCGAAGCGCTTAATCATGCCGGCGACATTAAAGAAGACATGCTGGTGATCCTGAATGACAACGAGCACTCCATCAGTCCGACCACCGGCGCGCTGTCGGCGACGTGTTCGAACATTCGTTCGACGCATTTTTATCGCAAAGTGAAAAACGCCGGCAAAGAGTTGATCGAAAAGATTCCGTTCGTCGGCAAAGACATCGAACGCTTCGCCTCCGACACGTTTGACGCCATGGGCCGCGCCGCGCACGCGCCCGGTTCGATCTTCATGGACCTCGGCTTCCGCTATTACGGCCCGATCGACGGCCACGATATCGACTCGCTGATCCGCTGGCTGACCGAATTGAAGACCGTCAAAGGTCCCAAGCTGCTCCACGTCGTCACTAAAAAAGGCCACGGCCTGCCGTGGGCCGCGAAGGACCCGGTGACGTGGCACGGCGCCAGGCCCTACGAAGTCGCGGGCAGCGAAGCGATGGTCAAAAAATCAGCGCCGACTCCGCCGGCCTACACGAAAGTGGTCAGCGAGGCGATCATCAACGTCGCGAAGACTGACGAAAAAGTCGTCGCCATCACCGCCGCGATGCCGGAAGGCACCGGCCTCGTGAATTTCCAAAAGGTTTTCCCCAAACGCTATTACGACGTGGGCATCTGCGAACAGCACGCGGTGTGTTTTGCCGCCGCGCTCGCAAAATCCGGCATGCATCCGGTCGCATGCATTTATTCGAGCTTCCTGCAGCGCGCGCTCGATCAGCTCATGCACGAGATTTCACTGCAAGATGGTTTGCCGGTGGTGCTCTGCCTCGACCGCGCCGGTGTCGTCGGTGACGACGGGCCGACACACAACGGCGTCTTCGACATCGCGTACATGCGTGCGTTTCCGTTCTTCACGCTTTGCGCGCCCAAAGATCAGCCCGAAGCCGAAGCGATGGTGGCGTGGGCCGTGAAGGCGCGCCGTGCCGTCGCGATCCGCTATCCGCGCGACAGCGTCCCGGCCGCGCCGCTCAGCGCCACGCTGCAACCGATCGAATGGGGCAAAGGCGAAATCCTGCGCCGCTGTTCTCCCTCTCCCCTTGGGGGAGAGGGCCGGGGTGAGGGGTCGGTCGCGGTGCTGGCTTATGGCTCCCAAGTCGCCTGCGCGCTCGACGCCGCCGACATAGTCGAAAAGCAGACCGGCCAAAAGATCACCGTCGCCAACGCACGCTTCTGCAAGCCGTTCGACAAGGCACTGCTGACTGAACTTGTCAACACTCACGAGCGCGTGATCACGGTCGAAGACCACCAGTTGCAAAACGGCTTCGGCACCGCCGCGCTGGAAACGGCCTGCGAACTGGGCCTCGACACGCGCAAAATCAAGCGCCTCGGCATTCCCGACGAATGGGTCCAGCACGGCCCGCGCAAGTGGCAGTTGGCGAGCGTCGGGATTGACGGCGAGGGGATTGCGAAGACGATTTTGGGAAAGTAATTCTTCTCACGCAAAGGCGCGAAGGCGCAAAGAAAAATGAAGACGGTTGGATACGGGGCGAACGGGAGTTTGCCCCGATTTTTTTAAGCGTGTTGAGATTCAATCACGCCTCCTATTGCACTCAAAAAATAAATCAAATTTCAAATTGGCAGCGTTTTGAGTAGCATGTCGTAAACAAACGAACTCAAGGTTGCCCATGAAAACTCCGCTCATCGCCCCGTCCGTCATCTCCGCGGATTTCACGCGCCTCAAAGACGAACTGCAGGCCGTCGAGGCCGCGGGCGCCGACTGGCTGCACGTCGATGTGATGGACGGCGATTTTGTGCCCAACATCACGCTCGGGCCGTTCATCGTCGAGGCGATCAAGCGGCTCACGCGATTGCCGCTGGATTGCCATTTGATGATCCAGAAGCCCGAACGCTACGTTGAAGCGTTTGCGAAAGCCGGCGCGGCGTCGATCACGATTCACCCGGAAGCCAACGGCGACATTCACGGCGCGCTGGATTTGATCCGCAAATGCGGCGTCAAGCCTTCGATTGCGCTCAAGCCGGCCACGCCGGTTTCGGCGGCGAGCGATTACATTTCGCAAATCGAGATGCTGCTGGTCATGACCGTCAACCCTGGTTTCAGCGGGCAGAAGATGATTACGGAGTGCTTGCCGAAATATGCCGAAGCGCGCAAGCTTTTCGGTGAGAATCTGCTGCTCGAAATCGACGGCGGCGTGACGCCTCAAAACGCGCAGGCCGTGCGCGACGCCGGCGCGCAGGTGATCGTGGCGGCGACGTCGATTTTCAAATCCGGCGATTACGCGACCGCGATTCGCGAACTGCGCGGCGCGTAATTCCACCGGAGACTCCGCGCCATGCGACCGACCTCGGCGGATTTCACGGCCATAGACCTCGCCGCGTGTCTGGGCCTGGCGTGTGTAGCGCTTTTGGCGATCCACATTTTGAAGTGTTCCTTTCGCACGTGCCGGCGCCCAATTAATTTTTACATCACCGATATCTGGGCCGGCATGCTGGGTCTCGTGCCGTCGTTCCTGTTGATACGCTATCTTTCGACGCTGAGCATCGATAAATTGAGCGCGTGGCTGTTCGCGTTGGGCGTGGTCAGCGGACAATGTGTAGGTGCCGTGTGGGGCCTGCTTGAAGGCAAACTCATGCGCACCGAACAGCTGCCCGGGCGATTCAATCAGGCCGCATCCGTCTTTGCCGGGTCAATGGCTGGCTGCATAGTTGCCGTTGCGTTTCTGTCTTTGCTGTACTTCATTGCCGATTCAGGAGGAATCTGTTTTGCCACGGCGATTGTTCCGCTATTCTTGATTGCCGTCATCAAAGGCTCGCGTTAGAGTGCTATTCGCGCAGCCTCCGCCGCTCCACCGCTAACTGCATTTTTCCTCAACCCTATTCGTGAAGATTCGTGCGATTCGTTGTTTCAACGTCCAGCAACAACACAATCCGAAAACCGATGCTGGTGCTGCGATTGACCGGCGCGTTCCAGCGGCGGCAGGCGCTGCGGCAAAACGACGCGGCATCGAAGAACGAACCTCCGCGAAGCACGCGGCACTCGGTTTTCATCGTTTTTTCAAGTACGCCGTCTTTCGGGCCTGGCGGGTCTTTGCGAGGCGAGTTGCTGTAGTAATTTTCGTCGTACCAATCCTGGCACCATTGAAGCACATTGCCGTGCATGTCGAACAAGCCGAATGGATTCGCGAGTTTCAATCCCACGGGCTGAGGGCCGGAATTGACGTCGCCGGCTGGGATGATGCCTCCGCTCGCGGCGAACCAGGCGAACTTATCCAACGTTGCAAACCAGGCGTGCTTGGTTAATTCCTTTTCGTTGTCGCCATAATAATACTCCGTCGTTGTGCCGGCGCGGCAGGCGTATTCCCATTGCGCTTCGGTGGGCAGCGCGAAAACTAGTTTGGCCGGCCCGGATTGTTTGCTCAACTTGTCGCAAAAGGCCGCGGCCTCGAACCAATTGACGGACTCGACCGGATTCGTTTTCTTTCCTTTGAACGGACTCGGTGCCGCGCCGGTGAGCGCCTCGTACTGCTCCTGCGTCACCGCGTATTTGCTCATGTAAAATGGATTTGAGATTTCGACCGGATGGCGCGGCGATTCGTTGGCGTTCTTCGTGCCGCCCATGTCGAATTTGCCGTTCGGAATCAAGATCAGTTCCAGCATCACGCCGTGCCCCAAATCAAGCGACACGCCTTTATCCCGCGCATTCACTTTTGCCTGGAGCGCGGCGAAGCGCTGGTAACCGTCGCGCGCCTTTTCGACCAACTGTTTGGCTTTAGCGAATGCGGGGTAATTGGCGAGCAAGTCGTCGGCAAGGTACGGCTCGACAGCTTGAATGATCTTCGCCGATTCGCCTTTTTCGTCGTCGGCCTCAGCGTTCTTCACGTCGGCTTCAAGCGACAGGCGGCGTTGTTCGTTCAAGGCGGCCTGTGCGGCTTTTTCCGCGGCGGTGGCTCGGAGTGCGAACGAAATGCTGGTCGCCGTTGCGGCGATCAAAATGATGGCGATGGCCGCGCACGCGGCCAGAAGGCCTTTGTTGCGCCGCGCCATTTTCTTGAAGCGATACCAACTGGTCGGCGGACACGCTTCGACCGGCTCGTCGGCCAGATACCGTTCGATGTCGCGCGCCAATCCGCTGGCGGAGTCGTAGCGGCGCGTGCGGTCTTTGTCGAGCGCGCGCATGACGATCCAATCCAGTTCGCCGCTGACCGATTGGACGAGCCGCGTGGGTTCGATCTTGCGTTTGACGGCAGTATCGTGCAGCGTGTCCGGGCATGACGAGATGCGCGTGCTGGGTTTGGGCGGCTCGACTTCGCGGATCAGCCGCAGCATCTCAACGATCGTTGCGTCTTTCATCGTCCGGCGGTCAAAGGGCGTGGTGCCGGTGAGCAATTCGTAGAGCATCGCGCCGAGCGAATAAATGTCGCTGCGCGAATCGATCCCCAGCGCGCTCATCTCTGCCTGCTCCGGCGACATATATTCCAGCGTGCCGATAATCACGCCAAGCTGCGTGTACATCGTGGCGTCGGTCAGTTTTTGATTCACCGCTTTGGCCACGCCGAAGTCGATGACTTTCGGCACGGGTTTGCCGTCCTGCATGGCCACGAGCACGTTCGACGGTTTGATGTCGCGGTGAATGATGCCTTTCTGGTGCGCATGCTGAATCGCGTAGCAGACCGGGATGAACAATTCGAGCCGCGCGCGCAACGGCAGTTGCAAATTGTCGCAGTATTTCGTGATCGGCACGCCGCTGACGAGTTCCATCACGAAGTACGGCTGGCCGTCTTGCGTGGTCCCGGCGTCCAGCACTTTGGCGATGTTGGGATGATCCATCATCGCGAGCGCCTGCCTCTCAATGTCGAACCGCGCGATCACGTAGCCGGTCGCCAAACCGGACTTGATGATTTTGAGCGCCACTCTGCGCTTCACGGGCTCAATCTGCTCGGCGAGGTAAACCGTGCCCATGCCGCCCTCGCCAAGCTCCTGCAGAATTTTGTACGGCCCGATGTGCGAACCGTCCGCGTTGGCCTGCGCGGCCAACGCGGTGAGGCGCTGGGCTTCGCTGGTGGCGATGATGGAGGTGGGGTCGGAAGGGTTGTTCATGGGGCTTGACTATCCGGCTGCTTCGCCACGGATGGACTTTCTCATTATACCAAGACCATCAGTTGCGGTGAAGCTCTTCATGCGTCAAGCATCCCGATATTCCGCGACACGCTGTATCTCGATTCTCAAAAATTGGCCGTGGCAACGACATAAGCAACGCGAGGACGCGCGGCGGGCACGGCTGTTGGACGCGTTGCGCCGATCCGTGGCTGAGTGCATTTTCAGGCTGGCGGATTCGGGAACGATCAGAATGCGCGGTCGAGGGCGCGCGACGGGCAGGGGCGGGGTTTTGAGATGGGGCGGGGGCGGTTGGGAAACTTCTTGACGAGGGCAGCACTACGGGCTATGTTCCCAAATAGGGAATCTTGAATTCAAGCACCGGCAGGGCGCGCGGCTTCGATGATCCTATTCAGGGCGAACATTTTGGATTCCTTCGCCTTGCGCCATGCCGATGCGAAAGGCGCTCTGGATGCGTGGCGGCGCGACATTCAGGCCGCGCGATGGAATTCGCCGCGCGACATTTTGGCGATGTATCCGCGTGCCAGCATGGTGGGCGGGAATCGAGTGGTGTTTCGGATTCGCGGAAACAATTATCGTTTGATTGCGCGGGTCAACTTTCCGGCGCAAACGGTGGAAGTCCGGTTCGTGGGCACGCACGCCGAGTACGACAACATCGATGCGGGGTTAATCTGATGAAGATCAAAGTGATAAAAACGGAAACCGAATACAACGCTGCGCTTGAGCGCGCCAGCGCGTTGATGGACGCGTCCGCGAAGTCGCCGGAAGCCGCGGAATTGGAGTTGCTGGCGACGCTGCTTGAAGCGTACGAGAGCAGGCGCTACCCGATCGGGCCGCCGGACCCCATCGAAGCCATCAAATTTCGCATGGATCAGGCGGGCTTGAAGCAAAAGGATTTGACGCCCTACATCGGCAGCCGGAGCAAAGTCTCCGAAGTGCTGAACCACAAGCGCCCGCTCAGTCTGAGGATGATCCGCGCCTTGCACAAAGGCCTCGGCATTCCGGCGGAGTCGCTGTTGGCGGAAACTCACGCGGGCAAAAAGCGCAGGCGCATTGCTACGGTGCGCATGACGGCGCGCGCGAAATCGGTGTAAGGACGCGCGGCGGGCACGGCTGTTGGACACGTCGTGCCGCTCCGTGGCGGAGTGCATTTTCAGCCTGGCAGATTCGGGAACGATTGGGCTGCGCGGTCGAGGGCGCGCGGCGGGGCGAAGGCCGGTTCTTGAGATGGGCGCAGTTGGAAACATCTTGACGGGGGCGTGGACGACATTACGATTGCTCTTGTTTAGCGTGCTGATGCGCGATAACGGAAATTGACACTATGCCCACGATGACTAAACGCGCTCCAGCGCCACGCGGAAAGGCTTCGACTGCGCCGACGAAAGGGCGTGACAATGGACCGCCGTTGCTCTTGAAAACGGAAGAAGAGGTTGCGGCCTATCTTGCCGAACATTTGACGCCTGTCCGCCGCGGTCCGAAAGGCCAGCCGATTTACGCGCAAAAAGATATTGAAAAGCTAAACGTTCGACTCTACGCCGACGATTAGGCTGGGGCGCGAATGAACATCGAAGCCGGCCAAATTTACTTCCTGCGCAAAGCCGTCAAAATCGGCATGGCCGACTACCCGCGCCCGTGCTTCGCGCTTCCGCACACGATGCGACGATCTGTTACTTCTCAACGAAACTGGAAAATTACAAGCCGGGCCAGGTGATGATCGAGGCCAACGATCCGGATTTCAAGGCGACCGGCTTGCGCGATTCGTCGTTCATCCTGGGCGCGCTGCCCGACGTGGACCTTGACTACTTCAAGGGCGCGAAGTTGTTGGGACGCGCCACCGGCGAATTCAAAAAGCGCGTCGAAAAATGGTACGGCTTGCCGCTGAAGTAGCGCGGCCGCTACGCGAGGACGCGCGGCGGGCGCGGCTGTTGGACGCGTTGCGCCGCTCCGTGGCGGAGCGCATTTTCAGCCTGGCGGATTTGGGAACGATTGGGCTCGCAGTTGAGGGCGCGCGACGGGATGGAGGCGGGTTTTTGAGGTGGGGCGGGCGGGGCTGGGAAACTTCTTGACGGGGGCGGGGGCGGCGGATATTAGAGCGAGGGGGAGTTCTATGCGCGTCGCCGATTTCCCATTATTATATCGGTGTTCGCTATGGTGCAATTCGTACGAGATCAGGGTTACCGGACTGACGGCAATCGATTGCGATTTGATTCAATTTCGTTTGCACGATTCCGAATCCGGAATTATGGTAGTCAACCTCGACAATTGGATGAACATGCACAGGAAAGGTATCGCAAGCGTTTTCGGAAATACGGCGCAACTGAATTTCTCGTAGTACTGTCCACGAGAACGGATCCGTCATTTCAAAGAGACCGCAAAGTTTCTTGCATCGGCCAGTCGTTGTAATCTCCTTGGCCGGAAACGTATAGTTTGCCAGCCAATGGTGGTGTGCAACACTTTTCTCCACGCGAGTCGAAAAAAAGCCCAAGCCGTCGAAGCCGCTTGCCGTGCTTGTAACCCATTGCGTCAATAGTTGCGAAACAACGTACTCGACTTTGAAGGGCGCGTCCGCTTCCGCGACCCTTACCGCACACGCGGCGATTATCGGCCAACATGCTATAATTGGCCAAATCATGTTGTGAATTTCTATTTCCGTATTGTTCGACGTAATGTAATGATTTACAAATTGAGGTCGGTGGCAAAAATCTAATATTCGAAAACGCATTTTCGGCGTAATCCAAAACGCTGCGATCTGCATCTTCTCTAGCGGACACCAGTTCAACTCGCACCAGCACGTATATAAAGAGCCGCAAAGATAAAGGCACGGAACTCCAGGAAGACTGAACCGATGCGCTGCGATCTTGTGCCGGTCTTCAAATGGTACATGGAAAATCCCTCTCTTATCTATCGGGATATTCCCGCAATCGCGCGCTCGGTAAAGCCTAGTTTCCCTCAATGCGTTGTGAGTCGCACTACTGTTCTGCTCAAGAACTGGCAGCCAATTGTTATTGTTGACTAGCGACATTGCCTTCTCGAAATTCTGGAAAGCGACGTGTGGGTGACCGCATAGCGATGCATCAATTGAATTAAGGATTAAATTGCATTCATCACGTAACGTGTTCACGTTTGATCTAATCGCCGAAGACAACATATCGCTTCCCGTTGTTTTCTGAACGACTGCCAAGTATTTGTCAAAGCACTCCTTGAGAAATACTCTAAAATCGACATCCTTTGTCCGGACAAGCGGCAAATGCAATTCCTGCTGATTTAGAATCTCCCTTCCAGTCATAGATTCCCCGTCCCTTGAATGAAAACCTCGAACGCCGCACAGATTAAAGAACCATTTTGTGGACCGCTACGTCGAATTCGAGTCACCTTCCCACTATTGCCCCAAAGCCGGAGCCAGGCAAACTAATCGTCGCGCCATTTACCCTTATGATGCGCGCGGACCGACTTACCCGCCAAAACAATTCAATATTGTTAACATGTATTTCATTCGCGAACAAAACTATCCCGGTGATTCCTGCCGCGTTCAACGTATACGATTGGGTACTTGCGTAGTTATCGGCATTTGATAAGAACTGCCTGAAGTCCCCTTTCTTTAGATTGATATTTACGTTAATCTGTGATTTTTTCTTGTTGTATTGCATGTGAATTTTGCCGGACTTGGTGGATGCGTCTCCATTCTTGTTTAATGTAAACGACTCGGCGACGTTTCCAAGGGCGACGATAAACTGTTGATTTGTGAATACTGGCTTGCTTCCATAGAATATGCCTCCCGTTAAGGAAATTGTGTCGCTATTTGCGCTTGTTGTGTTTACCTTGAGCGACAGAGTCAAAGAGTCAAGGACAACGGCGACATCGGGCTTTGTTTGAAACGGGATTGATGTAGGATCAGTTGGCGATGATCCGGCCGCGACCTCAATCGAGTCTGAAAATCCGTCCAAGTCGGTATCCCCAAGGTTTATGATTGAACCGCTGGCAACCTTGCGGACTCTACAACCAAGTAATTCGGTGAAAATAACGCTTCCGTCCGAGTCAATAGCTACGCCGTACGGAGCGGCAATGGCAGCGGAAGTTGCCGCACAACCATCGTCTCCTAACGTTCCGCCACCTGCAACCATAACTAAATCCTGTGTCATTGGGTTAATTTTGCAAATGCGTCCATTTAAAAAATCTGCCACATAAACATTGTTCTCGTCAACCACAGATATGCTCGTCGGCCAAAACAAAGTACTGTTAGCGGTTCCGATGGAGCTAATTATGCCGGTTGAAGCGTCTAACTTCGCGGATGCGTCCGCTGTTAACTTCCGTAAAGTATAAGTTTTGGTTGGCATCCAAAGCGATGCCGGCAGGGATATCCAATGGCTCATTCGTTGCCAACGCACCGTCTGAAGCCGTTCCTTGGTCGCCATTGCCGGCGACGGTGATTATAACGCCAGTGTCGGCAATAACCTTTCGGATTCGCAGGTTTGCCGTGTCCGAAAAATAAATATTACCGGACTTGTCAACGGCAAGACCCCCTCCGATGCCGTTTATGTTAAGCGGAAGGATATCCATCGAAGCGGAAGTTGCTAGCTCCGTCGCCCGAGAAACCCACCACTCCATTTCCAGCGACGGTTGAAATGATGCCGGTGAATGCGTCGATTCTTCGTATTCTGTTGTTGCCTGCGTCTACAAAAAAGATGTTGCCTGACAGATCGGTAGCTATCCCACGCGGATTGTTTATTTGGGCGTTCGAGGCAAGGCCACCATCGCCGGAAAATCCAGGCATCACCTTGGACATAATTCCCGCGATTGTCGTGAGCGCTGGAATTCCCGCTATGGTCGTGACCGCCTGCGTAGATCGATCAATTCTTCTTATCGCGTTTAGGTCTGTGAAAATTACGTTTCCCTGTGGATCAATGGCTATGTAAAACGGCACGACTGCGTCGCCAACGTCCGTACGGTTTCCGGCGATTGTCGTAACCACCTCTTGTGGTCGAATTTCTGAGCACGCAAGCATCAGGATAGGATAGAATGCAAGAAGTCGGGAGAGTTTTTGCGTGAAGATTTCCATTTGTCGTCTCGGTACGCCCATGGGTTGCGACCCCCGAAATTGGTCTAGGTGTTGCCGCACTCTATTTGGGTCTTGGTGCTTTTTCGTAGGCGAGCTTTAGTTCCTCGATATTATCATAGAATTTCCATGAAGTCATTTCATCAATCGGCACGAGTTTTTTGTTGGTCGGTAGACCCGTGGCGAAACTAAACAACTGAACTACGTAAAAACTCGCTCCGATAGCGGCGACGATCTGTCCTTGATTTTCGATAATTCCTTTGTTCTGTCCGCTCTTCTCGAATGTATGGAAATACAGCCCGTTTAAGCCGTCTGGATTGTTTGGAATTGTCGTTTTCCTTGGCATCTTAGCTCTCCTTGGACGGATTGGGACGCATTCCGATTCTACTTCTTCTCATCCACCACCTTAAAATCCGCGTCGATCACATCGCCCTCCGCCTGCTTCTTCCCGCCACCGGCGGCGGCGCCGGCGGGTTCACGCCGTCAAAATCTGCACCAGCTTCGAAGTCACTTCCTTCAGTTTGTTTCCGTTGATTACCCCGGCCCGATACAGCACGATCTTGCTGTCTGCGGTGAAGAGGCGGTTCGGCCTGATGTGGCTTGCCTGGCGTAGATTTCCGCTTGTGAAGTCGCTGTCCACGAGAGGGATCGCATAATTGTCTGAAGCCGATTGGCTGGTGATTTGGCACAGAACGATGTCGTCGCCGGTGAGCTTCGCGACAACCAACGCGGGACGCTTCTTTGAGGCGCTCAGATCCGAAAACGGAAATGGCGCGACGACCACGTCGCCTTTTACAAATGCGCCCATGCCGCGTCCTCTTCAGGCCGGTCCCAATCGCGTCGAAGCACTTCCTCGGACGCCAGCATGGTCGCGCGCGCATCGTTTTCAGAAGCGGACATTTCGCGTTCCAGCAGATAAGACACGAAGTCATTCACGACCGCAAGTTTTTCGGGCGGCAGTTTTCGTATGCGTTGATCGATTTCGTCGATTGTAGAAGGCGGCATATCAGTTCCTCTCTGCCAAGAGTATAGTCGGCGGCTCCGGCAAATCGACAAAAAAAGCACCGGCCTCCGAAGCCGATGCGTTCATTTTGCATTTTGAATTCTACATTCCGAATTTACTTCTTCTCATCCACCACCTTGAAATCCGCGTCAATCACATCCCCCTCCGCCTGCTTCTTCCCGCCACCGGCGGCGGCGCCGGCGGGTTCGGGTTGGGGTTCGGGCTGGGGCGGCGGCTGCTGCGCGGCTTTCGAGATTTCCTCGTAGATCTTCTGGCTCGCGGATTCGAGTTTGCTTACGGCGGCGTCCAGCGCTTCCTTCTCGCCGTTTTCTTTCAGCAGCTTGCGGACTTCGTCGATGGCTTTGGTCACGTCGTCCTTCACGCCGCTGCTGATCTTGCCTTCGCCTTCCTTGACGAACTTTTCCGTCTGGTAGCAGAGCTGGTCGGCTTTGTTGCGCGCTTCGATCAACTCGGTCTTCTTCTTGTCCTCGTCGGCGTGCGCGGCGGCTTCGTTCACCATCTTGTCGATCTGGCTCTTGTCGAGGCCCGACGACGCCTTGATCTCGATCTTCTGTTCCTTGTTCGTGGCCTTGTCCTTCGCGGTCACGTTCAGGATGCCGTCGGCGTTTATGTCAAAAGTTACTTCTATCTGCGGCACGCCGCGCGGCGCGGGCGGGATTCCGGTGAGCTGGAAGCGGCCCAGCGTGCGGTTGTCGGTCGCCATTTTGCGTTCGCCCTGCAGCACGTGGATGTCCACGGCCGGCTGGCTGTCCGCGGCCGTCGAGAACGTCTCGCTCTTGCGGTGCGGGATGGTCGTGTTGCGCGAGATCAGCGTGGTCATCACGCCGCCGAGCGTCTCGACGCCCAGCGAGAGCGGCGTCACGTCCAGCAGCACGATGTTTTTCAGCGACGGATCCTGCGCCAGCACCGCGGCTTGAATCGCCGCGCCGATCGCCACCACTTCGTCGGGGTTGACGCCCTTGTGCGGTTCCTTGCCGCCGAAGATTTCCTTGCAGATGTCCTGGCACTTCGGCATGCGTGTGCTGCCGCCGACCAGCACGACTTCGTCGATGTCCGACGCCTTCACGCCCGCATCTTTGAGCGCGCTGTTCACCGGTCCGCGCAGCTTTTCGAAGAGCGGATCGCACAGGCTCTCGAACTTCGCGCGCGTGAGCGTCTGAGTGAGATGCTTCGGCACGCCGCCGACGGCCGTGATGTACGGCAGGTTGATCGTCGTCTGCGGCATCGTCGAAAGATCGCACTTGGCCTTTTCGCAGGCTTCGTTCAAGCGCTGCAAGGCCATGGGGTCTTTGCGCACGTCGAAGCCGGCGGTTTTCTTGAATTCATCGGCCACGAAATCCACGATCAAGCGGTCCCAATCGTCGCCGCCAAGATGCGTGTCGCCGTTCGTCGCGAGCACCTCGAAGACGCCGTCGCCGACATCCAGAATCGAAATGTCGAATGTGCCGCCGCCCAAATCGAAGATCGCGATCTTCTCGTTCTTCTTCTTGTCGAGGCCATACGCCAGCGCCGCCGCGGTCGGCTCGTTGAGGATGCGCTTCACATCCAGCCCCGCGATCTTGCCGGCTTCTTTCGTGGCCTGGCGCTGCGAATCGTTGAAATACGCCGGCACGGTGATCACGGCTTCGGTGACTGTTTCGCCGAGGTACGTCTCAGCACTCTTCTTCAAATCCTGCAAGACCATCGCCGAAATCTCCGGCGGGTAATAGCGCTTGCCGTCGATCTCGACTTGCACGAGCTCTTCGGAGCCGCCGACGACCTTGTACGGCACGAGCTTCTCTTCGCTGCCGACTTCCTTGTGGCGCCGGCCCATGAAGCGCTTGATGCTGTAAATTGTGCGCGCCGGATTGGTTACGGCCTGGCTTTTGGCGGCGCGGCCCACGATGCGGCCGTCGTCGGTGAAGGCCACGACGGAAGGCGTCAGCCGCGAGCCTTCGGCGTTGACGATGACCTTCGTCTCCTTGCCTTCGTGGATCGCCACGACGCTGTTGGTCGTACCCAAATCAATCCCGATAATCTTACCCATGTTTCACTCCCATCGGCATCCACGCGGACAGCCTTTCCCCCGCGTCACCGTGTCTGTGTGTCCCCAACTCTCTCAAAATCCCGTCACTTCTGCACGAGAGGGAGCAAACGATACGCCACGCGCCGAGTTTGGGATTGTGGCGATAAGATGAGTTACACCAGAGTATTATATAACCGTAAAGCAGCCGAGAACCGCTGCATCTCGGCAGAGTTTGCGGGAATTTAGGTCAAATTGACAATCTCCGCGCAGCCGCTCAAAAACGCCGACGCCATCGAATTCTCGCAAACGGCGCTGCGTTCGCTTAATTAATCCAGCGAGAACTACAGGAGCCTTCGATCATGACTCATTACAACGTGACTCTGCCGGAAATTGGACTGATTGCGGGAACGCGCGGCCTATTGGGCGCCGGGATTGGTCTGTTGCTGGCCAGCAAACTCGACGAAAAGCAGCGCAAAGCCGTGGGTTGGGCACTGGTGGGCGTCGGCGCGGCGACAACCATTCCGCTGTTGCTGGAAGTCATCGGCCATCGCGCGAAAGGCAAGACGGAAGAGATGCAGGAGGCGGGGGCAGGCGTATAGACGTTCCGGCTTTGCGAATTCTTGCGCCCCCGCCTTGGTTTCGCGAAGCGAAACCCCGCCGTTTTCCCGGAGGGGAAGCAGAAGGTAGCCGGGGGTCGACGCTGTACCCGGCCGACACCCACGGTTCACGCCCATAAATTCCCCCTCGACCCCGGCAGAGGTTGCAGATGCGTCTATTTTTTTAGCTCGAATTCCAAAAACTGCACGTTCATGTTGCCTTCTTTGACAAACTTAAGCGTGAGCAACTGCGGGCCTTTTTCGAGCGGGATTTCGGCGATCTTTTCGTACATTTTCCAGGTGTGCCAGTGGCCGGTCGATTCGAGGACGATCGAGTTGGTCTTGTCGGCGTTGTTGACGCTCAAGGAGATTTCGGCGTCTTTGTTGTTCGAACTGGCGAGCATCTTGACGGTGTAGGTGCCGGCGGTTTCGACGTTGACGGTGAAGTTGAGCCACTCGCCGGCGGCGGTCCAGCCGACGTAATATTTATCGACTTCGAGTTTCGTACCGTCGGCGAATTTATCGAAGGCAGCTTTGGTGTACGAAACGTCCACGCCTTCCTCTTTGCGGAAGTTGTTCTTTTCTTCCGGGCCTTTGTTCAGCGTGCCGCTGCCCTGATTTTTGGCATCGACATCGTGGTATGCGACGCCTTCGCCGCCCGTGTCGTAGAAGGCGGCGATGATTTTGCCGGGGATGGTCTGGGGTTTGTCCTGCCAGGGTTTGCCTTTGTAGTCGGCGGGGATGTCCGCGGCATGGACGGCGACGAAGAGGAACGCACAGGCAAGAGTGATTCGGAGCATGAGTTGAGATCCTTGATCAAGAGAAATAGACCCTATATGCCTTATACGTCCTATGAGCCCTATCACGCTTTCTTGATGATCTCGACCAAGCGCTTGAAGCCGTCTTCGCGGGCTTTTTTGTTGCCTTCGTTTCCGTTGGGGTCTTCGCCGGCGCGCATGAAACCGTGGCCGGCTTTCGGATAGATCACCGGTTCGTACGTTTTGCCGGCGGCTTTCATCGCGTCGGTCGTGGCAGGGACGGAGCCGCTGATGCGGGCATCGTTTTCGGCGTAGAAGCCGTAGACGGGGCAGGCGATTTTGGCGAGGTCCTCCGGCTTCTTTTGAAAATCGCCATAGAACGGACACGCGGCTTTCAGCGTTTTGTTGTTCGTCGCAAAACGGAAGACCTGCCCGCCGCCCCAGCAAAAACCGCACGCGACGACTTTGCCGTTGCACGCCTGAAGTTTGCTCACGTAATCGACGGTCGCGTTCAAATCGGCGGTGATCTGGTCGGGCGGGAGATCGCGAATCGCCTTGCCCACGTCTTTGACTTTGTCCGTACCGCCGCCGCCTTCACCCATGCCGGAGAGCAAATCGGGTGCGATGGCGATGAAGCCTTGTTCGGCAAGATCGTCGGCCATGAGTTTGACCCAGTCGCTCATGCCGAAGATTTCGTGAATGACCAGCACGGCCGTCGCCTTGTCTTTGACTTCCGGATAAACGACCCACGCCTGGACTTCGCGGTTGCCTTGTTTGATCTTGACCCACTCGCCGTGGCGCGGCGATTTATCGAGCTTGGCTTTGGCCCAGTCGTCGGCGGCGGAAAGAGATAACGAAAGAAGTATGGCGATGGCGGAAAGCAGGTGTCGCATGGAAATCCTCCTTTGGTGGATTGACGTGAAATACACGAATTGGGGATTTTGCGCAAGGGCGGGACACTCAGGTTGTGGTGGGCCAGACATTCTTGTTTGGCGGTTTGGCAGACAGGAATGTCTGCCAAACCAAAGCCGACTTTCTTTCGCGGAGCAAAAGACGCCTTTCTTGTACAATCTCATCATGCCTCTCTATATCGTGGCCACGCCGCTGGGTAATTTGTCCGACATGTCGCGCCGCGCGATTGAGACGCTGCGCGCCGCGCCGATCATCGCCGCGGAAGACACACGTTCCGCGCGGCGCCTGCTGGCGGCGTTCGATATCCCCGCGGACGGGAAGCAGATTTTTTCATACGGCGAGCACAACGAAGTGCGCATGGCACCACTTTTGGCGGAGCGGCTTCGCGAAGGCCAGGACATCGCTGTGGTCAGCGAAGGCGGCACGCCCCTGCTGAGCGATCCGGGTTTTCGTCTCGCGCGCGCGGCGATCGACGCGGGCATTGCGGTCGTGCCGATTCCCGGTCCATGTGCGGCGATTGCGGCGCTTTGCGCCAGCGGCCTGCCGGTGCACGGATTTATTTTTCGCGGGTTCCTGCCCAAGAAGCCGGGCGCGCGCCGGCGCATCCTCGAGTCGCTTAAAGAGCGCGAAGAGACGCTGATCTTCTACGAGTCGCCGCAGCGCGTGCCGAAAGTGCTGCCCGAATTCATCGAAATCTTCGGCGCGCATCGTCCAGCGTGCCTGGCGCGCGAACTGACCAAGCTGCACGAGACTTTCGTGCGCATGAGTCTGGGAGAATTGGCGTCGTTCGTCGAAAAAAATCCGCCGCGAGGGGAATGTACGCTGCTGGTGGCGGGCGTCACACGGGACTTGTCGGACGATGATCGCGATGTGGAAAAAGCGCTTGATTAGCAATGCAACTTTGACAGCATCGCATTTCCCAGCGGTTCGGAGTAATCATTTCCATGAGCAACTTCACTCAGCGCGCCTTCGCGCGTCCCCTCGCAATTCTGCTGCTTCTTGTTTTCTCGGCTCATGCCGCTGACGACCCGCGCGCGTTGGCCAAACAAATCTTCGACGCCACGAATGTCCGCGGCGGCTTCGTCGTCCATCTCGGCTGCGGCGATGGCACACTCACTGCGGCGCTGCGCCTCAACGACAGCTTCCAAGTGCAGGGGATCGACACGGACGCCGCGCGCGTGAACGCGGCCCGCGCCTACCTCTATAAGGAGGGCGTGTACGGCGATGTCTGCATCGAGCGCTTCGACGGCACGCAGCTTCCGTACATCGACAATCTCGTGAATCTGCTCGTCGCCGAAGACCTCGGCGGCGTGCCGCTCGACGAAGTCAAGCGCGTGCTTGTGCCCGACGGCGTGGCGTACATTAAGCAGAACGGCGCGTGGACGAAGATCGTCAAACCGCGACCCGCCGAGATGGATGAGTGGACGCATTACTATTATGATTCGCGTGGCAACGCCGTTTCGAAGGACATGCTTGTCGCGCCGCCGGAACGATTGCAATGGGTGGGCAGCCCGCGCTGGTCGCGCCATCACGACCGCATCTCCAGTTTGAGCGCGATGGTCTCCACGGGCGGGCGCATGTACTACATCATGGATCAGGGTTCGCGCGTGTCGATTTTGATGCCGTCGAAGTGGATCCTCACCGCGCGCGACGCCTTCAACGGCACGATCCTCTGGCAGCAGCCGATCGAAAAATGGCAGACGCAACTGTGGCCGCTCAAGTCAGGTCCGACGCAGTTGACGCGGCGCTTGGTCGGAGATGGCAACAAGATTTATGTGACGAAGGGCATCGACGCGCCGGTGTCGTGTCTCGATGGCGCGACCGGCGATACGATTCGCGTGTACGAAACCACGAAAGGCGCGGAAGAAATCCTGCATTGCAACGGCGTGCTGTACGTGCTGGTCAATCCGAACGCGTGGCAGCTTGAAGATTTCGCGCCGAAATTCAACACTGGCGACCAGCAGCGCGTCGAAACCGAATTCAATTGGGACGGCAAAGCGCGCGAGCTTCATGCGGTCGATGTGGCGACCGGCAACCTGCTTTGGAAAAAGCAGAATGCGAAAATCGCGCCGCTGACGCTCGCCACCGACGGCAAGCGCGTCGTCTTTTACGACGGCGAAAAAATCGTCGGCCTCGATCCGAAGAACGGCGAGCAGCGCTGGGAAAGCGCGCCCGAAGAAAAACGCAAACTCTTCGAATTCAACTACGGGCCGCGCCTGCTGCTGCACGACAATGTGGTGCTTTATGCCGGCGGCACGGGAACAATGAAGAGCCTCAACGCCGACACTGGCAAGGATCTCTGGACCGCGCCGCATTCGAAATCTGGCTATCGTTCGCCGGAAGATTTGATCGTGACCGGCGGCCTGGTCTGGAATGCGCCGACAACCAGCGGCGGGATGTCCGGCGCCTTCAGCGGGCGCGATTTGCTGACCGGCGACGTGAAAAGCGAATTTCCGCCGGACATCAAAACGTACTGGTTCCACCATCGCTGCTACATCGCCAAAGCCACCGAGCGTTTTATTCTTCCGTCGCGCACCGGGATCGAGTTCGTCGATTTCAACGCGAAGCATTGGGAAATTAATCACTGGGTGCGCGGAGCGTGTTTGTACGGCGTGATGCCCTGCAACGGATTGGTCTACGCAGGCCCGCACGATTGCGCGTGCTATCCGGAAACGAAGCTCTTCGGCCTCAACGCGCTCGCGCCGGCGCTGACTTCCGCGCCGCCGAAGCCGATGAGCGACGAGCAGCGCCTCGAACGCGGGCCGGCTTATGCGGACGCGGTCGTTGAAGAAGACGCCGATGCGAAAGATTGGCCGACGTATCGCCACGATGCGGCGCGCAGCGGCTACACGAATCAGGCTGTAGACGAGAATCTTGAACAAAATTGGGAAGTAAAACTCGGCGGAAGATTGAGCGCGCCGATTGTCGCTGCGGGAAAACTTTTCGTCGCGCAGATCGACCGGCACACGCTGCACGCGCTCGACGCAAGCAATGGAAAATTGCTCTGGCATTTCACTGCGGGCGGGCGCGTCGATTCGCCGCCGACGTATTGGAAAGGGCGCGTGGTTTTCGGCTGCATGGATGGCAGCGTCTACTGCCTGCGCGCAAATGACGGCGCGCTGATCTGGCGCTACCGCGTCGCGCCGGTCGATCGCCGGCACATGGCTTTCGAACAGCTTGAAAGCGTCTGGCCCGTGCACGGCAGCGTGGTCGTTGAAAACGGCGCGGCCGCGTGCGTGGCGGGGCGCGATGTGTTTTTGGATGGCGGACTGCGCTTTATGAAACTCGACGTCGCGACGGGCAAAAAGCTCGTCGAAGTCGTCTACGACAACAAAGACCCTGACACTGGCCTGGATTTGCAGACGCGCGTGAAAACTCTGCAAATGCCGACGGGCCTCAACGACATTTTGTCGAGCGACGGGAAGTACATGTACCTGCACTCGCAGAAAATCGCCGCGGACGGCAAGCGCGTGGATATTGGGCCGGCTTCGGGAAGCGCGATCGAGCAGGGCGCGGCGCAACGCGGCGGGAACGCGCACATTTTTGCGCCGATGGGTTTTGTCGATGACAGTTGGTTTCACCGCAGTTACTGGGTTTTCGGCGAACATTTCGCCGGCGGGCACGACGGCTATTTCCAGGCCGGGCGTTTCACGCCGACCGGACGGATGCTCGTCTTCGACGACAAAGACGTGTACGCGTATGGCCGCCAGCCGCAGTATTTCAAATGGACCACGACGATGGAATACCAGCTTTATTCCGCCAGCCGCGAAGCGCCGGACGTGCCGCCGGAAGACCGCGAACCTGGCCGCCGCGATAATACCAACGCGCCGCACGTGCGCCTGCCGAGCGACGAGAAGCTCGATCCGTCGCGCAAGCCGCTGAGCATGGAGATGTGGATTTTTCCCGGCGCGCCCAACGGCGTGATTGCGTCGCACGGTGGGCCGCAGAACGGCTACGCCATTACGCTGAAAGATCGCAAGCCGGCGTTTTCGATTCGCACGCGTGGCGAACTTTCGAGCGCGGCTTCAACAACGGCGCTCGACGAAGGCTGGCATCATGTCGCCGGTGTGCTGGCGCAGGACAAAAAAGTGCTGCTGTATGTGGATGGAAAGCTCGCCGCCGAAGCGAAAGCGGCGGTCTTTTTGCAGCGCAATCCGAATCAAGGTTTCCAACTCGGCGCCGCGGATAAATCGCTGGTCAGCGATCACGGCAAAGGCGAACCGTACATTGGGCTGCTCGACCAATTCGCGCTCTATCATCGCGCGTTGACCGCGAACGAAATCGCCGACCGCGCGGCATTGAAGATCGATCCGGTCAAGAAAAGTTCAAACAGCGGCGCGATTGTCGCGTACTCGTTCGACAACGGCGACGCACGCGACCAGTCCGGCAACAAACTGCACGGCACCGTCACCGGCGTCGAAACCGGCGAAGGCAAAATCGGCGGCGCGCTGCTCTTTAGAAAAAAGCCCGACGCGCATCCGCAGCCCGAAGTCGCAGCATCAAAGCCCGACGAAAAACCCGTACCGCCGGTGTCCCGCCGGCCAGACGACGAAAAACCCGTCGCACAAAAAGAAAAAGACCCGACGCAACCGGACGCCGAGTACATCAAAGATCAAACCGATCAGCGGACCAAGGATCCGAACGCGAAGAAGACGCTCGCGCCGGTGAAGAGCACCGATTGGTTCATCAAGAGCCACTGGGCGCGCCCCGCCCCAATCTTCGCGCGCGCGATGGCGAAAGCCGGCGACACGCTGCTTTACGCCGGCCCGCCCGACACGGTGGACGAGGAGTACGCGTTCGAGCGCCTCAAGTTCAAAGACAAAGCGATCCTCAACGATCTCGAAGAACAAAACGACGCGCTGAACGACAAGAAAGGCGCGAAACTGCTCGCGGTGAGCAAAAGCGGCGACGGCCTGAACAACGACGGCCAGCAACTCGAAAGCTCGCCGGTGTGGGATGGGATGGTGGTCGCGCGGGGGAAAGTTTTCATCGCGGCGGTGAATGGGAAGGTGATTTGTCTGGGAAAAGGGAAGTGAGGTTGGGTGCCAAGGAGCAGTACCCTGCTCCTTGCTGCTGTGCCTCCCCCTCATTTTTCCGCGTCCAACGCGCGATCTCCCTCAATCAACGCCTCCAGCGCCGCGACATGTTCCGCACGCGCCATGCGCAGGCAGGCGGAGGCATCGGTGCGTCGCCCCTGGTCGCGCAAGGCGTCAGGCTGGTTCATCGGAAAAAGTTGCGAAAGGTTGCCGAAGCATTCTGTTTCATGGTCGAGATGCGCGGCGGCTTGAACGAACGATTTTTGCGCGGCGGCGAAGGCTGGATCGGAGCGCAATTTCTTCAGCCACGCCGATGCGCCCGAGCGCGCTTCGGCATAATACGCGGCGTAATAGCCCAGACACCACGGCTGAGCGATGCGCGCGGTTTCGATCGCGGCGGACCAGGCATTGTACGCGGCGGGACCGCTGGCCAAATCGGCCGGCGTTTCGAGCAGTTTGCCTGCCTTGTCGCGCTCCTGGCCGAGATGATGGTCGATGGCCTCTTTAAGCGCCGCGCGCGCCGCGGCGTGCGAATCGTAATCCGCCAATGGGCCGGTGGGGATCAGCACGAAAATCAGCGGCGGGTTTTCGGAGCCGAGGTCCATCGCGTTGATCGGCGGAGAATGCGGATCGCTTGCGGTCGCGGCTCGTTCGTCGGCGGGCGATTCGGCATCGAGAAACGTGCTGACGAAGTAATTTTCAGTTTGATCGTCGAAGCCGTAGACGATCCCAAACGCCGGGCCGTGCAGGCCAAACGAAATCGCGGGGCGACCGTCGTCGAGCGCTTTCTCGATCGTGCGCATCCAAGCCAGCCGAAGCTGGCGCAGATCGTCGGGCGTGTAGAAATGATCGCGCAGCCCCGCCGCGCAGGCGTAACCGGTCCGCATCACGATCGCCGCGCAGGTCTCATCCCACTGACGGCCGAGCAAGCCGACGGGCTGGAGCGCGCGGTGAATTTGCGTGCGAAGACCGAGCGCGGAGAGGCCCCACAGATCTTCGATGGGGCGTTCGTCGTCGAGCGCGCGGAGCACGCCGGCCCAGGCGCCCAGGAAGCTGTCCATGCAGGGGACGAAGCGCGCGTTTGAAATTTCCATGTCACTCCAATCCCGACAGTACCCGCATCGCGTACAAATACACATCGCGCTCCACGGATTTCTCCTGCAATTCGGGCAGCGCCAGCAAATCCTGAAAGAGTGCGATGTCGTGCAAGTCGCCGAGCTTGCTGACCAGCAAACCCGCGCGCGTGCGCAGCTCGCGATTCGCGTCGCCCAGCCGCGAGCGCGCGAAAATCGCGGAACGCGTTTTATTCTTGATCAGGAATTCTTCCATCCGCTTGATGAAACTCGTGGAGCGTTCGTTGGCCAGCCACGCCTCCGCATAAACGCGCAGCACCGAGTTGTTTCCGCAGATTTCGAGCGTGGAAAGCAAATTGTTCGAGTAGGTGCGCCAATAAAACGTGTCGCGGTCCTGCGCGGTTTTGAAGAGAAATTCGACCGCGTCGTCGGGCAGAGTGTGGCCGTGCGCGAGCGCCCTGCGGCAAGCGCTATCGACGGCCTGATGCCGTCCGGACTCGAGCGCCGATTTAATCGCGTCGAGTTCCGGCGCAACGCGCGGCGCGTGCGCCTCGACAAAAATGCGCGTCCCCGGCGCACTCGCGGACGCCTGCGGATCGACCTTGGCGATGCGTTCCAGAATGCTGCGGGCGCGCGATTGCGCCTGCTGAACGTTGCGCGCGTTGGCCATTTCGCCCAGCGCCATGTGGTGATGCAGCAGCACGGTGCGCGTTTTAACCAACGCATCGAGCGACAGCTCAAAACGCACCGGCGCCAGCGCCAGCGCGTTGCCCTCAAAGCGCTGCATCAGGAACTCGAAGACGCGCGCCTGTTCCGCGACATGCGGCGGCGAAGCGGGCTGAGCCAGCCGCTCGCGGCGAAGCTTCCAGTCTTCGTACAGCGTGCGCATGAATAGGAATTTAGCGCGTGCAAAGGCGTGGTCAACCTGCGGACCGACGGTTGAACATCGGAAAGATGAGGAGCGGAAGTAAGCGGCGGGGTATAATGCTGGCAAGAGATGGAGAAGAAGAACATGAGCGCACGAATCATGCCCGACACTGAACGCATCGAAGGCACACGAACCTCGGTGTATCATGTCATGGATTTCTACGTCGAAAACGCAGCGCCGGAAACCATCGCGCGGGAACTGCGCTTGAGTGTGGAGCAAGTGCAGGCGGCGCTTGATTTCATTGAAGCGAACAAGGAGCACGTGAAATTCGAATACCAGAAGATGCTGGACCGTTGCGCGCGCGGCAACCCGCCGGAGATCGAGGCGATGGCGGCTCGCAGCCACGAGAAATTGCTTAAATTAGCAAAGGAACTGCGCGCGCGTGCTGAAACTTGTCGCTGACGCCAACTGCGAAGGCCATTTAACGGCTCTGGTTAACCTCGCCAGAAGATCGGAATGGCGGGAAGTTTTCGAATTACTTGACGTCCATGTGTACCGCTTTGCCGACTTTGGTCTTGCAGGGAACTCAATCGACCGTGTGGTTTGGAATACGGTGCAATTTCATGACGCGCTGCTGATCACCGACAATCGCAATATGGAGGACGCAGATTCATTGCAGGCAACGATCAACGATTCGAACACACTGTCAAGTCTTCCTGTTATCACGTTCTCGGATATCCAGCGATTCAAAAAAGACCGGGAGTATGCTGCCAAGACTCTTGATAAGTTGATGGACTACCTTGTGGATTTGATTGATTACCGCGGCTCAGGCCGCTTGTTCATTCCTTAATAATGGAGCAGATATGCTTATTACAAAGATCGCCGTTGCAGTTATTGCTTTCGCCTTGGTCGGTTCGCTCAGCGCCGCCGACGCCAAACCCGAACTCACCGACGCCGAAAAAGCCGACGGCTGGGTGCTGCTCTTCGACGGCGCCACCAACACCGGCTGGAAAAAAATGGGCGGCAAAGGCTTCCCCGACAAAGGCTGGGTGATCGAAGACAATTGCCTGCATCACACCAAGAAAGGCGGCGGCGGCGACATCATCACCGTGGACGAGTACGAGAATTTCGAGCTCTCGCTCGAATGGAAAATAGGCGACTCCGGCAACAGCGGCGTGAAGTACCGCGTCGCGGACGCGGCCGGCGCGGCGTTTGGGCCTGAATATCAAATCCTTGACGACGCGAAGATGAAAGAAGGAAGCAACGGCAAAACGTCCACCGGTTCGCTCTACGAGATTTTCGCGCCCAACGACAAAAAGAAAATCAAGCAGGGCGAATTCAACTCGACCAAGATCGTTGTCAACGGCAACCACTGCGAACACTGGCTCAACGGCGAAAAGATCGTCGAATACGAATTCTTCAGCGACGGGTGGAAAGCCGGCGTTGCGCAGAGCAAATTCAAGAACAACCCCAAATACGGCCAGCCCGCCAAAGGCCACATCGCGCTTCAGGACCACGGCGACGAAGTCTGGTTTCGAAACATCAAAATCAAAGTGACGAAATAGATTCAAGATTCAAAATTCAAGATTCAAGGTTTGGAACCTGAACTTTGAACCTTGAATTTATTTGTCAATCACCTCGCGGACTTTGCGCACCAGCGCGGACGGCGAAAATGGTTTTTGCAGGTAGTTGATGCCCGCGCCCAACTCGCCGCCGCTAAGAATGGCGCGGTCCGTGTAGCCGGACGTGAACAGCACTTTCAGTTTCGGATTCCGCCTCAGCAGCTCTTCGCTCAATTTTGCGCCGCCCATTTCGGGCATCACCACGTCGGTGAGCAGCATTTGAATTTCGGCCGAGTGCTGATCGAAAACCTTCAGCGCTTCCACGCCGTTGGCCGCGGCCAGCACGCGGAAGCCCGATGCTTCGAGAATATCGCGGTCCAGTTCGCGCAATTCCGCCTCGTCTTCGACCACGAGAATCAATTCGTTCCCGCGCTGCACAGCCGGCGCGAACGCGCTCGGGCTTTCCGTCTGCGCGCCTGTCATCAGTGCAGGAAGGTAAATCTTGAAACTTGTGCCTTTGCCGGCCTCGCTGTAAACCTGAATGTGGCCGTTGGACTGATTCACGATCCCATATACGGTCGAAAGACCCAAGCCTGTTCCGCGCCCCTGTTCCTTCGTCGTAAAAAACGGTTCGAAAATGCGCGCTTTCACTTCCTCGCTCATGCCGCAGCCGGTGTCGCTGATCGCCAGCATGACATACTTGCCCGGAGCGACGTTGGCGTGCATGCGCGCATAGGATTCGTCCAGCTCCGCGTTCTTCGTTTCGAGCGTCAGCGTGCCGCCGGCGCTCATCGCGTCGCGCGCATTGACCGCAATGTTCATGATCACCTGTTCGATCTGGCTGGGATCGGCCATGACCAGTTTTAGATTGGGGTCCAGGACGGTGACGAAATGCAATTCTTCGGTGAGCAGGCGGCGCAGCAGGCGGTCCATCGACTCGGCGATGCTGTTGAGGTTCAGCGCTTTGGGCTGAAGCACTTGCTTTCGCCCAAACGCCAGCAGTTGCCGCGTCAGATTCGCCGCGCGCTCGCCGGTGCTGCGAATCAGCTCCAGTTCGCGGCGCGCGGAGTCGTCAGGCTTCAGGCGACTGAGCAGCATGTCGCTTCGCCCGTTGATGACCGTCAGCAGGTTGTTGAAATCGTGCGCGATGCCGCCGGCCAGCAGCCCGATGGCTTCGAGTTTCTGCGACTGGCGCAACTGCGCGCCCAGTTGCATTTCAGTGGTGATGTCTTTCGCCACGCCGGCGATGCGGATGACGTTGCCGCCGGCGTCGCGCACGGGAAAGGCGCGGTCGTGAATCCAGCGCACCGCGCCGTCGGGCCGGACGATGCGGTATTTCTCGTCGTAGATGCCGGCCTCCTGCTTGGTGACAGCCGCGTCCAGCACACGCTGGCGATCGTCCGGATGGATCGCATCCAGCCAGTCGCGCGGCGAATCGTACAGCCTCTGGCACGTACGGCCCCAGATTTTCTCGTAACCGGGGCTGATATAAACCATGCAATTCTTCGCCGGATCGGTCATCCAGAACACTTCGTCGATGCTGGCGGCCAGTTGGCGGAAGCGCTCTTCACTTTCGCGCAAAGCCGCTTCGGAGGCGGCGCGGTGCGTGATGTCAAGCAGCGTGCCCATGACCGCCGGACGCCCGCGGTATTCGGCGCGGCTGCCGTGGACATCGGCTTGCATCACCCTGCCATCTTTGCGCAACGCATGCAGGCGGTAACGAATGCTCTGAACTTCCCCAGATAGCCGCTTTTGAATATTCGTCCGGATTTTTTCGCGATCTTCAGGCAGACAAAAGTCGTACAACGGGTGCGTGGTCAAGTCCTCGGCGGTGGTTTCAAAAAGCTCCGCCATTTTCGGATTGACGTAAACAAACCGGTCGTCCTGAATGATGTAAATCCCCGTCAGCGACTGCTCCACCAGCATACGAAAGCGTTCCTCGCTTTCGCGAAAGGCGGATTCCGCGCGCCGGCGCTCTGTGACGTTGCGCACCGCCGCAACCAGGTATTCGCGATCCAGATTCACCAGGCGGGCGCTAACTTCGATGGGAAACGTCGAGCCGTCTTTACGCCGGTGCTCCGTCTGCAATATAATCGAGCCCTGCCGGCGCTGTTCGTCCATAAGCTGCATGAATCGATCGCGATCGACAGCCGGATCGACGTCCGGAACGCCCAGCTTCAAAAACTCCTCGCGCGTATAGCCAAGATCGCTCCACGCTCGTTCATTCCCATCCAGAAAATGCCCCGTCTTTGGATCGATGACTTCAATGGCGTCCGTGATGCGGTCGATCAGCGTCCGAAACAGCTTGAGCGCATCCTCCGATTTCTTGTGCAGTGTGATGTCGCGCAGAATGACTGTGAAGAATTTCGCGCCGTGCACTTCCAGTTGTGAAATCGAGGCTTCGAGCGGGAATTCTTCGCCGCTCGCACGCAATCCAAAGATGGCGCCCAACTGTCCCATCTGCCGCGTGGTCACGCCGCCGTCGCCGAAGCGGCGTACGTGCTGCGCGTGTGTCGCACGGAACCGCGCGGGGATGAAACGCTCCACGGATTGCCCCAGCGCCTGCGCCGAGGTGACTCCAAACATTTGTTCGGCGGCTCGATTGAAAAGCAGGATGCGTTGGTCGGCATCGATCGTAATGATGGCGTCCATCGCCGACTCAATGATCCCCGCCAGCCGCGCCTCGTCCGCGCGCTTGCGCTCGCTGATATCGCGAGTGACCTTGACGTAACCGACGTGTCGCTTCGCCAAATCGAACAACGGCGTAATCGTGACGTCCGCCCAGAAGCGCGTGCCGTCTTTGCGCACGCGCAAACCTTCGTCTTCGAAACGCCCTTGCTTGAGCGCTGTTTCGAGATTGCGGCGCGGCTTGCCGGCGGCGATGTCCTCCGGCGTGTAGAAGCACGAATAATCTTTTCCAATGATTTCGGCGGCGCTGTAGCCTTTGGTTCGTTCTGCGCCGGCGTTCCAACTGGCCACGTGGCCGCTCGGATCGAGCATGAAGATGGCATAATCCTTCACGGACTCGACCAGAATCTCAAACGCCATCGCTTGACCGGGCTCGCGAATCGTTTCGCTCATAAAGCCCCCAATCCGCCTAGGCAGCGCCTTGGGACACGATCTTAACGGCAGTTTTTTGAATTTGGGTTGGAACGCTGTTCTGCGACGAAATGCTCTATTGAGAACCCAAGGTAGCCGCAGTTTTCGATCTGTCAAAATAAAATGGAGGTAAATCCGATCACATTTGACCGTACTTGGATTTAGCCTTTAATTTGCATGTCTTTACATTGTGAGCGTTGAATTTTGGCAAGTCCACGCTCCCGTCGTCTAAGAGCGTATTTCAGTAGGACGGGCTTCCTAGCCCGTCCTACGAAGCCTACTGAAATAGGCTCTAAGGGAGAAGCCTCGAAAAATCGTGCGCTATTTCGCATCCTTTGCGTTGGCCGGGTTCCAACCGTCCGTGCCCTTTAAAACAAATTGCGCCGTGATCGTTTTCGCTCCCTCGTCGCTCAATTGCCGCGCCCACGTCGCGCGCCGAGCGGCATTCGCGCCGGGACCTGTCGATTGGTATTCCGCAAAACGCGCGGTCTTTTCGCGGCTCGCATCGGACCAATTGTCCCATCCCGCCGGTTGAATCTGCGCGCAAAGCTCCGTGTTCAGCCATGTCACCGCAGCATGGCTGCGCCAGGGCCGTCCGAGAAACGACGGCTTCTGATCGTCCGACGTGACGCGGCAGCGGTGGAACACGAAACCGAACGGCTGCTCGGCGGGCGTTGAGGCCGCTGTGATGTAGCCACTCGCGCGGCAATGGATCGTACATTTCTCAAACCAGACGACAGCCGCGCCAAAGATAAAATCGACGTGGCCGGCGATGAAGCAATCCTCAAAATAGTGCCGCCCTGCGTCGGCAAGCACAGTGTCCTGCCAGCCCAGAAAGCGGCACTTGCGAAACGTTGCACGGTCGCCGGAAATGTGAATCGCCAGCGCCTGCGCCTGGTTGTTCGGAGCGATCCGGCCGAAGGTGTTTTCGAAGGTGATGTTTTCAGCGGTAAAATCCTCCGCGAAAATAAACGTGCTGGCGCTTTTGAATGTGCCTGCGGGTTTGCCGTTTTCATCGAGCGTGCCCGAGTACCAGCCCTCGGTGAGAACCGTGGTCGCCGCATCCTCGCCGATAAACGACACGTGCGGCTTGCCGCGCGGAACCGAAATGCGCTCCTTGTACGTGCCGGGCTTGATGCAAATAATCGTGGGAGCCGCGCTGTTCGCTGGAATCGAATCAATAGCCGCTTGCACCGAAACGAAGTCGCCCGATTTGTCCGCCGCGACGACGAGGGTCCGCGCCTGCTCCGCACGCGCGCGGGGAAATACGAAGGCGCAGACGATGCAGAGAATGAGATGGCGACGCATGATGGGCAATTCTACAGCGAGATCGGGGCGCGCAAATTCGCAGCGCCTAAATTTCGAGAATTACATGAGCGTTATTTGGCCTAGTCTATCACTTAAGTTAATTTAGCTTATTTTTTTTAGAATTGAGCTTGATTCTAGTAAACTTTCCCTATCATCAACTTCACGCACTCGTGCATTATTAACTCTACAAACACTTCCAAGGAGAGAACCCGTGGACCGGATTTATTCTGGAAATCGCGCAGTTAAGCTTGCGTGCGTCAGGGTTGTGTTCATTCTGGGACTAGTCCTTTCGGTTGGCTGGGGTGCTGAAAACGACGCCGCAAGCGTATCGAGCGCACGCAGTTATAGTGTGCCCGCGCCTAATCCAGTTCCAACTGCTCCCGCGCCGGAATTGCGCAGAGCGGCACCGCGTGCCGGTGGGAATGTGTCAGCCCGCGATATCATCGGCAATGTGCCGCTTTCGGATTTCAACGGGCTAAATGGCGGGGCCTATAAAGATTGGGGCAATGAGCCGTATGTGGCGGTCGATCCGACCAATTTGAACCACGTCGTGGTGTCCAGTTTTGCGTATTCGTCCACGTTTGGGAGCAACAATGCGAGCGTGTGGTATTCGAACGACGGCGGCTTGACGTGGGCATTGCGTTACCCCATTCCGTCGCCGGCGGCTGGAACGTCGGTCCCCGCAGATCAGAATTTTATCTATGACAGCCTCGGTTTGCTGCACGGAGTCGAGCTTTCGCAGTCCGCGGATCAGAGCGTATACCTCGGTTCGACGACTGACCCAAACAGCGATGGCCAGGCAGGCAGGCCCGGCAATCTTTGGACTTACACCGGAAAAATAAACGCGTTCGGAAGCGGCAATACAGATCAGCCTTGGATGGCGATCTCGGGCAGCACTGTCTTCGTTGCTTACGACGATTTCAGCAACAACCAGACGGCTTTGCGCGCGATTAACTGTACCAACAATGGAACGTTTGTCGCGGCGGATCTGCCGGTGTCGCAGGTGATGCCCAATAACATCGTCAATCCGGGGCTGCGGATTTGTGCGGACAATCAGGGGCGTTGCTATGCGCTGTGGGGCCGCGGTGTCGGCTCCGTCGCCAACGGTACGACCATCGAATACCGAATCAACCGCTACACCAGCGGCAATGCGTGGGATTTCACAAGTTTGAATACCTATGGCGGGTTAATTGTGGACGGCGGCACGAGTAAACAATTCGGCACGCCGTATTTTGGAACAAAGAACGAATTGCGCGGCAACATCACCTCGATCGCCTGCGACCCCGCGGGCACACATGTTTACACGGCATACGGACTACAGAACGGGAACAACGTCGATACGATTATTCTGCGCGAGTTCCACGATGACGGCACGTCTACCCACAACCTCATTGGGCGCGCCGGCAACACCTTGGTGTCGAATGTATCATACCGCACGGCGCTGCCGTCGGTGGCGGTTCTGGATAACGGCACGATCGCGGTGATGTACATGGCCTCGCCATCCGCGGACAACTTCGAAGTCCACTTCGTGACCTCGACTGACCAGGGTGTCAGTTTCAGCGGCGATACGACGCTGTTCTCGTTTAACACGTCCGCGTTTACGCTGAATACGCCGGCGGTGCCCGACGGCTCGCGCCTGTTTGGCGATTACGTCAAACTGCTGGCGGTAGGCAACATGGTCTACGGCGTGTTTCCGGGAACCGGCAACACCAATTCCGGCGGGATCAACACCACCGGCATGATTTCGCCCTATTTTTTTTCAAAGGACATGCGCACATCGGATACGCTGACGGTCGCGCAGGACGGCGAATCGTACAGCGAAAAGGATCAGACCATTGTGCTCACGGCGCAAGTGAATCCGAGTTCCGGCACAGTCAACGACGGCACGGTGACGTTCCAGCTCAAGGATGGCGCAACGCCCATCGGCAGCGCCGTCACTTCGCCGCCGGTGCTGGGCAACAACGCGGCGGTGCAGTACATTTTGCCGGGCAGCACACCCGACGGCTTCTACACGATTTCGGCGACTTACAATGGCGGTCTGGATTTCGGTCCGAGTGGGCTGTCGGGCGCGGTGTTGCTGCTGAATGGTACAGATACCTCCGTGGCGGCGTCCAACGTCAACACGCCCTATTCGAACAGCGACACCGTGGTGAAGTTGAACGCGACTGTGACCGCCGCCAATGCCAGCACGGTGAATTCCGGCTACATACTATTCTCGGTAAGGGACAGCGGCTTCAACGTGATCGGGACGACGACGCCTGGGAACGTCGCAAACGGCGCGGCCAGCGTCAACTACCTGCTTCCCGGCGGCACAGCCTCGGGCGGTTACAAAATTGAAGCCGAATACTATGACAATAATTTCAACGACAGCACCGACCAGACGCACACCTTGACCGTCAAAGCACAGACCTTCGTTTCCGCGCAAAGCACCTATGCGTTCTACGAAAACGTCGATCAGACTGTGCCGATCAGTATTTTCGTCGTCGCGCCCGGAACGGTCAACGAGGGTTCGGTGACCGTGCAATTGCGCGACCAGACGCCGGCCACGGCGGCCGTGGGCAGTCCAGTTACGGCCAACGTGGCCGGCGGGCAGGCCACGGTGCAATACGTCGTGCCTGGAAAGACGCCCATCGGCAATTACACAATCAACGTCAATTATACTGGCGGGAATAACTTCGGCGACAGCTCGAGCAGCTCGCAGACCGTGCAGATTATCCAGGCAAGCCCGAACGTTGCGGCCTTCAACACGAGCGCCACGCTCAGTTCCAAGGACACCACCGTCACGCTCGGCGCGGAAGTGACTTCCGATGTCGGCATCGTGGACGAGGGAACGGTGCATTTCGTCGTTCTCAAAACCGACCTGGTGACGCCGCTGGGCACTTCCCCGCAGCCGGCGCTGGTTTCCAAGGGGTTCGCCTCCGTCAGCTACGTTATCCCGGGCGGTACGGCGGCGGGATCCTATCGAATCCATGCGTTTTACTCGGGCGGACCGACCTTTTCGTACAACTCCGACGACAGTCATAACCTCACGCTTGGAAAAACCGCGCCGGTCGTGAGCTCCGCGCTGTCTGCCTTCCCAACGCTCACTTCCGTCAAGAAAGATATTTCGTTCTTTGTCGCCGTGTCGGGACCGAAAAGCCTGACCTACGACTGGGACCTCGGCGATGGCACGACGGTTTCGACCACCACGGGTTCGCTCACCTACGCCTATTCCGTGGCCGGGACATACACGGTTACAGTCATCGTCACCGACCCGGCGACGAAAGCGAGCACGTTCAGCGCGACCACCGTCACAACCTATTCGGCGATCGTCGGAGTGGGGCTGGATTCCGACGGCGACGGCTTCTCCGATGTCTTCGAGAACTATTTCGCGACCGATCCGAACAATCCACTCAGCACGCCACTCGGCAGACCCGTGACGCAGGCTGACGTGGTTGCGCTCGGAAAAGTCAAAGTGCAAATCGTTCTCGATTATTCCTCGACGGCCAGTCTGAAAGATGTGATCAATTTCATTGCGACCGTAACTCCGCCCGCGGGTACGACTCCCGCGAATCTGCATCTGAGCAAGATGGATGTGAGCGGCGTGCCCTACGATGCGAGCGGAGTTGTGTCGCAAAAGAATACGAAAAAAGTCGCGCAGTTCACGATCCAGATGAAAGGGAATTTCAAGGCCGCGCTCGCCGACGCCGGCTTGAAACCAGCGGACATTAAGAACGAGCCCGTGGATATCGTATTTACGTTGATCGTCAACAACGTGATTTACCAGCAATCGCAAAAGCTGAAATACACGTACACCAGCAAGAAGATGCAGGGGACGGCGAAGTAAGCCAGGCGCGAGCCGCGCCCCACTGCGTTAAAAATTAGGGACCAGCGCCGGTGCGGCATTGCTGGCTTCACACCATCCCATAATCGAACGGCTTGCGCTGCTCGCGCGCGACGTAGCTGTTGGCTTCCTTGTCGTCCACGAACTGTTCCGCGGCCGGGTCCCACTTGAGCTTGCGGCCGAGGCGAATCGCGAGCACGCCGAGGTGGCAGACGCTGACGGAACGGTGGCCGATTTCGGCGTCGCAGATGGGCGCTATGCGCGACTTGATGCAGTCGAAGAAATTGCCCATGTGGTTGTTGCTGACGTAGAGCTCGACCTGCTTGTTGGTCAGCGGGTCTTTGAGCAGCTCGGGCTTACTGGCGTCGATTTTGCCGCGCGTGACGAAAATCCAGCCGTCGCTGCCGATGAATTTTACGCCGTGCGGGATTTCGTTCTCGCGGTGCGTCTCGCCTTTTCCGCCTGAAGGGTTGTTTTCGACCGTGCTCTGGCAGCGCTGCGTCACGCCGTTGGCGTAAACGTAATCGACCTGATATTCGCTGGGCGCGGTGTAGCCGCCGGGGATGGGCGCGACGAGCGCTTTGCCTTCGATGCTGACCGGCCCGCTGCGTTCGAGGCCGATGCCCCACAGCGCGATGTCGTTGTGGTGCGCGCCCCAATCGGTCATCGTGCCGCCGGAATAATCCAGCCAGTAGCGGAAGGTCTGGTGGCAGCGCTCCTTCATATAGTCGTGCTCGGCGGTCTGGCCCTGCCAGGTGTTCCAATCGAGTTCGGGCGGCACGGGGACTTTTTCGAACGGGCCTTTGTTCGGGCCGGCCGGCAGCGAGGTGATGACGTGCTGCAATTTTCCGATGCGGCCGTTGCGCACCAGTTCGCACGCGAGGCGGAACTTCGCGTCGCTGCGCTGCTGGCTGCCGGTTTGGAAGACGCGCTTCGATTTTTCGGCGGCCTGCACCAGCCGGCGGCCTTCGTCGATGGTCAGCGTCAAAGGCTTCTCGCTGTAGATGTCCTTGCCGGCTTTCAGCGCGGCGAGGTTGACCAGCGTGTGCCAGTGGTCGGGCGTGGCGTTGACGACGGCGTGCAGGTCATCGCGCTCCAGCAGCTTGCGGAAATCGCTGTAAACTTTAGCGTCGCCAAACTGCTTCGAGGCTTCGCCGGCGCGTTTGGAATCCACGTCGCAGACGGCGATGACCTTGCCGAAGTTCGCGGCGTTCTTCGTGTCCCCGCGCCCCTGCCCGCCGCAGCCGATCAGCGCGATGTTGGGTTTGTCTTTCGGCGGCGCGGGAATTTCCTCGGCGCCGAGCTGTTCTTTGAGGTACCAAAGCGGCAAGCCCGTCGCGGCAGCGGCCAGCGCGGCACGGCGAATGAAATCACGGCGGGAGATTTGGAAATCGGAATGCATAGAGGCTCCTGGGATGGATATGAGAACGGTTCATTAGACTCATACACCGGAGTATGGGGGTGTCAGCGTTTGATATTGCCGGGGTCTGTCCATGATTTTAAAAGACCTCCGCACCCACGGCCTTCAGTTCACACGAGCGCCTGACGATAAACGACATGTCCACTGTGATCCTCCCCCCGATGAAAGCTGTTCGCAAACACTTTCTCGGTCAGGGAGGATTTTCACTTTAACGCGTTCTTTCGTTCCTTAAGTATGTGCCATTCCAGTCTGTCCCGGAATTCCCGTCCCCTTATTTCCCTTATTCCCTATTCTTCATCTATTATTCGAGTCCGTTTTCTTCTCTCCGGTCCATTTGCCGCCGCGCGCCTTCAATTCCTCGTCGTAATTTAATAGTTCCTGCTTGGCGATCGCTCGGAATTCCTTATCGTCCGACGTGGAAAGTTCCTTCCAAAAATCGAGGAACTCCGGCCCTCCTTCGCATGGCGTAACGATCAGGCAGCTCAGTATTTTGCTTTTCGTCTGACGCCCGGCTTGGCGGAATAACTCAAGACCCAACTCGTTTCTACTTCGTTTATCCCATCCATCGAAGGCATTCCCTGTCACAGCCTTCATATTTCCAGAATTGACGATTGATGCGAATGCGTCTGTAATTTCCTTCTTTTGATATTGATATCGCCGGTAAGATTCGTGCCAAAACTGAATCGATTTAATCCCAAGTTCGCTGGTTGGCTCCAATTCCGGGAATCTCGCGATTTCATTAACGACCGCGCTCGCCGAAAGGGATATCTCCGGTCTCGGATAGTCGTCGATCATTTCCAGATCGCCATGCGGATGCCGGTTGCCTTCAGGATTATACTCCTGATTATCTACGCCATACGTTACGGCCCTGCCGTCTTGTTCAAGCAGATATGCTCGGGCAAAATCTAATGCATCTTTGGGCCATTTACCGTCCGCAATAGCGATTTTTACCGGACCGTTCGTGCGATTCGCAAAGTACTGTTGAATCCAAAGTTCCTTGTCGCCATGCAGTGCGTCGAAAAGAGATCGTATTTGCAAGCTCGTAATTGTTTTTTTATCGGCAAATGGATCGCCTGCGTCCGGTGAATTATAGTTGAACTGTTTCGACAGTTCCTTTTTGGCGCGCTGCTTCGTTACGTCTTTGTACTCAATCCAGATCGCGTTCGCTTCTTTCCAATAATGCCATTGAAGTCCATGGCTGGTGCAATATTTTTCCAAAATTTCAGAAAGAGTTCCATTCGCGGATGAGAATTCAAAAACCGGTTTTATTGGGCCAAATTTCATTATGTCGAGGTCGATGAACATACGAATCCGAAGTTGCCGGTGGAGTTCGCGTACTTGGTCGTCAAATGCAGCGCCCGCGAGAAAAACGTTCTCGAAGCGCCTGTTCAGAATGATCGGTTCGGCGGACATTGCCGGAACCGCGAACGCTGCGACGAGAAAAAGCGACTTTAGGTGATTGCAAATCATATGGTAACCTTAATCGATAAATAGGGACAGCGCCTAATTACCAAATAGGCGCTGT
>DATGGK010000123.1:0-26202 GCA_035308565.1 Planctomycetota bacterium | reverse complement strand
GGCCGAGGCAACATGCGCGGCAGCACGCCGGCTGTGCTGAGGCCGCTCGAACGTGCGTCGGCGGATGGACGAGCCGCGACCGCAAGGGAGCGCGCATTCGCGCCATCCTGCGCACTCGCATCGATGTCCTTTACAGCCGCGCTCACAAGCGGTTTGCCCTGCGCATCCAATGCCGCGCGAGCGAGCGGCTGGCCGCTCCCTTGCAGTCGCGGTTCTTGCGCTTGCGGGTCGTTTGCGCGGGCAGTGGCGTTTGCATTGAACTGGCTGCTGAGTAGAGCGCCGCGAGCTGCCGCAAGATCGACGGCCAGGCCGCTCAATGCCGCTTCGAGACCGTCGGCCGAGATGAGCGCATCGCCGCGCCCATCGACGGTGGCGCGCGCCAGTTCGGAATAGAATGTGCCTGCGCCGCCGATGCTGTCGATCGTTTCAAGCCGGTATTCGTAGCTTCCCGCCGCCGGCCAATCGTACAAACGGTACGTGTGCGCCGACGGATTGGTGATGCGGCCGGCAATCATCGCCGCGTTGATCTTCTGCCATTCCGTCTGCGCTGCGCTGCGCCGGTACACGTTGAAGCCGGCGTTTTGCAGTTCGGAGAAGAGCTTCCATTCCAGCGCCACGCCCGCGCCGTCAGGTTTCGCGCTGAACGAATCCAGCGTGGCGGGTGTGACCGCGCCATCGAAGCGCACGTATATTTGATTGTACAGATTGCCGTTCATCTGCGCAGCTTGGCCGGCAACCTGCGTGCCCACGATGCTGGGGTCGCCCACGGCTGTCTGGCCTTGGTGCCAAGTACTCTGAGTCGAATCGACGTAAAGAATCGTCAAGCCCGTTGTAACCGGCGTTGTCGTGATATTGACATTGCCAAACGCGTTGTTGCCGACGACGTTCAGGCCCAAATCGAGAATCTTCGTGTCCTGTTTGACGTAATTGGCGGCCGGCGGCGCCTGTACGCGCAATTCCAGCGTCGAACCTGTTGTCGGTGTTGGGTCAAGCGTCAGCGAACCGTTGACGGAAAGCAAATCGGACGCGACGGAGCCAGCCGGTCCGCTGGACTTGACTCGCACCTTCAGCGTGCCGCCGGTGGTAAAGTCAGTCAGGGCCAAACTGTTCACAGACAGTGTGCCGAGCGTTTGGTTGGTCAGCGTGCTGTTAACATCGCCCGGCCATATCTTGCCGGTCACCGTAATTGAGCCAACGATCGTGCCGGTGCCACGCAGAATGCCGACAGGGCCAACGGCTGAATTGGCGCCGGCGCTAATGGAACCGTTGACTCCGAGCGTGCCGCCTGTCACGTTCAGCGGACCGTTGAAGGAGTTGTTCGTCCCGCTGATCACAAACACGCTGTTGGCGTTGAATTGCGTGATCGAATTGGACCCGCTGATGATGCCCGCAAGCGTTACCGGGCCTGTCCCGCCAGCGACGTTTGTCAGCGTCAAATTGTTGCCGATGTTGATGTTGTTGTTGATCGTCACCGAACCGGTGCCCGTCTGGCTGAGCGCCGGGTTGGCGTTGCCGTTGTATTGATACGACGTGCCTGCAAATTCCAGCGGGTTGCCGTTGATCTGGTTGCCCGCGACGTTGCTGGCGAGTTCCATGACATAGACGTCGGTCGGCACGGCCGGCGTGTTGAGGTCGTTGTTCGCATTGAATGCACTGGTCCCGTTGCCCGCGATGCGCACGACCAGTGCTTTGCTGGTATCGAGTCCGCTTTGCAGTTGCTGCGGCGAGAACGCGCCCAAGCCGGCGTTTGTGTTCCAGTTCGACGCGGCGCTCCAGTTGCCTGTCGCGGCAGTGAACGTCGGCGGCACGTAGCTGAAGGCAGAGTCCGGGATCAGGATTGGGTTGCCGTTCGAATCGACGGGCTTGCCGGCGTGGTTGAACGGACCCGGATCGGCGGGCAGCACGGGCGTCGAATCGGGGCTGGACCATCCGACGTAACACGCGAATCCGCCGCCGCCTTCGGAGTATTGCAGCGTAAACGGATGCATGCCGGCTTTGAGTTTGATGCCCGTGCCTGTGCGCGTGTTCACGCCCTGTCCGAAATTGTTAGCGACAACCAGCGTGCCGCCGATGTATAGGTTCGAGCCATCGTCGGACGCCGTGTAAAAGCTGTACGTGCCGTCGGATGGCACGGTGATGTAACCACTGAGCTGGACGGCAAAATTGGTGGTCTGAAGCGTCGGATAGGCCACCACGTTTTCGGTGAACGTAGGCGGAGTACCGGGGACGACCGTGACCGCATACGTCGCGGCCGTCGAGCGCGCGCCGACTGTGTAGGGCACGGAATCGAACGGCGCCGGAAGCACTCCGGATGTGTTTACGTTTGTGTCGCCTTTTGCCAAATCGTAATAGCGGAAGAAAACACCGGGCGCCGGGTTCAGCGGCGTGTCGGCAATGCGGTACTGAGTCGGGTCATAGGTAAACGGCCGCAGCGTTACCGCCAGGCCGTTGGGGTTGGCGACCACCACATTCACCGCGTTGCTGGCGTTCGTCGCCGAACTGGGCGTCGTGAAAGTGATGCTCGTGTTGCTGTTGACGACCACGTGCGTGGCGAAGACGCCGTTGACGGAGACCGTCGCGCCGGGGAGGAATCCCGTGCCGGTCGCGGTGACGACCGTGTTGCCGCCGATGGGACCGGTGGCCGGGTTGACCGACGCGAGTGTCGGCGAGCCAGCGTCGATGAACAGCACGCTGTCGGGCACGAAGGTCAGCACATTGCCGTTGTCCGGCCCGGAGTATTTCAGCGAGAAGCCGTAATCGCCGGCGCCTTGCCCGTACAGTATGGTGAACGCGTGCATGCCAGGCTGCAAATTCGCCGTGCCGGTCTTGGGCGTCACAGCCTGTCCGCCGGTTGGGTTGGCGTCGATCACCAGATTGCCGCCAATGAACAGCAGAGAACCGTCGTCCGAGCCCATGCTGAAGGTGTAGCCGCCGCCGGTCGTGATGTTGATGTAGCCGTTGACTTTCATGAAGAAGTTCGTCGCCGCAACGCCCAGCGTATCCTGCACCAGCGCGGGCAGCGTGCCCACGTTGGCCGCGGTGGGAACGCCAGGGTCCGCGATCGGGCCGGTCATGATGTTGGCCGTCACAGCCGGATCGACGCGCAAGCCTTTTACGATGGGCAAATTATCCAACGCTGTCGGCACTGCCGTCGGCGCGTTGCCGGGGACTTTGTTTGCGCCGTTGATATAGAACTTAGCTTCGACGCCGGCCACCGTTGCGGCAGGATTGTCCGCGGGAATGGTTGTGTACGTAAAGCCGCCCGTGAGCGTGCCGAAGCTATTGGCGCCATCGGTCACGACCACATCCACGGCGCCGATGGAACCATTGAGGCTGCCGGGCACCAGACAAGTGATTTGCGTGGTGCTGTTGACGACCACATTGGTCGCGGCGACCGTGCCGAAATTCACTTTCGTGGATGTGCCGAAATTGCTTCCCGTGATCACCGCGTTGTAATTTCCGGTCGATGGACCGGTGCTGGGAACGATGGACGTGATGGCGGGCGCGAGATAGTTGAACGCCCCCGCGGCAGTGGCGATGTTGGAATCGCCCGCGTTCTGCACCACCACGTCCGACGGGCCAGACTTTGTCGCCGCGCCAGTGACGGCGGTGATTTGAGTGCCCGAGACAACCACCACGTTGGTGGCCGGGAATCCGCCGATGGTGACCGTCGCGCCGATGACGAAATTCGTGCCGGTGATCGTGACGGCAGTGCCACCGCTGGTGATGCCCTGGTTGGGCGTGATGGGTGTAGTCGGATCGAGCGTGGGTGGCGGGCCGAGGTAGGCGAAGCCGTTGTTGACGGTCGCTTGCGACGGGGCTGCGTCGCCGTTGGTGAAAACGACGGTCTGAGGTCCCGGCACCGTGCCGGCGCCGGTCACCGCCGAAGCGGTGTTGGCGTCGATGAACGTGACGTTAGTCGCGGCCACGCCGCCGATGGTCAGCGCCAGATTGGCAGGCACGGCGTTGGAGAATCCGGCGCCTTTTAGAATGATCGTCGAATTTCCGGCGATCGGACCGAAGGCCGGCGTGACGCCGACGAACTGGAATCCATTATAAGAGACAAGTTCCACGCCGCTGACCGGCGCGCGCGCGCTGCCATCGGCGGACGTGGCGGTGACATCCAATTCAATTCCGCTGGTGACAGCGGTGCCAGTGCTACCGGCGGGCAGCGTTCCCGTGAACGAATTGACGCCGGAAAAGAGCAGGTAATTGCCCACATTCGGCGGATTGGTCGTGGGCAGGCATTGCACAAAGACTGGATTATTCGCGAAATTCGAGTTTACGGCGTCAACCAAGTGCTGTGTGATGGAAGGGACGCTTGAGTAGAGCGAATAATTGCCTTCGCGCTGTATCGCGTTGTTTGTGGACGTCAAGCCATTGGCGCCATCGCCATACACGTACACGTCAAACGGCCCGAAGCCGGCGGGAATGCCGGTGAGGCGCACGCTCACGCCGTTGACGGCTGCAGGGTTGGTCGTATTGTTCAAATAGCAGCGCATCATGCGCACGTTCGCATTGGTCGGCGTGGCAGCGAGATATAAGGTGCCATAACCGCCTTCGGTGTCTACCCAATTCTCATTCGATGCCCAAGTAACGGTCACACCGGCGGCCGCGCCGGTGGAATCGACCAAGCCGGTCATGGTTCCGTTATTGAGCGAGCCGTTTGTTCCCGACGGCGTGGTGTTCCAATTCCCGCGGGGCACGACGCCGACCAGTTCATTCGCGGCCAGAGGAGCAGTTGAGGTGCCGTTGACGATGCCGCCGTTGGCGACGGTCAAGGCGACGTTGTTGTCGTTTCCGTTGAAGCTGACCGAAATTGCCGTGCCGGTCGCCGGTCCAAGGTAGGTGAACCCGCCAACCAACGTCCCCGATTGGCTGTCCACGTTCGTGACCGTCACATCCTTGATTCCCACGGTGCCGGCGGGCGCTGTCGCGGTGATGCTGGTGTTGGAGTTAACGATGACGTTTGTGGCATTGTTCCCGCCGATCTTCACTTTCGCGCCCGCAACGAAATTAGTGCCGGTAATGGTGATGACCGTGCCTCCCGCCACAACGCCGACAGTGGGCGAGACGGTGCTGAGCGTGGGGACCGGCGCAGCGACATAATTGAAGCCGCTTGTGCCGGGCGTGTACGTCGTCTGCGAAACCGTGCGCCCGTCCTGCCCGGTGTAAGTGAGCGAAACCGGTCCGCCCGGACCCGGAGGAATCGGCAGCGTCGAAGGCGGCGTAATTCCGGTCAGACTGGTGCTGTTGACCACGTTGATGTTTGTCGCCGCGTTGGCGCCGAATTTCACCGTCGCGCCCACGGCAAAATTGGTGCCGGTCAGCGTAAACGTTTCGCCGCCCAGCGATGTGCCGCTGTTGGCGGGATTGTTCGGCGCGCCCACCGACAGGTTCGTAATGGTCGGCGGGCCCGTGAAAGTAAAGCCGTTGGTAAGCGTGCCAGTTTGCGCGTCGTTGTTGGTCACAATCACATTGACCGATGTCGGCACCGTTCCACCGAAATTGGGCAGCGTACACGTTATCGAGGTGTTGCTGTTCACAATCACGTTGGTCGCTTGCAGCCCAGCGCCAAATTCCACGCTGGTCACGCCCGGCTGCGAGAAGTTCGCTCCGGTGATCGTGATCGTCTGCGCGCCGTTGCTCGTTGGCCCGCCCACCGCCGGTGAAACGCTGCTCACCGTCGGCGCCACGTTCGTGTAGGTCTGCGACAGCGTCGCACTGGGAATGTATCCGGCGCCCGCGGCGATCGCCTTTACGGTCACCGTCCCGCCGACCGCCGGAGTGGCCGATACATTGAACGGCGTCGTGTACTTCTGCGTCGTGCCGGTGGGATTGAAGTTCGCGTCGAACGCTGGCGTGCTGCCATCGGTCGTGTAGAAAATCGACGCGCCTACCGGTGCGGCGTTGCTGATCGTGACCAACTGCGTGAGCGTGATTTTGTCGGACGTTCCGCCAAATGTCGCCAGCGTGGGTGAGAGCGTCGCCACCAACGTCGCTTGGATGCCCAAATTTACATTGGGAATATTGACAAAATTCGTTCCGCCGGCCGGATCCCAGAGCGCTTCCAATCCAAACCCGCCGCCCGTGTTCGCGTAATCCAGCACGATCGTATGTTGTCCGGCCAGCAGCCCAATCTGCCCGGAACGCCGTGTGACGCCTTGGCCAACATTGTTCGTCACCACAATATGCGCCACGTCCGGCGCGGTCGTGCTCGTCGGATCGATCCACATTAGTGTGCCGTCGTCGCTGCCGGTCACCAGAGTATAGACGCCGTTGGTTGGGACGTTCAGGACGCCGACAAAACGGCCTTGGAACGGGTTGATCGCCACGCTGGCGTCGCTGTTTCCCGCGGCAAGCGGCCGTCCATTCAACAGAATTCCTTCCACCTTCAAAGTCGCAAGCGGCTGCGTGGTTCCCGGCGCGAGGGTGCTCGCCAGCACGTCCGCCGCAGTGCGCGAGGTCAAAATGTCAGGATCGGCGGCGTGAACGATGCCGGTTGTGGTTGTCGTCGCAGTATTATAGGGTGGCAAACCGTTGGTGTTGTTGAATTGATAATTCATCGTCCCAGGCACGAGCTGCACCGGCGTTGCCGCCGCGGGCAAATACGGCGCGTAGACCGAATTCAGCACCGGCCCGGCCTGCAGGGGAGTACCCAGCGCGGCAATCGCCTTGACGGTGATCAGCCCGGTCGTGCTGCTGATCGTGAACGGAGCGGTATAAGTCTGCGTTGTGCCGCTGGGCGGATTGGTCGGCGTCGTGCCGTCGGTCGTGTAATAAATGGCGGCGCCCGCATTGACCGGCGTGGTGATCGTGACCAACTGTGAGCCGTTGAAGTACGTAAGTTGCTTCGTGTTGGTGTCCTGTCCCTGGTCCGCGCCGATGGTGTTCACGTTGAACGGCGAGTAGGTGACGGGTTGAACGTAGGTGAACAACTGAGTGCCGGTGCCTTGCGAGCCGTCCGTGTTGGTCACCAGCACATCAACCGTGTTGATGGTCGCGGCCGTCGCGGCGGGAGTCGTACAGGTGATCGTATTCCGGTTAACCACCGTCGCCGCCACCGGTGTGGCCGCGCCGAATTTGACGGTCGCGCCCGTGCCTGTGGTGACAAAGAAATCGCCGGTGATCGTGACCAACGTCCCGCCCGCGCTGCTTCCCGTAGCGGGGGAGACCGAAGTGACGGTTGGATTCGAATACGTGAACGCGCCCGCTCCAGTCGTGCTGGCCTGCCCGTCGGGATTGGTGATCACCACATCCGCGGAACCAGGTCCGCCCGCGGGCGTGACCAACGAAATCGAGGTCGTGCTGCTGACCGTTTCAGTCGCCAATGCGGCCGCGTTGCCCTGAATCGTAATCGCCGGTTTGGACGGCGCGTTGGGGAAGAAACCGGTTCCAGTGATGACCGCCGTGTTGCCTCCGGCAGGCTTTCCATAATTGGGGGCCAACGATGTAACCACCGGTTGTGCATCCACGACGTACTGGTAATTCACGGTGTTGCTCAGCGTCCCGCCGTTGCTTACCTGCACGGGCACCAATAGTGTCGGCGCATTGAATGCAATTGTAGGCGTCTTGACAATGATCTTCGTGCCGCCCGTTTCGGATTGCACCGGCGCGTTGACGCCGCCGATGGTCACCGTCGACGCGGGCGTGAAGTTCGAGCCGTTAATTGTCTCCGAGTTCCCGCCGTTTGTGCCCCTGATATTCCCAACGATAGTCGTGATATGCGGGACTGCCGTGCCCGTGTAGATCGGCACTTGAATTATTTGTCCGGTGGCATCGAAGCCGATTCCGTTCTCACCGGCATTGGGATCTCCGATATGGAAGCCGGCGGTGACCAGCCCCGCCAAGGGCAACGTCGCCCCAATCGGCTGGTTCGACGTTAAGATGTTGAACGTCAACGGGAAACTGGCCGGAGGCTGAGACGTGACGACGCTTCCGAGGTTCAAATTGACGACCGCACCGGCAGTGGCTCCGTCAACGACAGGGCCGTTCACGACGATCAGGTCGTTGTTTGCTCCGCCCGGCAGCGCATTCAAATCGAACGTAAGCTGCGTTGTGCTGGAAAGCGTCAGGCCGCCCATTGTCAGCGTGCGCGTGTCACCTGGATTGTCGCCGGGGCTGACGGTAGCGCCGCTGGCATCCACCGTTCCGGTAATGGGGCCGACGCCAGTCAACGTTCCGCCTGCTCCAACCACGAGGTTGGACGTGCCAATGCCGGAATCGATCTGCAACGATCCCGATGCCGCACCGGTGATCAATCCGGAATTGGACGATGCCGTGGCGCTGGCGTTGTTGAGAATGACTTTGGAACTTCCCGTGATGCTGATTTTCGCGGCCCCGGAGAGCGGACCGGTGAAACTGAGCGCGCCGCCGCTGGCAGTGACGATCGTATTGGCGTTTATATTGATTGGCGCGGAGATAACGAGATTCGCCGAACCGGTGGCGTTTAATGCCGGGCTGGTGCCAGTGAACTGAATTGAGTTGCCGGCATTGGCGGAAATCGTGTTGGTACCCGCAAATGAGTTTGAATGATTGAGCGCATTAAGTTGGAACGGCGTCACGGCGAGATCGTCGTTGGACGTGATCTGCGCGCCGCCTGGAAAATTAAGAATGGTAAAGGTCGAACTGGAAGGCGGGAAATCCCAGTTTCCGGCTGTGCTCCAATTCGTGTCAACCGCACCGGACCAATTGGACACCGGCGTAGGCCCGAAGACGGCCACGGCAATTTCGTTGCGGTTGCCGCTTGACGTATTGAACGTCGCCGTAATCGTGGGGGTTCCGGCGGCAAGACCAGAAACATATCCGCCACCGAGAATGACGAAGTCGGTAAAGAGGTTAAACTGCGTGGCGGGGGTTCCGTTAGTTGACGTGAGTGTCACCGTGTTTGCGCCCGCTGCCTGGCGGCATGCGGCAGCTACCACCGCAAAGGAGTTGGCTGGGACAGTGGGTAACGTGACCGCTGAGGTTTGGCCGGTGACCGAGTTGAATGAACCGACGACGGGAGCGCTAATCGTGTTAACGCCCGAAAGTGTGAATACACCCACCGCCATTTCGCGGCCGGTTCCCGTAACAGCGAGTGTCCCGCCGGCCGCGGGAGTTGGATTGAAGAGATAGTAAACTTCCGCGTAAACATAGCTTGTGTTCGTGCTGATTTGAGAGACGGCCAGTGTCAACGGAACACCGTTCCATTTGACCGATGTTGACGCAACATAGGTGTTCGCTTGAGCCGATTGGTCGAGCTGCACGACAAGGACGCCAGCACCAGGGGTGACCGTGTAAGTCACGTTGCCCGAAAGCGCCACGTCGCCGCCATTAGCGCCACCAATTTGTTGGGTAACAAACGCATCTTGTATCGCCACTCCGCCAGATACCGATGGCGTTAGCGCGAACGCAACGCAGGCGAGCATTGCCGGCAGAAGCGACCGCATCAATGAGTTTTTTACGTTGAGATGTGACTGAACCGATGAATTGCGCGTGTTACACATAGACGTTTCCCTCTCTCGCATCTGTGCCACAAGCCGACTTCAAAGACACTCTGTTCACACGATTTGGAAATTCCGTGATGAGCTTCGCATTAGTTGGTGTGCCAACGGTTCGATGTGGATTGCCTGTAATTTTTAGTTACTCACGCTGCTTCGATTATTCAAAAAAACGGCGAATCTGTGCGCAAACACAAAGCGACGCCTGCGGGTCTCCGAACCACTTGCGTTTGAATGTTCAAAAATCGCGACGCAGACACGACGGCATGCGTGTTTCACCAGGTTATTGGCTTTGTCCTTTGCATCCAATACACCCGCTGAAAAAAAAGGTCAAATGAAAAAAACTCAAATGATTCGCGCGTCATGGCGACGTTTGCCAGAAAGAATTACGGCCAATTGATCATTCGTTTTTCGCTGTTTCACGCGCGCACCACCAGAATCGCGGCGCGGATATTCTCCGGAAACGTCGGCCAGATCGCGGCCAGGCACGTTGACGCATGTGTAGCGCCATGTAAAAATGACATCCAAGGAGAAACACTATGGATGAATTTGATTGGACGCAGCTTCAACAACAGGCATTCCGTTATTTTCTGGACCACACGAATGCCGCGAACGGTCTTGTAGCCGACACCAACACTGCGAACTCAGCCGCCAGCATTGCGGCCACGGGGCTGGGGTTGAGTTGTTATCCTGTCGCGGTGAACAACGGCTGGCTGAAACGTGCGGACGCGGCCGAACGCGTTCTGACCGCGCTGCGATTCTTCGAGCACAGCCCGCAGGGGCCCGAGCCGGACGCGACCGGCTATAAGGGGTTCTACTATCACTTTCTGGACATGAAAAATGGCCGGCGCGCCGGAGGATGCGAACTTTCGACAGTCGACAGCGCGTTTCTGCTGGCTGGCATGCTTTTGGCGGCAGCGTATTTTGACGCGGATACGCCAGCCGAGTGCGAAATACGCGCAACCGCCGACGCCCTGTATCGGCGAGCCGACTGGCAGTGGGCCTTGTACGGTGTGGCGTGCAACGCCAACGGCTGGCCGACGAAGACCGTCGAAGATGTGACCATTATTCACGGCGGTACGCCGGAGAACGGCTTCATCAGCTATCGCTACCAGGGCTACGACGAAACGCTGCTGATGCATGTGCTGGCGCTGGGCTCGGCCACCTTCGCGCTGCCGGCGGAATGCTACCCCGCGTGGCAAAAGACGTTTAATTGGCGAACGTTCTATGACGTCGAATACGTTCACATGGGCTCGCTGTTCATCCACCAACTCAGCCACTGCTGGCTGGATCTGCGCGGAATCGCTGACGCGTACATGCACGGCAAAGGACTCGATTATTTCGAGAACAGCCGCCGTGCCGTGCGCGTGCAGCGCAGCTACGCGAAGGAGAATCCGAAGAAATTCCGCGGCTATGGTCCGCTAAGTTGGGGTGTGAGCGCCAGCGACGGACCCGGCCCCGCGACAAAGACCGTCGATAACGCGGAGCGGACTTTCTGGATGTATGAAGAGCGCGGCATACCCGATGGACCGGACGACGGCACGCTGGCGCCCGGCGCGGTCGCGGCAGCGCTGCCGTTTGAGCCGGAAATCGTCACCGATACACTGCGCGAGCTGGTTCGCATCCATCCCAAATTGCGCAGCGACTACGGCCTGCGCGCCAGCCTGAATCCAACTTTCGGCGACTGGATCAGCCCGCTGAATTACGGCTTGGATCAAGGCCCGATCGTGATGATGATCGAGAACCACCGCACCGGCTTGCTGTGGAATCTCATGCGGCGCTGCCCGTTCGTCTGGCGCGGATTGAAGAAGGCGGGCTTTGCCGGCGGATGGCTGGATTCAGAGCGACAGCCGCAATGCCCGAAAAGCGTCGCGTGTGGCTGGCGCGAGCAAGACACGCCCTTCAGCAAGTTGTCCGAAACCGCGGCGCCATCCGAACGAGCGGATTCGCATCCGACGGCAACCATGCGCGCCGCGCGAATCCACTCTTACGGAGACCCGACCGGCATCAAAATCTCGCAGGCTGCGCGCCCCGAGCCGGGGCGCGGACAGGTTCTGATCCGGGTTAAAGCTGCCGGCGTGAACCCGCTGGACTGGATGATCGCCGAAGGCAAGGCCCGCTCGTGGATCGATCATCGTTTGCCGTTGACATTGGGCTTTGAGCTGGCTGGAGTCGTCGAGAAGTTGGGTGCCGGCGCGGGACATTTCAAGCCCGGCGATGAAGTCTTCGGCATGCTCAGTCTGTTGGACGACGGTGCGGATGCAGAGTTTGCAGTTAGTGATGAGAACGCGTTGGCACTCAAGCCCAAGTCGCTCGATTTTCCGAACGCCGCCGCCGTTCCCATTGGCGCGCTGACCGCGTACCAGGCGCTGTTTGACACAGCAGAACTGCGCGCCGGACAGACGGTCTTCATCCACGCGGCGGCCGGCGGAGTTGGATCGATGGCCGTGCAGCTCGCCAAGGCGCGCGGCGCGCGCGTGATTGGCACCGCATCTGGCGCAGAACACATCGATCTGATCCGCAAACTTGGCTGCGACGAAGCGATTGATTACAAGGCGACGCGCTTTGAAGATCACGTGCGCGACGTGGACGTGGTGCTCGTGCCGGTGAGCGGCGATTCGCAGAGCCGATCCATCGCGGTGCTCAAGAAAGGCGGGGTTCTCGTCACACTGACGGAAGAACCGCGGCAGGACCTCGCCCGCGAAAAGGGCGTGCGCGCCGTGATGATCGGCGTCAAGCCCGACGGTCAGCGCCTCGCGGAGATCGCAAAGCTCATCGACGACGGCAAGCTCCGCCCTCTTGTTCAAAAGGTACTGCCGCTGGAGCAGGCGAAAGAGGCGTTGGAACTCAGCCGCAGCGGGCACGTCGCGGGGAAGATTGTTCTGGCCATTTGAACGGACATCTCCCAGCTTTACTGCGCCTTCCCCACAATAAAATCCACCACCACCGTCGGATCCTGCGGCCCGACGGGAAAATGTCCCTCGCCGGGTTTCACGATGACTGTCATCTGGCCACCGAACTCTTTGTAGCGTTTTTCCGCGACGCGCGTCTCGCGCTCAAGCCACGGGTCCAGCGCGCCGCACACATGCAGGATCGGCACGCCCGCTTTGGCCAGCGGTTCCAGATTATCCAGCGGCCGCTTCTTTTCTTTTCTACCTTCCATGATGCTGCGCAGGACGGGATTCTCTCCGTAGATGCACGAAACCTTGTCGGCGTTCTCTATGGCCCATGCGTAAGCTTCCCCGGCTCCCGCGCCGACGCCTTCCAAGGCCGGCTTCTTGGAATAGCCGTGGTCGGTCATGGTCTTATAAACCTCGTCCCATTCTTTCCGAGTGGGCCCACCGCCCGTGATCGGAGCCGCCGCGATGGTGTATCCCTTGGCCAGCAACGCCAGATCGAGCGCGGACGCATCCGGACCGATGCGGTCCGCGCGGAAGACCCACGGCTTCCCGGCAGCCGCAGTCTTCGGCACAAGCACCGCCATGCCGGTGTTGCCAAACGTCGCCTTGATAACCTTATCGTACCGCTCGTAGCACGGCGTGAATTGCGGCCCGCGGCAGGTGGCGTAGGTATCTTCCTTTGGGAGGTATATGTAAGTATTTTCCGTGCTGTAGTAATAGGATTTCGTGAACGTGTCGTCCACCATTTCGGGCCGCGCCGTAGTGTTCGGCTGAACGTGCTGCTCGATGAAGTCGGCGATGGGCTTGGGATCGATCAAGCTGTGCGGATGATGGCCGTGGCCTTCCTTGATCATGAGGCTGATCTGTCCGCCGCCCTGATGATAAATGTTCTCGATGACCTTTGTGTTTTTCTCCAGCACAAAATCGAGCGTCCCGCAGACGTTGAGCAGCGGCACGTCATGCTTGATCAGCTCCCCGATTTTGGGAATGTCCTCCGCGTAGATGCCGGGATTGTCGGCGTAGATGCAGGAGACCTTATCCGGGTGCGCGCACGCCCAGGTATATTCATTTACCCCGCCTTTGCTCATGCCCACGAAGGCCGGCTTTTTGGACAGCCCCTGCTTCTCGGTGAGGTAGGCGTACCATGCGTCCCACTGCTTGCCCGGAGACTGCCGGCCCGCGTCGGGCGTAATGAACGCAATGTAAAAACCCCGCCGCAGCAGTTCCACCTCGGCCTGAGGTTGGTGGTCCCAATAACAGCCTTGCCACGACCAGGGATTGCCGAGCGCCGGCTTGTTGGGAACGACCACGATGCAGCGCCGCTGCCCCTTTGCCGGAGCCCCCACCGCAAAACCTTCCTTTTCCGGACGAGTAAAAGGAGTAATAGCCAGAGTCTCGTCATCCATAACGAAGTCGTAGCGGACAAACCCGTCATGCCAAGTACTCTTTCCGCCGTCGAAGGCAGGTTCGGCCGCGTGGAGGGTGCCGATGAAACTACATACCGAGAAGGTGACCGCCACCACAAAAAAGAAATTTGTCGGCCTAGTCATTTGAGAACTCGCATTTTTCGTGATTTCACCTGGTTGATCACGTCACGAATCTTCAGATTAAATATTCATCGATATCAATTTCAAACTTATCATTGAGAAATGCCTTCGTCTCTGGCTGTCCATTAAGGGAAGCACGGACATGAGTAGTTGTGTAAATACCAGCCCTTTTCTTAAAGTGTGCCTTCGCACGATCCACTTTCCTAAGCCACTTAACCGTTGCCACATATTCACACTTTTCGTCTGAATCTTTATTGCTCTTCATTCCGGTGGCACGAAGTTTATGATCGAGTAACGGTTTGCCATTCAGAATGACGTCGCGAATGGGTTTTGCTCGAGCAATTATTTTCCCGATACCAACGAATCCCTTGCGCTTGAAGTATGCGGCAATGATATCACCTTCTTTGAATCCAAGCATGGCATCGCGAAATCGCACTTGCTGCCCAGCAGAGATAAATCCATATTTGACGTAGTCATCCCAATTGCGCGTCGGCCCCTCACCGACGTTGTAGTAGTAGAGACCACACTGAAAATCGAAGCGTGGGAGTTCAGTGTGAAGCGTGTAGTGTGGTCGAAAGTGCCTTGCGTAACTCCCCGTCGCTTGATTGGTAAGATTTCGTCCGAGTTTCCACAGAAGTGTCTTCTCTACGAGAAGCGCATATTCCTCTGACAGTTCGCAGGCGATAACACGGACAATGGGCTCAAGTTTAGCCTTATGTATTGCTGCAATACGCTGAGCCTTTTCTGAGTCGGATTCATCCCATTTGTGCATGTCTTTGCGCGATCCTTTCCCTTTGCCGTAATAAAACTCCTCATTGTTACGAGGATCAATCAAAACGTAGACATAATATTCGTCCATGACAGCGCCCTCGCTTAAGTCGTAAAATTCCCAATCCCCATGCACTACGCCAAAATCCCGCTCTTCGCCGCAATGTATCCGCCGGTGGTTGTGCGCGCGGCGGGGTCGTAGGCTCCGATGGAATACACCTGTGCGGCGGCTACGGTGCCTGAAACTGTGAACACAATTCTCAAGAAACAAGCCCTCAAACCTGTGCCGCTTCCGCGATCGCACGGGAGCGTCTTGACTTTGGGTCAGCGGCGGTTTCGACGCAGACTTTGGTCAGAGCTACGGCGTCCATGGCATCCAGGATACGGCTGGCTCGCTCCACGGTGACGCCGTGATAATCGTTGCGTTCGTCGCGAGAGACCTGCGATTCATCGACGCCAAGCCTTTTTGCCAACTCCCGCTGCGTCAAACCACGCGCAATTCGCACCGCCACCAAGGCCTGCCCAAGGCCGTGAAGATTTTTCAACTCGGCAATATCGCCCCGCTTCAGCCGCTCGTAGCTTTCCACTTCCTCGGCAAGTTGAAGATGAAAGGACTTCAATGGGTCAAGGACACGCTGGCATTGCTCGGACGTAAGGCCCGTCTTCCGCAACCGTCTCTTATGCTCGGACAGGCGCGTTTTTTCGGCCTCAAGCCGCTTCACGGCTTCTTTGTATTCCGCTTCGTTGCGAATCATGACTTCGACTCCTTTATCTTAACGATGCCCCGTTGCTTGCCGTTGCGCCTGGAACAGCGGAAGGCGGCGGGGAACTCCAATTCATTTCCGAAATTGTCCTTAATACCGGAGCCTTGTCCGTAGTGCGGATAGAGTTCCACTCGGTATCGATGCCACATGGGAAGCTGTTTCTTCGGATAGCCTCGGTATGGCCGCCGTGTCTGCGGATTCCATGTCCAGACTTTATGCGGATCCAACAGATTCAGGTTTCGCTCCAGTCGTCCAGTGGCCAACTCCATCAGGTCGCAAACGAAGTAGCCGTCAATATCGTTCGGGTGGTCCTTGTCCTCGACGAACGAGCCATCGACAAAAATCTCGGTCACGCCAGCTTTCCAAAGTTGCTTGACCATGATTTCGAGGTTATCGACGAGGACCGCCCGCCAAGCCGCATCCCAATTCGGATATCCTTTGCCTGGGCCAGCCACGAGTATGGAACGACGGAGTTCCGAGAGCGTGACTTCATAATCGCCGGGCGGAAGCACTCCATCCGTCGTGAATGCAGGAATCGACGCCATGCAGTCTCTCCCCTCGAAAGTGAATCTACGCCAACTTGACACTTTTGTCAAGTGTGACGATTGCGTCCACTACAAATCAGAAAGGCTGAAGATTCGAGGGCATCCACAATACTATCGCAACAAACTTCTTGCGTGTTCCCAATCCTCAATGTCCTCCAGGCAGAACCGGCCTACGCGCCAGCGCTTTCAACGCCGGCTTTTGCACGCCGAAGCGGTCCATCGGAAAGTTGACGAAGCCCAGCATCAGGGCGGGAGAGCCCTCCTTCACCCGGTAGTCTCCCTGCGCCGGATCGATGAACTGCGCGTCGGCCACGAGCGAATGTTCGTCGCGACCGCTTTGTTTTTGCAAGCGGGTTGCGGGAGCGTTTGGGGCTCCTTCTTTATGCATGAGGTTGTAGTCGAATTCCTGGCCCCAAGGCGGGGCGGGCATGATCGCGGGCTGGTAGTCGCGCCAGACGATGTTGCGGCGGAAGCTATCTCCGCTCGCGGCAAACCAGGCGTGCGCATGAAAGCTGGAACCGACCGTGATGTTGTTCTCCACCGTGCGGCCATACCCTTCGCGGTTCTTGATCCCGCCGTGCAGACAGAGATTGTTGGTAATGATGTAATTTGAGGAACCGTCATCGAGGTCGATGTCCCAGCCGTGGTCGCAGCGCCAGCGGTTGTTGCGTAGGATCGTCGGCGTGACCGCATCCAGGCGCGGGAGCTCGGGGACCTCCTTCACCCACGCATTGACCTCGGCCGCTTTGGGCCGCCAATACCGGTCGCGCCCCCAGGAATTGAACGAGCCGTGGTCGCCGGTCTCCTTCACCGTGTCGAACACATCGCAGAACTCGATGACATGCCCGCCCCAACAGCCGTCGCCTATGTTGATCCCCGCGCGAGGCATGTCGTAAATCGAACAATGCCGAACGGTGATGCTTTGGGACAAGTCAATCGCCACGCCGGCAGTCTGCTTTTCCACGCGCCCGGTCAGGTAAATCAGACAATCGTCGACGACGCAACCCGCCGGGAAGTTCTGCGTGCGCGGACCCGGTGTGCGGTCGAGGTCTTCGAGCTTGTTCACCTGGCTGTAGTTGAACAGAGGGTTGCGCGCGGCCTGCGGGTCTCCGACGAAGCAGATGCCACTCGCGCCGGCTTTGGCAATGTGGCAGCCGCGGATCGTGACGCGGCGGTTGTAGTGGTTCACGAAAACGGCGTTGCCGCCCACCTGATCCAGAAAACAATCCTCCAACGCGCAGTCTTCAGTGCCCTCAAAGAACACCGCGCCGCCACGGTAGATGGCCCAGTCCGTACGCAGGAGCGGTTCCTTGGTGTCCATCACCGTGCGCGCCGCGTGACGAAAAGTAATGCCTCGAAGAATGACGGAGCGCACCGGCTTTTCAAGGCTGCCGCGAAACTCGATCAAGCTGCGGAGCCGCGTGGCTTCGACGGTCGCTTTGGTCAGGTCGAGCCCGGGCGGCGGAAAAAAGTAGAGCGTGTGCGTTTTGGCGTTCAGGAACCACTCGTCGGGCGCGTCGAGTTCCTCAAAAATGTTCTCCACAAAGCGAATCTTCGGATGCACCGCGCCGCCGCGGTTGTTCTGCCAGCCACCCTCCTTCGTCACTCCGCCCTGCGTGTCCTTGCCCGTGATCCGCCAAGTGAAGTCACCCCAGAGCGCTGGATGCATCGCATGAAAATAACCTCCCGCGGGATCAGCCCAACGGGCGACGCGTTCCGGCGAGATGGCGTCCGCCGCGAAGCCGTCGAAATACTGCGCCTTGGGATCGACATTCGGATAGCGCGCCAGAATCTGCCGCTCGCCATTGACGAAGATTTCCTCGGTGAGCAGATCGTCCGGCACTTTCGCCTGAACGATTCCGTCGCGATAAGGCTGCCAGTCCAGTTTTTCAAGCCGCACGCCGCCGCTGATCACCGGCTGCTCCTGCCCGTAAGCCTGGTAAACCACCGGCGCGGCCTGCGAACCTGAATCCGCAGCGCTGAAGACCAGCTTCTCAGATAAGTAGTAAGTCCCGCCGCGCAGCCACACCGTCCCCGGCTGCTGCCGAACCGCCTGTTGAGCCCGCTGAAGAGTGCCAAAAGGCTTTTCCAACGACCCGGGATTGCCATCGCCGCCGGTGGGGGCGACGTAATAGTCCTGGCCGAGGACGGGAAGGGCGAGGGTGAGTTGCAGGAGAATGAGTAAAAGAATTTTCATGACGATACTTACACCGTGCATCTACTCAAAACGAAATCCAGCATACCGTCAGTCCCGCATCCGTCCCGCCTGCATCGGATGCAATGCGCAAAGGCGCGCCCATCGTAAGTGGCACCCCGCCAAAATGTTTTTCGTTGAATTTTTGACGCCATTGCCGTAAATCTGGCGTAAATGATCGAGATAACACGCCAGCAATGCGCAAATGTGGCCAAGGCACATGGAATGACGGCGGTGTCTGGAATGGCAACCCGCTCAACAACGACCCCAACGCCGGAACCTGGACGCAACAAGACACCGTGACCAAATCCAAAACCGCCCTGACCGGCTTCACATCCGGAGCGAGAATCTGGGTCCGAGTCCGAGGCATCGGGCCGAATGGAAGTGGCGAGTGGTGCGATCCGGCAACGAGTATTGTGCCGTGAAGAGCAATGGCGTATGATGCCGGGACGTGACTGAGTGTTCTTGAAATGAGAGTGCTCTGTTCTGGGTTTTCTGTCACCGAATTTTCAATATTATTCCTCCTGGACGAGATGCGGCGTTGCGGATTCCGTAGGCGCTGACATTAATTGAAACGATGACAAAGAATTCAAACAAGTACTGTAAGGCCACCGACCTCACCAACGAGGCCAGTGTCGAGTCATTCTTTGTGATGCGGATGCTCGAAGACCTAGGTTACGAGGACAATGAAATTCTGCCGAAGAATTCCATTCAGGAACTAAAGATCAGTCGCGGAAGAAAGAAAGAGCCGTACAAGCCTGACTACATCATCCAGACGAAAAGGGTTCCCCGCTGGCTGATCGACGCAAAGGGAACCAACGAAAACATCGAAGATTTCACGTACCAGTGTGCCGGATACGCGCTGCTCATCAATCGGAAAGATGAACGGCGCCCGCTCAAGCACTACATGCTCACGAACGGTCTCCTTACTCGCGTTTTCCAGTGGGATCAAGAGGAAGCGATCCTTTCCCTCAGGTTCGACGACTTTGTAGACGGCAACACGAAATACAAGACGCTCATTGAGCTCTTCAGTGCCGAGAATATCCGCGCTCAGAAAGACACGGTGGCTCCCGCCCGGCCACACACGATGGTCCGCCCCAGCCTCGACGTGGTGAAACGGGCGTTCCTGAAATGCCACCGACTGATCTGGAAAGCCGAGAAGATGAGCCCTCAGGCCGCTTTCCTGGGTTTTGCCAAGCTTATGTTCGTGAAGCTCTGGGAAGACCGTCGCATTCGGGACGACGCGAAACTGATGGCCGCGATCACCAAAGGCGACCCGCTGCCCGCCGAAGCCGTTCGCTTCTCCGCCCACTGGATCGCTTTGCAAGCAGCGAATGATCCGAATCCAATAGACAGCATCCTTTTCCGGCAACTGGTCGACCAACTCGAAGAAGAGATCGCGAAGAAAAAGCGGAAACGCATCTTCGAGACTAACGAGCGGATGGGCTTAAGTCCTGGCACGGTGAAGCGGGTGGTAGAAATATTGGAGAACCACTACCTATTCGGCATTGATGAGGATTTGAACGGGCGGATGTTCGAGGCATTCCTCGCGGCCACAATGCGCGGCGAAGACCTGGGACAATATTTCACGCCCCGGAGCATCGTGAAAATGATCACGAAACTGGCCGCCCCGGAAGCCACTCGCAATCGCGTTGAACGCGTGCTGGATGGCTGCTGCGGAACGGGCGGTTTCCTGATCGAAGTACTTACCGACATGCGAGCTATGCTCTATGGAAACAAGTCGCTCACACCTAAAGAACGAGAAAAGCGACTGGACGAGGTGGCAAACCAAGCAATCTTTGGCATCGACGCGGGGAAGGATCCGCCGCTTGCCCGCATCGCCCGCATTAATATGTACCTGCACGGCGACGGTGGCAGTCGCGTCTACATCGCCGACGCTTTGCGCGACCCTCCGCAGCCCTCGCCGTCCGACCCGTTGGAACTTCGCCAGAACGTTGAGGAGCTGAAGGACGTATTGGTTGCCGGACTGAAGTTCGATGTGATCGTAACTAACCCGCCGTTCTCGATGGACTATTCGATGACGGTTCATGAGGAGAAAGAAGTCGTCGAGGACTACAAGCTCCGCACTTACGGCGGGAAGGTACGGATGAGCCTGCGGTCGTCAATCATGTTCCTAGAAAGGTATTGGGACCTGCTCAATCCCGGCGGACGCCTGCTCACCGTGATCGACGACAGCGTGCTGAGCGGCAAAAACAATTCCTTCGTGCGCGACTTCATCCGCGAGAAGTTTATCATCCGGGGCGTCATCTCACTCCATGGTGACGCATTTCAGCGAGCCGGGGCACGGGTGAAGACCTCGGTGCTGTACCTGGAACGAAAGAAGGAGGACGACGACCAGCAGCCGGCCGCGTTCGTCTACGAGACCCGCTACATCGGCTTGGACGACGTGGTCGCTAAAACTCCGCAGAGCGTGGCTGAGCTCGCGAAGGCGCAGGCTCACGCCGAGATGCAGGACATCGTGGAGTCGTTCTCGGCCTACAGGCGCGGCGAAATGGGTCCGTGGCTCGTTGCGGCCGAGAAGCTTTATGACCGGTTGGATGCAAAGCACCTCCGGCCTTGGACGATCACGGAACTTGAACCAGGTTGGAAGAAAGCGGGCGTCTCCAGCGTTACGCTCGAAACACTCGTCGAACCCATTGACCCTACAGACGAGACGAAGGTGAAGTTGGAGAAGGAGAAGCCCTACTCTTTTCTTCGCATCAGCTACGAAGGCCGCGCCGAGGAGGGGGAGAAGCGACTCGGCAAGGAAGTTACGTACAAGAACCTCATGGCCGCCCAGGCGAACGATATCGTCGTGAGCAACATTAACGCGGTGAACCGCGCGATCTGCGTAATCCCCAAGGACATGGAAGGACTGCTGATATCCTCGGAGTTCACCATTATTCGCTTAAAAAAGGGGGCCAAAGCAGACCCGATGTATCTGTGGAGCGTCCTGCGTTCTGCCGCAGTGGTTGCAGAGTTTCTGTCGGGCTCGTCCGGTCAGGGCCGACATCGTGTCGACTGGTCGAGACTTAGCAAACAAAAAATCCCGGTCATCTCGCCTGAACAGCAGAAGAAGATCGGTGATTCGTACCGTATGGTGCTCCATTATGAGAAGGCTATCCAACAGGCACAGGAAACCGCGAAACGCGATTTGGCGTTCCTCGAACTCGACGGAGTGACCGCGAACGACAAGCTCGCACGTGCGAAGCCGCCGAAATAGTTACTGAGGTTCGTGGACGCATACGAAATTTTGCGGCGGAAAGGTTCCATGAAGATTCTCCTACCCACCGAACGTGCTTGCGTTCTTGTCCTCGCAACCGTCATCGCGCCCGCGTTCGTCGCCCGCTGCGAAGATAAGAATCCCATCGACGAGGCCGCTCGCGTCCCGGCGCGCGATTACCGGTTCGACGGCAACATCTCGCGCGAGGTACTGGAAAATTATTTGTCCCGCTCGGTTTCATTCACCGAGCTCCTCCACGACGACCTGAGCCAGCCGCGCAACCGGCGCGGGGTCGATCCGCGCGATAACATCCGCTTCATTCAGAACACCGGCGCCAAGTTTATTGGCCGGGCTCTGATGTGCTGGGGACGCGAGCGCGAGCTCGATAGCTTGCTTCGCAACGCCAAAGCCTTCGCGGCGGAGCTGCACAAGGCTGATCCGGATATCGTCCTCCAGGGCGCCGCGTTCGAGATCGTGACCAGCGGCGTGGAGACGGTCGCGATTCCGGAGTACGTGCTCAAGGAGTTCAGCGAGCCGCTGACGAAGCGCAACTTCCGCCTCGACGGCATCCGCTACCCCGCCGGGACCCACCGCATGGGCAATGGCGCGATTCCCGACATGAACCAACTGGAAACCCGCATGTGGTTCTATTTTCTCTGCACTCAGTACATCGACGCGGGGATCGAAGCCATCCACTTCGGCCAGATCGGCCTCATGGACCAGAACGATCGCAAACACGCCGCCTGGTTGGACATGCTTGGCCGGGTGCGGGCCTATGCCCGCGAGCACGCCCGCAGGCATTTCGTGATCTGCGACGCCCATACACCGACCGGCGGTTACGTCGAGGATGGAAAGCTGCTGTTCGATGCGCACGCGTTCCCCCTGCGCATCGCCCAGGGCGATCAGCCACTGAAAGGCAAGCTACAGGCGGGCTATACCGATGCGCTCTTCAACCGCAGCAAGGGCGGCATCACTCCCAGCGGCTGGTCCTGCGAACATCTGCCCTATCTGGTTGAATTCGATAACTTCGGCGGCCGCAACCAGGGACAATCCAGCGCCGGCACGATCTTCTGCTGGGGTTATGACGAGATCACCTGGTTTTCAATTCAGCCCGAGACCGAGCGAAACCAGTGGCTGCATTACGCGTGGAAATGGATCGCGGAGAACGACCCCAACGGCCATTTGGAGATTCCCGGCAGCCGCGTGATTTCCCCCGCGCGAAACAGCGGCGGGCCGCGCTGGTATTGGGCCAATACCCGTAGTGACGCCTGCCCCGAGGGCTCAAATACCGAAGAAACGATCAAGGAAATCTGGGCCGCGGATTCGGCGAGGAAGTAGCCGCGGAGGCGTCGATGCCGGGTGACCTCGAAGCTGCGCCTCTGCGTGCAACTTCATCGCGGCGAATCAGGCCGTCTCGATGGCTTCTGCCCGGAAGGTATGAAGCCCCGAAGCGTATCCGAAACGACGTTTGGTCCAGGAAGAGATGCAATTGCTCCTCAACAGCGATCTCAGAATCAAGGAAGTAGCCAGCCAACTGGGTTTCTCAGACGAGTTCCACTTCAGCCTCCGATCGGCAACATTCCGAACCGGGCCGCATCCGTGGGGCAGTGCCACGCCAGAGATCGACATTGTGATGCGTGACCCCATCCATTGCAGCCGTAATATATCTTCGCCGTCTTGGCGCCAGTGATTGAAATGTCCTTGAGCATGTCGAAAAGCGGTTGATGACATTCGCTGGTGGATTCCAGCTCTTCAACTCGCCAGAACTCGCGATGCGAATGTGCCGTGGAATAGCTTATCCAGAATTCTGCAGAAGCTCAATTTCCGCGTTCGTATTCCGGTGGTGAATCTCTTGATGTCAAAAGCGAAGTCGAGGTACATACCTGAAATGAAAATTAACTCATCCCTTTTTGAAGCTTACTGTATCTCAAATGTCCGACAAAATGTTTTCTCCGGTCGGCCGGCGAAGCGGAAACTGGCAACTCTTACGCCGCATGGGTTCGGGATCAGAACGCGGCCTATCGCCGGGAGGGGTTGAATCATTGGCGGCAAAGCGCTTGCAAAAACATCCGCAAAGGCGTGGCGAGAAACTCACCGGCGCGGACTAAACGTTTCTTGAACGAATGAAACATGCGAGCATGGACAAAGCCGCCTCGAAAGAAAAGACATTGCCAGCGAAGTTGCCCCTGGCAGACCGGCTGCAAGCATCCAAAGAAGCCGCGTTTGAGTTGTTGTGCTGCGTGATGGAACATTCCAAGAGCCATATGGCGCGGGTTTCGGCGGCGCAAACCGTGAAGGAATGGGCTGCGGAAACGGAGCCGATACCAGAACCGTTAACATTCGTGCGCGTCAATCGGGAAGACTTAAGGCACAAAAACACGGCGCTGCCAGACTTCCGCGGCTATTGATAGAAAGACATTGATCGACGGACGGACGCGGTAAAGACGATGAACGACGACAACCAGAAAATCGAAAAGACGATCTACACGCTCGAGCTGACGCAGCTCAAGACCTTGGTCGAGCGTGTGAAAGCCGGCGGCGAGCTCAGCCGCGCAGATCTCGGCCTGCTCAAGCAAATTGGCGGCAAATTGGCGGCTAACGCACACTGGCGGATACGGACGCGGTGAGGACGATGAACAATAAAGAAAATGTTTCAAAGGCGATTGAGATGCTCGAGCATCATCAATTGCGAAAGTTGATGGAGCGCGCGAAGGCAGGTAAGGAATTGAGCCGCGCAGATATGCAATTGCTCGAGCGGCTCAAGTCCGATACCGCGCGGATGTCGTTGGATGCGGAATCGGGCCAGAAGAAATCGAAGCGTGGCCGGCCCACCGAGTTGCGCCGTCTCGCCGAAAGGATCGAACGCCTGATCCTGGAGAAACTTCTCGAGCGCCAGCAACGCGGCGAGAAATTGACCGCTGCGGATTATGCGTTTCTTGAAAAGATAAAACAGGCAACCTTGGAAAAAGCGGGCGCGGTGAAGGCACCGGAAACGAAATTACCACTGGGCGAGCGGCTGCAAGCCAGCAAAGAAGATTTGTTCGATTCGCTGACATGGGTTGCCGCGCATTCCAAAAGCCGCATGGCCAGGGTCCAAGCGGCGCATGAACTGAAGCAATGGGCCAACGAGGAGTATCATCCGTTGCCACTTCCCAAGCTGGTGCGCGCCCGGCCTCAAGACGTGAAGGTCGGAGCCTGATGTCGATGCGCGTTGTGTGGGTTCGGCGCCTCCCGGAAAGTTGCACAAAAAGTGTGCCCCCCGTTGGCCTATTGCGCGCGTTCTGTGCGCGCGTGGGCCAAAATCCTTGGCGAGACCAGCGCGTGACGTCATTGCGTGAACTCGTTCCGACAGTCGCTTACACCAGTATTTCTTTGATCACATGCCCATGTACATCCGTGAGCCGGCGGTCGATGCCGTTGTGGCGGAACGTGAGCTTCTGATGGTCGATGCCCATGAGATGCAGGATCGTGGCGTGCAGATCGTAGCACCACGTCTGATTCTCCGCGCCTTTCCATGACCATTCGTCGCTTTTGCCGTGGGCCGTACCGGCCTTGATGCCCGCGCCGGCCAGCCAGGTCACAAATGTGCCGCCATTGTGGTCGCGGCCATTGCTGTCTTGAGCGAAGGGCATGCGGCCGAATTCAGTGCTCCAGACCAGCAGCGTGTCGTCGAGCAGGCCACGCGCTTTCAAATCGTGAAGCAGGGCCGCGGCGGGGCCGTCGGTGGCGTTGGCCATGGGCGGCAGTTCTTTGGGAATATCTGCATGGTTGTCCCAATTGTTTTTCGGCCCGCCGGCGCCGCTCCAAATTTGAACAAAGCGCACGCCGCGCTCCAGCAAACGCCGCCCGATCAGACAACGACGCCCGAAATCTTCCGTGGTTTTGTCGGCAAGCCCGTAGAGTTTGCGCGTGGCGTCGCTTTCGCTGGAAATATCGAGCGCATCGGGCGCGCTCAGTTGCATTTTTGCGGCAAGTTCGTAGGAGGCGATGCGCGCATCCAGCCGCGAATCGCCTTCGCGCGCCTCGCGGTGTTCGCGGTTGAGCTGCTGCAAAAACGCCAGTCCGTCGCGCTCGCTTTCTTTCGTCAGATACGCGGGATGATCCGCGGGGAAGAGATCGGGGATCGGCTCCGGCGCGCCGGGATTGACGATGGTGCCTTGGTGCGCGACCGGCAGAAAGCCCGACGAGAAATTGCCCTTGCTGTTGTACGGCAATCCTTTCGGATCGGGCAGCACGACGAAAGTGGGCAAATTGTCGTTCAAGCTGCCCAAGCCATAAGAAAGCCACGCGCCCATGCACGGAAATCCCGGCGCGACAAAACCGGTGTTCATCATGTAGCTGCCGGGGCCATGCACGTTTGTTTTCGAGGCCATCGCCATGAGAAAGCAGAGCTCGTCCACGTGTTCGGCGATGCGCGGAAAGACGCTGCTGATCCAGCGCCCGCTCTGGCCGTATTGCTTGAATTCAAAAGGCGATTTGAGCACGTTGCCGGGCGCGCTGGTGGCGGCTTCGAAATGCGCGCCGGGATCGAATTTCTGCCCGTGCCGCTTGATCAGTTCAGGCTTGTAATCGAACGTGTCCATCTGGCTGGCGCCGCCGTTCATGAAAAGCTGGATCACGCGCTTGACCTTTGCGGGATGATGCAGCCCGCCGTTGAATTCGGGCCGCGGCTTCGGTGCGCCATCCGCCAGCAGCGCGTTGCGGCCGAGCAGTTGCGTCAGCGCCAGCCCGCCCAGGCCGCCGCCGATGGACCACAGGAATTCGCGGCGCGAAGCGGGC